>DAONFG010000028.1:0-45534 GCA_035403465.1 Spirochaetota bacterium | reverse complement strand
AACAGCTTGACGTTCAACTGGATTTGGGGTTCTAAAATGTATGGGACAGTAGTGAGATTACATGTATAAGATATCCTTCTGTATCAGTAAAAAACAGGAAAAATCACTGACCCGGAATCTTGCTTCAGCAGGTATTACATCTTATTTCATTGAAAACACCGGCAATATCAATATGCTTCACGTATTCACCGAATCGACTGTATTACCTGGTGTATTAGATGGCCTGGTTCCATTATCAGTTAGTGTTGTCAACGAATCCACATGGATGCATGCATGGGCTGAAAATTTTACCGGTCATGAACTCACGGATAACCTTTACGCTGCAGCAGCAGGAAGCCCGCTTCCCGGTAAAGAATACACTCATATTATAACAATCGATCCAAGAGATTCTTTTGGCGACGGGCACCACCCAACCACAAGGCTCTGTGCATGTCTGCTCCAGGATTATCTGTTAGAACAGGCAAATCCCTGGAATCTCGCAATGATAGATGTGGGCACCGGTTCAGGTCTTCTTGCTATCGAGGCATATATCCTGGGTATAAGAATGATCGAACTCTTTGATATTGATGAACTCTCAGTAAAGATGGTAGAAAAAAACCTGCAGTTAAATGGAATAACCGGATTAAAACCATTTGTCGGTGATATATATAATTTCAGTTTTAATAAAAAATATGATGTAGTAACTGCAAATCTTCTTACCGGTTTGCTGGAGGATAACATCAGTTCATTAGCAGGGGCTCTTGCAATGGGGGGTGTGATGATAATATCCGGTATTAGTGCGAAGTGGACGTCTCTTGCCAGACGCCTGATAATGCAGAATAATTTAATCATTCTTAAACATAAAAAGCTTGAAGGATGGAATGGCTTCATGTTACACAAAGCTGAGTAATAACTATTAGCGGGGTGTAAATGACTGCTCTGGACCTGATGAGGTTTGCCGCTTTCTTCTGTCTTATGTCTGCGGCAGCTCAGCTTGTTTTAAAAAACCGGAAAATGGAGAATTATAATCTCTTCCTGCTTTTTGTTCTCATAGGGACTATCCTTCTCCAGTTTTATGCGATTGTATCCGGTGAGGTAAAAACTAATCCTTATCTTATTTCATACCATACGACAATATTTTATATTTTCTGCCCCGTACTTTATTATGCGCTTTATGCAGTGTCGATGCCCGACAGGGGATTCCCGCGGAGGTTTTATCTTTATTTTATTCCTGCCATAATATCTTTTGTTTTTGATACATACCTGTTTCTGCAGGACATGGAATTCAAATTATTATTCGTTAACCAGTTTTTCAACGGAATGAATCCTTTACCCGTTATCATTTTCAGGATTCTTGCTGTCGGTGCTATAGTCCAGATTATTGTTTATGCTCTCTGGTTAATAATTCTTCTTGTTCCCGCTTTTCGGGGTGATGGTGATAAAAGCATCATCTATGCTACATTTCTTTTTTCATTGCTCTCAGCAGGCTCTTCTTTAATGGCTGTGCCGGGTTACATATTCGGGAGGAGCGAGTTTATAATGTACTGCGGTATCAGCACTTCAATCTGTATTATTATTCTTTATCTTACGGGAGCTCGTAATCCGGATTTCCTGCAGCTGCTTACTCAAAATGTCAAAAAAGGTATATATACCAGGTCGCTGCTTAAAGGAGTTAATATTGACGAGATAATGGACCAGCTTGAAAAACTGATGCGCAGTGATAAAATATGGGACAATGACAAACTGACCCTGGGAGACACTGCTGCATTGCTTAAAATAACACAGCACCAGCTCTCGCAGCTTCTCAATGAAAGGCTCAGCATGAATTTTAATGCATATGTTAATTCATTCAGAATAAATGAAGCAAAGAAATTGCTTATCAACAGCCCCGACAAAACGGTCCTGTTCATCGCTTACGAGGTTGGATTTAATTCCAAGTCATCTTTTTATGAATCATTCACACGTTTAACCGGCATCTCACCGCTTGAATTCAGAAAAAAAAACCTGCCAAAAATAAAATAACCGCTTATTTATTTTTACCCCCAGAGCTTGAGCGGCGGGTAAGTTATCAGAGCATGCAGGATATCACTCCTTGTAATAATTCCAACAAGGTGTTTGTCGTCATCGAGTATAGGCATTGTTCCTATGTGCATGGTGAACATAACCATGGCTATTCTGCGTATGTCTGTGACCCTGCTTGCAGTGACCACTTCCCTTACCATGACATCACTCACTATTTCATCAGTCTGGTTAGTAATTCTTTCGCCGGTAATTATCAGTCGTTTGAGGAGATCTATGTCAGAAAGTATCCCTTCAATATTTTTTTCACCGGATACAACGGGCATATGACGAACATTTTCATGTTTAAAGTGATTCCAGGCGTCGGTGATCTTCATATCTGGAAGGATCGTTTTTACGGGTGTACTCATGATCTGGTATGCGTGAAATATGGGTTCAAGTTCATTCTTTATATTCAGGGCTTCTCTGTAAGACTTTTCAGCATAAGTAAGCGGCCGTTGTTTAGATGTTTTACCCTCAATATCCGAATCCCCGAAGATGATTTTTCTTGATGGGCTGTTGCTGTATACACCCCCGACCTCTTTTTTGTGCATCAGAGCTTCAAGTGTTAAATCGCGGTATAAACCTTCAAGTGTGTGTATAAAGAACATTTTTAAACCTCTCTGTTTTATTGTCGGTTAATGTGTATAAAAAAAGAATCTATATCAGTATTGCTTATAATGGTTTTCATATACTTTGCCGCAGGGAGGTAAGCTGCGAGGGATCTTTAGAAAACTTTTATATGTTTTTTTAAAATAATAAAAAAAACAGTCCGGATATATAAATTCGGACGAACTTTTTTAGTTTTAATGCTGAAATTCATTATCCTGTTAACAGATGTATTCATGGGGATTTATCTGATGAGCGAAATAAATATAACATTAAAACTTTATTCAGGTATAGAAAAAGAGCTTAAAATCCATGATTACAATCCTGAAAGCGGGATTATTGTTACCATTAAAAAGGGAACATCTTTAAGGAAAATTCTCAGAAAGACTGGATTTAAAAAGCTCTCGCGCTATGTATTTTTCTGCTGCGGGCACAATGTTTCAGTCTGGAAGAGGTTTTACCAACAAGCCGAGGTCTCATGCCTGAAGATCTCCGGTGGCGGTTGAGATGTTCCATGCTGCTTTAAGTAGCGATACTTGCGATTTAATAAAGATAAAGGAGCAGAATGATGCAGGAAATCATCGGCACAAGCAACAGGATTCTAGAAATTGATCTTACAAAAAAAAGTTTTTCGGAATACAAAGTCGATTCCAAAGACTTAAAGCTTTACCTTGGAGGTAAAGGTCTCGGACTTAAACTTTTATATGACAGAATGACGCCTCGTGTTGATCCTCTTGGCAAGGATAACATGATAGCGATTATGACAGGGGTTTTCATCGGTACAGGAGCACCGTGTTCAGGCAGATTTGCTGCTGTGACCAAATCACCGCTTACAGGAATTATGACATCATGTTCATGCGGCGGCGCCTTCGGCATGGCTCTCAAGACTTCAGGCTGGGATGGTGTAATCCTGAAAGGTAGATCAGATAAACCTGTCTATCTCTATATAGATTCAAAGGGTGCTCAGTTTAAAGATGCCAAAAAGCTCTGGGGACTGGATACACGCCAGGCACAGGAGGCGATTTCATCAGAAGGTGCGGGTACACTTGCCATAGGCCCTGCAGGAGAAAATCTTGTTAGTTTTGCGAATGTTGCATCGGGGCACAGGTTCCTTGGCAGAGGTGGTATGGGCGCAGTAATGGGATCAAAGAACCTTAAGGCAGTTGTTGCAAAAGGGGGAGAGTTTAAAATTGTACCTGTAAACAAAAAGAAATTCGATGCAACCAAAACCAAAGCTACAAAGTATATTAATCAGAATCCCATTTCATCCGGTACATACAGGAACTATGGCACAAATGCAAATTTAAACCTTAACAATGCAGGAGGCATCCTTCCGGTAAGGAATTTTACAGGAGGAACTCATGGTGAAGCTCATAAGATTTCAGGTGAAACAATGGCTGAACAGTTCAAGACTTCTTACAGCACATGTAAACCATGTACTATACTCTGCGGGCACAAGGGAAATATCGGCGGCCAGATAAGGCAGATACCTGAATACGAAACTGTAGGCCTGATGGGTTCAAATCTTGAAATATTCGATCCCGTTAAGATTTCAGACTGGAATGAAATCTGCTCACTTATGGGTATGGATACAATCACAGCAGGCGGTACACTGGCATGGGCAATGGAGGCTTCAGAGAAGGGTCTATTCAAGTCCGGGCTCAGGTTCGGTTCAGCTGATGGTGTTTCAGAAACTCTTATGGATATTGCACATGTAAAAGGTATCGGTAAAGACCTTGCAATGGGTTCCCGCTTCTGCTCAAAGAAATACGGCGGCGAGGATTTTGCGATACAGGTTAAGGGTATGGAAATGGCGGCATACGATCCAAGGGGATCATTCGGCCAGGGGCTTTCATACGCGGTTGCAAACAGGGGGGCATGCCATCTCTCCACAACTGCTTTTGCCCTTGAAGTATATTTCAACCTGATCGATCCGTATGGTTATAACAGTAAGGCCTCATTGATAAAATACCAGGAGGACATCAACTGTGCTATCAATTCGTTGCAGACATGCGCATTTACTGCCTTCCCGTACGAGTTGGAAACACTTTTGATGAAGCTTATGCCTACGTTCATGCTTAGACTCTGCATGAATTATATGGCAGGAATTGCTCTCAGGCTTGTTGATGTAAGCTTGTGGCCTGAGTTCTGGTCTTCAATAACCGGGTACAGGCTGGGGATTACCGCATTTCTGCGGGCAGGTGAAAGGGTTCATGTACTTGAAAGGCTCATGAATACCGAAGAAGGAATTTCCCGGAAGGATGATACACTCCCTTCAAGGCTGCTCAATGAGCAAAGGAAATGCGATGATAAGGGATTAGCCATACCCCTTGAGAAGATGCTTAACAGGTACTACTTTATAAGGGGATTCGATAAAAACGGAATACCCAAGAAGCGAACAATCAATAAACTAAAAATATCAAAAACGGCAGGAGTTTAAATCATGCATATACCGGAATATTTTGAATTTTTTAATAAATCTAAAATCTCTTCGGGGAAAAAGGCGCTCGAAAATATTCCTTTTGACCTCAGGAGTATGAACGCGACCAAACCTCTCGTTGTGACAGATGCTCTGTCAGTTAAGCAGGGTTTTGTAAAAGTCCTGAAAACAAGTTTCAATGATTCAGGCATGGTGATAGGAGCAGTGTATGACGGCGTTAACAGCTATCCTTCAACATCAGAAGTCAGGGAACTTGCATCATTGTACAGGGACAGGGGGTGTGATTCTATCATAGCGCTTGGCGGCAGCGCTCCCGCATCAGTAGCAAAGGGGCTTAACATACTCGTGTCGAATAAAAGCAATAATCTGATGGAATATGCAGATATGAGTAAAAGCGCGGAACTGAGACCTTTCATCCTTGTCCCGACATCCGATGCGTCTGGAACTGAAGCATCCAATGAAGCCATGTTAGATGCGAGGATTTACAGGTCGCATGACCTTATGCCTGATATTATAGTAATCGATCCCCGTATGATGGGGAAAAATGATGTTCATCAAACAGTTAATGCCGGTCTTCTGGGTATTGTACAGGCAATTGAGTCCTGCAATATTTCAGTATCAAATGTTATTAATGATTCGTTTGCTTTTGCTTCAATTTCGCTTATCGGTGAAAAAATAAATTCAACTGCAGCCTGTAAATGCAAAAAGAAAGAGAGAGCCGCTTTAATTAACGGTGTGACGATTTCGGGAATTGTATACTCGAATGCGCCTGAAGGTCTTGCCAGGGCAATAGGTTTTGAGGCTGAGAAGATGACTGGTAACCCTGCCGGTATATGTGCTGGTATAGTGCTCGCGTATCTGCTGGATTACAAACTCTCAAGTATAAAAAGCGGTGTACGGGGCGAGCTTTTTCTGCCACTGGCTGGTATAGATAAATACTGCAGTATACCTGAAGAAGACAGGCCTGAAGCCGGTGTTGATGCTCTTTTTAAACTTCTTGATAACCTTGACAGGCAAATTCCGAGAAATCTCAAAGAGATGAACATACCTGAATACATGATAAATAAAATTGCCGCAGCTGCGGAGGAACGTACTGGAACGCTTTTTCCCAAAGGGACTGCTTTAAAGGTACTTCAAAACGCGTACCACGGTAAAAAATCTGCGGAGGTGAGATAATCATGGATATTAATAAATTTCCTGAAATAAAACCTAAAGGAAAACTTATCAAGAAAATATATGTTGCAATAATGCTCTGGATTGTCGGAAGGGCAATTCAGGCGGCTTCAAGGGTTGATAAAGATGTGAAACGCGAGTTTGCATCACTCAGAGATGACTTCATGCTTCACCTCCACGTTCTCCCTGCAGGTCCCGGAATGATAGTGGGTAAGGATAAAAACGGCAAGGTCAAGTACATGGGGTGGAAACCTGGTGGGAAGAAAATCACCCTTGATATGCAGGCTAAGAACATGGATGGAGCGATCCTGATGTTCACTTTCCAGGAAAGTACATGTGTTGCATCCTGTCACAACAGGCTCGCTGTACTTGGTGATGTGCCGGATACTTGTACAGTAGTCCGCATTCTGAATATTGTAGAGACATACCTGCTTCCGAAGATTATCACATCGCTGGCAGTGAAGAGATATCCCAAATGGTCCGAGATGAATCCTGTACGTAAATATCTTGGAAGGGTGCTGATTTATATACGTACATTCACGTTTTAAATCAAACTGACAGAAAAATTAAAGGAGATTATTATGCAATTACCAGGATATTATGAATTTTGCAATAAAGTCAAGATCGTCTCAGGCCATCATTCACTTGACCAGCTTCCTGCCATGCTCGCTGAGCTTAAATCAGTCAAGCCGATGATTATTACAGATAAAGGTGTTATGGCGGCAAAACTTGTTGAACCGGTAAAAAAATCACTGGGAACAAAGTATAAAGCAGGTGCAATTTATGACGATGTGCCTGCGGATTCAGATGTAAAAAATGTAAAGGAAATAGCTCAGATTTATAAAAAGTCAAAATGCGATTCAATAATTGCAGTAGGCGGAGGATCGGTGATTGATACTGCCAAAGGAGCAAATATACTTGTTTCGGAAAATTCTGACAACCTTATGGATTTTACAGGGTTCGGAGCTCTAAAGAGAAGACTGAAGCCTTTAATAGCTGTTCCCACCACGTCAGGGACAGGGTCCGAAATGACCCTTGTCGCAGTTATCGCGGATCATGAAAAGGATGTGAAAATGCTATTCCCGTCGCTTTTCCTGCTTCCCGATATGGCTGTTCTCGATTCAAGGATGACTAGGACATTACCTGCATTCCTTACAGCACCCACTGCAATGGATGCCATGACCCATGCATTCGAGGGATATACATGCCTTGCAAAGAATCCGCTTAGTGATACAACGGCTATGGTGGCTATAAGGCTTATCAGCGAGAATATATTAAAAGCCGTAAAGAATCCGGGAGACCATGATGCAAGGCTTGCGCTTGCCAATGGTTCGGCGCTTGCTGGTATGAGTTTTTCCAATTCAATGGTTGGAATGATTCATGCGATAGGACATTCTGTGGGTGCCATATGCCATGTTCCCCATGGCACATGTATGAGTGTACTGCTGCCTTTCGGTCTTGAATACAACCTGCACAAAACCGGGCATCTTACTGCGGAACTTCTTTTCCCGCTTGCAGGAGAGAAAGTGTATAATGAAACGCCCAGGGAATCAAGGCCCCGTAAAACAATAGATTATATACGAAACCTTAATGCTGAACTCAGGAAAGCTACCGGCGGCAAGCATCCCACATGTTTAAAAGAGGTCGTCGACAGGGACGGCAACATGATGGTGCCTGAAAAGATACTTCCGGAGATAGCAAGGCTCGCACTCAATGACGGCGCCATAGTTTACAATCCGGAGGAACTTAATTACGAAGATATGCTCATGGTTCTTAAACATGCGTGGGAGGGTATCCCGCTTGACCTGTCAAAAATTCAAAAAGGGAAGGTCACTTCAAAAATCAAGGTTAAGTAGATAAGTTTCGAATTTAAATAAAAAACCGGGATTAATCACCCCGGTTTTTTATTTATAATGCTGTATGCATCATCATTAATTATTTACCCGGATAACCCACGGTTTGAGCGAGTATGATCCGCTGATTCGGTTTAAGTTTTAATGCCTTACCCAGTTGATCCCTGTCAATATACGCGCGGATAACTGTATCTAAACCCTCAGATGCGCAGTAGAGATAGACATTCTGTCCTATGAATCCTGCAGAAGCCCCTGCATAAATCAGCTTTTCATCAACACTGTCACCAGCTGATTTATCCATGTCAGCAACATAGACAAGATTAAGGCATGCATCATTAACAAAACCCTGCTTTCCCGTGAGTACGCGGATGTCTTTATCCGAAACAATATCAAGCTGATGCTTTTTTGCATTGTAAAGATACACTCCATCTTTCATGGCAACATAAACATCGATCTCCTGCCTGTTGAGTGCAGAGGGAGCAGTTCGCTTGCCTGAATCATCACGGTTGATGCCATATGCTGCCCAAATAAGATCTGAAAGCACACGGTCAGGTAAAGCAGTGTCCGAAAATGATCGCGAGGAGTGCCTTTTGTACAACGCCTGCATGAGGGGGATTCCGCCGTTAACATCAGGTTTTAATAATTTTATTGTTTTTTGTGACCCGGTGACAGTCGCTCCATTAGCAAATGTTAATATAATGCATATAACTGTGAACTGGATTAATTTTGTTTTCATAAACCCTCCGATTAAATCAGGAACAGGAAATATTCCTTAATTTTTGTAAAACTTCAGATGAAAAATGATTCTAATTAAAGTTTAAACCATATTAAGATCCGTCGTTACAATAATAATATTCATAAAGTAAGTTTAAAACAAATAATGTACAACCTGAACGGAACTATTGATGTAGTGCGACTCCGGGACAATTAAAACTTCAGAATATTTAATTTTTTTATCACTTAACATGTTATATTTTAATAAACTTGAATTATGAATAGATCTTTTATAGAATAAATTAAAACCTTCATGGGAGAAAGAGTGAGGAAAATCCTTATTGCCGATGATTCATTAATGAATATAAAGCTCATCAGGGAGGTCCTGTTAAACAGGTACGATACCATATCCGCACAGGATGGACCGTCGTGTCTGCAGTCTGCAATAAAGGATAAACCTGATCTTATTCTTCTTGATGTTATGATGCCTGAAATCAACGGGTACGAAGTATGCAGAACTCTGAAGGCTGACAAGGCTACGGCTCACATCCCTGTTATTTTCATTACATCAAAAAAAGATATGGACGATGTTATTTGCGGATTTGAGGCTGGCGGTGTGGATTATATCACTAAACCATTCAATTCACTTGAACTGATTGCGCGTGTTAATACTCATATATCGCTCGTGGCTGCCCATAATGACCTGAAGACTTACAGCGAATCACTTGAAATGCTTTCGCAGCAGCTTCTTGAGAAGACAAAAGTTCTTGATTCAATGGTGAGGACTGATTTTCTTACCGGACTTGCCAACAGGCTGCATATACTTGAACAGCTTAAGCGTGAGGAATCACGGTTCAAACGAGGTACGCCTCTTTGTTCAATTATCATATCCGATATCGACAATTTTAAAATGATCAATGACACCTACGGACACGAAACCGGCGATAAAGTACTGACTACCGTAGCTGAAGTTTTTAAAAGTAATACAAGAAAACAGGATATTGTTGCCCGATGGGGCGGCGAAGAGTTTCTTTTTTTTCTGCCGGAAACCCCCGGTAATGCCGCATATAAGGTAGCGGAAAAAATAAGGGCTGCAATTGAAAACACTGTCATCCCCGTCCCGTCCGGCGAAATTCATATTACAATGACATTCGGGGTTAGTGAATTCGTGCTGACTCTTTCAGTCGATGGCACAATCAGGATGGCTGACAATGCTTTGTACAGGGGAAAAACGAACGGAAGAAACTGTATTGAAATGGCAGTTGCAGATTAGACTGCATTATTATTTCAAAGTAATAAGAAACTGAATTCAGCAGCAGTTGAGGTACTGTGCTGAATTTTTAATACATGGATTTTATTTTGTAAAATATTCCACTGGTGTTTTACCATAAACATTCTCAAATTTTGATTTGTACGGGCACATGGCACATATTGATGTCATTGTTCCTTTAAGAACTGCTTTAATCTTATCCTCCATTTCAAGAAAATGAACATATCCTTTTGAAGTAACTTCAATATTGTTCATGTAATTAAATTTACATGCAAAACATTTTTCAGATTCTTTTTTTAACTTAAAACTAAGGAATGCCATAAACACCTCTCTAAGTTTATAATTACGTATTTAACATAATCAATAATTTTCCGAACGGCAATATATAAAGTTTTGTAAAGGTTACTTAAACAGTATTTTTATAACGCCTGATTTAAATATTAATCATCTGGTTGCAGCAATCAAATGATTAATGTACTGATTCGGCTGACGGCTTGAATATAACAAAGCCGGTTGTTAAACCGGCTTCCGTGTTTATAATGAATAAATTTCATCACCGAATGTTTTAACCCAGTTTTTCCGGAACACGGCATCGGCTTCGCTTGTCTTGTCAACTCCAATTATGACAATGGCATTACCGCTGGCGCCCCTTCCCAGGAATGGGTAAAAGTAATGCACGTTAATTCCAGCTGTATTAAGCGGTTTTAGTATTGCCTGAAGCCCCCCCGGATGATCGGGTACTTCAACAGCAAGTACATCGGTCTCTTTAACTGTGTAGTTATGACTTTTCAGCACCATCATCGTCCTGTCCGGGTCATCCGTGACAAACCTCACCGTACTTACATCAGCAGTATCTGCCACTGATATTGCTCTTATATTTATTCCTTCAGATCCGAGGTTTTCGCTTACGGCAAGGAATTGTCCGGGTTCATTGCTGAGGCTTACGGAAATCTGTTTTACATGCATATTAATCTCCAGGTTTCAAAATCAGAATTATAACAGTTCATATCCCTTTCTGAGGGCATCTGTATTTATGGTAACAAGTTTCTTATTGCCTTTTAAAACTACATTGAGGCCTTCGATTATACTTTCGATGTGAACAATGTTGCTTTTTTTTATGAAAGCTCCAAGCATTATCATGTTTGCGGATTTAACATTACCCATTTCTTCTGCGAGTCCATTCGCCGGGATATTCACGATCTCCATGTCGCCGCGGTTCACCTGTTCTTTAATGAGCGACGAATTGAGGAAGAATATTCCTCCTGACTGCAGCCTGTTCTGAAAGCGGACCATTGAAGGCTGGTTCATTGCCACAACAAATGTCGGAGAAGATGCTACCGGTGATGAGATTTCATCATCGGATACGGATACTGTACAGTTGGCAGTACCTCCGCGTACTTCGGCGCCGTACGCAGGCAGGTAGGTTACATACCTGTTTTCGAGCATGGCAGCCTGGGCCAGGTTTAGTCCCATTGACAGGACCCCCTGTCCGCCGAAACCTGCAAATATTGTTTTAATCAGCATGAGTTTTTCCTGTTGTATCTTTAATTAATCCAAGCGGGAATTTCTTTGACATGACTTCGTCGACCCAGTTCCATGAATCGATAGCAGACATTTTCCAGTTTGTGGGGCAGGGTGAGAGTATTTCCACAAGGGAATATCCCTTGCCGTCAAGCTGGTTCTGGAAGGCTTTTTTTATTGCCTTCCTGGCTTTTCGTATATTGGCAGGAGAATTAACAGCAACCCGTTCAACGTAGCATGCGCCCTCAACCTGTCCTATGATTTCACTCATTTTTATTGGGTGACCGTCAAATTTCGCATCACGTCCGTAAGGCGATGTAGTTGTCTTCATACCGAGCATTGTTGTCGGAGCCATCTGGCCGCCGGTCATCCCGTAGACAGCATTGTTAATGAATATTGCAGTTAGATTCTCACCTCTGTTCGCAGCGTGAAGTGTTTCAGCTGTTCCAATTGCCGCAAGGTCACCATCTCCCTGGTATGTAAATACCACTGATTCAGGATTTGCCCTTTTAATACCTGTAGCCACTGCTCCACCTCTCCCGTGAGGGCATTCAATCATATCAACGTCAAAATAGTAGTAGGCAAATACAGAACATCCCGGAGGCGGTACACCGATTGTTTTGTCCTGGATATTCAGTTCATCTATTACTTCACAGATCAGCCTGTGTATTATTGAGTGGCCGCACCCCGGGCAGTAATGGAATACCGCATTCTTGAGCGATTTAGGCCGGGTAAATATCTTTTCCATCTGGTTAGCCGTTTAATCCTTTCTGGTAGTATAAACGTGTTATCACACGCTGAACTTCACTCGAAGTAGGGACCACACCGCCCGGTCGCCCGTAGAAAGTTACATCACCGCTGCCTTCAAGTGAAAGTTTAACATCGTCGATCATCTGGCCCATATTCATTTCAAAATCCAGGAAATATTTAGTTTTTTGGGATAAATCTTTAAGCTGCTGCTTCGGGAATGGCCAGAGTGTAACAGGCCTGAACATTCCGACTTTCATTCCCTGGGCGCGAGCATTTGTTATAGCACCCTTGGCAATGCGCGCAGCAATTCCGAATGCAGTAACAATAAGTTGAGCGTCGTCTGTCATGAAGTTTTCACAGGTTGTCTCATTTTCCTGAACCTGCTGGTAGCGCCTGTAAAGGCTCCAGTTGAGTTCTTCAAGTTCAGCGGGATTGGATGTAAAGGATCGTATAAACCTGCTGGGCCTTCCCTTTGCTCCCCTGAGTCCGTTTGGCCTTACCGGTGGAACTGCAGGTGCTTCATGTTTAAATTCAACAGGCTCCATCATCTGCCCCAGCATGCCGTCCCCAAGAAGTATCACAGGGATTGAATATTTTTCAGTAAGTTCAAAAGCTCTGTGTGTCGCGTCTGCCAGTTCCTGGACTGAAGAAGGCGCCAGTACTATTGTCCTGTAATCACCGTGTCCGCCTCCGCGCGTGGACTGGAAATAATCTGATTGCGCAGCTGCAATGCTTCCGAGGCCCGGACCTCCTCTTGACATGTTCACAATAACAGCAGGGAGCTGGCTCGCTGCCATATATGAAATTCCCTCCTGCTTAAGGCTCATGCCCGGGCTTGATGATGATGTCATAGCCCTTGCTCCTGTAACGCTCGCCCCCAGGACCATGTTGATCGCGGCGATTTCACTTTCAGCCTGAATGAATGTACATCCAGGCCTGCGGCTCAGGTTGGCAGCCATATATTCAGTAAGTTCAGTCTGAGGGGTGATGGGATAGCCGAAATAACACTGGCATCCTGCTCTGATTGCCGCTTCAGCTATCGCGGCATTTCCTGTCATGAGTATTTTAGCCACGGTATACCTCTATTGCGACTTCAGGACATACCGTTGCGCAGGTTGCGCAGCCGGTGCATTCTTTGGTCTCTTTGAATTCAGAAGGAAGATAACCCGCCTTGTTCAGTTTTTCCGAAAGGGTTATGAGCTTTTTCGGACAGAACTGGATGCAGAGTTCACAGCCCTTGCACAGTTCCTGGTTGATTTCAATTTTTCCTTTCATTTTAATTCCGGGTAGTATTTAATAAATGCTTCAAGCTGACCGGTTCTGGATGTGATACCTGGAGAGGTTTATGACATAGAACCGGTAACATGATTCTTGAGAGTAATTTCATATATGGAATTTTATGTCAAGAACAATGACGAATTAGTATCCGGGACGTGCACCGTTTAGGAGTACATAATTATTCGGGAATTAAATTCACTATTCTGTAAAAAAAACATAATTTCATCTAAATCGGGAAATACTGGAGCACAATCCATGCTGTTCCGATTGATGCGAATACCGGAAGAATCAATCCGCCGGTTAACCATGAGGTTAATCCTGCAGCTGCAATCCCGGCTATCCCAGCTGCGGGATTATCGGGAAACGAGGTTATTATCCCGGGCAATATTAGAGCTCCAAGGGCTGCAACAGGCATGTAATCAAGAAATCGTTTTACATAAGGAGGGAGTTTGTCGCCTATCGGAATTATAAATGGTACAACACGAAGAAGATAGTTAACTGCAGCGCATGCCAGTATGATCAGCAGCAAATCACTCATCTGCAGGCCTCCTCTTGAATTTCTGCACCAGAAGTATCGTCATCACTGAATAATGCGGCTGCAACTGCAGTAACTGCCAGCATTGAGATGACAATAGACCATCCTGCGGAAATATGGCATACATAATAAAGCACGGTATTCATAAGACCTGCAGAGACAGCAAGGATGGCAGCCCTGTATCCCTTTTTTATTTCGGGAACAAGAAGTGCCGCGAAAAGTGCAAAAAGTGATCCTGACATCGCATCCTGAAGCGACCGAGGAAAAAATGCACCCATGGTAACACCCGCAATTGTTCCCCCGGTCCAGCCCAGCCATGAGGTATACTGAAGGCCGCGCATAAATGAAGTTGAAACTTCCCCCGGTTTTAGTGAAGCAACGGTAAAAACCTCATCAGTAACACCGAATGAAATCACTGCTTTATCGATTTTTTTTTGTAAACCAAGTTTACGTGCAAGGGATGCGCTCATTACGAAATAACGGAGATTCATCAGAAAAACTGATATTACAATTTCACCGGCAAGCACACCGGAGGCCATGAGGTTAATCGCCATGAACTGGGCGGCGCCTGTAAGATTTGTCATGGAGAATACTACTGCTTCAAAGGGGGTGAGTCCTGATGAAAGTGCCAGTATACCGAAAGCGGCAGAAGTGGTAAAGTATCCTATAAAAATCGGGAGGGCGTTTCTGGCACCGTCTATAAAGTCGGGATGCATAAAAATGTTTGTTTCAGTCTTCATAAGTTTATTATAAATATTAAGTTAATGTCTTTTTTATTTATGATTTAATAGATGTCAAGGGAACTATTTTCCGCCGGAAATATTTGATTTTTAATATACGGTATCAGCGGAAGACTGGTTTGTGAAGCCAAATGCAATATGTATGTTTAAAAAATCAAATTATAATATGCTTTTTGTATTCGTAACATACTTTATACCGATGGTGTAACAGAAGTATGGATATCATATTAATCATTTTGCTGCAAAATCTGTCAGGGCACGTTCACGCAGCAGTTTTTTGTCAACTTTACCGATTACGGTACGTGGAAGTACAGGTACAATTTTTATTCCACGGGGAATTGCGTAACGGGCTACTTTAGAGGCAAGGTATTCGCGAATACCCTCCTCGTTAATACCGGTTTCAAATCCCTGTTTAAGCTGAACATATACTATAACACGTTCGCTTCCTTCGCGGAACGGGTCCGGTATTCCTACTGCAGCTCCCGCGCTGATTACCGGGTGAGCGGAGAGAAGGTCATCAATTTCGCGTGAGTAAACTTTGTAACCGGATACGTTAATCATATCCTTAACGCGATCCACGACATAGAAATAGCCGCGTTTATCAATGCGAACGATGTCCCCTGTACGAACATAGCCATCGTTATCGAGACCGCTTCCCGGTTCAGGCCAGTATCCAAGCATACGCTGTGGACCAGAGAGGCACAGTTCCCCGGTTTTCCCGTTAATTGCTTCATCCCATGAAATTATTCTATCGGTTTCCACATCACGCAGAAGAATTTCAGTATCGGGATGAGGAATCCCGATTGAACCGCGTTTTTCCGTGGATTTATTAAACCTGCGTGATGCGATAGATCTGCTTGTGGCTCTATTTATGAAATTCAGTAATATTCCGATTTTTAAACTTCCGAGGGCGCGTGCTATCATGTTCATTATACGGCTTACACCGGGAAGTTCAAGAGTAATATTCATCATATGGTAGATATACCGGCCTCCAAGCAGCCTTGTTAGCACAGTCGTGTTCAGATGCGTAACAGCGGTCATTTCAGAAAGGCCGTAACCTTCCATTATATGTCCCCCGCGCTGATCCTCGTATTCCTGTACAAGGTCCGGTGGAAGAGCAGCAGAACCGGATATGGCTATCATGTCGAAACCTTTGCCACGCTTTACGTCAGCAAGTTTCATGAACTGGGTAGGTACACCAATCTGTACTACCGGTCTATATCTCTTTATAGCATCTATCATTCCGGCGGAATCACGCGGATCAGGTATCAGTATCTGGTTAAAGCCGAGCAGGGTCATCGAATGCATGATTACATGACCGTAGGAATGAAAGAATGGAATACCCAGAAGTACCGAAGCCGCACCTTTTACTGTCTGCTCAAGCTGACCAACGGCGTAACAGTTCTGCAGCGCATTGGCATATACATTCCTGTGCGTGAGCATACACCCTTTTGCAACACCGGTTGTGCCTCCTGTGAAAAGGAGGGTTTCCAAATCACTGGTAACATTAATTACTGCCGGCGTGGATAATGGGGCAGTATTTTCAATTAAATTGCGCAACAGCAGATAATCACAGTCTGCAGTAATTCCGGAAGCAGCTGACGGAGCATCGGAATAATCCTTCATATCAGTCACGATCAGCTGTATTCCCTTTGTCAGGCCTATGGCTTCATTTGCTTTATCAATATTGTCAGATGTACACACAAGAGCCCGGGGTTCTGCTTTGTTCAGCTTGTCATTCAGCATCTCAACAGAATCGAGAAAGCTCACAGGAACATGAACAAGTCCTGCAATGGATAACGCGTAGTCCACAACAATAAACTGAATTGATGTGGGAAGCATGGTTGCAACACGGTCGCCTTTGACCATTCCAATGTTAATAAACGCTCCGGCCAGACGTTCAGCCTGGTCTTTTACATCCGGATACAGGAGATGATATCCGTTACAAATAAGTCCCATTTGAGGGTAATGTTCAGCGGCCGAATAGAGCATGGAATGGACCGGTTTATCAGTATATGGTTCAAAAGTAACCGGTATACCGAAAATAGAATACTCTCTTTTCCACGGTACTTGTGTTTTCATTATACCAGCATCCTGTATTAGTTTTTGAAATACTTTAAAATTTAATTAAATTAATTATAATAAAAATTTCGAAATAAATTATTTAAATATAATGATTGAGTTAGTTTATATGACAATACGCTGTTATATAAGTTGCATTAATGATATAGTGATCATTCCGGAACGTAGGATTCCGGTTGTTATTCAAGACGATCAGTTATAAATGATTTTCCGTTACAGCAATACCTTCCAGTTTTATTATTGACTAATCCGCATGAAAACTTTTTATTCACATTAATAGGAGAGGTGTCAGAGTGGTCTATAGTGTCTGATTCGAAATCAGATGTCCTGAAAGGGACCGGGGGTTCGAATCCCTCCCTCTCCGCATATCCGCCATTTCGTCATGATATTAAAATGTTTCTGAACTTAATGTATCAGAAACTGGCAAAAGGAGAATCACGTTGTCCGGTCTTTCGTCGTTGTTAACAATATTCATCTCATCATTCGTCATAGCTCTTTCCGGCGCCATGATGCCGGGGCCGCTTCTTACTGCCACTATAAGTGAAAGCACGCGTCGCGGATTTACAGCCGGACCGCTGATGATTGCCGGGCATGCAATTCTCGAACTTGTACTTGTAGCCTTACTTCTCATGGGGCTTGCGTCGTTTCTTCAGCTTCCCGAAGTCTTTGCCGTAACGGCACTTGCCGGTTCTGTTATACTTGCCTGGATGGCTTATATGATGGTGTCATCCCTTTCCGCACTGACACTTTTTCAGCAGGGGGATTCCTTACACAGGAATCACCTGGTATTGACCGGTATATTTATGAGTCTTGCTAATCCATACTGGATCATCTGGTGGGCCACAATCGGTCTGGGTTATATCATGTATTCATGGAAGTTCGGGATACCGGGAGTTGCTTTTTTCTTTACCGGTCATATTCTTGCAGACCTTGCGTGGTACTCGTTTATATCTGCAGCGGTTGCCGGCGGCAGAAATTTCATCACTGACAGAGTTTACCGGGGACTTATCGCTCTCCTGTCCCTGTTCCTGGTTCTTTTTGCCGCATACTTTGCTTACGAGGGGTTCATGAAACTCAAAGAAATTATTGTATGATTATCCGTCCGGACAATAATTATCTCCGGTATTGCGGCCGCATAGATTTTGATGACCCTTCGTCGCCTGAATTTGTATACCCCTGCAGCTATGTAAAAATCCGTTTTACGGGCACTTCAATTGCTGCAACTGTTAGCAACAGGCATGCCTGCTGGAACAATTACCTCGGTTTCATCACTGATGATATACAGGGGAAAATAATCATCCCCGATGATGGAAAGACAACCCTGACAATATCTGACAAACTTGAAGATACCGAACATGAACTAATGCTTTTCAAAAGAATGGATTCATGCCATATGTTCAGGTTCTATGGTTTTAAACTGAGCGATGGATCAGATATTTTACCATGCACGCCGCCTCCGGCAAGGAAAATTGAAGTTTACGGTGATTCGATATCTGCAGGTGAAGTTTCTGAAGCTGTTAAATTCACAGGCAGGCCGGACCCGGAACACAGCGGAGAATATTCCAATTCCTATTATTCATATGCATGGATGCTGGCCAGGAAGCTTGAATCGCAGCTTCACTGTATTGCACAGGGCGGGATTGCCCTCATGGATGGTACCGGATGGTTCGGGGCACCTCATTACATCGGAATGGAAAGTATATATGATAAAATACAGTATCACCCGGACCTTGGGACTTCAAAGAACTGGAATTTCAGGAAATACAGGCCTCATATAGTCATTATCGAAATCGGTCAGAATGACAATCATCCGGTTGATTTTATGGCAGAAAACTATAACTCGGGGAAATCGGTCAACTGGCGAAAACACTACGGGCAATTTGTAAAACAGATAAGAACAGTTTATCCCCGGGCTGTAATTATTCTAAAGACATCAATCCTGGTACATCACCCGTCGCTGGACAGGGCAATTGACGATGTATGTAAAGCAGTCAGTGATCCGAAAATTCATCACTTCATGTACAAAAGAAACGGACGCGCAACTCCGGGGCATATACGGGTATCTGAAGCAGATGAAATGTCAGATGAACTGAAAGTGTTTATTGAATCTCTCGGGGATTCAGTCTGGCAGGACGAATAAACATGCTGCTGTATTTTTTTATAATTTCAAGTGTCGTATCCCCGTTGTAGACTCCATACCATCCCTGCAGTTCATGGGGCGGGTCCCCGAGCAGGTCACAATCCGGCTGCCAGTAAGAACCGTACGGTTCGGAAGGTCGCCCCGTGCCGGACCATGCCCAGAAATTTAAACAGCCCGCGGTTCTGCCCATGGTAATTTCACCTGTTATTTTTTTAAAGATAGTATCATAGAATTGATCCCTGTATTCAGTTGGTGAATCCGGGGAGTACAATCCGTTATCCCTGGGAAAACCGAATTCTTCCAGAACTAAAGGTTTACCCAGCCTCTCTGCTTTATCAATATGTTCATCGATATATTTAATAGCGAATTTAATGGACTCGTTAAATGTTTCATGATGTTTTTCAGGTTTGTAAATGTTCCAGTTCTGTACCCAGAGATGGGCGGTCATATAATCAATGCTGCTGTATGAATTGTTCTTTATGAAGTCAAGGCCAACGTGTCTATATGGAGTTTCCCCTTCTGTGCCGGTTGATACAAGGTGGTTTTTATCCAGGCTTTTAATTAGTGCGGCGGTTTCATCAATCCACCTGTTGAAACTGAATTCATTGTGAATCCCGCGCGCTTCATTACAAAGCTGCCAGGACATGATAACGGGATCATCCCTGTAAAGTTTCTTTGTGTAATTATTCATCCGGTTTATAAGTAACCGGATATAGTTATTAAGGCAGTTTATGGATTCCCTGTTTGAGAAAAAACATGCAGTGTATTTCTGGAATGTGCGCCATTCTTTCCTGATGTTTGGATATGGAATCGGGCCCCCGCCATGCCATGAAACATACTGGGCCATGCCGCCGGACCATTCCCAGAAATTGGTCAGGCATAACACAGCTTTCATATTACGCTTATCCATTTCGCTCAACAGGAAATCAAGGCCATCCAGCAGTTCAGGGTTATATTCACCGGGTGAAGCCTGGATTGAGGGAATAATGCGCCACGGTTCTGAGTCAGGGCCTTCAGAGCCTGCCATTATTCTCAGGTTTGTAATACCAAGGTATTGGAGGATATCAAGTTCTTTAACAAGCCGTTCACGGTTTCCGCCCGGTCCCTGTGACCCGAGGTTCATTCCATACCAGAGATTTGTACCGATGAAACAGTAAGTATTCTCATTCAGTATAAAGCTGTTGCCTTTAACTTTAACAAAATGTAAATTGCTGCTATCCACCATCAGACTTTTCCCGGGATTGAAGGGGATTACTGTTTCACTTTACTTAAAATTTCTTCCGCTTTGGTATGTCCGCACATTCTTGCCACATCCAGTGCTGTGAGACCTTTAAGCATTTTTTCGTCACCGCTTGTCATAAAAATTTCATGACCGGTCTGCTGCTCAAGTACCTTTTTAATATCAGTGTTATCGCGTATGGACGCATCAGCACCAGATTTAAGCAGAAGATTTATAGTCTCCGGGTGACCTGAAGATGCTGCGATATGAAGTGATGTTGTGCCCTGAATGGTTCTGAGGTTCGGATTTGCTTTATGATAGAGCAGGATCTTCAATGTTTCATTATCGCCGGATTCAGCTGCGGCCATCAGGGCTGTAAATCCTTCCCGTGTCTGTATATCGGGATCGGCTCCATTATCAAGCAGGAACGAAATAAATTCTTTCTGCTTATTCATCACTGCGCGAAAAAGAGGGGTAAAACCGTATTGATCAGTATAATTAACATCAATTTTTCCCTTCTCAAGTGTTGTTTTGGCGAGATTGATATCACCGTTTTCTGAGGCAAACTGAAGTGCAAACCCGGGATCATTTTTTATTCTTTCTCCGATGGAATCTTTCGCCCCTGATTTTTTCTGTAATTTGTCGCGTTCACTCATAATAATCACCTGTATGCTTTTATCAGGAATTTACCCGGTCAAGGGGCAATGCAGTGCAAGTTATTTGCCGTAAATAAATAACCCCTGAAATATTCAGGGGTTATGCGCGCCCAGCAGGAGTCGAACCTGCGACGCCCAGATTCGAAGTCTGGCGCTCTATCCACTGAGCTACGGGCGCATATCTGTTTATTATTTATAATATAGGTTTATGTCAAGAAAATAAAAATAAGTCGGTTTGCGGGAAACGATGGTACATCTTATATCAATTTTTTATGATTCCAATAAACTGTTCAGATTTTCCAGATAATTCAGGATTATGAAATGTAAGAGGTATATAGTTCGCATCATATCCGGTTATAAATTTTGTATTATTTTCTATATCAGTTGTTGAGCCGTTCGGAATTTTTTCAACCAGACTTTTTTCTGAATATACTTCATCGCCTGTAAAACAGTACCGGTTTTTACCTGATTCAAAATAAACAACAGATGATCCCGGAGAATGTCCCCCGATTTTTTTTATAGTAAAAATACCGTCAAGTTTGAATGAATCCGAAAATTCAGTAATCACCCCGCGTTTAAGAAAATCTTCGCGGATTTCGCTGCCGTACCTGCCTTTTTTTATCTCTTCAAGTTCAGTTGACGAAATAATTATTCGCGCAGAGGGGAAATCTGTGATGCCTCCTGCATGGTCAAAGTGGCCGTGAGTTATTATAATGTCTGTGATAGATTCAGGCTGAATTCCATTCTGCCTCAGGATATCTGCAGGTCGTGTGTAATTCCTGATATGGAACATTTTTATGTATGATGGATTGATGAATCCGGTATCTATGAGTATTTTCCGTCTGCCGTATTCAACATAGTAACAAAGCCAGGTGAACTGTGAATCTTTGCCTGAACTGCTGTTGCGGTACATGTACTTTTCAGGGAATAACGATTCCCCGTATTTTACCGCGAATATTTTTATTTCAGGTGTACTCATGCCGCAGCCTGTTAATAATATAATCAGGAGCAGGGATGAAACAAGTCCCCCGCCTGTCATTAAATGGCGGAGGAGAATTGTCATGTTGTGAAAAATTTTCATTTTTTAATAATTATGAAGAGTACAAGTGCAGCAAGGTATGTGGCAAAGCCAAGGAGCAGTGTTGTGCTCATGCCGTACGTTACATTAAGAAGGTAGGAGAGCGAAACACCTATTGTCGCGAGTGCACCGTTAACTCCAAACATGAGCGTTGCATATTCATTCGATATATCCTTCTTGATCTGCTCAAGGGCATGGGGGAAGGGCATACCCATGAAGAATGCCAGGGGAAAGATGAGTCCGGAAGAAATGAACAGTTTTGCAGTAAAGCTGAATTTAGCGAACATGATAAACAGTCCATCCAGAAAAAATGTCTGGAAGAGAATCATGACAGGTATGATCGCGACACAAATTATAAGAACCCTGCGGCTGAAATTTCTGCTGATGAAACTTCCAAGTCCGCTGAAGAGGAGCAGTCCGCCAAGGATGACCATCGTTGAATAGATAGGTGAGCCTATGAACCTCTGGTATTTCTGCATAAGAACAAGTTCGATCATCATAAATCCGAAACCAAGCAGCCCGAAGAAAACAGTATGCCCCATGAGCCTCATCTTGTTTGACCTGTACTTAAATGCAAAAAGTAGAAGTATGGGTATCAGAAGAATTGAAGCCAGTTTAAGGATGATGTTAAAGAAGTCGCTGACCTCTTTTTTGTTCACATAAATGTTAAACGGGAAGGGTTTGTCGTCTGTCGTCGGGGAGAGGTCAATCTCATAAGGAAATGATGCTTTAGACAAAAGCGTTTCAAGGCGGGTGTTGTCTGCCTGGGTCATTGTCTTTTTCTTTAGGTAATACTTGCTGAAAGTTTTATTGTATGAGTAGAGGTTCTCGATCCATGTTTTGTCAGCCGCATTGTCGAGTTTTTCGATTATGTCTGTGTAGAGTTCTTTTTTTGTTATACCGTCGGGATAATCCTTTTCATAATACTTCGGTTCTGTTGACTTAAAGTACTGTTCGAATTTATGGTTAGACCTTATCACGGGATGTACGAATATCTCTGAACCGTACTTTGGGGCAATTACTGCATGGTAGCTGGCGAATGTTGCAAGTTCTTTCTGTGTAAACGGCGCTCTCTTTATGAGTACGGTCTGGAACTGCTTGTTCTTGCCCCAGAAGTCCCATGAGTAGACTATCACATGCTGCGATGGATCCTTTACTCCCATATCTGTGAGTGTTTTTTTGATTGTGTTCAGGAATTTATAAAAAGCGAATCGTCCGCGCTTGGTTTCGATTATCTCCTCGTAGACAAGCATTCCCTTGTCGGAAAGTTTGCCCAGCATCATGTCAAGCGCCTCTACCGTATGAAGAAATTCCGGAGCAAGCGTTGCTATCGCTGTGTATTCATAGTGCAGGTTCATAAGTGTGATCATGTCATACACTTCGTTGTTGCTCTGCAGAAAGTAGCGTCCTTCTGCTTCGTGTGCTTCGACATCCTTATACGGGTAGCTGGCAAACTGCGAGAAATATCCTTCACGGTTATTCTCCATCATAATTCTCATGATGATCGGTGAAAATTCAACACCAGATACCTTTCCGCCGGGCTGTCTTTTTGCTGATTTAACTATACCGTCGTACGAAAGACCGATTATAAATATTTTAGGATTTTCAATATGCGGGACGCGGGGATCATAGTATGTTCCGTTTCCCTTGTCTACAGTATCAAGCGGGATAGCGTTTGTGCAGAAGAATATATTGTCATCATTGACTGCAAAGAGGTCAATCTTGCCCATGAGATCATCTTCGGAAAGGACCATTTTCCAGTTCCAGTTGTGCATGTGGGCGCACCACTGTTTTATGGGATTGATCCTGTTCAGGTCGTCGCATTTGATCTTGTAGTTTATGTCCAGGTTTTTCCAGTATGCAACGGTCTCCGGGTCATCGCTCATTCCGTAACCTATATCGTTCAGTACGTATTTCGCCCTCTTCTTTTCATAATTGGAACCGCTGAATATATAATCATCACCCTGGAGTTTGTACCTGGACAGCATGAAGTCCCTGTCGAATTTGAACTTTACCGCGGGCATTATCTTCTGCTCATATTCCTGTTTTGAAAGCTTTTCAGGCAGCTTGAGGTTCGCAGACAGAAAGTACCATGAACAGAAAGCCAGGGCTATTGAAATAACAAGAGGTATAATTTTGAGGAATATATTCCTGAACGCGAATACAAGCATGAATATTGCAACGGCAGGAATGAACATGATTACGATCAGTGTATTTTCTGACTTGATTGAGCTTACAGTAAATATCGGGAAGATCACACCCGCAGCGGATGCAATCAGGTTGGCAAAATATATCTTGTTTGAATTTGCCTTTGAAAAGAGCAGCGAGATTATTATTGCAGCAAAGAAAAAGGGGAGTACCAGGAAATAGGGATATCCGTATTCGCCGATCCGGACAATGTTATAGTATGAGAGTGGAATCGAAGCTGCAAAGAACAATGCCGCGACCAGTATAATCCAGAATCCCCTGAACCGTGCAATATAGAAACTTATAAAGCTTCCGAATGCGATGCCGAGCATCGCAAGGGAGATAACGAAAGTCGCAGTCAGGTAATTGGTTATAATAAGCAGCTGATGCATAAATAAAGTTTCAAGCGCCATTACCGCGAATGAAAAAAGAAACATGGCTGAATTATAGACTATGCTGTCTCTTAAACTGGTTTTGTCTGTCATTGTACTCTCTTCTGTATGTTTTTTTTGACTTACCGGAGAACTGTTTCCCGCCGCGGGCAGATTATCCTGCAGGGGACTGTTAAAGGCATTTCCCTTGTATCTCTTTTTCATAAAGTCCAGATCTGCAATAAGTTGTATGATTTTCCAGCAGGATTGGAAATCCGCCAAAGATTATTGTCATATTCATTAAAGTCAATTCTTATCACAATAAAAAAATCACGGGATATGACAAAATGTTCAGAGATTTCAGAAACTCTTCAATGGCGAATCTTTCTCTTTCTGTTCAAGGCTTGAAAAAAGTTCATCAGCGGTGTTGAAGCGCGATAAAAAAACAAGGGTTTCCGATGTCGGGAGAACCATCCTCATCTTTCCCGATTTGTGCATTTTCAGGGCTTCACGTGGTGTAATCCAGAGACTTTCCACAAGCTCGTCTCCGTCATGGGATACATGCTGGTTTCCCGGGCATAACGCTGCAAAGAACCTTGCATCGTACCGTATAGGAGAATATACCGGTGTGATCCACCTCTCAAGGTAATGCAAGCAGTCAAATGCGGGAACCAGCCCCTGGTCCTCAAGGAAATCAGAAAATTTTAACTCACCACGAAAAACCTGTTTTCTGAATGCACTGAACATGGATTCATCAGATTCAGGGATGAAACCCTTGCTGTCGCGTGCAAGGAGTATCCCGGCCTCTTCGAATGCTTCGCGGATTCCGGCGATTATGTGTGTAATGAGACTGTTCCTTTCATCAGGTGAGGTGATTCCCGTGTACAAATTTACCGGCATTTCCCCGGCGTATTTATCCTGCGGGTCCACTGCTCCGCCGGGGAAAACATAGAATGAAGGGAGAAACCTGTCTGATGCACCGCGTTTCATCATGAGTACTTCCGGTTCAGGAAATCCTCTCCGTACAATTGCTATTGTGGCAGCTTTTCTCGGTTTAGCGAACATTCAAATTATACCAAGTTCAGCAAGCAGCTCTTCGAATTCTATGCGGTGGTTCTCCCTGCTGTACCTGAGCAGAGCAGGGTATCTGTTGAGTTTCAATGCTGCTGAACGCGTGCTGGTGAGAGTTTTTTTAATATTATGAGGAGTGCAGATGTCCGCGTAAGTACGGTAGATTTTTATAACATGGTCATATACAGAGAGTATTTTTTCATATTTACCCATGGCTGAATATATCTCTGTGAGTTCGTTGCACGCATCAAGTATTGTACGTACATTTGCAGATTCAGGTTCCATTGTATCTTCATATGGCGGAATCCTGATGAGCCTGAGATAGTAGCTCATTGCTTTTGCAGAATCATTCAGGTTATACTGGTAGATATACCCGATCCTGAACAGCGCCTGTATATAGTTTTCATGAAGCGTCACTGCATTTTCGAATGCGTTAATTACAAACTTCGGATCCTTGAATGCTGAAAAATTGGCGCCCAGAATGAACCACGCTTTCGGAGACTGCGGTTCATTTTTTGAAAATTCATCAGCCTTGTGATGCGCCCTGTGTTCACTGTCATCGAGCAGCGCTATACGGTTAAGCATCCTGTTCTTTAATTTACCTGCTTTTTTAACAAGTTTCTTCTTCCTGCAATAATCAATAATTTCATTATATGATTCTTCAGCTTTAACCTCGTATTCTACTTCTGAAGTGAGGAATGACATTTTATCATAAACCCGTGCAAGCAGCAGTTCCAGTTCGTGGGAATCGTAACCGTGATGTTTCAACTTGAGAATAAGCGTTTCGGATTCATGGAGCCTGTTGCGCCTGAAAAGACGCCTTGCCCTGCGGAATGCCGCCGAAGGATCGATCGGGTTGCAGGATTTTGCACCTTTCTTTTTTTTAAAAATTATATTCATAATGTCTTCCCGGAAGGTACCAGCCTTTCAATGTGAACCATGATGGCTGCTTTCTAAACCCGGTTTTAATACAATCAGCATATAATATAGATTTCGGTTTAATTCCGCAAATCGCAATTAAAAAACTGCTCATGACAGTTTTTTTGCTTAACATGTCTGTTTTTAATTGAAAGTTTTATGATATTCATGGTTTATTGCTTCATACCGTGAATGTTATGAAAAACTAACCAGAACGACTGGTTAAGGATACTGGATGAAAAAAGATAATCTGAAGATACTTATTGTAAATTACGAGTTTCCGCCTCTTGGAGGAGGTGGCGGTGTGGCAACTTATGACCTGGCTGTTGAATGGATTAAACATGGCCAGGTTGATGTACTTACGTCAGGATTCAAGGGGCTTCCCGCTTATGAAAAGGTAAATGGAATTAATATTCACAGGGCAAGGATATTTTTCAGGAAATCAAGAGATGCGGCAACTTTTATCTCAATGCTTTCGTATATTTTTACAGGTTTTATACAGGGCATCAGGTTATGCCGCAAAAACAGGTACGATGTAATAAATACCCATTTTGCCGTGCCCTCAGGTCCGCTGGGTTACATCCTTGCAAAATTGTTCAGCATTCCCAATGTCCTGTCTCTCCATGGCGGTGACATCTATGATCCGAGTAAAAAAATGTCCCCTCACGACAGCTTCATATTCAGCAGGGTGGTACGGTTTATCCTTAACAGGGCTGACCGGTTAATAGCGCAATCCACAAACACCAGGGATAATACACTCAGCTATTATAACCCGAACAAAGAAGTTGGAATAATACCCCTTGCGTTCCATCCGCCGGTAAAAGCCAGAGTTTCGAGAAAATCGCTCAGGCTTGAAAATGATGTTTTTTACCTTATAACAATCGGCAGGTTAATCAAGCGTAAGTCAATAGATACTCTTTTGTTTGCGTTATCTGAAATAAAAGAAAAAAAGATTAAGTTGTTAATCGCCGGGGATGGTCCTGAAAAGGATTATCTACAGGGAATAGTCGTGGATAAGGGTCTGGAACAACGTGTTTCATTTCTTGGTTATATTACAGAAGATGATAAGTACGCGTATCTCTCAATGTCTGATCTCTTTGTTCTCACATCCCTGCATGAAGGATTCGGGATTGTTTTTATGGAGGCAATGCATGCAGGACTTCCGGTTGTGGCAACAAATTATGGCGGGCAGACAGACCTGCTTAAGCAGAATGAAAATGCCATACTGATAAATGTGGGAGATGTAAAGGCATGCAGCAGCGCAATTATGAAATTTGTTAAGGATAAAAACCTTTACAAAAAATGTTCTTTAAATAATAAGAAAAGAATAAGGGACTACTACGCCGATAAAGTAGCCATGGAATATATGAAAATATTCCGAGAGCTCTCCAGGCAGGAAAAACAGAGTGAATATAGGACTAATAACCAAAAATAATGAACTGGCCGAAGACCTGATATCAAATATCCCGGAATATGAGATAATCAAATACGGCAGTATCGAATCCCCTGTCAAAGATACTTTTCAACTTTGCATAATCGATTATGACGAAATAGGCAGTTCCGATTCCACACAGTTTTATCTCTCCCGTCTTAGAAAAAAGATACATGATATACCCGTAGTTCTTATTCTACGGGTAAATACTGTTGCAGATCTGGATTCAAAGTGGTTTTTTGATGATTTTATTCTCTATCCGTTCAGGAAGGGTGAGGTTAAGGCACGGCTTATTCGACTCCTGGCTGATATTCCTGCCGAGAATGAGGAATTATCTGTTGGTAACATTCGCATCAACCTCAAGGAATATGCCCTTTATCTTAATAATGAAAAGGTAGATCTTACATACAAGGAATTCGAACTTATAAGGCTTTTTTTGCAGAACCGCGGGGTTGTTTTTTCACGCAAAGACCTCCTTGGCAGGATCTGGGGACTTGAGTATATCGGTGGTACCAGAACCGTTGATGTACATATCAGGAGGCTCAGGAGCAAGATAGGTGATGAATTCAGCGCAATAATCGAAACAGTAAGAAATGTCGGTTACAAGTGCAGGGAATAGCACGGGATTAACTTCGTCAGTAACATCAATAAACTTATCGCAAAACCGGTATTGTTTCACCTTTTGCAAAGCCCATGGTGAGATGATACCGCCGGAAAGATGTTTGATTTGATCATGCCATGCGTATAAAGCCACCCGCAGAGGTTTAGTCGCCAGTTAGTAACGGATTTTGAAATAACTCTCATAATAATTCTGACATCGAATTGAAATATTTATATTTGACAAAATGTTCAATGAATATGTATTATGTCGTATCCGGAGGCGTTAAATAACATGAAAGTTTACCTGATCAGACGGCTTCTGCTGATCATACCGACTTTTATCGGCATTACACTTATGGTTTTTGTCATTACCCGGTTTGTCCCGGGAGGCCCGATAGAAAGAATGATAGCCCAGGCGCAGCAGGCATCTGCAGCAAAGGGAATGCAGCGCATGAATGATATGCCGCTTTCTGCCGGCCAGCTTGAACAGCTGAAAAAGTTCTACGGATTTGACAAACCTGTTATTGTCAGCTATTTCCAGTGGCTTGGAAATGTACTAACGTTCAATCTTGGCGATTCGACACGGTATTATGAACCCGTGTGGGGAATCATTAAAAGTAAACTTCCGGTATCCCTGTTCTACGGAATCATGGCTATGATTATAACCTATTCTGTATGTATCCCGCTGGGTATACTCAAAGCGCTCAAACACCGAAAATCTATTGATAACATAACCTCTGTAATTGTTTTTGCAGGGTACGCCATCCCCAACTATGTTGTTGCAATTATTCTCCTCATGGTCTTCTCATCATGGCTTAATGTATTCCCCCTGGGAGGATTTACCGGCGATAATTTTCATGAACTTGGTTTATTCGGGAAGATATGGGATGTAATCTACCACGCAGTTCTTCCCCTTGTCTCGTACATGGCAGGAAGCTTTGCAGTAATGACATTCATGATGAAAAACTCACTCCTCGATCACATGGCTTCCGATTTTATCCGCACTGCCATAGCCAAGGGTGAAAACTACCGGGGGGCAATTCTGAACCACGCGCTGCGCAATAGCCTTATACCGCTTGCGACGCACTTCGGGAACAACATATCACTTATACTTACTGGTTCATACCTTGTTGAAAAGATATTCAACATTGACGGAATTGGTCTTCTTGGACTGGAATCCTTAATCGAACATGACTATCCTGTTGTTATGGGGATACTTGTTATATCCTCGCTTCTTTTCATGATCGGCAATATTCTTTCTGATATATGTGTTGCGCTTGTTGATCCCAGGGTCAAGTACGAGTAGGAATATGTTCAGGCTGAATCCCCTAACGCTGGAAAATCTTAGAAGGTTCAGGTCTATAAGGCGTGGATACTGGTCATTTATACTCATGGTTTCACTGATACTGCTCTCTTTTTTTTCAGAGATGCTTGTAAACAGCAGGGCCCTTGTAGTACGTTTTAACGGTGAGTATTACTTCCCGGTATACGGAGCGATCATACCTGGTGCGGAATTCGGGTTGGGTTATGACTACGAAACTGATTTCAGGCAGCTGAAAAAACATCTCGGCGGCAGCAGCAGTGGGGATTTTGTAATCATGCCACCCATACCATATAATCCCTATGAAATTGATTCTATCGACGGGAGCTATCCTCCATTCCCCCCGTCAATTGAACGCAAACATTACCTGGGTACGGACAGAACAGGGCGTGATGTTGCAGCCAGACTGATCTATGGTTTCAGGATATCCATTCTTTTTTCACTTATACTTCTCGTATTCGATTACATAATCGGTATCAGTGTGGGATCGCTCATGGGATACCTTGGCGGGAAGTTTGATTTATTCTTTCAGAGAATAATCGAAATCTGGAACAATATTCCCTTACTGTATGTTATTATAATAATTTCATCAATTCTCATACCGAACTTTTTTTCACTTCTGGGGATCATGATCTTTTTTGGATGGATCGGTATGACATGGTACATGCGGACTGCAGTATACAGGGAGAGAGAGAGGGAGTATGTCCTTGCAGCAAAAGCCATGGGGGCATCTACCTCACGTATTATCGTAAGACATATAATTCCAAACACTCTCTCTGTGATTATAACATTCATTCCTTTCTCTGTCGCAGGGGGGATTACATCGCTTACTGCGCTTGACTATCTTGGTTTCGGTCTTGCACCGCCGACCCCGAGCTGGGGCCAGCTGCTTGCTGAAGCTTCTGAATACAATATTGCCGCTCCATGGATCGGCATTTCGGTTATTACTGCACTTGTTTTGGTTCTCTCAATGGTTACATTTATCGGAGAGGCTGTACGTGAAGCCTATGACCCTAAGAAATTCACAACTTACGAATGACGGAGGTTTTAATGTTTTTCATGAGAAATAATTTTGTTAAATATATTGTTCTTACAGCAGCCCTGTCTGCTGTTATCGGTACAACTGCATGCCGGGGAAACGATGATAATGCGGCGGATTCAGGCGGTGACGAGATCATCAGCCTTGACTACACGACTCATAAACTTGAAGAAAAACTGACCTGGATAACCAGCAACAGCGAGGCAATTATTGCATCCCCGAAAGCAAAAAAAGGCGGGACTTTATACCAGTTCATAATGTCATTTCCGCTTACATTCCGTACAGTTGGCCCTGATTCAAATACATCGACCCGATCCTATTTTACAGGTAACCAGCTTGCGCTTCTCGATATGCACGGAGAGAACGAGAAACCGCTGCCATCACTGGCGACTCACTGGGCGTATTCAAAAGACGGCCGCACTATGTATTTTAAAATAAACCCTGATGCCAGGTGGTCTGACGGAAAACCTGTTACAGCCGATGATTTTATTTTTACACTTGAATTCATGAGGTCCAAACATCTTCAGGACCCGTGGTACAATGACTATTACACGCAGGAAATCGAAAAGGTCACCAAATACGGCGACCTGCTTATATCGGTCTCTGCTACCAAAAAGATTCCTGACCTTTGGGTTACAGTAAATCTTAATCCTACACCGAAACATTATTACATAAAGATGAAGAACAGTTTTGTGAAGGACTACAACTGGGCGATCGAGCCTAACACCGGGCCATATATACTGAAAGATTTTGAAAAGGGTAAATACCTGCTTTTCGAACGTAAAAAGGACTGGTGGGCAAAGGACCTCAGGTATTTCAAAAACAGGTTCAATGTTGATTACTTCAGGCTTACCGTTATAAGGGACCAGAATGTTGCCCTGGAATATTTTAAAAAAGGTGAACTTGACGCCTTCGGAGCAACACGATCCCTCATCTGGTATGAAAAGGGGACAGGCGAAATTTTCGACAAGGGATACGTGAACAAACTCTGGTTTTACAACGATGCACGCAGGTCAACCGCAGGACTTTTTCTCAATCTGGACAAGGAAATATTCAAGGATAAAAACCTCAGGTACGCGTTTGGTCATGCAATTAACTGGGATAAATTAAACAGGGAGATTCACCGCGGTGAAGGCGCAAGACTTGATTCATACTTCAGCGGTTACGGTGCATACACTAACACAAAGCTCAGGGCGCGTGAATTCAGCATCCCGAAAGTTGAAGGTTACATGAAAGCCTCAGGTTGGTCGCGTGGTACTGACGGCATCTGGACTAAAAACGGCAGCAGGTTTGCTGTTACTATAAGTTACGGTGTTGACTTCCTCACCCCGCGGCTTGTCATCCTTAAAGAGGAGGCCAAAAAAGCAGGTATAGAACTTAACCTCGAGCAGCTTGATCCCAGCAGCTCATATAAAAAGGTTATGGAGAAAAAACACGAGGCCGCATACCTTGCGTGGTCAACTGGTTTCAGACCCCAGCCGTGGGAACACTTCCATTCTGTTAATGCTCACAAACCCCAGACGAATAACATTAATAACATGGACGACCCTGAAATGGATAAGCTCATAGAAAAATACAGGGATTCCACTGATGAAAATGAAAGAATCAGGCTTTCGCTGCAGATACAGCAGAGGATACATGACTCAGCGTGCTGGGTGCCGTTCGAGGCATTCCCTTTTATAAGGTATTTCCACTGGAGGTGGGTGAAGTATCCTGATACTCCGGGTTATAAGAATACAACAGAGATCTTTGATGATCCACAGTCAGGCGGCTACTTCTGGATTGATGAGGACATGAAACGAGATACACTTGAAGCGATAAAATCGGGCAGGACGTTTAAGCCTGAACTGAAGATAGTTACAAAGTACAAGAAGAGCTGATGATCGATGACTCAACCGGACAACATTATACTGAGCGTCAGGGATTTCTCTGCGGGTTTTATGACAGAGGGTGGACTGCTGCAGGCAGTAGACAGTATAAGTTTTGACCTGCGCGAAGGTAAAGTCCTGGGCATAGTAGGTGAGTCGGGCTGCGGGAAGAGCGTCACCGCAATGTCGATCATGAGGCTGCTTCCGGTACCCTCAGGACGCTACATGGACGGGCAGATTCTGTACAGGGGAACAGATCTTTTGAAACTTGACAGCAGCGAGATCAGGAAAATCAGGGGTGACAGGATCGCGATGATTTTCCAGGAGCCCATGACTGCGCTGAATCCTGTAAAAACAATAGGGAAACAGGTCGCTGAAGTTTTTACACTTCACAGGCCTGGAATGTCAAAGAAAGAAATAGAAACAGAAGTTTTAAACCTGCTCGTAAAGGTGGGCATATCTGAACCGCAACAGCGTTACAGGGAGTACCCTCATCAGCTTTCAGGCGGCATGAGGCAGCGCGTAATGATTGCGATGGCTCTTGCATGCAAACCGGACATACTGATTGCCGATGAGCCGACCACTGCTCTTGATGTGACCATACAGGCACAGATCCTTGAACTTATAAAATCAATACAGGCTGAAACCGGGATGTCGGTAATATTCATAACTCATGACCTGGGCGTCATTGCATCAATATGCGACGATGTAGTCGTGATGTACGCCGGAAGAATTGCAGAAAAAGCTGATTCAGTCACAATCTTTAAGTCTCCGCATCACCCGTATACGCGGGGTCTGCTTGAATCAATACCAAGGTTCGGCCTTGAAAGAAAATCCAGGCTTGTTTCAATAGACGGCATGGTGCCCGGAATCTCTGAATACCCTGAGGCATGCAGGTTCGCCAACAGGTGCAGGCATGTCTTTGAACCATGCACAATAGCCAACCCGGGACAGATCCATGTAAGTCCTTATCATAATGTAAGCTGTCATCTTTACGGAAAAGAGAATGACTGAGAATATACTTAAAGTTGAATCGCTTAAAATGCACTTTCCTGTCAAGAGCGGTGTGATGCGCAAGGTGAGCGGACATGTCTATGCGGTCGATGATGTTTCATTTACAATGCTTCCCGGTGAAACTCTCGGCATTGTGGGTGAATCAGGCTGCGGCAAGACTACGCTCGGCAGGACTTTAATAAGCCTGTACAAACCGACTGCGGGTTCTGTGCAGTTCAGGGATAAAATGATTTCCGGAATGAATCAGAAGGATCTGCTCCCCCTTCGTAAAAATTTCCAGATGATATTCCAGGATCCGTATGATTCGCTGAATTCGAGGCATACAGTAAGATATATAATTGAAGAACCATTCATTATTCACAGTGAAGGCGACAGAAGAAGCAGGGAAAAAGAGGTGAAGTCGCTGCTCGACATGGTCGGTCTTCCGGTAAGCAGCCTTAACCGTTTCCCGCATGAATTTTCCGGGGGGCAGAGGCAGAGGATCGGCATTGCACGTGCGATTGCCCTCCGGCCTGAACTTGTAATCTGCGATGAACCGGTTTCGGCACTTGACGTATCTATTCAGTCGCAGATACTCAACCTTTTACTGGATCTGCAGAAAGAACTCGGACTCACATATCTTTTTATTTCACATGACCTGACAGTTGTCCATCATATATCTGACAGGGTTGCAGTGATGTACCTGGGCCGTATAGTTGAACTTGCCGATGCAGATACGATCTACCGTGCACCGGCACATCCCTATACAAAGGCTCTTATCTCGGCTATACCGGATCCTGATCCATCTTCGAAAAGAGAAAGAATAGTACTTAGAGGAACTGTACCTTCGCCTGTAAACAGGCCTTCCGGATGTTTTTTTCACCCAAGATGTCCCCGCGCTGAAAAAATATGCAGCGAGGTATACCCCGAAAAAATTAAATGCGGTACAGGTACTGTTGAACACTATGCTGCATGCCATTTTGCACTGGAGGCCTGCTTTTGAATAAACAGATATTTTTTCAGTTATTATTTATCATGCTAACTGTTACATCGTGCACACTTTTTCAGAGGGGAACGGATTATATCAGTGATTATATTCCCCGGGATTCCGATGTGCCCGGCTGGAACAGGGATGTCACACCTGCTACTGTCGAAGGTCCGGAGATTGGATCGTACAGGGAGGATTACAAAGGTCTTGGTATAGCTACGATGGCATGGTGCACGTACAGCAGTTTTGAAAACCGTGAACGCGTAATGAAAGTCGAAGTAATACGTTTTAACGGAATAACTGATGCATACAGTTTTTTTTCTTATATTGCAGGATTCAGCGAAACCGGGATATGTCCTGAAAATGAATATTACAACGACAACCTGGCGATTATCAGGGCCGGTGAATACATAATCTATGTAAAGACCGAGATGCAGCACCTTGAGAATCCTGAAGATCTGAAAAATTTTTCATCAATTTCAAGATCATATATAGGTGACGGGTATTCAGATGAAAATCTTCCTCCGCTTCAAGGTGTTCTTAAACGGGCCGGTGCATCATGTGTCCTTTACAGCAGGAAAGGACTTGATCCAGCTGCAGGAATAAGCAGATGCTATTATTCAATGATAAATTCTGAAAATAAGAAATATTTCGTCTTTTTAAGCGACCGGGGCACATACTACGACTGTATGAGCCTGTTTCAGAAGGTCATATCAAAAAAATATATTATTCTCAAGGCTGATAATACTCAGAGTGCATTTATAAAGGATGAAAATGGCTCTTATACTTTCGTCTCAGTTTATGACAGGTGGATATACGGCTGCTGGGGCGTGACAGATATTAATGACGGCAAAAGTATACTTCAGAATATCCGGAATGCAGTAGAGAGTTATTCAAAGTCAATCAGGTAGAACAGGGCGGAGGTTTGTTAAACCAGGCAATGTCTAACATAAATTATTATATCATCGGGGATATCCACGGTTATTATATAAAACTGAAAAACCTGTTTGACGAACTTAGGTCCCAGATTAATCCTGATGATCTGGTCATTTTTCTGGGTGATTATATAGATCGCGGCCCTGCTTCTTTTGAGGTTATTGAATTTCTTGTTGCATTATCCGGAGTTTACAGGACAGTATTTCTTACTGGTAACCATGAAGACATGTTTATTAAGTATTTGAAGAAAGCAGATTATTCCGGCAACTTTATAAGGAACGGCGGTGATTATACAATTCAAAGTTACCGGAATAATCTTAAAGCAATGGCATTACCCGATACACATGTAAGTTTTTTTAATAACCTGAAGCTCTATTATGAAGGAAGCGATTTTATTGCAGTTCATGCGGGTCTTAATCCCGATATAGATAATATATCGTTCCAGAAGCGTGACGACTTGATATGGATAAGGGGCGAGTTTTACCTTGCTGATAAAAGGTGGCCTAAAACAGTAATATTCGGGCATACGCCCACCCCATATATTATTAATTCTGAATCGATTTTTATTGATGAAGAGAGGAATATAATAGGTATTGATACATGTGCCATGCTTGAACAGTATCCGCTCACCTGTATCAGGTGGCCTGATAAACGGATATTCAGGGCATACAACCGGTAAATTGCGAGGCCTGATGTATAAGTTACGGATTATTTTCAGTTCCATGCTCCTTATGATGTTCTGCCTGCTGCTCTATTCAAAAGATTTCAAGGTGGCAGGGGTGATTGATTCTGTACGGAAAGATGGATTTATAACAGTTATCTGCGATGCTGAACTTAACGGAACAGAATATACGTTTTACAACGACAATAATCTTTTACTAGGGAAAATAAAGTCTCCTGAAAGAATTGACATAACAGGAGGCAGGTTCAGGTATGTAGCTATATTTACAGCGGAGTTAAATATTCCAGTATCGCTGCTTCGTCCGGGATCACGTATTGTAATAGAGAACCCTGAACGTGGTTTTGACAAAGCCCTTGTGCCTGAACAGTTCAGGCACAAAACAGAGTACAGGGAACGGATCATAAGCTCAGTTGACGGCAGGGAGATGGCACTGGTGAGCGAGGGAAAATTTCTGCTGGGTTCATCATACGGGGACAGTGATGAGGCCCCGGAGCAGGAAATCCATCTTCCGGATTTTTACATTGATATTTACGAGGTGTCAAATTCTGACTACAAGGCCTACACGGATTCAACTGGTGCCTGCGTCCCGGCTGACTGGAAGGGGAATTGTGAAAAGGACGGATCGTTTATCAGTACCTACTACAGCAGCCTGCCTGTGATAGTGTCATATCATGAAGCTGCAAAATACGCACGCTGGGCCGGTAAAAGGCTCCCCGACGAAAAGGAGTGGGAGAAGGCCGCGAGGTCTCCTTCCGGTATTGATAAACCCGGACAGCTTTCAGTATATACCTGGGGGTACGGCTTCAGGGAGGGTATATCAAATACAAGTGAGTTCTGGATTGATGACAGGACAGGTGAGAACCTCAAGCTTACTATCAGGCAGAGATATAATCTCCGGGTGCTTCCTAAAGGGTATATCCCGGTGAATATTTATGAACCGGCTGCAGTATCTTTTTACGGGTGCGTTCACATGGACGGCAATGCGCAGGAATGGACAGACAGCTGGTACAGGCCGTATGAGAATAATTATACTAAGGATAAAAAATTCGGTAAACAGTACAAGGTGATAAGGGGCGGCACCTGGTTCACCACGCGGAAAGAGTCTAGGGTGACTGACCGTAAAATCGGCGGTATTCCGGATCTCTATAAAGACAGGATCGCCGGATTCAGATGTGTCAGGAACGCCGTGCCTGGCGACAGAAAATAAAAAGAGCAGGTGAGTTTATATGAGATTTTTCAGTTTTCTTGCAAGGAATATAAGCTATACATTTGCAGTAGCCTTCTTTGTCAGTATGGCGACATGGCTTGAATCAGCCATATGCTATGCTATTGCAAGTTCCTTTGTACTTTCATCATATGATAAAATTCTGAGACTCTTTATCCAGTGGCTGCCGCTGTTTTTGATGGCCCTTACAGTTATATTTTACATTATATACGGATTCCTTTCACCTGCCGGTATCCCTGCGCTGATGAGCCGGCACAGGGTGCTCAACAAGGTGTACAGAAATAAACTGGAATTTGAAGCTAAAGACGGTCCTGAGGTTTATGGTGATTTTTCCGACCTTGTCATGAACACTACTACTATTGCAGCTTTTTTTGCTGTATTTGTAGGTCTGTCGATGGCAGGCATGGGATTTTATAAATATTACATATCGGGCGAACTTACAATTCTTGAATTCAAATATGTTATCAAGATGACAGTACTTGCTACGATAATCCTTGTACTGGTTTTATGTATGACTGTCCACCTGATGACTGAATATATGACAAATAATGCACGGGCTTCTATTTATAATGAAATTCTAAAAAACGGGCTATTGATCAGGCCGCATTCACTGATTAATGTTTCAGTAAACTTTATATTCTTTGTTATCATCATGATGATTATACTTTTTTCTTTCGGTGCCATGCTCACAAGGATGAGAACTGTCGAACAGGGGCAGGGACAGCTGATTATTATATTCCTTGTTGTTGCAGTTCTGGGGGTCCTCTATTTTGCAAGGGTAAACGCGTTTTCCATACTTAGAATCCTTACGGATATGTCGCGTGTAACTCGGGAGATCGCATCCGGCAGCAGGGCAGGATTCAATGTTCTTTCCCTGGGAAAGGAATTTTCATCAATCGAATATGCTCTTATGGAAATGGCATGGGAGATTGATGAACACAGGAAGAACCTGGAACTCAAGGTGCAGGAAAGAACAGAGGAACTGGAAAAAGTCATGAACAGCCTGAAGCTCAGGGATGAACAGATTCAGAAACAGCTCGACATGGCCAGCGTAATCCAGCGCAGCATACTCCCAACACGTATTGATGACTGGAACGAGCTTAAATTCTCGGTTCGTTATAATGCCATGGAGAAGATCGGTGGTGACTTTTATGACGTTTTTCAGCTCAAGGATAATAAAATCGGTATAATGATGTCAGACGTTTCAGGCCATGGTATTCCCGCTGCCCTTATTACGGCAATGGCCAAAATATCCTTTGGTAACGCGGGCAGCCTTCACGAATCGCCAAGGAGGATTTTCCAGGAGGTAAACAAAACTATCATCGATCATATGAAGACTCAGGACTACCTGACCTGTTTCATGGTCGCTATCGATGATGATTATAATGTAACCTATTCCAATGCAAGTCACCAGAAAGCAATTTTAATGCGTGGGGCAACTGGTGAAATTGAATACCTGGATACTAATGGGCTTTTTATAGGAGCACTGGAAGAAGCCCGTGATACATATGAAGAAAAGGTTACAAAACTTGAATATGGCGACAGGCTGATACTCTATACAGATGGTATACCCGAGGCACAGAACAATGCCAGGCAGGAGTACTCACATGAACGCCTGGAAAAGAATATTAAAAGAAACAATGAACTTCACGGTGATGATTTTGCTGATGCCATTCTTGATGATGTGAAGGACTTTACCGGAGAGATAGGCGCAATCGATGATATTTCCCTGCTGGTTATTGAACTTGTCTGGGATGATGCAATTGACGTTGTCAAGGATGCAAAAAGGCTTATAAACAGTCACAAGTACCTCGAAGCCATTGAAATTCTTGAAAACGGCCTTGAAAAGTATCCCGACAACATGAAAATTCTCTACAACCTGGGCAAAAACTACTTCAGGGTAAATAACTTCAGTAAATCGATCAAGACAATGAATGAATACCTTCAGAGAGACACAAGGAACAAGTTCGCATTTTATATCTGCGGAGCTTCACACTACCAGATGATGGACTTCAGGAGCGCTGCAGAACAACTTAACCTTGCCCTTGCCCTGGATCCCAACATGGCCAATGCCCTGTTTGCACTTGCCATGTCCTACAAAAACATGTCTGAATATGACCTTGCGATACAGACATTTGAAAAGGTCCTGAACATCGAATCTGACAACAAGATGGCCCTTTTTGAAATACGACAGATAGAGAAACTTAAAGCCGATGTTTCATAAAATGTATTTAGAATTACATCCCGGGTTTTAAAATTAAAATGGAGTTTATAAAAGATTACAGTTTCAATGAGCTTCTTGAAGTTTTTACCGCCATGGGTGAAAAGGAGTACAGGGTCAGGCAGCTTTTCAACTGGATTTATGAAAAGAATGTTACATCATTCGATGAGATGACTAATTTCTCAAAAGACCTCAGGGCCAGGCTTGGTGAAAAGTTTATACTGTCACCCCTTACTCCTGAGGACAGGCTTCTCTCTGAACTTGACGGCACTGAAAAGTTTCTGTTCAGGACACATGATGACCAGTTTATTGAAAGCGTTTTCCTGCGTAACGACGGCACGGATGAAGGCCGGCTCACGATCTGCATCTCTTCCCAGGTCGGATGTCCAATGGGCTGCAGGTTCTGCGAAACAGCCAAGATAGGTTTTATAAGAAATCTGTCGCCTGGTGAAATACTGGACCAGGTATGCCATGTGCGCAGGCTCACAGGTTTAAAGAATAACAACATTGTATTTATGGGGATGGGGGAACCGTTTCATAATTACGACAATGTGTTAAAAGCCGCTGACATCATGAACTATACTTTTGGATTCCATATTTCTGTACGCAAGATCACAATATCCACAAGCGGGATCCTGCCTGCAATTGAAAGGTATATAGATGAAAAGAGACTCTATAACCTTGCTCTATCTCTTAATGATACACTCCCGGAAAAGCGTGTTGTCCATATGCCGGTTGAGAAGAAATATCCCTTTGAAAAGATTGCGAAGCTGCTCGAAAAAAAATTCCCGGCTTCACGAAACAGGCTTACAATAGAATACATCATGCGTGGAGATAATATTTCAGCTGATGATGCGCACAGGCTGAAAAAAATGTTTAAACATGTCAGCATCAAGCTCAACCTGATTCCTCTTAATCCGGGCAACCACACTCTTCCTTTACCCGGTGAAAAAGAGATTGAAAATTTTCTGAAAGAACTTGAGATAATGAACATCCCTGTATCTATAAGAAAAAGTATGGGGCAGGATATTTCAGGGGCATGCGGGCAGCTTTCCGGTAAAAAATACAGGGATGAATCCTGCTGAAGAGGAAAATGGTATGAAGATAATTTACTGGATACTAGATCATAAAAAACTGCTTTTTCTCTATATACCGGCTGCGCTTTTCCTGCTTCTTTTTACATATTCACTGGTTATCTATGTTGAGTGGCGTTCCGACAGGGATGCCGCAATGAACAGGCTTACACGTTATAAAACGCTTATTGATAGAACCGAGGAGATGAAGAAAGGCTACCCTTATTCAAGGAACGAGGTCGAGACAGGCGCCAAGGCGGTAGATATCCCGACGCGTATTTATGACAGGAACGGTGATATCATCGGTGAATTTTTTGAAGAAAAAAGAGAGATCGTACCCATAGACTTTATTCCCAAATCTCTTATTGAAGGTCTGATTGCCAGTGAAGACAGGGATTTTTACAACCATGGCGGAATAAGCTATCTGGGGATACTCCGCGCCATGGTTAAAAATGTAATAAACCTTCGCGTAATGCAGGGGGGCAGTACAATTACCCAGCAGCTTGCAAAGGTTCTATTCACGGATATGGAACGCAACCTTAAACGGAAAATATACGAAGCCTACTGCGCCATAGAGATCGAAAAATACTATGACAAGCAGGATATACTGCTCATGTACCTGAACCTGATATATTTCGGAAACGGTTCATACGGAGTTGAATCAACTTCAAAAATGTATTTCGGGAAATCGGTTCGCGACCTTGATATTGTTGAAACATCAATGATAATTGCAACAATATCAAATCCTGCAATATATTCCCCTCTATCCAATCTCAACAATTCCGTGGTCAAGACCAAAAGGATTCTTCATTCACTTATAGAGACCGGATACCTGAAGAGTTCCGATCCGGAAACGATGATGAAGGAGTTTTCCAGGAAATGGGGAGTTGTCTACCAGGATAAAAAAGCAGTAAGTTCCCGCATCGGGAGTTTTATATACAGTTCATACAGGATAAACAGGGCTCCTTTCTTCGTTGAAAAAATCAGGCGGGACCTTGCTGAAAGATTCGGCGATGATACACTTAAAAAAGGCGGACTATCTGTTTATACAACAATCGACGGTTCGAAACAGGATGTCGCAGTTCGTGCGCTCAGGAACGGTGTGCTTGCACAGAGGGAATACCATGTGAAAGTGTCAAAATCATACAAAAACCAGGATCTTGCAGTCAGGGAGTATGAGAAATCCGTTAACATTGAGGGAGCTTTAATCTCCATAGATCCATTTACTGGAGAGATTATAGCCTATGTCGGCGGATATGAACTCACTTCGAGCAACCAGAACGATAATGTCTACCAGATCAGGCGTCAGCCCGGTTCATCAATAAAACCTCTTGTGTACGCCTCTGCAATTGAGAAGAGGATAATTACTCCATCTGCAATCTTCGTTGATAAACAGGTTCAATTTGAAAAAGGTTATTCACCGCAAAACTATTCAAAGGAATACCTGGGCCCTGTAACTGTTCGTGAAGCTATAGTAAAGTCGCTTAACACGGTGGCTGTGATGGTGCTTGATAAAACCGGTTACGACAGGGTATTTTCATACATTGAGGATTCTCTATCGCTCCCCGGTGACCAGATGGATGAACGATTCGGCAAGACACTCTCTTTCGCACTGGGCGCATACGAGATTTCACCGCTTGAAAGTGTTGTGCTGCATTCACTTCTGGTAAGCGGGGGAGAATTTATCATACCATACGGAATCAAGCAGGTAAAGGACTACAGCGGCGATATCATCTGGGACCATGAAAAAGAGATCAATGAAAAGGTGTCGGGCATACGTTCAAAAAAAGGGAAGATACTTGATCCTGGTGCGGCAAGAATCACTATATCTATGCTTGAAGGTATGAAGGGTAAGGGTTCATCTACCGCCTGGCTTATAAAAAAGTACGGTATAACATTTGACTGTGCGGGTAAAACAGGTACAACTTCAAATTTTACAGATGCCTGGTTTGTAGGTTATAACCAGGATATGGTTACCTCTGTGTGGATAGGAAATAAAACCGGCGCTGTTTCCCTGGGGAGCGGACGGTCCGCCAGCGGAATTGCGGCACCAGTATGGGCAGAATACGCTGCTGGAGTTTACAGCGTAAACCCGCCGCCGCAGTTTCCCGTTGATATCGACGGTCTTACAAGTGAAACTATCTGTCTTGATTCAGGTGAAGTCGCAGGCAGGAATGGCGAATGTCCGGATACCGCTGTACAGTATTATTATTCCGGGACAGAACCGGGAAAATTCTGCCATATACATGTAAAACAACAATAACGGGTAACGAAAATGAATAAAACACTTGTCGTATCAATAATCATACTTGCACTTTCAAATGTATCGTTCAGGTGGCCGGTGGATAATGCCAGGCTTACGTCAACATTCGGCGAATCGCGCGCTGATCACTTTCATGATGGTGTTGACATGATATCGGACTCGGACAAGGTTTATCCCGTAAATAAGGGCAGGCTTGTTTTTACCTGGAATAAATCTATGTTTCCGCTTCAAAACTACTGGGGCGGAGGCAATTACAAGATAATTAAACATGAAGGCAACATGGTATCTGTATATATGCACCTTCAGGATGGAGATGACCTGAAACAGGTTTACGAAGAAAATGAAATTATTGGTTACGTGGGCAACACCGGGCATTCGTACGGCAAGCACATACATTTTTCCTTGCTTGATAACGTCAAGAGGGAATCGACTAATCCTTTTATCATGCTTCCCCGTTACGAAGACAGTCAGCCTCCGCAGATTCTGAATTTTTATGTTAAGGTCGCTGATAAGTATGTACTTATAAGGGAGAATTCTTCGATCAGGTTAACCAGGCATTACCCGCTGCTCGTCGAGATACGCGATACTGTAACCGGAAAAGAAAACCTTGGCATTTACAGGATCAGGGCCGTGTTTAACGGCAAAGATGTTCTTGATTCACAGTACAGCTTACTGGGCTCTTCTGAAAAGGGCCTGACTTTGAATAACCGGGTATTCAATGATATAACAGACGAGAAGGGCTACTACATGATTTCAGGAATTACATTTGTTGAAGGTATCAACAGTGTAACTGTTTCAGCATCGGATTTTAACGGCAATACTGCTGAAAAAGTTTTCAGCATAGATGTTCATCTCGATATTCAGCCTGAACAGCAATAATCAACAAACCTGACCGGAGGAATTTCCTTGGATAACATGCTCCCTGTTCTACGGAGAAAAAAGATGATCAAACAGCGCGACCTGGCCAGGTTGCTCGATGTTTCGCCTTCATATCTCTGCAAGGTCGAAAAGGGTATGATCGAGCCTGCAGAAACATTCAGAAACTCATGCGCTCTTTTTTTTAATGAAACAGTGGATAATATCTTTCTTGTAAAGCCTGTCCTGCATATGGATAATCACGGAGAGAACCGTTTTCATAACAATGTATGGGCAGCACGTATAAAAAAGAATCTGAAGCAGAACAGGCTTGCCGAACTCCTGGGTTGCTCTCCATCATATCTTTCGCGAGTTGAAAAAGGACTTCAGCAGCCAAGTATAAAATTCAGGAAACAATGTGCAAGAATTCTTAAAATCAGGGAATCCGAGCTATTCCCTGAAGTGATCCGGGATATTTCATGAACTCAATCCTGACTCATCTAACAGTTCTATTAATTCTTCTTACACTTTCTGCATTTTTTTCCGGAACAGAGGCTGCCCTTTTTTCACTGAAAAAATCAGACCTTTACAGGTTCTCCAGATCTTCAAAACCGGGTGAAAATAGAATTTCACGTTATATGGCTGAGCCTGATAAGGTACTTATTACTCTTTTGACCGGGAACCTGTTCGTTAATCTCTCGCTCACAGCACTTGCAACAAGTTTCCTGCTTTCTTATTTCGGACATTATGGTCATTTTATTTCAATCGCATTTGTTACCCCGCTCATTATTATATTCGGTGAAACTACACCAAAGATTATGGCTATACATTCGTACCTGGAAGTCAGCAGGTATACTTTCCCCGTGTACAGGATCTTTCATAAAATACTTTCGCCTGTCAGGTATATGATTATTCTGATAACTGATATCGTAATCAGGGTATTCGGTCTTAAACTCGAACACAGCCTGCTTACTACAGAGGAACTGGGGCATGTTGTCAATTCAGGCGAAAAGCTGGGGCTGATCGATAAAAAAGAGAGCGATATCATTAAAAATATGATCAGGTTCACCAGCCGTGAAGCATCAAATATAATGTATCCCCGCAACCAGGCTCTTTTTATTCAGAAAGGAAGCAGTATAAGCGACGCGATGGAACTGTTTATGGAAAATGAAATTGTCCGCATGCCTGTGTACGGCGAAGACTTTGATGATATCATAGGAATGATTGATTCAAGGGATATTCTTTCATGTCACCTTGGCTATAAAAAAAGCAGGAATATTAATAAGTTTATAAAACCTGTTGAATTCTTCCCTTTTTCCAAGGACCTTAGCGAGCTGCTGAATGATTTTTTAAAGAAAATTTGCGATAATGAATGGTTTTTTGGACAGTTACCAAA
>DAONFG010000027.1:0-46244 GCA_035403465.1 Spirochaetota bacterium | reverse complement strand
CAGCTTGACGTTCAACTGGATTTGGGGTTCTAAAATGTATGGGACAGTAGTGATTAGAAATATTAAAATATCAGGATTGAGTGCCGGCACAAAATCAATTATAACAGGCTGCGGGGAATGTCAAGCCCGATATTAGAGCTGCCCCCTTGTCAGATCATTATTTCATCCAGACGCAGCTGCCGACGTTTGAATCCCGGATTTGAATAAATTATAGCTGAATTAAAATATGCAGGTAATGGAATCAGCGGCAAATTGAAAAGAAAATTTGTATTTCTCCGGTAAACCGGTGTCCCTAAAGCTGATTTTTTCCGGATACTACCTGAATCTCTCCGGCCAGAGTTTCATCAGCCTTTCCTTTATTGCTTTTTCACTTCCATTATCAGTTGGACTGTAGAATTTTAATTTTTCCAGTTCCTTCGGTAAATAAGTTTCATCAACAAAATTCCCTTCATAATTATGCGGATACCTGTAGTCCTTGCCGTATCCCATTCGTTTCATGAGACCTGTAGGTGCATTGCGTATATGCATCGGGATCTCGTAGTCACCGGAAAGTGCAGCATTCTTCGCAGCACTGATTGCCATGCACAATGCATTGCTCTTGGGCGCTGCTGCAAGAAAGATGGCACACTGGGCCAGCACCAGTTCAGATTCGGGCATACCGATACTCTGCACTGCGGTCATAGTGGATACTGCAAGCTGAAGTGCATTGGGTGAAGCGTTCCCGATATCCTCTGAGGCCAGGATAACCATCCTGCGGGCAATAAATTCAGGATCCTCGCCTGCAAGAATCATCTTTGACATATAGTATAGGGCGGCGTCAGGGTCTGATCCGCGCAGTGATTTTATGAACGCAGAGATAGTATCGTAGTGCCTGTCTCCCTTCCGGTCATAATAGATCATGGTATTCTCGAAGGCATCTTTCAGTTCTTTCGCTGTAACGAATCCCTCCGGGGAAAGCATGAAGGCAACTTCAAGTACGTTGAGCATCCGGCGTGCATCGCCGTTTCCAAGCTGGACAAGGTTTTCAGCTACACCTTCATCAAGTTTTATGTTCCCTTCTTCAAGTATGCGGTCAGTTGCCAGAGCTTTATCGAGTATTGATCGTAGATTTTCGTCCGACAAACGGTTAAGTTTCAGCACGCGAGCGCGGGAGAGTAATGGTGAAATTACACTGAATGATGGATTCTCAGTCGTGGCCCCGATGAGCACGATGTCCCCTGACTCAACAGCGCCCAGGACTGCATCCTGCTGCGCCTTGTTGAACCTGTGGATCTCATCAAGGAATAGAAGGGTCTGTCTCCCCATTGTCCTGTTTCTTTCACCGGACGCTATAACCTTGCGGACATCGGCAACACCCGACGAGACAGCACTCAGGTAATGATATTCCATGCCGCAGCCTTCGGCAATGATCTTTGCAAGGGTTGTTTTGCCTGTACCCGGGTCTCCCCAGAGTATCATGGAGAATGCCCTGCTTCCGTTTACAGCAGCGTGTATAATTCTACCCTTTGCGGTAAGGTGCTCCTGGCCGACATATTCCTCGAGGGTTGAAGGCCTGCACCTTTCGGCAAGCGGAGTAACCTGCTCCTCCTTTCCCCTGAACAGTGATGGAGTCGAGTCTTTCATATACCTGAACTGTCACCTCTTATTGAATTCAGTATTCAGCATGTTCACATTAAACTTCTGCGTACCGGCAATGTCAATCCGGAAAGACAAGATGCTGCTCCGAGCATAAAAAAAGGCCGCCCGTTTGGACAGCCTTTTTAGTGAGATAATGACAAAATTATTCTTTGCCTGCTGATCTTGTGGTTTTTTTGGTCCTTGTTGTCTGGACCTGCATACGCCTCATCTTTTTCAGCCTTCGCCTTTCAGCTTCTTCTTTTTTACGCTTCTTCTCTTCGCTTGGCTTCTCATAATATCTTCGGCGTTTAAGTTCCTTAAAGATACCTTCGAATGCCATCTTTTTCTTGAGATTTTTGAAGGCTTTTTCGATATCGCCGCTTACCTCAACTTCCAGAGGGCTTGTCATTGAACATCACATCCTTTATTTTAATTTTGAATCAGCTTCCGGTGTGTATGTTTTTTGTCAACGGAAAAATTTATATCTCAACAATATAACAGCCCTGGAATCAAACAAGGTTACCGGATAATATTCAGAAAGCCTCTTTCACCAGGAAATAAATACTCAACGAACCATTTTCATCAAAACCAAGATCCAGCCTTGCAGCAATATGCTCCTGTCTGTCGATTATCAGCCTTAGACCTGCACCTGCTGCGAAGTGTAGATCACCGGTATTATAATCCATCATGGAAGGCTGGACCTCCCCTGCACCCGCGAAGGCAGTTCCCGCGAACCTCCAGATTACCGGGAACCTGTACTCCGCCTGCGCTGCAATCGATGTCTTGTCAATGTACCTGTTCTCAAGGTAACCTCTCATCAGTTCGTCACCGCCGATTCCGCTTAAAGACTCAAGGGGAACATCACCTTGGGTAATTTTGGCCTTGAACTGAAACGCTATTACATGATCGCCCGTAATACCATAAAACATTCTTGCGTCGAACTCATGTCTGCCGAATTTATTATCGCTGACGAATGCTTTATGCTGGAAGCTGCTCCTTTCGTTAATAAACATCCCCCGTTTGGGATAAAATATACTGTCCCTTGTATCAATCTGTAGCGCAAAGCCCAGACCGGATTCAATATAGTGATTGATACCGGGAATATCCCCGCTGTCAATAATCCCGCCGGATTCATAATCCTTCTCGGTGTTGTTCCTGTAATGGTACAGGGGACCAATATATACTATATCGCCTGCCCTGAACATGACAGCAAGATCCCCCCACCATCCCACCTGCGTATACTGCTCCTTCGCTTTGTCCGGTGTATCCGGCCCCAGGCCCCAGAACAGAGTTGGATACCTGCAGGCTTCTATTTTCCCGGATAGCTTGATTTTGCCATCTGCAAAATACGCTTCAGGGAGGAAACCGAAAGCAATCTGCTTCAGCTGCGTATACGCGACATAAAAAGTATATTCATCTGATTTTGTAAACGGTGAATCTGCGGGTGGTTTATAGTACGGCACAATGTAAGCACCGATGGCCCATTTAGTGTCAGGCGTGTAATAAGGTGCAGCTATCGGCGCCACGTTCCACCCGCTTCCATCTTCAGCAATGAGTGCGGATACATAGCAGAGTGCCGCTATAACAGTAAAAGAAATAATACAAAGTTTTTTCACGCTTCCACCTGTAGAAAAGATGAAGCAGTCTGCAGGAAAAGTCAAGTTATATATTTCTTAAATGATTTGCTGCAGAGACACGGCGTTCTAACGAATATTCGGCCTCAAATGAATAAAGAAAAAACAAAGAATTGAACATGGATATCAGTATTTATATTTACTTTATCAGTTTTGATCTGTGTCCATCTGTGTCATACTTTAAAATTACCATCTCTGTACTCTCCGTATCTCCAGGAAATCGGGTTATGAATTATTCTTAACCGCAGCCCCCGCTCTTCGCGGCTTTTGCCTGGATCTTCACTTTCTTTGTGTACCTGATATTTTCTGGTACTGTACCGTGATCGCTGACAGGATTGGCCAGTTTCAGCTCACTGCCGTATGCCCTGTTAAAAATATAGCTTGAATCCTCTGATCCGGATGCTGCCGGATCTTTTTTCACAGCAATAGACTTATCAGCTCCAAAGACCGTGATCCAGTTGTTCATGCCGCCTTCAAGTATGTAGAGGTTCTGTACACCGTTAACCCTGAGGAACCTGTATGCTTCAGTTGAAATTTTCTCTCCATTTGAAACAAGCACAATTGCAGCATTAGGCTTCTCCTTTTTAAGACTTTCGATCATGCCCTGGCTGTTAACGTCTGCTGCCTGTATATTTTCAGCGCTGAGTATATGAAATATATTGAAGTCGCTTTCACTACGCAGGTCAAGTATCCTTGCCTTGAACTGAAAATTGTTCATCACCTCGAGCAGTTCAGCGGGGTGAATGTAAACGTCCCTGGCAGTGAGCTTCTGCTGTTCCGCTTCGGGGAGCATTTTCCACCTTGCGTCAAGCGAAGGTTCACCCTTGATGAGTATTATGAGAGAAAGAAGTACAAGTACACCTGCGAATACCGGGTTCACGTGTTTTACAGGATTGAGTGATATATTCTTCCATGGGATCTTTTCGCCGAAATACTTTTCACTGAGCCCTGCACCGTAAAACATCATGAGCGCCATCAATATGACCAGCACAACAACTACACCCGCCTCAACTCCAAGTAAGCTGTAAAGAGTAAGCCGCCCGTAATCACCCGCATTATAGAACATCTCGAGGGTAGTAATCGACAGAGTTTCACCAAGAATAAACACCCCGAATAATACACCAAGCACAAAGAATATTCCGTCAATTTTGAACGTTGAAGCAGCCACGATCGATGTCCCGGGACAGAATCCGCCAACTATGAAACCGATACCAAGAATAAGTCCGCCAACGATCTGCGGCCATATAAATGTTGTGTTCACCCAGATATTGTCGAAGTTGAGCCACCCGAATGCTGAAAATAAAAATATTAACAGCATCGCAACGATGATCGCAGTAAACATAACTTTCAACACAGTCATCTTCCTGAAGTAGAACTGGGCTGAAAGTATTCTCGAATCCCCGAAACCCGACATCTCCAGAGCCAGGCCGAAACCTATACCAATAGCAAGATAAACCATGTAACCTGCGAATTTTCCAAACAGTGCAATTGAATCATAAGGTGCCATTGTCTCCTCCTATAACCAGAGCCTGCGTACAAACCATGCGAGCATATACCCGCCGCCGAACACGCAGAACATGAATGCCCAGCTCCCCGCCGCGAGTACTGCACCGCCTGAAAGCGCCTGGCCTGATGTGCATCCCCGCGCAAGACGAGCTCCGTAACCCATGATCGCCCCGCCTATAAATGCGAATAGCCACCTTTGCTTATCCGTTATATTAAGACCACGCCTTGTCTCGAGCTTCAGCCTGCCGTTTATTAATCCTGAAATCATGCCTCCCAGGAAAGTCCCGGCAAACATCAGCACTGAACCCTTATCCAGCGCATTGAGCGTACCGCCGCCCTTTTCCGCGAAGTAAGCGACGCGGTCAACGTGTGACGGGGCCACAAGGTCGAGCAGGAATACCTGTATCCTGGTTGCTGCTTCAGAGGCACCAAGCCCGCTCCCTGTCATGTAGTATGCCATGAAAAGCACAATACCCAGAAACACACCACCGGCATATGGATTTATATATGGTTTTTCAACACTTCCGATCTTCATGCCTTACCCCCGCCTGTAATTTTCTTTATATTTGCGATGATATCCGCAATTTTTATTCCGCTGAGCTCCGCACGCGCATCATCAGTACCGGAAGATTCTTCTATCTCCTCGCGGCCTGTAATCATTGCCTTCAGGTTGCTGAAAACATTATGACCTGTTGGAACCAGGTACAGGTGAACAGCCAGGAACGCAATAAACAGCCATGCGAAAAAGTTATGCACAGGCGCAATTATAGTCAGCCCGTCCACTGCCGAGGAGAATGCCGGCGAGACAGAGACTATCCACATCATGATCCCGGTTACAATCTGTACAGGAAAGAGGATATTCAGCAGAATGACATAAGTAATCTGCTGCAGCGGATTGAGTTTCTTTTCAGTGGATTTCTCAAATGGATGCCGGGAGTTCCTGAATATCCCGTACACATAATACACGACCTGTACGATTGCATCGCTGCGGAATCCCCGCTTTATGCTGAAGTACTGCCGTATCTCGCCCGTAGCCAGGTGGTAGAACAGTGACAGGCCCGCGTTTACCGCCACTATAAGTGCGAACCCGTTGTGAATATCAACCGTATTGTCAAATCCGAATAGTGTAAAACTTCCCGCAAAATGAATCTCCAGCCCCGTGACAATCAGCATAATTACTGAAAATGCCATGCCCCAGTGCCATATCCTTTCATAGACCGGGTAAATTATCCGGGTTACAAGTTTCACTTCGCGGTGCGGCAGACTCTTGTTCGCCATATGCCTGATTATACCATGACCGGCAGCACCTGCAGCAGACAGGATGAATATCAGGAATCCCAGCACATTAAGCCATGCATAACTGCTGTATCCTAAAATATATCTGTTACTGATACTGCCGTCTTTAACCAGTTTCAGCTTTTCCTTTCCTTCAATTTCTCCGTCAAGATGAAAAGAGAGACCGTTCATGTTCACAGTGTCATTTGTCCCTGCAAACAATGCGCCTGCAGGGACAAATGATGCAAGCTCAACATCATCATTAAACCTCGAACGGCCCGAATGGCATGACAGGCAATCTTCCCTGATTGACTTTTCGTCTGCAATGCCATGATTGATCCTGTATGATTCTGTTACGCCCCTGATAAAGGGATGTTTTACTCCAAGACCTTCAAGACGATTTTTGATGAATTCAGTCTTCTGTATTGTTTCGAGCATGATTTCGTTATCGTCAACAATACCGTCTTTATCTGCATCGAATACCTTTACCACATCGGTATTAAAAGTTTTTCCATCCATGTAAGCACGTCTGACAGTTTCATATTGTACCGCTTTCCCGTCAGCATCAATCCAGCTCCAGCGTAAAATCAGGTTTACGGGGGAGATACCGTTTTTAACTCCGTAAATTTCTTCAGCACCGGGTTTCTCTTCAGTATGAGATAAAAGGAACGGTACGTATCCTTCAGTGTAGGCCGTATTCAGATTCTTATAATCCGCTTCCCTCCTTGCCCGATATTCATATCGAGGAGTACCGTTAACTGTGACAACAGTTTCATCTACAGACCTGAGCGCAGGACCGTAAAGCCTGGGTACATGGCATGACTGGCACGACAGCACTGCAAAGTGCCGTTTTTTGTACGGCAGGAAGTCATGCTTCTTCTCCGGGGTATGACAGGTCCTGCAGTCCGCGTGAACAAGGTTATGATCAGGAATGTAGAGGTATTTGCCTATTGAATACGATTTCCGGGGATCATTAGCCAGGTGGTCCTGGTCTGATTTACGCGTCTCAGCACGCCGCGGATCATTGCGGGTAAAGTGACATGACACGCAGGCAACCTCGCGCTGCATATGAACATCCCAGGGAAAATTCAGTTTATCTTTATCCTTTATGTTTATTAGTGAACCGGAGATATTTTCAGGAGAAAGTATTTCACCTGTTCTGCATGTTACCCTGAAACACTTCCCCCCTTCGAGGAATTCCTGTACACCGGGGAAATCATCAGGTATAAATACCTCTTTCCCTTTTACAGAACCCACCCCATGACACTTGAGACAGTTCTCATCCGAAGGAACCCGTATCTTAAGTATATCCTTATTTATTCTTCCATCAGGATTAAAGCTTCCCGGGGAAAGGGATATAACGCCGCCCTCAACGTGGCATTCGGAACATCCGATTTTAACTTTATCGTTATAGTGACTGTTGTGCCCATTAATAAACCGGGCATTATGACATTCGCCGCATGTACGCTCCTGTGAAATCATTGCAGCAATGCCTGTCCTGTTACCGGCTTTATCAAGCGGGAGTATATCCGGATGCATTACATAACATTTGGGACACGGTATTTTTTTTGCCGGGGCAGTTATACCTGTGTATACGGCAAGAACCGCAGCAGATAAAGCAGCAAATATGATTATATACTTTCTCATTGCGCACCTCCTGCAGACACTTTTTCACGTCCTCCTGAATCTATCGGATCGTCAGGGTAACCCAGGGCATTCCAGTTCATCCTGGAAACAGGTCCGTGACAGTCATTACACCTGAGAGCTTTGTCTCCCGGGGCAACCATATGCGAAAGCGGCCAGAACATGTCGGTCCTTGTAAATCCGTAACTGCCGCTGTACTTTATACCTGAAATCTTTTCCGACAGCCTGAATGACTTGTCCCAGTTGAACTCACTCCAGTAGCCGCCATCACCCGATGTAACCGGTTGAAGCAGGTAATCGAATTTTTTATCATACGGCTGAACCGCCCGATGTACCTTGAAGGGCCATATCTTAGCAGATTTGTCTCGTATATCTCCATTTGGCGGATTAATCAGTGTGACCTTCGAAGGATCGAGCTTATCATTCCACATGTATCGTCTTATCGTCATGTTAAACCAGCTGTATTCAGGAACAAGGTCCTTACCGTAAACAAATTCGCCTTTAATCTTCAGGTATGTGTGAGGATCATCTTTGCGTGAACTGTTCCCGGCCTTTGACCAGTCCCAGAATATCTTGGTTGCCGCCTTACGCGCAAACCTCGGTATATGGCATGTCTGGCATGCTACAGAATCAACATGAGAATTGATCCGGGTGTCCTTATGAGGGTTTTCATCATGGCAGTCAGTGCAGCTTATACCGTTCCTGTGATCTACACTTACAGAATACGCTGTACCCCTGATATTATGCTTTTCAGTTTTATGGCAGTCTATGCAGAGAATGTTCTGGCTCATGTGTATGTCGATATCTGCGTAAGCATTAAGTAGACTCTCATCAAGGTCGCCATGTTTGACTCCCATTCCCCCGCCGCCGTAATTATGGCACAACCCGCAATTTTGCAGTTTTGGATACCCCACACTCCTGGCAGCAGCAAGGAGGTCAACGTTCTGGTTAGGCATACCGTATGCGCCTTTGGAATAAGTGCCTGACCAGTCGTGACAAACAAGGCAGTCAACATTTTCACTTTTATTAAAATCGTAGGTCGCATCTTTCCATCCGTATCCCGCATGGCAGCTGTTGCATGACTTTTCATTACCCTGCACACCGAGACAGAAGTTGTTAGGGAGATTTTTCTTACCTATGCTGAAGACACCATCCTTTCCGGGTATTTTCACATTTGACCTCTCCCACAGCCAGTGAGCTGTCTTCATGAAGTCCGCGGCAGCATCTTCGTGACATGAAAGGCATTTTTTTGTCACATCCTGCGGTGTATTGAACTTCTCATAAATCACCGGTGTATGATTAAAATGCGGCCTGTAGCGTTTTATTCCGGTCCACGGATCCTTTGCAGCCGCTCCAGTATAAAAAAATAACAGAGTTAAAATAATCATCATCACCAGCAGAGTGATTGAAATAATCAATATCCTGCTCTTCTTCTTATCCATGATTACGCTCTCCGGACACGTTTTTTGGTATCTTCATTATAAAAGAAATGCTTTTTGTGAATTTACATATAAATCAGATCATGTTCAAGTTTTTCAAATAATAATTAAGAAGTCAATTAAATAATTAAATTCTCAACAACTGCTGCATTTCATTAATTCTTGACATGATAAAATTAAACCGGTACATTAACATGTAAAATACCCGGATATTTTAACACATCAAACTTCATTTAATAAGAACGAGGCGGTCAGATGACTTCATTTTGGAAAAAGCTCACGGAAATAAAATCAGACAGCGAAACAAGGATATCACGACTCATCAACCTGGTCATCAAAATCTATGAGGGATATTCTTTCGAAAATTCCATTTACAACAGGCTGATCAATTCAATCAAAGTATTCATTGTTGCAACAAGAAAGTTTATGATTGATGACTGCCTGACAAAAGCGTCGGCCATAGCATATACTGCAATCGTATCACTGATCCCCGCACTTGCAGTGGGTCTGACTTTCCTTTCAATATTTTCCAGTGAAAACAAGAAAGAGGAACTTTTCCGGAAAATATCACTCTTTATGACCGAACACAGCATAACAAATGTGGATTTTGTACTCGAAGCAATATCCGGTCTTATCGATAACGCTGCAAAAATCGGTATTATCGGTACAGTAGTAATGATTTTTACAGCCACTGCAACTCTCCGCTCTCTTGAAAAATCTCTGAACGATATATGGAAGGTCAAGCAGGCAAGATCTCTCTTCCAGAAAATTATTTATTACTGGGCGGCACTCACGCTGGGCCCTGTAATGCTGATTGCGGGCATGACAGTTGCCACTATGCTCTCGAATACTTTTTCATCAGCGCATTATAATTCAGCGACGGTATATGATGACAAAATCTGGCTCGCAGGCAGCAAGGGCACTATTGCCACCACATCAATGAAAAAAATTCATGTTACAAAATACGATGACAGTAGTTTTGATTATGAAAACCAGAGAATATATGCACACATATCACGCGACAATGTTTTTCTTGAAGAGGAATCCAGGCTCGACCCCCTGACATTTTCAAAGGCAAACTACAGCGATATACAGTTTATTGATAACGAAGGATGGCTTATCGCGGACAAGGGCGTGATCCTCAGGACAAAGGACAGGGGAAAATCATGGTCAATTTCGAAATGGGGTGAATTCACTCTTAACGACATCCTCATGCTTGACCGGAACAGGGGATTCATCGCTGCCAACAACGGTGTAATACTCGCAACCGAAACCGGCGGCAGGGAATGGCGCGTTATCAATACAGATGACGCATCCATCGACTTCAAGTCAATATCATCTTTCGGCAGCACAATTCTGATATCCGGAACCAAAGGCAAGATTATGATCACAAAAGACGCCGGTATCAACTGGAACCCGGTTGTGATCAATGAGGCAAAAAGAAAAAAGAAACTGGTAAACCTGAACAGCTCATTTATAATAGATGAACGGGAAATCTGGATCACGGGAAATGACGGCGTCCTGCTGCACTCGCTGGATGGCGGTTCAACATGGATCCAGCAGAAGTTCAAGGACTATAATTATTATGCCGTATTCTTTGTCAGCAGATCAGAGGGATTCATTGCCGGAGAAGACGGACTTATAATTCAGACAAAAGATGCAGGCGCCAGCTGGAAGAGTGAAACTCTCCCTGCATTCAAGGTCAACAGGATATTCAGTGCATCAGGACTGCTCTGGGCAATCGGTAACGGCGGCACCATTCAGTATTCAGGGAACAACGGAAACTCGTGGGGCGGCGTTTCAGGTAAAAGCTTTTTTGCCGTGATTATCAACTTCCTGGCGCCATTCCTGTTCATATGGCTTCTTTTCCTCATGGCTTATTCAACGCTCCCCAACACGAAGGTGCCATTCAAGTATTCTGCCATCGGCGCCGCATTTACAGGTGCAATCTGGGTTATATTCATACTGCTTTTCATTGTGTACATCAAGGCATTTGCCCAGGGAACATTTGCAATCTACGGGACACTGGCATCTATCCCGCTCTTCCTTCTCATGATATACACATCGGCGCTTATTGTACTCTACGGGGCAGAGGTTTCCTTCACACTTATGCACCCGGAAACATACGTAAACCTGAAGGATTATTTTGAAGAGGATAAAAAAGCTAATATGTTCTACGGGCTCACCATACTCCAGCAGATATACTTCAGGTTTGAATCGGGTGATGGTGCCACACATTATTCCGACTTTCTCAAGAAGGCAGGGTACAACTCAACAGATATTGACTTTTTCATAAAACTCTTCGCAGAGAAGCAGCTTATTATGAATGATACTGCCGGCAATTTCATACCTACAAACTCATCGGCCAACATTAAACTTACAGAGCTCTTTGACCTGATTAACGAAGCGCAGATAGTAATACCCGGCACTTATAGAAAGGGTGTCATGAAGAACAGTATACGCGAGCTGTTTGACCGGCTGAAAACCAGCAGGAACAAGGTACTTGCGGACATGACACTGAAGGATCTTATTATTTAATATTTGATTATGCGATTCATCGCTGTCATTGCGAAATATATTCGAATATGAAGGGGATGAGTATATACTCCCCTTCAATATCATCAGGGACCTTGCCGAAATTTTTTGAAAGCCTTATTGCATCCATGCATGTGGAATCAAGAGGAGTGTTTCCCATTGAGTCCAGGATCTCGATCTTTACCACTTCGCCCGTGCGGTCCATGATAAAATACATTTTAACAATCTGGCTTTGTATGCCCATAATCCTCATCCTGCCCGGGGCGTAACCCCCGAAATGGGCATTCCCCACCATCGGCGGATACCAGTTTGAAGATATCCGGTCTTTCATCGCCCGGAAATATGTAAAATTTTTAAACTTCGCGGTGTTGAATGAAAAGCTCCCGGTATTTGAATAAAAAATCGCATTCTTGCGTGTAACATCATTCTTGTCAGGAATTGCAAGTCTCTCCATTGCAGAACTGAGTTCACCCGATTTGGATGTGTACCTGGCCATGATAGTTACATGCACCTCTTCATCTCCAGCTCCATCCAGCTGCTTTTTGCCGTTACCGCCGGTTTTACGCTTGCCGGCAGATTTACCCTTCCCCTGTCCCAGTTTAAAATCGAGAGAATTGTTTAGCCACCTGTTACCCTTCTCCTTAGTAATGTACCCTTTCGCAGAAGAGTCACGGTCTGAAAGCAGTGTGTTCCGGTCGATTACCCGCTTGTCATCCTGGTTTATGTTGACTATTATATCACGGGCGCCGGACATCCGTGAATCCATCGCGGCGAGCTGTTTCTTCCTTTCGATAAAGTTTATCATGCCGCCGGAATCGGGAATCAGCCAGAACGAAAGCAAAATGAAATGCAGGAAGAATGATATAATAAGCAGTATTGGAAGATTTATTTTGTAGAATTTTTTCATATCTTTAACATGCAGATAAGCTTAAGACGCGGTAAACAAGGTTTTGTTACTAATTTTCAATTACGGTATTTATACTCTAATGATAAAACTTTTATATCAGAATGGATTCCCGCTTTCGCGGGAATGACATTCTGTATATAGATAATCTGTATACTTTACTTATTGGCTTCCTCTTCAAGCTGTTTCTTTCTCTCTTCAAGGATCTTGTCAGCTTCACGTCCCGAGATCGGATCATAGTGCGAGAACTCCATCTCGAATGTAGCCTTGCCGCTTGTCATTGCGCGCAGGTCTGTACTGTACCTGAGCATTTCAGCTTCAGGGACTGTGGCGCGTACAATCTGTATATTGCTGTTCCCTTCAGGGCTGTCCATGCCGAGTACACGGCCTCTCCTGCTTGTAATGTCGCTCATAATATCCCCCATGAACTCCTTGTCAGCAAAAATCCTTACATTCATAATCGGTTCAAGAAGCTGGGGCCCGGCCTGTTCCATAGCCAGTTTCAATGCAGTACGTGCAGCAATCTTAAACGCCATTTCCGATGAGTCAACATCATGGTATGAACCGTAATAAAGTTCAGTCCATAAATCCACTATGGGATACTTGCCCAGGACACCTTCATCAAGACCTTCACGAAGACCTTTTTCAACGGCAGGTATGTACTGTTTGGGGACAACCCCGCCCACGATGCTGTCAACAAACTCAAAGCCCTTGCCCCTTTCAAGAGGTTTAACCCTGAGGTAAACATCACCATACTGGCCGTGTCCGCCTGACTGTTTTTTGTGTTTATACTGTGCTTCAGCTTTCTTGGTAATTGTTTCCATGTATGCGACCCTGGGGATACGGGTTATAATATCGATCTTTAGTTTCTCTTTAAGATTATGGAGAATAAGATTAAGCTGCATCTCGCCCATTCCCGAAAGTACACTCTCGGCAGTTGATGCATTATACGCGTATGTAACAGTAGGATTTTCATCAACAGCCCTGTTAAGGAACTGACCGATTTTATCCTCCTCACCCCTCTTTGCTGCTTCAATGGCATATGAGAATACAGGGGTAGGAAGCTTAATAACCGGAAGTACAACAGCATTGGCCTTGGGATCACAGATAGAGTCAAGTGTTGTTGTTTTATCAAGTTTAACAAGTACCCCGATATCTCCTGTCACAATCCTGGGCATATCGTTCTGCTTGCTGCCGATCATAGAGAAAATTTTTGTAACACGCTCTTTTGTATTTTTAGTTGAATTGAATATCTCGCTTTCAGGACTGATCTGGCCCGCAAGTACCTTCACGTAATTGAACCTTCCGGCGTACTGGTCAATGGCAGTTTTCCATACAACAGCTGCGAGAGAACCATTCGGGTCACACTTGACTGAAACCTCCCTGTCAGGGTGGACCTGGTCAAATCCTTTATAAATCTTTGCTGTATCAGGTGCGGGCACAAAATTCTTGATTACACGTATCAGGTTTTTTATACCAATAATTTTATGCGATGAACCGCATATAACAGGTGTAAGTTTTGCATTTTTCAGCTGCGCCATGATACCGAAGATAATCTCATCCCTGGTCAGCTCCTCGCCTCCGAGGAATTTCTCGATAAGTTCATCACTTCCTTCTGCAGCAAGTTCAACAAGGTTCATCCTTTCAAGCTCGGCAAGTTCTTTCAGGTCTGAAGGAATTTCACCAACAGTAACATCTTTGCCGTCACCCTTGGGAGTATAAAGCTTCATCTCGAAGGTATCAGCTATACTGGCAAATTTATCACCTTCACCGTTGGGAAGGCAGAGCGTGGCAACATTAACACCAAGGCTGCTTTTTAAATTTTCGATAACCTTTTCGTAACTTGCCCTTTCCTTGTCCATTTTATTTACAAATATAATTCTGGGGATACTGTTTTCAGTAAGGTAACGCCATGCTTTTTCTGTCTCGATCTGCACTCCGTCAACAGAGTCAACAACAAGAATTACAGCCTCAGCAACCTGCATGGCAGATCTCTGGTCACCGACAAAGTCGGCAGTTCCCGGGGTATCGATTATATTTATCTTAACATCTTCAAACTCCACAAAACCCATGGAGCTTTTTATTGAAATTTTCTTTTCCTTTTCATCGTCATCAAAATCCGAAACAAGAGTCCCGGCATCAACGCTTCCCATTTTATCGATTTTTCCGCCGACAAAAAGCATTGCATCAAGCAGAGTTGATTTTCCCGTTCCACCATGTCCGATTATCGCGACGTTCCTGATTTGACCGGTTTTATACTCCTTCAACATTAAAGAACCTCCTGGATTATATCTTCCACATATTCGTTGTTTTAAATAATTATCATTACCGGATCCCGGATGCCGGTATCAAGGGTAGGCCCTGATACTATTTCAGCAGTAAAAATTCATACTTCCACGGCATTGAATCCTCATACGCAAAAAATTGCCCCTGCTTTAACAGGAGCAGCCCATGCGAAAAGATTGACAATATTCTTTTAAAAACTATAGATGACCATTTTTTTTGTAAAGCCTTTTATTTAACATGGGGAAAGTCTGCACGAAAATAAAATCAGTTCCTTATAAAGAGCCATTTAACCACCCGGTACATACCATAAAAAATATATCCAAGAGGACCGGGCTTAACCTCCTCTTCAATCCTGACACTTATTGTTGAATACCTTGCCAGGTGCGAAATCCTGGTTATCCGCCCCTTTAGCTCCTCGATCTCAACATTAAGCCTCTCAAGTTCACGTTCAACCTGCAGTGCAGCCTGTACATTCTCTGCCCTTTTCAGCAATTCAAGGTAACGTTCCCTGGCCTTCAGCTTGTTATCAAGCCTTATCTGTGTATCCCGGTAAACCTCTGTGACGTCCTCGCTGAATACCCTGACATCAACATCCTCGCCCATCTTTTTTATCTCACCAACAGCCTGCTCGAACTTATCCGCCTGCACCCTGATAACCACAAGTGACGATGATGTACTTACAACATAGCCTCCATACCTGGCCGCAAGAGATGCGACCTGTACAGAGAGTGCCGCAGTATCATCAGTTTGTATTGTAATGTCAGCATTAAAAATTATTACCCGGTCCTCTGACGAAATATCCTTACCTGAAGATTCATCGACTGTTTTTCCGCCGTAAGCAGCGGTTGATGTATCTTTCTGTTCATAGGATGTCGAGGCACATCCCGAAAGTATCATCACTACAGCAATGAAATTAATAAATTTCATAAAGAACCTCATCATTAAAATGTCTGAAGCCGACTGTTTTTTCAAAGTATTATTATCTATTCGCATACATTACCATCTCTCGCAAAGCCGCAGAGGCGCAAAGGATCCGCAAAGAAACAAAACCAGTCAAAAATCTTAGGTATGTTTCTTATCTATATAAACTTTGCGTCTTCGCGTCTTAGCGAGATGCATTCTTTTTTTTAAATACTCATATCCCGCATGATCCAGCAGAAGAAAAATAAAAAATAATGCAGCATAAAGAATAACATCGCCGGCAACCGAATAGAATGTCTTAACATTCCGTTCAGGATAAACAACACCTGTCATGTGCCCCTTGGTAAGATAGGGCATTGTGGCAGTAATCCTTCCCTGTGGATCAATAACCGCGCTTACTCCGTCATTACCCGCACGAACAACCCATAGCCCGTTCTCAACAGCCCTGAACACTGAGGCAGAAAAATGCTGGTAGTGACCGCCGTAACTGTCTGTCCATCCGTCATTTGTTATGTTAACAAGGAAATGGGCACCCATCTGCCTGTACTCCCTGCAGAGCCTGAAGAATATTCCTTCATAGCAGATCAGCGCACCGAAATCATAACCGTTTACTTTAAAAAGATCAGGCGTATTCCCCGGAACAAAGTCCGAACCGCCAAAATGTGACGCGATTTGTTTAACAAAAGGGAGCCATTTTTCATAGGGGAACCATTCACCGAATGGAACAAGGTTGATCTTGGGATAGGTACGGACAACCTGTCCCTCCGCATTTATCAGAACCGCGTTGTTCTGGGGATAGTACCTGATCCGCCTGCCCTCCTGAACCGGGATAAGTCCTATCTCGCCAGTAAGGAGCGGTTTCCCTGCTGTGCGGACATATTCGGTGAGTTTTGCATCAAACAGATCATGATCATTGACAAGCGCCCTGAAGGAAATAAACTCAAGGGTCGCTGACTCGGACCATATAATTAAATCCGGATTGTCCTCCAGGGCTCCGTCAGTGTGCTGTTTCAGTTCATCAAGGTAAAAAAACTTCTTCCTCTCCCAGTTGTCCCAGGGAGAAATACCTGTCTGCACAGTTGAAATTTTTAATCCGGCACCCTTTGCATCCTGGTTATAATAAAACAGCCTGTATGCTCCGGCAGCGGTTGCGGCCAGGACAAAAACAATTACAACGACCAGGGAAAGACCGTTCACACTCCTTAATGCGGACCTGACGCTCCCCCGCTCCCTTGCAGATGCAATAAAATCAGCAGCGCATATATTGAACATGACCATGACAAAATTTATTCCCAGTATACCGGTGACTGACGCGAGCTGTATGAACGGCCTGAACATGTACTGTGAGTAACCGATGTAGGGCCAGGGGAAAGCGAGGAATCCGATCGACTGTATATAATCCACAATTATCCATACAGACGGGAAGATGAACACCCTCAGTTTCCGGAACTTTCGCGACAGGAATTCTGCGGCGATAAATTTAATCGTGAAAAATGCCGAGAGGCTTGGGATAAGGAAGAATACGATCACAAAATAACCTCCCGGCTCCTTTGCACCGAAATTTCCGATCCAGCCGTAAGTGAGGTAATTGCCGAGCAGACCTGTTACGAAGGCTGCAGACATGACATCTTTGAGTTCCCGGCCCTGAATATAAATCATGAGCGGTACAAGAAATATCCATGCCATGAAAAAAGAATATTTTAAAACTGCAACATCATATGATGGAAATGCAATGAACATCAGCAACGCGGTCAAAAGATACCAGTGCCGGGATGCTGTTTTTACCGGATTAAACATTTGATTCCTCTTACAGCCATATTTTAATTTTTCTTGTAAATTCAAACTTTTTATCAGAACATGCCCTTAATCCCTCGGTGATAATATCATATGCCCTGTAAAAGTCCATCGTGCCGAACGACAGCAGGTCAGGTTCAACAAGGACGGTTGGGATAGAATACTTCAGCATGTTCTGTGTATTTACGTATCCCATGATATCGATCGATTGGGACATTACTTCAAAGATGCTCGGGTAGTACTGCTTTTCCTCTCCCTTCGACAACCACTGTTCAATGTTTTTAAACCATGCCTTCACGGGTTTTTCATCGGGGATTGATACTCCGCGCCCCCGGTCAACAGTCTCCATCTCGACTTTTTTTAGTATACCGATCTTTTTCCCCTGCCGCTTTACAAAATCGGTCATGGGAGAAATCGGCAGGCCCGGGTGAAGGTTTGACGCTATTGTAAAGCCTGCACCCATATTTTCAAGCACATCAAGAGGCAGCGGGTTCGCGACTCCCCCGTCAATAAGGAAAGAGCTGCCGTAAGCAACCGGGACAAAGACTCCTGGAATTGATATGCTTGCCCTCACGGCCTCGAGAATATTCCCGTTTTTAAAAATAACCGGTTTGCCCGTATAGTAGTCGGTAGCCACAATTGAAAGCGGTATCGGCATATCCTCGATCCTTGCATCAGCGGGTATATATCTCTTCAAAAACTTCACGAAGTCGTTACCTTTAAGCAGGCCCGATTTAGGCATGGTGATATCAAATACTGAAAAAAGCTCCTTCCTGGAAAAACCGAGCATCTCTTTTTTAAACTTTGCCAGGCTGCCGCAGCAGTAAACCGCGCCCACGGCAGCACCGATACTTGATCCAGCGATCATGTTAACGGGTATACCCATACCGTCAAGATACTCGATTACTGAAATATGGGCCAGACCTTTGGCGCCGCCGCTCCCCAGTGCAAGACCGACTTTCCTGTTCCTGAAAATTTTCAGAGGATTAAACATGGCTCTCTCCTGTATACAGTTCAGATTAATTGTCAGGTTAAAGTTCCGGTCAAATAATTTTCACATGGGAATGCATATTATTTGACTTGTTGTTTCTTCGATTTATTAAACGGAGCCGGGGCAGAGCCTCCGAATAAAGCCGTAATATAGGGGGCTCACCTGCCATGGTTCAACATGCTCACCAACCGTTGCAAAACTGAGTTTTGCAACAAGTCTGTTTATTTCAGGAATAAATTCAGTAAAATAATAAAAACTGTTGACACTTACAGGTGGTCGATTAAGTTTGCTTCACGATCGCGCGGTGGAGCAGTTGGTAGCTCGTTGGGCTCATAACCCAAAGGTCACAGGTTCAAGTCCTGTCCGCGCTAATAAAACGGCGGAGTAGCTCAGTCGGTTAGAGCACACGGCTCATATCCGTGGTGTGGGGGGTTCGAGTCCCTCCTCCGCTAAGTGGAAAAGGGCAATGTATATTGCCCTTTTTTTGTTACTTTTTATTCACCTCGCACCTGTTTCGGCCCTTTTCTTTAGCCATATAGAGTGCATCATCCGCCATCTTAAGAAGATCCTCATGTGAAAGGAACTGATTATTTTCGTCACCTGCCACACCAAGACTTATACTAACTTTTTTGTATGCTTCCGATTTTTCATGTGGAATATCAAGACTAAAAACATTCCTCCTGATATCTTCAGCAATTGAGACCGCACCCTGGACAGCGGTATTGGGCAGGATGATGATGAACTCCTCACCTCCGTACCTGGCGCAAAAATCACCTGGCCTCTTCAGGGTATTATTGATTGCCTGTGCCACCCTGCGAAGGCAGTCATCCCCCATGCTGTGCCCATAATTATCGTTATACTGCTTGAAATGATCTATATCCCCCATAATAATCGATAAGGGTTGATTGTCCCTTCTGCTTCGGTTAAACTCCTGCATAATACGTTCGGAAAAACTGCGCCTGTTTGGTATGCCTGTAAGCGCATCAAAAAGGGATTGGTGCCTGATTGTTGAATATGCCCTGTCAAGACGCATACCCCAGAAGACAATCGCCCACAAACCCGCAACCAGCCCGACCGTATGGCCCAGTATAAGCCACATTATGTGAGACCTTGGTTCATACGGCATGATAACACTGATACCGCCGCGGATATCGCCCTCCCTGTATCCTTGCTTTGCATGGCATTTAAGACAAGCCTTCTCTGTACGTAACTCAGCCATGTAAAAATAGTATAATTTCCCGTCATCAGTTACGCGCTCGCCTGTTTCCGGTATGCCTTTTTCAAATTTTTCAAGTGCGGTTTTCTCAAGAGGGGTCGGCCTGTTTTCAGGGCGCAGCGGATTCAGACTGGTAATACGGAACCTGATGCCCTCCCTTTTTGCCGCGATTTCTGAAACCTGCCGCGTCATGAACGCGGGATTTATCTTTGTAAGGGTCAGATCCCTGTTTACCTTTATTTCGCGCATTTCAGTATCAAGGTACGGGTTGGGACTGGTATCGGCAGTGACCGGTACATAAACTCCGCCATGGATCGAGTTCCACGCGCGGAACAGCAATACCTGCTGAAAATTAGTCCTTGCGACCTGAAGAACCAGGTTATCCTGGTCCCGTCTTATATTATAGCTGTTCCAGATGGCGGATAGTCCGGTGAGAATAAACCATACTATGCACACAATTATAATATTCTTTTTCATCCTTCTCCACTTGGCGGTATCAGTGATTTATTGACAAATATTTCATAAAGATAGATGTTCAACATGCAATTATCAACCATATTAAATAAAACCTGTTTACCAGGATTTTTTCAGTTCCGCAGCAACATCTTCGGGCTTCAGTGTGCTCATGGGCTCGTTGTGTATCATCTTCATATAATTTATCTCGGATGTGTCAAGGGGGGGTAAATTTGTCCTCGGGCACATTCGCAGGTGCGGTGTAAATCCCCTCTCACCGATAACGAAAAATAGTGAAAGATTAAAACTGATCATTTGCATTGATGCGATGAATTTTAAAACTTTCAGGATACCCCCGACCAGTGCATCGAGCCTGCGGCTATTCAGATCCCCTGGCTCAATATATCCCGAACTTATGGCCAACACGTCGAAGACACCCTGCGGAGCAAATGCCGCAATCCATGAAAAATAACCGTCATCTGAAAGAAACCTCTCACCTGCCTCTTTTTCATAATCAACAAGAGATTTAAAAATATTCCCGTTTAATGCACCCGCAGTTTTCAGAATATCGTTATAGTAATTGGTAGCGACAGCGGAGGCTGTGACCTGTAGATGCGGATGTATTATTGAACTGCCGGCAAGCGGCAGAAAATTCCAGTTGATAGACTGGAACACCGCTTCCGGCTGTTTAAGCGAAACATCTTTGAGATATTCCACACAGCATGAAAATGCATCGGCGATGAGTGCGCAGGTAAAGCTGTCAATACCGACGAAATGTTCGGGTGTAATGACAGTGACCGCGCCGTTCTCATCATATGGAAAAGCGTTGGGGAAACAGACTGCCTGCCCGGACCTGTAGCGTTCCATGCTGAAAAGTTCAGGATTAAATTTAGGTGTAATCTTTTCAACATTTTCAGGGCAGAAAGGGCAGAAACCGGTATCTTTTTTTAGAATCTGTTCATAACCGGCCACGGGAAGTTCACGCAGGGGGAAAAAAAGTATCCTGGAATTACGCCCGGTAAAGGGATCCGTCCTGATCTCACACTCCCTCCCCCCGGGTTTAAAGCCGTTAAAAGGATCAAGGAATACTGCCTTCTTAAGAACCTTTTTTAACTCCATTTGCACCTCACATCAGTTCACATTAACTGGATTGTGAATTCCGGAAAAATGTTTATACCAAGCTGCCGGCAGTATGTAAAAACAAAAAAATCATTGCAAGAAATAATCATATACTGCATTTTCAAACAAGATAAATATAGCGGTTTACGAAACGATCAGATCGGTACTTGTCATTGCGAACGAAGTGAAGCAATCTGTTTTGGCAGGAATGTGTTAATATATAATAGAATGATTATTTTCTGAAACAGACTGCCACGGCAGTGCATGCCTCGCAGAGACTTTATATTCACGAATTCAATCGAAAAAGGCTTAAGTTGCAGCTGATTAAAGGATTTCATATGGAAAGTCTGGTTAACAAAATACTCTCTGACAAAACAGTACTTATACTTGTACTTCTAGTCCTGTCGCTTATTATATATTTCATTCTTAAACGACTGGTTAAACTGATTATAATCGCGATTATAATGCTTGTGCTGTTCACGGGATACATGTATTACAAGGGTGAAAAAATTCCGAAGCCCTTGATGCAGATCATTGAAGAGGGAAAAAAGACCAGGGATTCTATTAACATGATAGGGAACACCGTAGAGACTATAACTAAAACCGGTAAAGAAAAGGTTCAGTCAAGCGGTTCTTCCAGGGGTTCCTCGTCCGAGTAGAGATAAAATTCCTTTTGATCAATCAGTACACTTTTTTCTGTTTTTATTTCGGTAAGAACAAGCTTGTAATCACCCGGTTCAAGTCCGCTGATTTTTCCGTAAACAAGCTGCCTGGTTTCATCAACATAATCCGCCGAGGTCATTATATCAACCCAGCCGAGTTCTTTCTTCATCAGAATTATGCCTATAGTCCTTTTACCTGTTACAACATCGAACTTGTATATCCAGTCAACGGTTTCTGATGCATCAAATTCAAGCCTGGGGAGGAGGTGTTTATATCCTTTATCATCTTTCTGCCTGAACGCAAATTCGCCGTGCAGTTTCCCGCACGACGCGCATAGTAAGGATATAATGAATACAGCTGCTGCTTTTTTCATAAGATCAGGTTATTCCACCTTGTACTGGTCGCGGTTAAGTTCAATCACATCTTTGCCTGATTTTGTATTACCCTGTGCGGATTTTTTTTTAGCCTCATCAACCCGTCTGTTAAATTCAGCAGTAGTGCGCCCCATATTGAAAATCAGTTTGATGAGGCTCCATACAAAATATGCGATTATGATATAAAACAAAAAACTGAACAATCTACCAAACATTAATTCCGCCTTTACAAATATTTATAAGAAGCAGATATCCCTGCTATTCTTTTGTTATCAGTACATTAACGCTTAAAGGTGTTACCTGGATAATTCCATTTTCATCATCCGCATCAATGCCCTTCACCTGTATATCCGCAGTTTTACTTATGCTTTCTTTGCCTGAAAAATCAGCATCACTGAAATCAATCTCGAGTGCATCGATATAAGCGCTGAATGATTTTTCATCAGGCGCACCGCTGCCCGAAGAGACAACATTGAGTTTCACTGACTCGGAACTCAGTGTATACCTGAATCCTTTTTTGCGGTTTTTTATAATCAACGGCACATCGATCTGCTGGATGCCGGTGTTTGCAAGCACGGGAATAATAACGGCTACTTTCTGTACCCCGAACTCAAGCTCATATTCGTTGAGACTTTCAATTTTAACGTACTCTTTTACTGTTACCTTTCTCTCATCAACAGAAATGTTTTCGGTGTAGACAGCTGTAATTTTATCAACAACATCAGCCGGCCCGCCGATCCTGACATATTCCGGACTTGGCCTTAACCTGCCCACAATAAATCCCTTCTGTACATTGCCGCTGTATTTAGGTATAATCCTGACATTTTTATAGATTTTTTTCTCCACAGTTACAGCGATCTTCTCCGGTTCATATTCGATTTTAAATCCTTCCGGAATATCGCCCTTCTGTTCCTGCACCCTGTATGTTTTTGAAACACCCGGTTCTGCGTTTGCAAGATCTATGTAAAGCTTGAGATTTCTTATGGAAACGTTTTTTAATTCCTCCCTGCTGCCGCGAATATCAACAAGTATATTTTTTGAAGATATTTTAGAAACAGAAAAACCCGGATCAAGATTGACATAGGTGACCGGCACCTTAAACTTCAGGCTTCCGGTTTCAATTGACGAAATGTATGCCCAGAATCCCACAGCAAGAATTATACAGACCAGTTTAGGTATAATATTTTTCTCGCGGATAATGCGCCATATTGTTTCCAGGTATCTGTTCATCTATATACTGTACTTCTCCTCGTAAGCAGTCTTCGGATTCATGAAAAACAGGATCATATTTTTCAGGTCGCTGTTTTTTACATTTGAAATCAGTTTGCCGTTAACCATGATCGATATTTCCCCCCTCTCCTCGGAGGTTACTATTACCAGTGCGTCGGTCTCTTCAGCTATACCGAGTCCGGCCCTGTGCCGCGCACCGTGCTGTTTCTGAAGCTGCTTGGAATCACTCAGGGGAAGATAGCATGCAGCGCCGCTGATTCTCCCCTCCTGTATGATCAGTGCCCCATCGTGAAGCGGGGTAAGCGGGAAAAATATTGTACGTATGAGTTCCTCTGAAATTCCCGAATCGACAACTACCCCTGACTCGGCAAAGCTCTTAAGCCCGGTGTTTCGTTCAATTACTATGAGGGATCCGACCTTTTCATCAGCCATTGCAAACACGGAGTTTACCAGTTCATCAAGCTGAAAAGTCTCGGTTGCCTCCTCCGTTGATAGCCAGTTCTTCTGACCGAACCGGGTTATCAGGCGCCTGAGTTCAGGCTGGAACAGGATAACCACAGTGATAACAAGCGAGGTTGTAAGATTCTTGATTAGCCAGGCCAGGGTTTCAAGCCTGAAAAATGATGAAGCGGCAGCAACGATAAAAATTACAAGTACACCCTTCAGCAGTTGAACCGCACGGGTGTTGAGGAGAAAATTATATGTCCAGTAGAAGATGTATGCCACGATGAGAATATCAACGATGTTCCGGAAATAATCCCAGAAAGATACAGCCCAGTGGAATCCGTTTTGGAGTAATTCAATCATCTTTATTCTTCAACCGATTTTAAAAAATCAATACTATCCAGTGCCAGCCTGTGCTCCTTTACATCGTGAACCCTGACAATATCAGCTCCGTGCAGAACAGCGGCTGAATTGAGTGCAATTGTAGCAGGGAGCCTGTCCTGGTCCTCATTGTAAAGTCTCCCTATAAGAGACTTTCTTGAAAGACCTATGAGCACCGGAAATCCGATCTCACGGAGCAGATGTATATTGTTCAGTATAACAAAATTCTGTTCAAGGCTCTTGCCGAAACCGATTCCCGGATCAATTATGATCTTCTCACGACTGACACCGGATTGTACAGCATTCTCTGACGATAGTTTCAAAAAATCAAGTATATCTTGCAGCAGATTGCCGTATGATGTATTTTTCTGCATATTTTCAGGAATTCCCCTGATATGGGATACTACAAGTCCCGTATTGTTTTCTGCTGCGATTTTTATAATACCGGGATCGAACGTAAGTCCGCTTATATCGTTGATTATGGCCGCGCCTGAATTTACAGCCTCTTGCGCCACAGAGGATTTGGTTGTATCGATAGAGACCGGGATGCTGACTGCACGGGTTATCCTTTCAATTACAGGGCAGACCCTGTCGATCTCCTCTGCTGCGCTGACAGATTTTGACCCAGGCCTTGTGGACTCGCCGCCTACATCAATAATATCCGCACCCTCCTGTGCCATCTGCATAGCATGTTCAAAAGCCCTGTCAGTATCCGCATACCTTCCGCCGTCATAGAATGAATCGGGCGTAACATTAAGGATGCCCATAATCCTTGTGCGTTCTAATGCCATTAAAAGAACATTCCCAGCGAAACAGTGTTGTTATAACCGTTATCAATCCGGTCAAAGCTCAAAGCGTAAGAACAGCTGAAAGATGACGTCCTGACTGTAAGGCCGGCAGTAAAGAAACTGTTATCAAGCCCTCCGTTTATTACCATATATTTTCCCAGAGCATATTCAATACCTGCGCCATATTCAAAATTGTCCTGTTCCAGTTTTTTTGATCCGCATAAAGAAAACCGCACACCGGAATCGCTCATGAAGAGGATTCCACCTTTTATCTGCGGCTTGATAAAATCATACCGGTCCTCTGAATCAGGCGCGTCATAAGGCCGCAGAAAACTCCCTGCATCCCGGATAATAAATCCCGCTTTTAAAAACGGCAGCAGGTAAACCTGTATACCTATATCCGTTCCAGCGCCCGCGTACATTGATTCGCCTATACGCTCATGTATACCCTTGATAGTCGCGCCGAAGGAAAAAATATCATTCGACATCGAGTACGAAAGATATGCTACAGAACCCGAATACCCGGTGTGACCGGTAAGGCTGCCGTTGCCGTCCCTGGTCTCTATGTCATTTGACATTATCGTGTAGACGCCGACACCCAGCACGCCGCCGAAAGCGTTGAATGCCACCCCCGAAAAGAGGGCGTCGCGTTCAATATCAAGCTGCGTTGCAGACATGCCTATGCTGAAAAACATCTTATCTGCTCCTGCCTCGGAAAAATTAAGCAGGTCATCTTCAGAGATATCAGAAACATTCCCCTCTTTAGCCTTGTCTGTTATCTGCTCTTCTGTGAGGTTCTTTTTTGTAAGCAGTTCGCTCAGGCCCGCGGGATTCCAGTATATGGCAAAAACATCGTCGGCCATAACCTCGCCAGTCATACCAGAGGCGATGTAGCGCGCACCTGCCCATCCGCCGTGAAGGAACACACCGCGGCCGCCTGCATTGTCAGCAAAGGCAATGCTTCCCGTAAAGAGAGCAGCAGCCAGTGAAACCAATGTTATAAAACATGATCGCGTATTGTTCTTCATCAGTAGTCCACCAGTATCCTGATAACCTTTTTACCGTAATTTCCCGCTGCATTTTCAGCAATAACTTTAATGATGTAGAGCCCGGGCTTAACATGCCTGCCGTTTCCATCACGCCCGTTCCAGATTACGGGATTAGTAGATCCACTCTTTGTGTAAACTATATCACCATTTATATCATAAATACTGATTTCGAGATTGTAGAGTTGCGGATTGCGTATATTCAGAATCATATCCTTCTTGGGATTGAATGGTACCGGCCCGACAACAACGTCCTTCATGTCATACGCGTTTACTGACGCAAAGGAAATTATGACCAGTACAAGCAGTGCGGCAAAAGTTTTCAGTTTTTTCATGAATACTCCGTTTTAAGGGAATCGGACTACATGTTCTGAGTATAACATGCGGCAAAGGTTACGGTCAAGAAATATTTATAATCACTGAATATGATTCAGAATAGATAATCTCTATGAATAATTTTGATAATCTGATTGACAAATTGACTTTTTGAATATAACAATTATGTATAACAATCGGATTATCAAAGGTCCTGATGCAAAAAAATGCTGATATAAAAAAAATAACCGGTGAAGTTGCAAAAAACGCCAGGGAGCTGTTCGGAAACAGATTATTTTCTGTTATTCTGTACGGATCATATGCCCGTGGAGATTACGACGATCAATCTGATATGGATATAATGCTTCTCGTCAATATGCCGCAGGAGGAGTATCAGCTTTTCCGTGATAGAATTTCGACGCTATCAAGCAGCCTTTCCCTTGAATATGATATCACGGTCTCCATAAAAGTTAAAGACAGCAATATCATTACACATTACAAGAACTCAGTTCCATTCTATAAAAATATACTTGAGGACGGAGTTACCATTGATGCAGGATAATGATCAAATTGCATTAGCCCGGATACGATTTGATAATGCACTCCGATGTATAAAGTCATCAAAACTTCTCATTTCAGATGAAGATTATAAGTCAGCAGCCAACAGGTCATATTACGCCGTCTTTTATGCTATCCGGGCAGTGCTTGCTTTAGACGGCATCGATTATAAAAAACATTCCGCCGTGATTTCACATTTCAGAAAAGAATACATTAAAACAGGAATATTCGATACTTCCCTGTCAGAAGTACTTTCTGAACTTTTTGACATCAGAACTGATAGTGATTATGATGATTTTTTTATTATTTCAAAAGAAGAAGTTATTCGCCAGATCAGAAATGCTGAAACATTTGTCGAGCTTGTCAGAGCGTATTTGCTCAACCGGTTCAAACAGTGAGTGAATAATAATACTACTTAATAACTTTCGTATTGGTTGAAACAAAATCATGCAGCCTAAAAAAAGCCGCCATTACCTGGCGGCTTTTTTTAGCATGAACACAAGGGGCTAAAGCCCCTTGTCCTGCGTTAAATTATTTTTTGAGGAATGTATACTTGTAAACCATGTGATCATCATATGTTTTATTAAGGATACCAACAACGTCCTCAACAAATACAAGTTCTTCGTTTGTAGGAATTACGAATACCTTGATTTTTGAATATGCTGTAGATATTTCGGTTTCACCGTGTTTTGACCTTGTGTTAAGGTTTTTGTGTTTGTCCACATCGATTCCCAGGCACTCAAGTCCTTCAACAACACGCTGCCTGATGTCGCCTGCATTTTCGCCAACACCGGCTGTGAAAACGATAGCGTCAACTTTACCAAGTGCAGCTGCATATGAACCGAGTATTTTCCTCAGTTTGTAGCATTCCATTTCAACTGCAAGCTGGCATCTCTTGTCGCCTGTTTCTGCGCCGGAAAGAATGTCCCTTCTGTCTGTGAATTTGCCTGTGATACCAAGGAGACCGGATTTCTTGTTGAGGAGAGTATCCATTTCTTTCGGGCCCACTCCAAGCTGTTCCTGCATAAACATTGGCATAGCCGGGTCAATGTCTCCGCTTCTTGTTCCCATGATCGCGCCCTCAAGAGGTGTAAGACCCATTGATGTGTCAACGCTGATTCCGCCCCTTATGGCTGCACATGAAACGCCGTTTCCTATATGCATTGTTATGATGTTGCATTCTTTAGCTGGTTTGCCAAGGAGGTCTGCTGCCCTTTTTGATACATAGAGGTGACTTGTTCCGTGGAAACCGTATCTCCTTACAGAATATTTTTCATACCACTCGTAAGGAACCGGGTAAATATATGCATACGCCGGCATTGTCTGATGGAAAGCTGTGTCGAATATCGCGCACTGGGGACATCCGGGAAGAGCTTCTATAGCAGCTTCAATACCGATAAGGTTTGCAGGATTGTGAAGAGGTGCAAGGTGTGATACCTCTTTAATCGCCTCGATCACCTTATCATCGATAAGTACACTGTGGTTGAATTTTTCTCCGCCGTGTACAACCCTGTGGCCAACAGCTGATATTTCGGACATGCTCGAGATAACTGCGCCTTCGCCTTTTACAAGCGCATCGAGAACAAGGTTGATACCAACCTTATGATCCGGAATAGATGTTTCATTCTTGATTTCTTTGTCCTTTGCTGGAACTTCGTGTTTGATAAATGATCCTTCGATACCTATCCTTTCAACGATACCGATTGCAACTACTTCTTTCTTTTCCCAGTCAAACAGCTGGTATTTAAGAGAAGAACTTCCGCAATTTAACGCCAATATTTTCATTAGGTCGCTCCTATTGATTAATATAACCAGAACCTGTTACCTCGAGGCTGCCCTTGCAGGAAATGACACGCCTGCAATGCGGTAACCGCAAATAGAATCATCCGCAGTTACTTCTGGATACCCCGGTGTAGTCTGTTATTGTATGCTTTATTTCTTATATAGAACCGGCAATTCTATATATAAGCTGATAGTTTTTAAAAAAATACTTAAAAATAATCAACAACAAAAAAATTAAAAATGTCATTTTTTATTCAATTATACCAATATTGGCGTTTAAGCTTCATTCTGCCGTACCAGGCAGAGGTTATGTGATTGCATATTGCGTATCCAGGAATTTCAAACATTCCTGTCGAGCAACTTATGGGCCTCATCAACAATAATCCTTATTTCCGAAGCAGTCACAGCAGTACCGGGAAATGTGTCTCCATCTGGACATTTTTTCAAATATGTAAGAAATTCAATATTGCCGGCTGGACCTTTTATGGGGGAATAAGTGAGTGCTGCAACATTGAATCCCTCACCCTTTATGCCTTCAATGACCCTTTCCAGAATATTAATGTGCTGTTCAGGATCTTTGACTACTCCCTTTTTATGCTGCGATGGATCGGCCTCAAATTGCGGCTTCACAAGTACAACTCCATGTATTGAAGAGAAGGTATCATAAACAGCCGGAAGAACTTTCAGAATTGATATAAACGAAAGGTCAGCTGTAAAAAAATCCACACGCTCTGCAAACATGCTGCAGTTTATATCCTTCGCGTGGGTCTTTTCCATGACCACGACCCTGGTATCAGTACGTAGAGAATAGTCTATCTGGTTGTATCCCACATCAACAGCATAAACCTTTGCAGCCCCATGCTTAAGCATGCAGTCAGTAAATCCGCCGGTTGATGCGCCAAGGTCGAGGGCAGTAACTCCATAAAGGTCGATGCGGAAAACTTCGAGAGCCCGCGCCAGCTTGTCTCCGCCCCTGCTTACGTACAATCCGCCGGGACGTTCAACTTCTATATTTTCAGTACCGGATATTTTCTTCGCAGGATCACGCACTGTCTCGCCGTTTATTTTAACCCAGCCCGATAATATCTCACTCTTCGCTTTTTCGAGAGATGCAGAGAGGCCGCTGTCAGTAAGGAACAAATCAATCCTGTGCTTTGCCGGTTTTTTATCCATTGTACTCATCTATGATATTTCCGAACCTGTTCATCAGCTCAACGAGTTCCTGGGAGTCGGCGTAGAGTTCATCGGCTCCGTTTGAATTTGACGTGGATATCACGTTGATTCCCGAGATGTGCTTGAGGATTTCGTTGATGCCCTCTTTCTGTTCATAGGCTGCAAGTGATATCTGCGATGAACGCTCGCTGAGATTCATGATGCTCCGAGTTACAGAATCTCCTGCGGATGTCTGCCTGTCCTTGTACTGTGCAAGGCCGCTCATTTTCAGGTTGATTGAATCAACCCCGCTGATTATGGATGTTATTATTCCGACGGTCTCTCTGATTACGTTAATTCCGGCGCCGGTCTCGGCTTCATTCGCTGCTATGAGCGATGTGATCTCCTTTATGCTCGAGGCTGTCTGGTCTGCAAGCTTGGATATTTCGTCCGCGACAACGGCAAAGCCCCTCCCGGCATCACCTGCGCGGGCTGCCTCGATCGCGGCATTAAGTGAAAGCAGGTTTATCCTGTCGGATATGTCGTTGATCATGCCCACTATATTTTTCATTTCTATGGAGCTGTTCATGATCCGCCCGACGTTCTGTTCCATCACTCCGAGTGACTTCTCACCGCTCCTGGCACTCTCGGTTATTTTTATTGTTTCAGCGAGCGTCTGAACCACTATTGAATCCATTGCCGCAATTATAGATGAAAGTTCATCGAGTCTGACCTTGATTTCATCAACGTCATGGTTCTGGATACCCGCAGTCTCCGCAATGTTCTCTATACCGCCTGTAATCTCCTCAATGTTAGAGGTTATCTCTTCAATGGTGGATGCAAGGTCCCTTGTGTTCTGAGAGAACAGGTCGCTCTTTGATGACATCTTTTTCATAGATTCGGTTATGGCAGTGGTATTATCGCCGAGTACTTTTTTTATGAAGTCATAACTGCGTATGTTTTTTTCAGATTCCTTTGTAACAAGCACTATGCTTTTATTGAAAATCCTTGATATTAGAAGTGATATGACCCAGAAACCGATGAATGAAAAAACTGTATTATTGAGAAATATAATAATCTGCTTCATGTTAACGCCCGGAACAATGCTCTTCATGATCAGGAAGACTGCCGTACTTGCTGCTATGAATGCCGCTGTTACAAAAGCAAGGAATTTCGGCTCACTGAAGACCACGCATAAAGCAAGGCACGGGTAAACAAAGAAGATATAGCTTGAGAGAGCAAATTCCGGATTCAGGAATGGTTCCCTGATAAGACCGCCTATCACGGCAAGGGAACAGACTGATATAACTATTTTTGATGCTATACCGTAATTACCCCTTTTAAGTACAAAGATACTTACAATAATTCCAAAAAATATACCGGGAGTTATAAAGGCTGTCTTTACAAAATCCTCCCAGCCCGCAAAGAGCATGCTGAATTGAAGGAGGAATACACAGACAAGAACTATCATCTGGAATATAAAGAGAAGCCTTACTCTGGTGTAGAGCAGATAATCATCTTTATCAAAAACTTCAAGTATGCGGTTCATAATCTTCATGACAGTTCATCCATTGATCTGTTTAACGGACATTTTTAGGGTAGCCCCGCGTCAAACACAAGAATTAATTATTCCTTTTGTCCGGATATTATTTCCCTGTAACGGAGCGTGCTCTTTTTATGGCTCCTGCGGAATGACACCTTGTAAAGCTGTACCCCGTTAATGGTTTCCGGGTGAGGTTCTTCGCTCACGACATCAACATGCTTCAGTATAAGTTTTTTCAGGGAGTTCCAGGTTTCGACAGAGTGCATGTAAACCGTGAAGTCTTCGAATGATCCCTCATAATTTTTAAGTGCACCGTATCCCTTAATTACAGCTGCGCCGGTCCGTTTTATGTACTCGGCCTCATCAAGCCCGAACTCCTGGACGAAGAGTGAAACCCTCATAAGCCTGTTCGAATAGAATCCCGGTTCAATGTCGTAAAAGAAAACCAGGAACTGTTCCAGGTCCGCAAGGTCCGACGCTGCAGTGACAAACTTGATCGCTCCATCCGATCCCGGTTTTTTCATAACAAGTCCCTCGCGCCCAGTGCTGTTAAGGTCGAGCATGATTTCTCTTAACCTTCCCATATCAGCAGCAGTAAACCTGCCGAATGATTTCACACAGGGAAGCCCCAGCTTCGCGGTAACCGAATAGCGCTCCTCTACAGGAAGAAATGATCCGTCAGGCTTCATGATATCAAAGCAGAAAAATGAGAGCCCGGGCGGCAGGCTAGTGTCGCGCTTTGAGTTGTAAGGATTATCTCCAAGGAACTCGGCGCATAGTGCCGTTCCCGGATACATCGCGAAAAATTCATCAAAGGAGTACCGGCCGCGCCAGAATTCAATCCATTCAGTAGTAAACGGGCAGATCAGTCCCCCCCTGGTGACTGCCAACAGGTTCTCCTTAAATTTTATGATGCGCACGTTGTAGCCGTCGATCTTCTCCTCTGCATAAAAACTGCCGTTTCTGAAAAACCTCTCGACACCCTCACGCAGCCTGAACACGCGGAATATGTGCGGATAATCCTTTACCTGGCGCCTGGACCTTCCGGCATGGATAGACATTTCACCCCTTGCATGCCCTTCGCATTTGTCGGAATAACGGGAGTACCTGATCCCGTTATAGTCCATGTATTCAAGTCCTTTATGCTTACCGATCTTCATACTTTGCCCCGACCGGAAACTTTTTAATATACTCCCTCGAGGTAAAGACCTCAATCCCGAGTGAATCGGCCATCCTGAAAATACCCTCGTCAGCGGATAAAACAGCAGCACCTATCTCCTTGGCAAGGAGGATCACGTCAAGGTCTTCAACGCTGTCAACAATACCGCTGCGCATTGCGGCCCTGTACTCGTTTCTGATCCTGCGTATACTTTCGGGTGTATTTGAACTCTCTATTGCATCCTCTGCAATGCGGAGACCCCGGTTGATCCTCTCCCTGATGTCAGCGATAAAGGACTGGAGGATTGATGCGGGCACCTGCATGCTGAGCAGGTCAGGGCCGCGAATTATTGCGGCCTTTCTCAGTACGGTCATTGCTTCCCCGGGAGCGAAATTGGAGAGTTCTCTATAAATTGAAGAGGGTATGAACAGCTCTATGTCACTGGAATTTATTGTTCCGGTAAAAATCTCAATGGCTGAAGAAATATCAGGGCCGAAATCCTTCTGGGTTACCGGATTTACAAATATACTTGTGTCTATAACAAGCCTCATAGTTTACACCACCCGGCTATATTATAGTCAAATTTCGAGTACTATTCAAGTTATTGCGAATCTATTGTTCAGCCAGGCTGTAATTATTAATTCACGGTTTGAGCATTATTCTATGCGGTAAAATAGAACAGGGCAGCAAGGGCTGCCCTGTTCAGGAATAGAATAAATGATGGATTACTGGATCTTTTCAGCCTTTCCTGTTTCGATTGAATAGTAGAAACCGATCACCTGCACCTTGCCGTGTTTGATCTCCTCATTCATAATGCTGCTCTTTAATGTTATATTGGCCATCACGTTTTTAACATTTTCAATAATAACTTTATTCTCGATGTTTTTATCCGCTTTGGCTGCAGCTTTAACTTTTTTTACCGACGGCATAATCTCTTTAATTATAGCGCCGATGTTGCCTTCAGGTTCGCCTTTGGCTTCAATTGCAGCCTTGACAGCTCCGCAGCTCTGGTGGCCCATAACAATAACGAGCGGAACATGTAGATGTTCAACCGCATACTCTATGCTTCCCAGGGCGATCTCGTCAACCACGTTACCCGCTGTTCTCACAACAAAGATTTTTCCCAGGTTTTCATCAAAAATAATCTCGGGTGACACCCTTGAATCAGAACATGTAACAACGACTGCATAGGGATGCTGCCCCTTTGAAAGTTCAGCCATAAGATTTTTGTCGGCTTTTTTAAGAAAATTCCCGTTGCCGCTGAAAAGCTTTGCAAGAGAATCCGCACCGCCCGGAATTGATTTTACAAAAACCGGCAGCGCAATGAAAGACATGATAATTACCGCAGCAGTAATTTTAATTTTTTTGTTCATAAACTCCCCCATAAATTTTTTGCAGAATTTATTATACTGCATTTTAAAAGTCCACCTGAATTTTCACATGGTATTGAAATATTAAACTATATGATGTCTTTAAAAAGTTTTAACTTGACTCATTTAAGAATACCATTTTCTAATTCTGAAGTTTAAAGAGGAAGATTGACGGGAACTGTAATTATCCGCAACAACGACTCATGTCTGTTATTCAGGGAACCGCTTGAAATCATCAGCACTGATTGTATCGATTAAGTACCGGATGTAGCGAGGTATTCATGATAAATTCATGGCAGAGGGTTCAAGTCTGCTGAATATTCCTGCTGATATAAAGTATCCTGCGCATAAGTTTCACAGATGTCTGTATAAACTTTTTCTGCTCTGTATCGGCTATTAAAAGTGCTGATTTTTCTGCGGCATCAAGTGCGTTTTCTGCATTGCTGAATTTTCTGTTGAATATATAGTACTGCGATTCTGTCAGCTTGAGCAAGCATGAACTATACCCGGCCGGTGTTTTTTTCAGGCCTGATGCAATTATGGCCGGTATTTCCCTATCATTTGCCTTATCATCATCAAAGAGATAAAAATCAGCAAGACCATTATAATCAGATGCATCTTTGAATTTTTTCACCTCTGCATCACGGTCTTTCAGATAAAATATATGGCCGGGCACAAGGCTGTTTTTAACAATAAAATACTGCTTTGAATAACATCCCGAAAAATCCCCATCATCGGGAACAAGTTTCTTATTCGCTATATCATAATTTGAAACAACGACAACCGACATGTTATCCTGAGCAGGTACACTTTTAAAAAGAAGAGAGAGCGACTTTTCACTGCTTACCGGGATAATAAGCCTTTTCTGGTAATTTACCGAAAGATCATTATACAGTTCGGTAAAAATCTGAACATACTCGCTGTCTGTTAAAACCATGTCCAGCCCGAAAGGAACCATGAAATCGAGGTATATGTTATTGATAAAGAATTCCCTGCTGAATTCCAGTTTAATATCTTTATCCTTTTCGTGGGTTGTGATACTGTATTTTTTCGTATCAGAAAAAAGAGAGGAACAGATAAAAATTATCAGAACAGCGAATGAAAACTTGATCTTCATCAGGCGAACTCCGGGATATTTGTGATTATATAATGATATATTGTAAAAGAAATCCTTTTTGTTACATAATTTCCCTGATCCATGTAATTTTCTTAAATATGAGTTAAAAATTTCTCTTGACAATTATATAAACAAATGTGTAGTTTTAGATAAATACTGATATTTTAATGCTCATGACTGATCGCGCACTCCGCAAGGAGAAATAAACAAACGAGGTGTTATTATGGCAAAAACAACATTTGGAACAGACGGTCAGAAAAAAAACAATATCGCTTTCTGCGGGCTCTACTGCGAAGAGTGCAGCAGATTTGAAAAGGAAAAATGCCCCGGCTGCTCCATGAATGAAAAAGCTACATGGTGTGCTGTACGTAAATGCTGTCTTGAAAACAATTATGACAGCTGCGCTGACTGCGCAACCTTTGCCAATCCCATGGACTGCAAAAAATTTAATAATCCCATATCAAAGATATTCGCCCTTGTATTCAATTCAGACAGGGGTAAATGCATAGAATACATTAAGAAAAACGGTTACCCGGCATATGCACAGCACATGGATAAACTGGGGCGCATGTCAATGAAGAGAAGATGAAATACTTTTTTCATATTTTTATACTGCTCTGCCTGCTGCCATGCCCCCCTTTTATCCATCCATGTTTCCTGGCGCAGTGAGCAGTGTTCAGACGGGGAGCAGTATAATTGATGAACCCGTATAATGAAAAACCATCACTTTTATAAGGGATTTACCGCAGCAGCAGCAGGAGTCACAAGCGGAATGGTTGATGTAAAGTTAATTTACGCGCAGGACTTCCGGGACGGATATGAATATAAAAGAAGTATATACCTTACGGGGATCGAATTCACCATACACTTCCCCCTGCAGCGCAAGTTCATACGCGAAAATCCTCTCATTGAATTATTTTTCAGCAGCTCCCGGTTTATAAAAAACGTCCTCCATAAAATACTTGCCAACGGAATAACCTCATGATGACCTTAGTCCGCTGGTCCCAGATAATAAACCTGGATTTACCGGAACAGCTCTTAAACAGACACAGAGAGATTATTATATGCTGAATATATTCCTGGATTCATAATGCCGAATGTAATAATAAGATATTACGAAGAACTGAACGACTTTCTCCCCGAGGATATGAGAAAGAGGGATATAGAAGTTCCGTTTAAAGACAGGCGCTCGGTAAAAGACGTAATAGAGAGCATGGGTGTGCCGCATGTTGAAGTTGACATTATACTTGTTAACGGTGCTTCTGTCGATTTCAGCTACATTGTCAACGATAATGACAGGATAAGCGTCTTCCCGGTGTTCGGTTCACTGGACATTCCCGGTGTAACACGTCTAACGTTATCCCCCCTTGACGATACACGGTTTGTGCTCGATGTCCACCTCCGCAAGCTCGCACGCACCATGAGACTCCTTGGTTTTGACGCGGACTTCGAAGACGACAGGGATGACGACATGCTTGCTGTTATTGCAGCCACAGAGAACAGGATACTCCTCACATGCGACAGGCGTCTTTTAATGCGCAAGATTGTCCCGCGCGGCATCATAGTACGAAGCAGGGACCCGGAACAGCAGATCATTGAGGTAACCGGACGACTCCGGCTGCGGAACATGGTCAATCCCCTTACCCGCTGCGTTGAATGCAACGGTCTTATCCGCGATGCTGATATGAATTCCCTGGAATTCACACTTGTAAAAAACGACATCCCTGAAGGCGTTATTTCATGGTGTACGGAATACTTCATCTGCAATTCATGCGGGAGGATATACTGGCACGGCAGCCATTATGACAAACTGAAAGTGAAGGTGAACCGTATATTAAAAAGCATTGACTCGAATCAGAAAAAACATAAACTGAAAAAATAAGTTTACATCAGCTATAGCATTTTTTAATTGTATTCGTGTTTATAACGTCACTGCGAGGCATAAAGGCAAGCAATATTGAAACATCGCTTCTACAGGATGTAGTGATGCCGCGCAGGACACGGATGTCCGTGAGCGGCCTGTTTCGTGCCTGCAGGCTGCCATCGTGGCTGTACTGCCGTGGAAGTCTGTTTTCGGGATATATTAAACACATTAATGCCTGAACAGATTGCTTCACTTCGTTCGCAATGACCGGACTATTCATTTCGCAAATCGCTATAATGATAGCATTATGATGAAATACTGCAGAAAAGGAGTGACCCATGGAATCATTATACTCATTTGAGCTTATATGCAAAACTGATAATAAAAAATACTGCATAACCCTTGAACCTGACGGTATGCTTGTTGCAGATTCAGTATCAGGTGACACCATTAAACTTCCAAGGGGCGACAGACCTGCCCTGTATAAAATGACACGTCTCCCGTTTCTTCCTGTGATGTTAACGATTAACCGGGACAAAAAGCTTGTATTCAGACTTACCTATGAACAGGTTGAATCAATTACCCGCTGGCACGGTCCGCTTTGTACTCTTGACCTTGCGCAGCTGCAGAAAGAGAGATACAAATGGCTGCTGCCCATTGCAATAGTACTCATGGTTGTATCTTTGCCTGTTCTGACTGACTCTGCGGCTCTTGTTCACAACACCATTTCAGGATACATGAACCTCGGACTGGGTATATTCCTGCTTGTTATTTATATACTCTCCAGTGTGTCACTCACCAGGATTGTGTTTCTGCTGGACTTTTTATGGTTTATTATTGCCGGTGTTGTTGTTGCTATTGATGTAATTATTGCAGGAAGATATCTCTCCCTTGTACTTGTTCCCTTGCTGATTCTGGGTGCATGGAGCGGAATGTACGAATTCAGAAGATTCCGCGGAGTAAAGTAATCATCTGCGCGAATATCCTATCCATGCATTTTTTATTCGCAGCCAGACAGGTTATTCATCTTTACCAAGGGGTTCATCCGCCATCCTTAAATTAACATGACAGTACCCGCCCGGATTCTTGCCCAGGTAATCCTGGTGGTAATCCTCGGCTTTGTAGAATACCCTGAACTGCGCTGTATCCGTAACTATTTTCCCGTACTTGCCGCTCTCATTTATTTTTTTTATCCGCGAATCAACGACCTTCTTCTGCGCATCACCATGCCAGTAGAGAGCAGACCTGTACTGCGTGCCGCGGTCGTTACCCTGCCTGTTAAGCGATGAAGGATCATGCATGCGGAAAAAATGCCGCAACAGATCGTCCAGGGAAATCACCTCAGGATCAAAATAAACCAGCACCGCTTCTGCATGGCCCGTCTTACCGGAACATACCTCTTCATATGATGGATAAGGAGACTTGCCGCCTGAATATCCCGGCAAAACCTCTTTTACCCCCGTGACTTTTTTAAAGTATGCCTCGGCTCCCCAGAAACACCCGGCACCTAAAACTATAAAATCCCAGCCGCGCTTTGATGCATAAACTTCAGGGAAGAGGTACATTATGTCAACGTAACCCTTCTCCTCCATCTGATCAGCAGGAATGAACCGGAGCGAAGCGGAATTGATACAGTACCGCAAACCTGTCTCTTTCGGACCGTCATCGAATAAATGCCCAAGGTGTGAGTCCGCGGATTTGCTTCTCACCTCAATCCGTGTCATCCCGAACGACGTATCCCTGGTCTCACGCATTCCCCTGCGCTCAAGCGGAATCGTGAAACTTGGCCATCCTGTGCCCGAATCGAACTTCTCGGTTGAACTGAAAAGCGGCTCACCCGAAACAACGTCAACATATATCCCGGGCTTCTTATTGTCCCAGTACTCGTTCCGGAAAGGAGCCTCGGTACCGTTTTCTTTTACAACACGGTACTGTTCAGGTGTGAGTATTTTTTTTAGATCTGAATCGCCGTAAACCGTATCGCATTTATATTTATCATTATTATTTTTCATATTATCCTCCACAGCAGCTCTTTCAAAGCATGCTGTAAACACTAACATTGAACATAAAATTATGACTGATTTCATATCAGCCCCCATGTTTAAGTTAGAACCCCAGAATATATGATGTTACAGAAAATGCTTAAATTCTTTATTGTCAGCAGCATTTGAAGATCGGATGTGCGGTCAAACCCGGGCAAAATCAATTCGTCGCAACGTAGAAACTCAGCCCTTTCCCTCCCTGATTGTATCAAGCAGGTAATCAAGTCCGTTAATTTTTATCTCGTAGAGTGTTCCAAGAAGCATACCGAGTTTTCCCCCGGGCAATCCCTTATTGTAAAACCATTCCACGTAATTATCCGGGAGATCGCACAGCAGGGTACCGCTGTACTTCCCGAAGGGCATGCGTTTTGTAACAAGATCAGTCAGTATTTCAGGATTCATAATGTTTTACAGTTCATCAGTATTGTTTAAGTATGTTTAATGTTTTATTTCCAGACTGATTCCGTCAAGCAGAATGCATCAGGCCTGATCGAAAGCGCGGGCAAAATTTTAAACAGGGACAACAAATAAGTTTCAGCAATTTAATGTAATAAACCATTCACTGATTTTATTCTTGACCATGGCAGCAGAAGTTATTTCTTATTATAAAAACGTAATAACCATTGGAAACCGGGACGGGATGAAAGACTTTTCACACACAGACAGACTCATCAAGATGGCACTTTTTGAAGACCTGCGTGCAGCAGGTGACATCACGTCTGACGCGATCTTCGGGAAAGAAGCATTCTCATACAAACTTGTGTCAAAGGATAACGGAATTCTCTGCGGTATCGGCATATTCAGGAGAGTCATGACGATCGTTGACCCGTTAATAGAGGTCAGGTCCGCATACAAAGACCGTGACATGATTAAAAACGGAGACATCATTGCAGATGTTTCCGGACCCGTGAAGTCCATTCTGAAGGCTGAACGCACTGCCCTAAACCTCCTTTCGCACCTATCCGGAATAGCAACAAGGACCGCCCTTTTTGCAGCACAAACAGGCGGCAGGAGTAAAATACTCGATACACGCAAAACCCTTCCCGGATACAGGGAACTTCAGAAGTACGCGGTACTCTGCGGAGGCGGCGAAAACCACAGGATGGGCCTGTACGACATGGTCATGATAAAGGATAACCATTCCGATGCAGCGGGCGGTATTGCCGCTGCCGTGGCCAGGGTAAGATCAGCTCACGGCACAAGTTACAAAGTAGAGGTCGAGGCCAGGAACATTAACGAGGTCAGGCAGGCAATAGATGCAGGTGCGGACAGGATCATGCTTGACAACATGAGCATCGATGATATGAAAAAATCTGTTGAAATAATAGGCGGCAGAGCAGAAACAGAAGCTTCAGGAAACATGACACTTGAAAGGATACGTGAAGTTTCCATGACAGGTGTGAATTATATATCAGCCGGTGAACTGACACACTCGGTCAGGGCATTCGACTTCAGTCTCAAAGAGATCAATACAGGGAGCAAGTAATGAAATTTGACAGGTACAGTTCATCAATGCTGACTGAATATATTACCTCCGCGCGTGCAGAGCTTGACGGACGTCTCGTGATTCCGGCGCATCATTATATTACAGCTGAAATTGTCGATATAGCCGACTTCACCGGCGATTCATACAAACTTGCAGTTGATGTCAGCAGAACAGACGCGGAATTCATCGTATTCTGCGGGGTAAAGTTCATGGCAGACGGAGCCGCTATTCTCGCAAAGGAAAACCAGCATGTGCTTATACCCGAGCCCCTTGCAGGCTGTCCCATGGCAGACATGATCACAGCAGATTATGCAGAGGCCTCCCTTGAAATAATAAAAAAAGTTTCAAATCGCGGCACTGCACCAGTGGTTTACATGAACTCGCATGCTGATTCAAAGAGTTTCTGCGGCAGAAACGGCGGTTCAGTCTGCTCCAGTTCAAACGCAAAAATAATAGTAAAATACTACCTTGATAAAGACATGAATGTTTTCTTTTTCCCCGACTACCACCTGGGAAGCAATGTTGCACAGGAACTTGGGATCGACCCGAACCAGGTCGCGAGAATTTACAGCGACTACACATTTGAATCAGACAGGGATCTTTCAGATGTTAAAATCTTCCTCTGGAACGGGTTCTGCCCGGTACATTACAGTTTTGACATTGAAGATGTAGAAAGGATGCGCAGGATCTATCCCGAAGGTAAAATCATTGTGCATCCCGAGTCAAAAAAATCTGTTGCAGACCTGTCAGACATGCAGGGTTCAACACAGTACATATATGACACAATCCGCAGGTCGGAACCAGGTTCTGTCTGGATTGTCGGGACTGAACTGACATTCGTGCAGAGGATCGCAAGAGACTTCACCGACAAAACCGTTGAATGGCTCAAGCCGTCTCCATGTCCCAACATGCGTAAAATCACTCTGAAAAACACTGCGCTTGCAGTGAGCTCGGTTATTGATTACGTTAACGGAAACGGCATCCTGCGGAACGAAGTCCATGTAGAACAGGAACATATTGACGGTGCAAGAATTGCCCTTCAGCGTATGATAGAAATAGTTGAAAAAGGATAACTAATGCGGCACTACTACGATGCAATTGTAATCGGTACAGGTATATCAGGGCTTACCTGCGCTATCAACCTTAAAAAAGCCGGTCTTGATGTTATAGTGATGACTAAGAACAGCAGGATCAATGACTGTAATACATACTATGCACAGGGGGGAATTGTCGCAGCCCGTGACGGAGACTCTCCGCAGATGCTCCGCGAGGACATACTCAATGCAGGCAGTTCATACAACCGGATGGATGCTGTTGAGTACCTTATACAGCACGGCCCTAAAATGGTATTTGATTTTCTCGTTGATGATGTCGGGATACAGTTCAGCATGGACGAGGATGGCCGTATTGACTATACCGAGGAGGCAGCACACAGTATCAGGCGCATAGTCCACTTTGAAGACCATACCGGCGACAAAATCGAGGATTCTCTTATTGAATACGCCAGGTCCATCGGTGTCCAGTTCTTTGTCGATTATACCGCCGTTGACCTGATAACAAACAACCACCATTCCCGGAATACCCAGGAACTCTACAAAGAGCGTGAAGTAATGGGACTCTACGCGATAAACAATAAGCATGGTGAAGTCGAAACATTCTTTTCAATGAACATAGTCCTCGCGACAGGAGGGATTGGAAACCTGTATTACCATACAACCAATCCTGTTTCAGCAACAGGCGATGGTGTAAGCATGGCACACAGGGCCGGTGCACACATTATCAACTCCGAGTTTATACAGTTCCATCCCACTGCCCTTTTTCACAGGGACATCAAGAGGTTCCTGATTTCTGAATCTCTTCGCGGAGAAGGTGCGCGGCTGAAGGACCATGACGGTACAGAGTTCATGTCCCAGTATTCAGAAATGGGGGACCTTGCACCGAGGGATGTTGTGGCCCGTGCAGTTTATGACAGGATGGCAAAGACCGGCAAGGAATACATGCTGCTCGACCTGGCCAGTTACTATAATGGTTCTATCCCTCTTGAAAAACGCTTCTCAAAAATATACTCCACGTGCATCAAGGGAGGCCTTGACATTACAAAGGAACCTATACCGATTGTTCCTGCCGCCCACTTTTTCTGCGGCGGGATCAAAGTCGACATTCGGGGCAGGACATCTCTTCAGAACCTGTACGCGATTGGTGAAACTGCATGTACCGGCCTGCATGGCGCCAACAGGCTTGCGTCAACTTCACTCCTTGAAGGCATGGTGTGGGGCAAGGCATCCGCTGATGATATTATTGCAAAAAAATACAGGATTAATCCCGAAAGGTTCAATTCGATCCCTGACTGGGAAAAACCCCAGTACACGGAAGAGTTTGACCCCCTGCTTATAGACCAGGATATGAAAGCAATCCAGCTTACCATGTGGAACTACGCCGGTATTATCCGCACAGAAAAGGGACTGACACGCGCCGAGGCGGATCTTGACTATTATTCACACAGGATAATGAAATTTTACAAAGAGGCTAAACTTCACAAGGGGATAATCGAGCTCAGGAACGCAGTGGTAAGTTCGACACTTATAGTAGCGGCAGCGCTGCGCAACACCCGTTCAGTCGGCTGTCATTACCTTGAAACAAAAGGGAAAACTGTTTCAAGGAGTTAGTCTGGAGTGACCGGTTACCCGATAAGTTCAAGTATCTTCTTGTAAAGTTCAGCTGTACTTACAGGCTTGCTGATATAGTCATTCATTCCTGCATTGATGCAGTTTTCCCTCTCGCCAGTTAACGCGTGGGCGCTCACGGCAATAATGGGTGTATTCACTCCGCGCTTACGAAGTTCCCTTGATGCCTCGTAGCCGTCCATTACCGGCATCTGTATATCCATCAGGATTATATCAAATTTCTCACGCTCAACAGCTTCAATGCACAGTAATCCATTTTCTGCAAATGAAGTATCTATTCCGGCCTTTTTAGAAAAAGTTGAAAGCACAAGCTGGTTGGTGCGGTTATCCTCTACAATAAGCATTTTCAGTCCGCAGATTTTTCTAATTTCATCCAGGTCCCTGTTCCTGGGGCTGTTCCCCTCTAGAGGCTGAATCTCATAGATACCTGCAGGCTCATCTTTTTTAAGCAGCTCATTAAGAGTGTTTCTTACAGCAGAAGCAAATACGGGACGATCAAGAAACATGTCTATCCCGGCATCAGCGGCCCTCGCCGTGATAATGTCCCTTCCGTAAGGACTTGCCATCAGAATACTGCGGAAGCTGCAGCTGCTTTTTTCCCTGATGCTTTTAATACATTCAATACCGTCAGTTCCAGATATTTTATAATCGGTTATAACAACGTGAAACGGCCGGTCCTCCCGCGCTGCATCAGCAACCGCTGCCGGAGCACAAGCCGGGTCCGTGGTGCATATGCACTCTGCTCCTGTCTGCTGAACAGCTGAACCTGTTATGCTGCACGAAATATCGCTGTCATCAACTACCAGTACCCGGATTCCGGTGAAGTCGCATGTAACCCTGTCCGGGGATTCATCATGTATTGCCGTGAACCTGAACCTTGCTGTAAATGTAAAAGTACTGCCCAGTCCCGGATTTGTTTCAACTGCAATGCTGCCATGCATTAGATCAGCAATCTGCCTGCATATAACAAGGCCAAGCCCTGTACCGCCAAACCTCCTTGTCATTGAGCTGTCAGCCTGTGTAAATGGTATAAAAAGCCTCGATACCTGTTCAGGGGTCATGCCTATACCTTTATCCGTCACGCTGAAACATAGATTCGCCTCATCACCGGTTACGGAGTTATCTTCTCTCCATACACGGATATAAACATCACTCCCTGAACCGAACTTTATGGCATTCGATGCAAAATTGATAAGGACCTGTCCCAGCCGCAGCGGGTCACCTTTTATCATGAATGGGACGCCAGGTGCAATATCAATCAACAGTTCCATGTCATGCTCGTCCGCGCTGAAAGAGAGAAGTTCTGCAAGGTTGACAAGAACATCCTCAATTCTGAAGTCTATCTCCTCCAGCTCAAGTTTTCCTGCTTCGATCTTGGAATAATCGAGCATGTCATTTATTATACCCAGCAGGAGCAAAGCCGATGAATTTATCTTGTCAATATACTTTCTCTGCTCAGGTTCGAGGTGACCTCCAAGAACAATATTCGCCAGACCCATAATCGCATTCATCGGGGTACGGATCTCGTGGCTTACATTGGCAAGAAAATCACTCTTTGCCTTGTTAGCAGCAATAATGGCCTCCTCGACCTTTTTCCTGTCGCTGATATCAACAATGATGCCGCGAAGCCCGTCAAACCTGTTATACCTGAACACTGAAGAGGTGTAAATAAGACCCGGAAAAGATGTTCCGTCTTTTCTGATAAAGGTGTATTCATTCCTGAAATGCATCTCTCCTTTAATCGCCAGGCTGATATTTTCCGCAGCGTGTTTAAAATCCGCCTCCGACAGGAACTGACTAATGTGAGCCCTGCCTATATAATTTTCAGGATAACCAAAGAGTTCGAACCCGTTCTTATTGGTGTATGTGATTATGCCTTCAGCATTGCATTCATAAATCATCTGCGGCAGAAGATCCGCAATATCCCTGAACCTCTTCTCCGATACTTTGCGTTCCTCAGCTTCAAGTGATATCCTGTCATTAGCCTCACTGAGATCACTGACAAGTTTCTTCAGTCTGTCTTCACCCGCCCTGAGAGCTATCTCGGCCATTCTGAAATCTGTAACATCTACATGCAAGCCCACCATGCGGAGCACCCTGCCCTCGCTGTCACGCTCAATCGCTATTCCTGATGAAAGTATGCTTGAATAGTACCCTGAATTGTTCTTCATCCGGAATTCAACCCTGTAAATACCGGACCTCTTTCCGCTCAGATAATCCTCTGTCATCCTCTTAACGCGGACAGCATCGTCAGGATGAAGTATTGAAGAAAAAAGTTTATGGCTTCCGTCTCCTGCAACCGGCTCATAACCAAGCATCCTGAACATCTGATCGCTGAAGTAATGCTCTCCTCCGTCAAACCTGTTCTCCCATAGGCCTATACCGGAAGCGTCAAGCGCAACATTGAACCTCTCCTCAACGGTTTTTCTTTCGCGGATTTCATGAACAAGGGACCTGTTACGGTTTACAAGTTTCCTGTTCCAGATTATAATTATAATAAAAATGATAATAATAATTGATATAACCGGCAGGTGAAAGCCGGGGATGGATTCAATACATGTTTTTAGCGGGATGATGTGCATATAACCGGCAATACTACCGTCATATGCTTCTGCTTGTTCTGCAGCAGCCAGGCCCGTAACAATCATGCAGAATATGTTAAGCCACTTTTTACTTACCAGCATAAATGCTCCGCACCGGGATTATCAATAGATCTCAAAATACCTGTTTTCAGAATTCACACCATAGTCTTAATCATACATATAAAATATCACTACTGTCCCATACATTTTAGAACCCCAAATCCAGTTGAACGTCAAGCTGTTTAACGTGGTACTGTCTTAAGCGTGATCTTCCGGTGAAGTGAGCCCTTTTGTCAATACACGATTTTAAAAATATTTGGTGGATTCCCC
>DAONFG010000026.1:0-47363 GCA_035403465.1 Spirochaetota bacterium | reverse complement strand
TGTCGAAACAAGGTCTGACGACTCCTTTACGTTGACTATTATATCCTTAAGCTTGATCATCAGTTCGTTAACCTGCTGGCAGACGATCCCGAGCTCATTTGAGTTTGTCATTGGTATTGCATCGATCGTAAAATTACCGTTTTTAAGTTCAGTACATGATGTCAGGAGCATATGAACGCTGCTTTTAATATTCTTAAGCATGTTGTTCACAGATATTATGACAGAGCAGACCGAAAGAAATGAAATAAAACCTATATGCAGCCAGATATTCTGCAGCGCAAGCTGCTGCGAGTTTACAAGGTACAGAAGGTAACCAAAAACAACAACGGGTATAAGCAGAACTGACAGAGAGAGCAGTACAAGCCTGACCCCGAGAGTAAAATTGATATAATCACCTTTCTTCAGTGACGCATTCGCAATGCGCGGCTCTGCATACAGCTCTTCAAGGCCGGACTCTGTAACCATGTATGCAGGTATATATGACAGGAGAGCCAGTACCGGGATTATGATAAACGCAAGCATATTCATTCTCGTGAGATTAAACTGCATAAAAAGCAGAATAAAGGCCAGTGAACCTCCCCCCATCCACCTGAACACAACCATGAAGCCCTGTATATGCGGGTACTGCAAAAGAATTTTTTTTATGGCAAAGGGATCACTGGATGGATCATTGTACATTGAAACTATGGTATTAATCTTTCTGATATTAAATACTATCCCGATTATTGAAGCGAGACCCGCAGCAATGACAGCATCAATTAGAAACAGCTTGAGCACATCAGGTGTATAGCCCCCTGTCGCGAATATAAAGTATACTGCAAGAGAAACCTGTATCGGAGTTGATACCATCTCAATTTTCATCATGATTGTTTTTTTAAGGTAGCTTGTGGTAATCATATATCCTCCGGGTGCGGCTATAGTGATATGTTATGAGTTATCAGGATCATCAATTATATTATACTATCTTTTATAGACTTTGCAAATCCCGTTGATGAATTTTGAATTTTTAATCACATAGAACATTATTTTCTTCGCTTAAGTACTGTACCATGGTCTTTTATTTCATCGTAAAGGCCATTCTTCGTTATTACCATGCATGGTGAAATTCCAGGGAGAGCCTGCGAGAGCGCTTCTGCTATCCAGGTGTTGCATGTATTGAAAAGGCAGTATGTGTGAATCGACTTGAAGTAAATGACATCACCCGCTGACCTCACAGAGGTCCTGATAAGCTGATTATCCGGGTCCCGTGAAAAGCTTTTATCAATAAACAGGCAGAGCCTTGTGAACTCTTGCTCTGTAAGCCTGAACTCCACCGCATAATCACTCCACCCCACAAGCATATCCACATTTAAGTTTAATGCCTCCGCGCACATGACACTTGATGACGGGATTGTCACTGCCTTAACATCCATGCAGAATGTTTCATTCGGAGTCTGGTACACGACCTCCTCCCCCCATCCAAAGTCAATGTATGAGGCATTTTCAAAACACTTAAGCGCGGTAATTGTACTCTTCGATATTGCGTTAACCGGGACTATGAGCCCGGTATGAATATCCCTGTTTATAACATAGATTATATATATGCGTTCTGCGGAATCTGTAGTGATATCCGGCTGCATAGTGCAGCAGCAGATGAGTTGCGTAATAATTGCGATGATGGAAAGCAGCTTGAGACTTTTCATTTGTTATAACCCGGTTTAAACAGCTTTTACTGAAATGATAATACAATAAATATATGCGGTGAGCAGCGGAAATTCAATCCGGTATACGTATTATTCCTCTTCCTTGACCTTTCTCAACATCATCCCTGTTCAGGCTGATCAGTTCCGAGATCTGTTTAAGCTGCTGCTGTGATGTATCCGCAAGGTCCATGGACATTGCCGGGTGTAGAGATAATCCATGAGGTTCGTGACTGCAATGTTCTGGTCAGCAGTCTGCCTGCAAAAAAAACCGGTTATAAAGAGACAAATGAGTGTTGCAAGTCCGTGAACATACGATGTCTTAAGCATATCAGCCGTTATGCCTGCTGCAGTAAAAACCGCACAAAACGCCTGCTGGTAATATATCCCATGCATCAGTGCTCATGCCTGTGGTGCATATCGGGCCAGTGGGGATGCGAATGTACACTCTTTTCATGCCTGTGCATGTGTTCATGGTGCTGTACATTATTGTCATGTTTATGGTCGTGGTGCATATCATCGTGCCTGTGAAAATGGGTGTGTTCTGTTTCGGCATGCTCATGCTGGTGTTCATGCCTGTCCAGTGTCATGGCTGCAATGGAAAAGACCAGGAGGACGAATGAAACTGACTGCAGCCCGGACACTGATTCGCGCAGAAAAATCACAGAAAAAAGTACACCGAAAAACGGCGCTCCCGAAAAAATTATCTGGCTCCTGATTGCACCGAGCTTCTGTGCCGACATTATGTACAGCACGATACTGGCGCCGTACGAAAATGTTCCAAGCAGTACAGCAAGGCCCATGGAGCCTGCAGAAATGGAATAACCCGAAAGGTAAAATCCTATCAGCGTATTGGCAGTGCCCGCGAAGAGCCCCTTGATAAATGTACTCTGCGTGGCCGATATGCCGTCAATGAGCGCGGTGAAATGGTTATCAAAACCCCAGCATATACATGCACTGATAACCAGCAGCGCGGATACTACTCCGGGCGAACCTTCATGCACCGTGAGCATAACCCCGGAGACAAGCGCCATGCATACACCGGCCCATCCCGTTAAACCCAGGTAGTCCCTGAAAAACAAAAAGCCCAGGACAGCAGTGGCGATCAATTCAAAGTTGAGCCATAACGACACTGTTGATGCCGATGCGAACCTGAGCCCTGATAATACAAGTATGGGGCCCGCCATGCCTCCAAGTAACACAGCACCTGCAAGACGGCCGCGGTTTACACTGTCAAGACGAAGCAGTTGAGGCAATTCCCGTCTTAAAAGCACAACAGGCAGAAGACCCGCAGACGCGCCAAGGTAAAGCAGCCCGGCCAGGAGGAAAGGATTTATATCCCTGAGCAGAATTTTGCTGAGCGGTGTAGCCATGCCGAAGAGTGCGGCGGATACGGCAGCAAGAATTACAGGGAGAAGCTTCATGTGAACCGGTTCATTATTCATAATATATTAAATGTCACTTTGAAATTTTTCATTTTAAAACGCCCTTTTTATATCTTTCACCATATATACAATTTCAAGACATTTTTATGCAGCTGCAGACAGACGGATATTGCGGAGGAAACTTCCTGATATTGACTTTTTTTATATTTTTATTTACAATCCCGGTGATCCTGCGTTATAATGATAATATCTAGTTTACTGGCGGTGATTAAAAAATGCCGATTTCGATGTCGAACAAAGTCATTCTTGTAACAGAAGTTCCGCGGATTAACACTACTATCAAGCTTGCGCTCAACCAGGTGGGTCTTGAAATAGTAGGCGACTACCCGGCACTCAGCTCGCTATCAGTTATGCGCACGGGCATTTCCAAGAGCGGGAAAACCGCATTCATAAGGACAGAGCTGCTGCGTTTTATAAAGGAGAGGGGTTTCCCCCGGGCAATAATTATGGACAGCATGATCAATCCGGTGTCAGTGCCGGACATTACTGCAGACATGTTCAAGATACTAAAGACTTTCCTTATTGCATACATCATACTGCGAAAGGGTGAACAGTTCAGCGGGCTTAAGGGAAATTTCATACTGCTCACGAAGGGTAAAGACTTTAACAAAGAGACCGGCATAGGAACTAACCCGCAAATCGTTATCGACATGCTTACGACACAGAATCCCGAGATCAATGCGCTGATTGAAGAGATGAAAGACAGGGATATTTTCAACTCGGCATTCACAATAAGCCTGCTGGACACAGAACAGTCTTCTGATGTGCTGAGGGACTCAATAGTGAAATTTATCACGCGTACTGAAAAGGGAACTGATTCCGGGGCTGTCCTGCATGAGGAGATGCATGATGATGCGGATGATCCGGGGAATTCAGCCGATCCCGATCCTGCACACATCCTCTGCCGGATAGACGCAGAAACCGTATACGACGATGGAGAAATAATCACCGAACTGACCGAAGAGCATATCTCCCTGAATGAAAAAGAAATTTATGTAACCGGATCATGGGTGAGCAGTAACGAACTTGATGTAGCAAAAAAAATTGCGTCATTAATCCTTAAAGGTGTCGAGGGGAAACTGCGATTCAGCTTCAACGATGAAATAAAAGTTAATCTTGATAACCGCTGTATTATGGACAAAAATACTACACTTTCGATGGCGCAGCTTTTTACAAAAAATCTTGCCGCTTACAAAAAGATAAAGATTAGAGCAGGTGTAAAAAACAGCGAACTGATGCAGAAATCAAGAGGCTTCCCGATGATCAGAGATATTTTCACTGATAAGTAATAAACAGAACAGACTACACTTTTACAGAAACAAACAGAACCTTTAAGAACGCGTATGCGAAAAGATTGAACCTGGCAAATTCATAAACCGCCACCAGCTTGTCAGCAGTAGCAACTACATGGCTCTCCTTGTAAACCGGTTTTGTTCTGCAGATCGGGAACATATGTGAGGCAATGATATTCTCCTCCACATTATTTAAACTGAAGTACTGCCTTGAATTTTCCAGGGCGATCTGCGGATGAAGCCTGTGCCATTCTTTTTTTGTATATTTTTCCACATCCCCTTCAGTAAAAAAATCATGCAGCAATGCACCCCTGGTGACAGTATTCACGTCAAGCCTGAGCATCTTTGCCATTAAAAAGCTCAAGTACCCGACCCTGGTTATATGATCGAACCTGCTTATACCGTGATGTGTAGCATTTTCCAGTTCCCTGTATTTATCTACTGTGACCATTTCTTCCAGTAAAGAATTGTATTCTTTTTTAGCTTTTTTCATATATAAACAAGCAACCCCGCAGTTAATAGCATTCAATCATATGACAGATCATGGTTATTAATGTTACCCGAATTTAATGCAATTCTGTCAACAAGGAATCGTGTGTTATTGTATTATGATAGCCCGTTATCCCTCGTAGCCCCGTAACGCGTTACGGGGCTACAAATGATTAATGTTACAAATCAAAATCCTACGGTCTTTCGGCCACCTTAATGTACAGGCTGACCCTGCCCTTGTTTCTCCACACCTCCAGTTTAAGAGTTTCACCAACAGGTGTATTTTCGACAACCGAAACGAGGTCGCCGTAATTCTTTACCTGCTTACCGTTTACAGAGAGAATCACGTCGCCGGGAATGATGCCTCCCTTTTCAGAAGGGCTATCACTGACAATCTGGCCCACAAGCGCGCCCTCTGTATTTTGAAGCCCAAGCTGCGATGCAATCTCCTCTGTGAGCGGCGCTATCTGCACACCTATGTAACCCCGCTTGATCTTCTTGTGCTGCCTGAGCTGATCAAGGACGCTCTTTGCGGTGTTTACGGGTATTGCAAATCCTATGCCGATGTTCCCGCCTGACTGTGAATATATCATGCGGTTGATCCCTATTACCTCTCCGTATATGTTCAGGAGAGGTCCTCCGCTGTTGCCTGGATTGATCGAGGCATCGGTCTGTATGTGAGTCTGGGAATCACCCATGAGGTCAAGGTCACGGCGCCCGGTTGCACTTACCACGCCCACGGTGAAAGAGCTGTTAAGGCCGAAGGGATTGCCTATGGCAATGGCCCAGTCACCCACACTTACATTATCGGAATTGCCGAAGTATACAGGCTTCAGTTTGCTATTCGCTTTAATTTTCAGGAGCGCTATATCAGTCCGTTCATCAAACCCGATTATATCGGCTGAATAGATATCATTTACCACTTTAACTTTGACCTTCTCAACTCCGGCCACCACATGGTAATTTGTACAAATATAACCATCATCGGATATTATAAACCCGGTTCCAAGGCCAGTCACTTTCTGTGTCCTTTTCTGCTGCATTTCCTGCGGAAAAAAATCTTTGAAAAAGGGATCATCCATGAACGGGTTGCGCTGCTTCCTGACGGTCTGCTCTGTGCTTATATAGACCACACTCTCCTTGTTAAGTTCATATACCTTCCTGAACGCCTCCTGTGTCTTCACCGTATCTGCAGTTACACTGTCGCTTCTCAGCGGGGATGCGTTCCCGTTCCCGAATACTCCTCCATTACCGGGCTTGCAGAAAACTCCCGTAACTAGCATTACAGTTAAAGCACTGACAGCCATGGCAACGCCTGCAGTATATACCATTCTTCTTTTCATGTAAAACTCCATTGTTTTATAAAATAAAATTAGCTCACCTGAATTTTGCGGGGCATCAGTTGATTATGTTGCTGCAGAATGATTTTTGTTAAAAAAATACCGTTGGAGAAACTTTAAAAAGGCCGCCATCATGGCAGCTTTTTAAAGTTTTATTCCGGAAAATTCAGGTTATGATGCTGCCGGCGCAGAATAAGTGGGATCACCAAAACCCAGCATGGGGTAACCCACGAAAGGCAGGATCACCAGAAGACCGAATCCCCACCCCTTGCTTTTACCGAAACATACAGCAAGATCCATTGAAACAAGAATGAGAACAACAAGGTTTACAAGGGGTATAAGCATAAGCACAATCCACCACAGGGGCTTGCCCACAATTTCAAGCAGCACAATAATGTTATAAATCGGTATTATGGCTGCCCAGCCCGGTTTTCCAGCCTTAACAAAAACCTTCCACATACCTGCAATCATAGCAATAAGTATAGCAAGATAAATTAAAGAACCTATAGCACTTCCGCCCTCGTTCATTAAGGACCTCCTTTATTTGATATTTATTACCTATACGCCGTTTTGATGTCTGCTTATAATTTTTAGACTCCACGGCTTTGGCATGAATACTCTTTATAAATACACAAGAGTCTCCTCTGAGACAAAAAAAAGTTTATAATAAACATTTTTTTGAGCTGAAATTTACAGGTTTTACTCATATACTGATACTGAAATCTGTTTGACATGCGGAATAATTTGAGTATACTCGATTAATAGAGGTGAATAAACAATGTTGGCCGGACTTGCAGAAATCATAATATTTTTAATTATAATCGGCGCCATAATCTTTGCGGTAGTACTGCTGCTGCAGGCTTTATATGTATACACCATTTATAAAGCGCTGAAGGCGACAGAACAATACCACACAATCTCTCCCGGCCTTGCATGGCTCCTGCTTATCCCGGTATTCTACCTGGGCTGGCAGTTCTATATTCTTGACGTCCTTACAAAAGGAATAAAAGGAAAATACGACGCCAACGGCAGGGAGTGCGGAGATGCTGCCTACAGCATAGGACTTGCCTACTGCATACTTGGATGTGTAAACTTTATTCCCTACCTCAACTTTTTCACCCTGCTCCCGTGCCTTGGCGTCTGGATTGTCTACTGGGTAAAGATAAAAGACTTTAATCACGAAATGGAGATGATGCTGCTGTAACTTTTAGCAGCAGTTCCGTTTTATGGATTATTCAGATTATACCGGCAGCAAATCATCAGTATCCGAATACATGCACACTCTTTCTGACGGCGTGCGCCTGCACATCATTGACTTTATTCCTGCGGTGCCGGTAAAAAAAAGACCTGTTATAGTCTTTATAGCGGGCTGGATTTCACTGATATCCGGATGGAAAGAATTCCTCGCGGAACTCACTCCTCACTACCGCGTTATTTATGCCGAAACGCGTGAAAAGAATTCATCAGATGTTCCCGAAATAAAGTCAGCGTCGTTCGACATGCAGCGCATGAAGGATGATATCGGCGAGGTGACGAGCGGGCTTGTAGCGCAGGGTACGGGCTTTGTTCTTGCAGGGAGTTCCCTTGGCGCCTCTGCGATTATGGAATACTGCAGGTCCGGCGGGCGCATGCCTTTGTGCACTGTGCTTGTGGGGCCTAACGCGGAGTTCAGGTTTCCGCGGTTCCTGGGTAGCCTGATACCGTTCATTCACCCTTCACTTTATTTTGCCGCTAAACCTGTAGTAAAATGGTACCTGCGCAACTTCAGGGTAAACAGCGAGGCCGAAAAAGAGCAGATCGAAAAATACGAACTGACACTTGACCTTGCAGATCCGTACAAACTGAAAAAAAATGCGCTCGGCATAAAGAACTGGTCAATGGCGCAGGGTGACGGTAAGATCGGCGTGCCGTCACTTATACTGGGAGCCACAACTGACTCACTGCACAGCACAGAGCACCTTAAAAGCATACTTTCATATTTTGATAATCCGCAGTATGTCGAGCTTGCGAGCAACAGGGAGACTCACAGCGCAAAAGCGGCGCAGGTTATGATTGAATATATTGAAAGGATAACATAATAATCATTCATTTTACTCACTCCGGTACTATGCGTAACCTGTGGATCCCCGTCTGCACGGGAATGACAGGCTTTTACCCTGAGCCTGCCGAAAAGCGGGAAAATTCTTTAATCCTTTCTCTGTGTACTCTGCGCCTCTGTGTGAGACATGTTAAATTCAGGGTACTGAAGATACAATTCGTAACATCAAGATCCCGGCACTGCGGCCGGAATGACAGGCTGCTTGATCTTACCGCCTTTGCGCCTTGGCGGCTTTGCGTGAGACATTCTTTATTCCATGCTCTCCGGTCTGAAAGATCCCTCTATCTTTTCCCTGAATATATCTATGTATTCAAATACGGCAGGTACAACAACCAGTGTAATAACGGTTGATAGTATCAATCCTCCCATTATTGCAACTCCCATTCCTGTCCTGTACTTGGCAGCCTCGCCTGCACCCATGGCAACTGGGAGCATACCTGCAAGCATGGCGAATGTGGTCATAAGGATCGGCCTGAGCCTTACCTTCCCGGCATGGAGTATTGCCTCTCTCCTGGACATGCCGGCCCTGACACCCTCAAGAGCGAAGTCTACCAGCAGTATCGAGTTCTTTGTTACAAGCCCAAGGAGCATGACCAGACCGATCATACCGTACATATCCAGCATCTTCCCCGTGAGCAGCAGCGCGAAGAATGCGCCCGACAGTGCAGGGGGCAGCGCGAAAAGGATAGTAAACGGTGTAATAAACGATTCGTAGAGACTGGAGAGCACCAGGTATATGAATATAATCGAGAGGACAAATGCCACCACAATATTCTTTATCATATCCTTGAAACTGTCAGCCTGTCCTATAAAGGCGTAAGAAACGCCATCGGGCATAGGGAGCTCTTTTTCAAGTATCTGCGCAGTCCTGTCTATAGCTGTACCGATAGCTCCTCCCTTCGCAAGGTTTGCGCTCACCTGTATAATCCTGGACCTGTCCTGGCGATAGATAGTTGCAGGCCCTGTTGAAACAGTACCTGTTGATATCATCGGGAGCGGTATCATCCTCATCTGCATGTTTGGCACCTTTGTATCATTATAGGCAGCCTGCAGGTTCCTCTGTTCAGGTTTAAGACGCACTCGCACGTCATACTCAAGTCCCTTCTCCCTGTATTTCCCTGCTACCTCGCCCGCGACATGTATGCGGAGTTCATAACCGGCAGTCTTGTTGTTGACTCCGGCCATAAGCATCTTCTTTTCGTCCATCTTTACCTGGAATTCAGGCATACCTGCTGTCATGCTGCTTTTGATTTCAGTAAGGTCAGGGACCGCTTTAAGTTTTTCAATCACTTTAGCTGAATATTCATTCAGTACATCCAGGTCCTCACCCTTGATTGCAAGCATATACGGCTTGCTACCGCCTCCTCCGCCCATGCGGGTGTAGTTGTCTACAGAGGGTTTTGCGTAGGTAAAGTCTTTAAGTATATCCCTTATTTCATCCTTCAGTTCCGCAGTTGTTCTTTTTCTCTCTTTTCTGGGTACCATGAAAACACCGATAGAGGCAGTATTGGTACCGGCAGCACCTGTTCCTGTCTGTATGGACATGTAATTAAGTTCGGGGATAGTCTTAATCCGTTCCGCAATCTTCTGCGCAACATTATTGGTAGCACCAAGGCTTGTGCCGGGCGGAAGTTCTATATTCACGTTGTATTCACCCTCATCCGGGTCTGGCGAGAATGTCTTTTTTATATGCCCGAATGCAACAAGACTTATAACAAATACGATCGTTGTTATTCCAACAATAACCAGCGGACGGTCAATGCCAAACTTAGCTATAAGCATGTATTTTTCCTCCAGCCAGTCCTGGAACCTGTCAAACGACCTGACAATAAAGTTATTAGCCTTACCCTTTGTACCTGCGAAGTATGCGCTCAGCAGGGGCGCAACAGTCATGGCGTCAAAGAGACTTATCACCATTGCAAAAACAACTGTAAGCCCGAACTGCCTGAAGAACCTGCCTATAATCCCCTCGAGGAATGCAATGGGAAGGAATACCGCGATGATTGTAAGTGACGTGGCTATAACCGCAAGAGCCACCTCCATTGTTCCGAGCTCCGCTGCGTCAAAGGGCTTATGCCCCTCCTCGATCTTCCGGAATATATTCTCCCGCACAACAATTGCATCATCAACCAGCAGACCTATTGTAAGGGAAAGAGCCAGGAGAGACATGAGGTTAATCGTGAATCCCATGAAATACATGAGCATGAACGCGCCAAGTAGCGAGTTTGGAATTGCAATACCTGTAATTATGGTTGAACGTATATTCCCCAGGAACAGGTACACGACAAAAATCGCAAGCAGTATGCCTATGAACATGGTCTCCTTTACGTCATCAACGTTACTCCTGATCATTTTCGCGGTGTCGTAAATAAAGACCATTTTTGAATTAGCGCCTATCTTTTTTATTACCTTGTTTGCGGGTTCAATTTTTTTCATGATACCGTCTGCCACGGCAACGGTATTTGCACCGGACTGTTTGAATATGTCCAGTATAACACAGGACATCATCTCCCTTTTAACGTTTTTCCCGGTTTTCTTATCCTTTACGACACCCTTGTCCCCGGGTTTAACGTCCCCCTGTACCTCGAAGGGGTAGTAGAGGGATGCAATGGTAGTCATGTCCACGAGTCCGTCTCTAACAGTACCCAGCGTACCGATTGTCGTGGGATTGTTATAGTCACCTGAAAAAGAGACTACAGTATTGCGCAGCTGGTCGAGGTTTTTGAATTCACCGATTGTCCTGAAATTGGTGACCATATCGCCCCTGTCATAGTTCCCCACCGGAACATTCGCACCGGAATTTTCAAGCTTGCTTACAATAACTGTGGCGGGTATGTGATACTCGTTAAGCTTATTCCTGTCAAGCTCCACCTGTATCTCCCTCTGCGTGCCGCCGGATATCCTTACCTGGCCAACACCGGGAACCTGTTCAAAGATAGTCTTAATCTGTTCCTTGGCCACGTCGTACATCTGACCGGGAGGAAGTTCAGAAACAAATGCTATTGTTATTACAGGCTGGTCCGTGAAGTCAAACTGCTGCACAACAGGTTCAGATTCAAGGTCATCGGGGAGCTTGTTGCGTGCGATCGAAACCTTTTCACGCATCTTCTCCTCGGCGTATTTAATATCAGTATCAAAATCAAATTCAGCTATAATTACTGACACACCTTCCATGTTGCGCGAAGAGAGTCTCTTGATGCCCGCAATGGTGCTTACCTGTTCCTCAAGCGGTTTGGTTATGAGTTTCTCTACTTCTTCAGGTGAGGTCCCGGGATAGACCGTGTAAACAACTACCACCGGAAAATCTATAGGCGGGAACAGGTCAACTCCCAGGCTGTTGAAACCTATTATACCCATTACCATCATAAGTATTACAAGGCAGGTTATAAAAATCGGCCTTGAAGTCGAAAGCTTTGCTATGTTCATAAAATACTCCGTGGATTTATTGCATCGTTCTGCTAAAAACGTCTGTTTCAGTTTTATTTTAATTAACTGGTTAATTAAAATAATAGCGCTGATTTTATCAAGCTAAAATATGGGTACAGTAACAAAATACTTAAAAACAATTAAAGATTGTTTTTTATTCGTCAAGTTAAGAATTATTATTCTGCCGGAGTTCAAATCGGATTACTGTGCACTTTCCCGGACCCTCCTGAAAAAGTGCACGGTAATCCGATCCAGCATAAATCTGCCTGCTCATTTTTATTCTTGCATAAAACCATATAGCATGAAATGACGTTGCGAAATTATATCCATGGATTAATACCTGATGAAAATAAACAGCCGAATCCTGCCCGGCAGGGAACTTCGCGTTCCATACTACCCTTTCATGTTGCTCTTATCGCTGGCATGGCCTTTATATTACACGGCTGAACCTTTACACCTGGGATGTTTATCTTATGTCCTGCAGCAGACCGCTGTTTTCTCAATGCTGCAGACAATTGACTCTATTTCTGCAAACCGCAGGTTAAAATACACGGCGGCAGGGACTGCATTAATCTATGTATTCCTGATACATTTCAACGCGCTCCTGCTCTCCATAACATCCATGGACCTGTATGAATCCGTCACAGTCCTTGCAACGGGCGGTGATTTTATCTATACACTTGAGGAAGCAGGTTTCTCGACCGGGTTGATTATAATCCTCGCTATCCTGCTGGCCGCGATTTTTACGACAGGATGCCTTATATACAGGTTCATGCCGCATATAATTATCAGGGCAAAAGGAATAATCATCCTGCCCCTGTTTCTTTTTATTCTATCAGCAGTACTCTTTGCTTCTGAACAGTGTGTAAACAGGGAAACTCCAGGTTTCTTCTGGCGCAGGATATATCCCCTCTACCTTGAACTCTATTCTACTGCCAGCGGCACACTAACCTTCCCGTTGAGGGCCGAAGACCGTATAATCCCGGAATCATACACAGGAATCTCCAAAGCTGCGAATCCACGGAACGTGGTTGTTATCATACTTGAAAGTTTCAGGGCAGACAGCATAAATGGTGAACTTGCTCCTGATATGGCCATGCTGGCAGAGAATTCATTTGCTTCGGCGAATTACCAGACCGGCGCCATATACACCTCTCTCGCCTGGAACAGCATTTTAATGGACAGGCCGGCATACACATTCTCCGGGGACATCGATTATGACAGGGAGCACGGTCCGGGTTCAGGCATCCTGCGCATACTGAAAAAAGCGGGCTACGAAACCTATATTGCCTTCTCTGCGAACATGGAATGGAAAGGGTTCCATGAAAGGGTAAACGGCCGAGACAGGCTCATAGACCATTATTACTGCGGGTACCTTAACAGGACAGAGGAAAGAAACCATATAGACAACCGCACAACAGCCCGGGCAGAGGAGTGGATTGACAGCGCTTCACGCACAAAGCCCTTTGCGATGATAATACATCTGGATTCCACTCATTGGACATACTACTGCGACCCGGAACACCGCAAGTCGCAGCCATACGCGGGTAAAGATGTAAACATTGCGAAACTGCGTAATCCCGGAGACATCGAGTTACTGTACAACAGGTACAGGAACTCAGTGCGCCAGGTAAACAGCGGGATATCCCGCGTAATCAGCGCGCTTAAAAAAAACGGCGCGTATGATGATACAGCAATTGTCATAGTCTCGGACCACGGCGAGGGATTCGCCCCCGGCATGATAGGACACAGCGTGCTGCACGATGACATAAAGAGACCGGCATTCATAATGCGCCTCCCCGGAACAAAAAAATACAGCTCTGAAGAATACATAACCGATGCGGAAATATTCCCGACAGTTTTTGATTACCTTGGCATAAAAGGATGGAACGGCCTTGTACGCGGAGGATCGCTCCTTGACCCGGGATACAAAAGAGAATGCGTACTTTCATTTCACGGCAGCCTTCTCATGGCCGACATTACTTTCAGGGACTACAGGGTGCTGCTCAGGGTAAAAACCGGCAGCAGTTCCATAAGCTTCACCCCCGTTTACTGCACTGACCGTTCAGGAAAAATTATTGCGGATCCCTGGAGCGGTCAATGGAAGGAAGGATTACGCAGAATCATGGAGAGGTAAATCATTCCAGGCAAAGTTATACAGAGGAACGGCACACTGATTTATTACAGCGATTAACGTTTGAATCAGTAAACATAATGTCACTGCGCGGCATGAAATGCCGCGGCAGTCTGTTTTTGAGAAAACCCGTTTTATTATATTAACCACATTCCCGCATGAACAGATTGCTTCACGGAGTTTATCCTGAGCACGTCGAAGGGTTCGCAATGACCGGTGCTGATCTAATCGTTAACTGCTATAGTATAAAATCTGTATGCCTGAAACTTGAAAAAATCAATCCTTATCTTAAATCGCCATACCACAGAAGCCCGGTCGTGCTGCAATATCTGCAATTTTTTACGGGCACACTCCAGCCGGCAGTTTTTAAATTGACATCCCTGTTATATACTGTATGGTATATGTATCATTGCCGTTCACAGAGGTTTATCAATGCTCAGCCAGAAGTCATTCTCCACCCGGTTAAAGAAGCTGGTCAAAGACTGGGAATGGATGAAGCCGCACGAACATGCCGCTTATTACATCCTCTACTGGACATTCGCAAATTATCATGACATGATGAAACGCAATGATGTCTTCCAGATAAAAAGTGAAAAGCTGCAGAAGGATTCGGATATTGCGACCAGCGTCTACAGCAGTGCGATAGCATTTCTCAAGTCAAAGCTTTACATCAGGCATATCGGTTACGACGGAATCGTCTACTTTGAACCTGCGGGAGTAAAGGCTGCTGAACAGATGTACTCCAGGATTCATGCAGATGCCGATGTCTCACTGCCCGCAGCCGCCAGGAAAGATACGGCTATCAATGCAGCTGAAGTTAAAAGCAGCCTCTACCCTGAACTTATGAAGCTTGAAAAAAAACTGCTCAAACTTACAAGTGATTTCCAGGAATCCCTTGACTCTATAACCGGTGAAATAGCAGAACAGCGCCTGAAGTATGAGTTGAGATATTTCCTCGACGACATGAACAACACGATTTCGTCTGTGGGCCTTGCTTACTGTATGTTCCATTACGAAAGAGACGACTACACAATAGGTCACCAGCTCAACGTCGCGTACCTCACAAGGGAGATATCAAAGATATGCCTGAAGAACAGGTACAAAAACGAGTTCCTGCTTAAAAAGAAAATTTATGAATACACCGTATCCGCGATGCTGCATGACATAGGCAAATACAAGGTGCCCCGGAGTATAATCGAAAAATCATCAAGACTTAATGACGACGACATCAGGCACATCGAGAAACACCCTCACCACGGCGCAGAGATGATTACGCTTGCCGGATTCGGCAACAACGAGCTCCTGGCGAACATACACACCATTTCGCTGCAGCACCATGAACGTATTAATGGAACAGGATACCCGAAAAAGCTTAAAGCAGAAAAGATCACCGAGGGAGCGCGTATTGTTGCAGTGGCTGACGTGGCAGAGGCGATCCTGGGCGACAGGCCGCACAGGCCCAGCCGAAGTGCAGCCGAAGCAAAGGCTGAGCTCAGGACCGAACTGAGGAAGAAGGGACACTACGATCCCGATATTGCAAATGTATGCCTGGACCTTATTGAATCAGGAAAGCTGAAGTTCCCCATTAAATTCAAAGGGAGAAACTACAACCTGCATCCCGAGGAATTTTCGCATACAATAAAGGATATACTCACAGGCATCTGACTACACATGCAGGAACCTGCATGTGTACATATTGACTAAAAACAAAAATCAACATTGACATAAATACCGGACCTTTATTTAAGATGACCACATACGGACAAAAACCGGCCAGGGGTAAAAATGATTCTTGCAGACCATGAAATCCGCGAGTCCGGGATAGAGGGACGCGGCGTATTCCTGAAACGCGATGTGAAAAAAGGCGAACTGCTGGTAATATACACTTACGGTATCAGCGAACTCATACACAAGGATTACCACGACGAGGTCTGCCGGGACCTTGACAATTCGCCGCACCAGGACGTTGTCGATTCAAGTGTTCGTTACGTGGATAACTGGTTTATTTACGATGCGTATTCAAAGCACAATACATGCTTCGGGAGCCGGGAAGGGGACTTTGTCAACCATTCATTTGAGCCCACTATGGTCTACCACTGCGGGCTATGCTTCGCAGCCCGCGACCTGAATGCGGGCGAAGAGCTCACTGTTGACTACAGGTACTTTATGTCAGAAGACCTTGACGGTTTCTGCGACAGGCACACCGGCAGGCAGATACGGGGATTCACCGGGCGCGAGGCGTTTGTCAGGTCGCTCAGGCAGCTGAACGGAATATTCAGTGATGAACCGGTTTCCTGATCCAGGGCAGGAGCGAAAGCAGTCCGCCTGCAAGTGACGCGAAATCTGCGGCCACAGTTGCTGCGGTATAATCAGAGCATATAAGCATCGTCATCCTTCCGCCTGAACAAAATGAGTATACCTGCCGCGAGGCAGACCACGCCCGCGCACAAAAAAGTCCAGGGCGCGCCTATCCTGTGAGAAACATAGCCTGCTGCAAGGCTCCCGAGCGGTGCCGCCCCGGTGAAAGCCATAATGTAGAAGCTGATCACCCTGCCCCTCTTGTCGCTGTCAGATACTGTCTGCAGTATCGTGTTGCATGATGCTATGACAACAATAGTACTGAATCCGGCGAGCGCGAGAAAAATCATCACCATAACAAGGAGCGCGTGGACAGAAAGCAGCATGAACGCAGCGGCAAGAGTCATCATGCACGCATTGATTATACCCCACAGGCCTTTAATACTGGTGCGTATTGCAAGAAACATTGTAGCGGCAAGAGCGCCCGCGCCTGCTGCAGATACAAGGAAACCGAACGTATGGGAATCGCCTTTCAATACCTCGCGCGCGAATATGGGGAGAAGAACCGGAAACATCATTGAAAAAAATGAGGTGAATGCCACAACTATCAGGAGGTCCCTGACCAGCCTGTTTCCCCGGACGTACCTGAATCCTTCCTTTATATCATCAAAGAGTTTACCGGCTGCATATGCCGGAGCGGGTGCAAACCTCATCATCATTAAGGCCGCTGCCGATGCGAAATAACTTGCGCTGTTGACAGCAAAACAGACAGCCTCGCCGGAAAATGCTACAACAATACCTGCTATTGCAGGGCCTATCAGCCTCGAACTGTTGAATGCTGCAGAGTTGAGGGCAATTGCATTGGGCAGGTCGCGTTTGTCGTCAACCATCTCCAGGAGAAAGGCCTGCCTGGTTGGCATCTCGAATGAATTTATGACCCCGAGTGCAAGGCTGAGTACAACTATATGCCACGTGGTGATAATTCCTGTAAAGGTAAGCACAAAAAAGATAAACGACTGGATCATGGAGAATATCTGTGTTGCAAAAAGTATGTTGCGCCTGTTCAACCTGTCGCCAAGGGCTCCCGTAAATGGCGAGAGTATAAATACCGGAATCTGCGCACAGAAGGCCACTGTGCCAAGTATGATCGCCGAGCCGGTCAGCCTGTACGCCAGCCAGCTCACTGCAACCTGCTGCATCCACGTGCCGATAAGCGACACCGCCTGCCCCATGAAAAAAAGCCTGTAATTCCTGTATTTAAGGGAACGGAAAGCTTTCCTTAATCCGGCGCCGGCTTTTCCCGGGAATCCTTTACTCTGCTCTTCAATTTGCATGAGGTCTGTTAATCCCGATAATGTGCAGTGTCAAGGATTTTGCGGAATATTCAGAATAATACAAAAAGGTACCTGTCATGAGGCACGGAGCGCACAGCGGTTGAGGTATGGAATTCAGATATTTATGGGCTTGACTTAAAATCAATCACAGGCAATCAGGTTAACAACAGGGGGATTGAAATGATCAGCACAATACCGGTACTTATCCAGACATTCTCAAGCATTATCCAGGCGGCGATGACCATTGGAGTCCTGGTAGTAACTCTCCTCTACGTAATCTTCACAAAAAAAATGCTGGACCAGAACTATTCAACTTTTGTAATAATTACAGGATTAAAACATTCCGGGAAAAAAATATTTGCAGATATCGAGAATCACGGAACAACTATAGCTCTTAACGTCACAATCACTGCCGTGTACCCCGGAAAAAATTCACCACTGACTATACAACTGAAAGGTCCGAACATGATTACACCGGGCGAGAAGCTTATCTTTAAAGGGGAATTACCTTCAACCCGGGATGATTCCATCATCAGGGTAGAGATCTGTTATCGAAGCCAGACTCGTAAAAAAAGGACCGAGATATGGAAATACAGGGAGGATGAATTTATTTTCCTTGGCAATAAATGAACCCGGAATTCTCTGCGCCACAGCTGGATCCCGGTTTTTATTTTAAAATAAAAATCAACAGCATGAACGCGGCGGCAAGCCAGATTATTGAGAGTATAATGAAAATTCTGATTACCTGGTTTTTTCTCTGCCCGCTGTGATGCATTTTGTATTGAGTCCAGCCGGTGTCAGTGAGCACAGGTCCGCCCTTGTAATAAAGCCCGCGCACCTCTCCGAACCGCTGATTTATAATAAATGCATCGGGATCAAAGTAGCCTATATCAATAAGCTCAAGTACAGTTCTCATCATATCAGGATCATCGATTGAAAGCGGGTGGCTTCCGTCCGCTGTTTTCATGTCCAGCAGGGCATCAATTACAGGGAAGTAACGCTCCCTCCCCTTCATGAGCATCTTCATCTCTTTTTTATAGTCCATGTATCAATGATGTTTAAAAACCCGATAGATGTCAATAAATCCTCAGCGGATGCTGAAATAAATAGAAGAATAAAGCCATCTTTTATCATTGACTCCAGCAGCCGGACTGTTTATTTTTAGCCTGTAGCAATAAGTCAACCTACTGTTCCAGGAGTATTATATGAATAAAAGGTTTTTTATCATCTTCACGGGCGTTATAATAATCTATTTTATCCTCAGGTATATATCAGGCTTTTATATTGATTATGAATGGTTTAAACAGAACAACGGCCTCAGCGTATTCTGGGTTCTTTTTATGACAAAATTTAATGTGCAGGCCCTGTTCGGTACAGTATTCATTGTATTGTTCCTGCTGAATTTTCTGATGATCAGGCTCCTTGGCGGCAAGGGAAGGTTCTTCACGGAAAACTTCCTGGACAGGATACAGATCCCTGCGATCGGTTCGTCAAGGAAGCTGCTGCTGATTATAGTGACTGCAGTTGTTGTTTTCACAGGATTTGTAATGGGTGGGGGTGCATCGGCATTCTGGAAGGAATACCTTATGTTTAAAAACTCGATGCCGTTCCAGGGATTTCCCGCAGACCCGGTATTCAACAGGGATATAGGTTTCTACGTCTTCTCCCTGCCCTTCTACCAGTTCCTGTACGGGTGGTTCATGAGCACCCTTGTAATCATAACAATTTTCACGGTTATACTTCACGTCCTTAACGGGGCAATCCATAAAACAGCAAACGGCGTTGAACTCTCGCTGTTCAGCAGGGCGCACATATCAATCCTGCTGGCGCTCATGGTAATACTATACGGGTTCAGCTACCAGTTATCAGCCTACGAACTGCTGTTTTCGCAGATCGGTAAATTCTACGGTGCGGGATACACGGCTATTCACGCGAACCTCCTTGCATACAGGGCGGCAGAGGTCATATCATTCATTGCAGGGGCACTTCTCCTGTTCAATGTTTTCAAGAGGAGTTTCAATCTCCCGGTAATAGTCATGCTCACCCTGATCCCTGTATATTTCATCCTGGGTGTGATTTACCCCGCGCTGCAGCAGAGGTTCATTGTTGTGCCGAACGAACTCGGCAAGGAGACACCTTACATCCAGAACAATATAACCTTTACACGACTTGCCTATGGCATTGACAGGGTCGAGGAGATACCCTTTGCCAACAAGCGGGAGCTTACATACGCCGACATTCTTAAAAACAAGGAGACCCTGGAAAGTGTAAGGCTCTGGGACTGGCGCCCGCTCAAGCAGACCTACAAACAGCTCCAGGAACTTAAACAGTATTATTACTTCAACGATGTTGATGTTGACAGGTACATGATAAACGGTAAAAAAATCGCAGTAAACCTTTCAGGGCGCGAACTTACAATCGAGAACCTTGGAGTAAACTCGCAGACATGGCAGAACAAGCACCTTATCTATACGCACGGTTACGGGCTGGTAATGAGCCGTGTTGACCGCATAACGACAGAGGGCCTCCCTGTACTCATAATGAAGGATATTCCTCCAGCAACAGACACCGGACTTAAAGTCGACAGGCCCGAGATCTATTACGGCGAACACGACAATTCGTACGCAATAACAAATACATCAATCAAGCCCGGCGAATTTGATTATCCATCTGGAGAGGAGAACAAGTACACCACTTATGCCGGTACTGGCGGGATCAAGCTTGATTCATTTTTCAAGAGGCTCATGGCCGCGATAGCCTTCGGCGATATCAACCTGCTGATTTCAGGAAACATAAGCAACGAAAGCAGGCTGCTGTTCAAAAGAAACATCATTGAAATCGCGAACAGCTACGCGCCGTTCCTCGAACTTGATAACGACCCGTACCTTGTTCTATCCGAAGGAAAACTCTACTGGATGATCGACGGGTACACTACCAGCGACCAGTTTCCCTATTCAACACCGGTATACGCAAACGACAAACAGATTAACTATATACGCAACTCGGTCAAGCTGACAATCGATGCGTACAACGGAACGATAAACTGCTATATATCCGATACAAAAGACCCGGTAATCCAGGTATATAACAGGGTATTCCCCGGGATCCTCAGGGATATCAGGGAGATGCCGGCCGATCTGCAGAAACATATCAGGTATCCCGAGGATATCTTCAACATCCAGAGCACAATATTACTCAGGTACCACATGACAAATCCCAACGTGTTCTACAACAGCGAGGACGCATGGCAGATACCGTCGCAGATATACGGCGACAAAGAGGAGCCGATACACAGCTACTACCTTGTAACAAAACTACCGGGTGAAAAACAGAGCGGGTTCCTGCTTATAATGCCGTTCAGCCCGTATAAGAAAATGAATATGCTCGCGTTTCTAACTGCAAAGTGCGATCCCGCTGAATACGGCAGGCTGCAGCTATACCAGCTGCCCAAGGATAAACTCAGCTACGGCCCGATGCAGGTTGAATCAAGAATCAACACTGACCCTGAAATTTCCAAGCAGCTTTCTCTCTGGAACCGTTCCGGTTCAAGTGTAATACGCGGCAACATGCTTGTAATCCCGATTGAGGACTCGCTCATATACATTGAGCCGCTCTACCTGAAGGCAGAGACAACAGAGATGCCCGAGCTTAAGCGGGTTATTGTCTCTTTCTCTGACCAGATAGCCATGGAGAGCGACCTCCAGACATCACTGCAGAAAGTATTCTACGGCGCAAGTTTTACGGAGTCAGGAAAGTCCGCGGGCGGAACACTTAAAGAACTGGCAGACAGGGCATACTTCCATTACATGCGCGCCGAGCAGTACATGCGCGAAGGCAACTGGAAGGGTTACGGTGAAGAGATCGAAAACCTGAAAAGTGTACTGACGCAGATGAAGAGCCAGGGGAACTGATGAAACTTGAGAGGTCAGCGGGAATACTCTGCCACATAACAAGCCTCCCGGGCCGGTTCGGGACCGGGACACTTGGCCAGGAGGCATACGACTTCATTGACCTCATCGCCGGAGGGGGATTTTCATACCTCCAGATACTGCCGGTGGGGCCTGTATCCCCTGCAATGGGATGGTCTCCGTATTCCTCGATCTCGGCATTTGCCGGAAACGAGCTTTTTATCAGCACCGAGAGCATGGCGACGGAGAGATGGAGCCGAACCCTGCCTGATCCGGTTACAGTCGAGGAATCACACACTGCGGACTTTATATCTGCGCGCAACCGTACCAGGATATGCATAATAAATTCATTTCACGATTTTGTACTACATGCGCACGAAGAGGATTCACTTGCGTTCTCCAGGTTCTGCGATGATTACAACGATGCATGGCTTGACGATTACGCCCTGTTCGCCGCGATCTCGCACGAATACCAGTCGTACAACTGGATGTCATGGGACAGGGACATAGCCCTGAGAGAAAAAGACGCGCTTAATTCATGGCGTCTTAAAATGTCCGACAGGATACTGATAATAAAATACGCCCAGTTCATTTTCAACAGGCAGTGGGAAAGATTCAAGGCTTACGCAAATGAAAGGGGAATAAGAATAATCGGGGATATCCCGATCTATGTATCAAACGACAGCGCTGATGCATGGAGCAACAGGGATATACTCACAATAGACCCCGGGAAACTTGAGCCTGAGTATATTGCAGGTGTTCCGCCTGATTATTTCAGTGAAACAGGGCAGCTGTGGGGCAACCCGCTGTACAGGTGGCGTAACAGCAGCGGCAGGCTCAGGGATGATACTTATTACTGGTGGCGGAAACGCATTTCGCATGCGATATCGTTGTGCGATATTGTACGCATAGACCATTTCAGGGGATTTGACGCTTTCTGGTCAGTAGCATACGGCCGGGAAACGGCTGTAGAAGGTAAATGGATAAACGGTCCCGGACACGATCTGTTCAACAGGCTTAAAGATGATATCGGCGGCCTGCCCCTCATAGCCGAAGACCTGGGCGTTATCACAAAACGGGTTAAGGCACTCCGCGACAACATGGAATTACCCGGGATGAAGATACTCCAGTTCGCATTTGACGGAGGCCCGGAGAACGAGTACCTTCCGCATAATATAAAGACTGAAAACTGCGTACTCTACACCGGGACCCATGACAACGATACTTCAAACGGGTGGTTTTATGACACGGAAATGCCCCTGGAGAAACGCGACTACATTATGGCCTACATGGGCATGAAGGACTGGAGCGATTTTCACTGGAGGATAATACGCGAGGCGTACGCCTCGCATGCGGGACTTGTGGTCATTCCCGCGCAGGATATACTCGGCTACGGAACTGAGTTCAGAATGAATACGCCCGGCACGACCGAAAATAACTGGACATGGAAGCTGGAGACAGGTGAACTGAATGTAAACCACATGGACAGGCTGAGAAGGATGGCCGCGATATTTTCAAGGATGCCGGGTGAGTCCGCGGAAACCGGCAGCGAAAATGAAATCGAAATCGAAGATGAACCTGTTTAACAATCAGGATGAGAAGCTTTTCACAAAAGACCTGATGAACCCGCGTACATCGGCGTCAGACATATACGGGACAGTATCCCGTATCCCGTTTATCAGCCTGCTGTACTCAGTCCCGTCCAGGAACTCGTCATCCCTGTTCATCATGAATATGCTGTTGTTGCCGGTACTCACCATGGAACTCTCATCGTAAAAAAGCTCCTCGTACAGTTTCTCACCTGGACGCAGCCCGGTAAATTCTATCCTGATATCGGTATCGGGCCTGTAACCGTTCAGTTCGATCAGCCTGCGCGCGATATCAGCAATCCTGAACTGCTCGCCCATGTTAAGCACAAAAATCTCGCCTCCGCCTGATATCGCAGCTGAGTTGATCACCAGCAGGGAAGCCTCGGGTATGCTCATAAAATACCTTGCGACCTCGGGATGTGTGACAGTAACAGGGCCGCCCCGTGCGATCTGCTCTATGAACAGGGGGATAACAGAGCCCCTGCTTCCAAGAACATTCCCGAACCTGACTATCGCAGTACTGAGCCCCCTTTCCCTGCTGTAAAATCCCGTAAGGAGTTCACACATACGCTTTGTAGCGCCCATGACATTTGCGGGACGCACGGCCTTGTCTGTTGAAACAAGAACAAATTTCTTTACATTGAACTTCGATGCAAGGTTCAGCAGGTTATCAGTTCCAAGTACATTGTTCTGCAGCGCCTCTATCCCGTTGAATTCCATGAGGGGCACATGCTTGTGCGCTGCGGCGTGGAAAACTATATCGGGCATCTCTTCGCTGAAGAGGCGTTCCATGAGCCTTGCGTCACGCACGTCAATGATCCTGTAGACAAGTTCAGGCCCCTTTTCGTTCATCAGCCCGAGGTATTCATCCATGCTCCGCGTAAGGTTATAGATCGAGTTCTCGCCGCGCCCTGTGGCTATGATTTTTTTTACATTGAACTTCAAAAGCTGCCTGCATATCTCCGAACCTATACTCCCCCCTGCACCGGTGACAAGGACACTCCTGCCGCTGAAAAATTTTTCCATTATATCAAGGTCGATCGAAAATTCATCCCTGTCCAGGAGATCGGAATATGAAAACTCCCTCATTGAAGGAAAGATCGGGACAGAATCGAAGAACTTTTCCGCTGCGGGAACATAGTGAATATTTATACGCCCGCCTGTTGATGAAATACCCGTGATCAGCTTTGTCAGGAACTCTGTACCTGCCGATGGAACAGCGATAATCACATCGGAGATGCTTAACGCATTGCATACGCTTTTTATCTCGGAAACGGGCCCCGCAACATGCAGTCCGCCTATCTCCCTGCCGATCTTGGCCGGGTCATCATCAATAAACGACGCGACGGCGGAACCAAGCCCCTTCTGCCTCAGGTCCGCAAGTAGAGCTGCACCGGCCTCCCCTGCGCCGACAATCAGTATCCTGTACATTTTTTTCATACGGCCCTACCTTCTGTTCCCCTCAAGAATCGAGAGAACCGTGCTGATCACATAATCAGTTTCCCCGCTGTTCATTCCCGGGTAGATCGGGAGCGACACCTGGCGTGAAAACATATACTCGGACGCGGGAAAATCACCGGGGGTGTAACCGGATTTGTCAAAGCATGAAAACCTGTACATCGGGATGTAGTGGACGCTTGTTCCTATACCCGCGCTCTTAAGCTGCTCAATAAAATCGTCCCTGCTGATACTTACAGCGTCTGTATTAACAAGTACCGGGTAGAGGTGCCATGCGCACTCTGCATTATCCCTTACCTTCCATGTGTGCAGCAGCTCGCTTTTTTTAAAAGCATTATTGTATTTCGCGGCTATTTCATGTCGCATTATATTCATCGCGTCGCATTTTTTAAGCTGCTCAATCCCGATCGCCGACGCGATGTCTGTTATATTGTACTTGTACCCCGGCTCGGAAACATCATACTGCCATGTACCTTTTTCAGAATACCTGTTCCATGCGTCCTTCGTGATCCCGTGGAGCCGCAGCCTGCGCATGCGGTCAGCCCTTTCACGGTCTGCGGTGGTGATCATCCCACCCTCGCCGGTTGTGATGGTCTTGGTGGCATAAAAGCTGAAGCATGTAATGTCGCCGATTGTTCCGATCATCCTCCCCTTGTAAAGGGTCGGGAGCGCGTGCGCCGCGTCCTCGATTACATGGAGTTTATGCCTGCGCGCGATTTCCATGATCGCATCCATGTCGCATGATTCGCCGCCGTAATGCACCGGTATAATAGCGCGTGTTTTAGGCGTTATCTTCTTTTCAATTTCGGCCGGATCGATGAGAAATGAATGATGTTCAATATCCGCAAGTACGGGCTTTGCACCGGAATAGGTAATCACCTCCCACGTGGCAATGAATGTCATGGCAGGGATTATCACCTCGTCGCCGGGCTGTATCCCGATCGCCTTAAGCGCAAGGTGAAGAGCGGCAGTGCATGAATTTACAGCGATTGAATTTCCAGCGCCGGTGTATCCCGAGAAGTCCCTTTCGAACTGGAAAGTCTTCTCACCCATGGTGAGCCACCCGCTCTTTATTACATCTGCCGCGGCTTCGGCCTCCCCGGGGCCAAGGTATGCTTTATGGAATGGTATTTTCATTGAATTAACTTCACCTGTTAAAGATTATCGGCAGTTTAAGTTAAGTACGTCAAATGATTTTCACCGGAAAGGAAATGATACACCAGTAAACAATACAAAACAACATTTGCCACAGAGACACAGAGATTAAAGAATAATCAGAAGATATTCTGTATAATTGCGGGATATATCCCGCTTCGTTTGAAATACCAAAAAGCGGCTGGCATGCAGCAGAAAAATACTGATAGCATAATAAAAATTCGGGTATTTTCCTCCGAAAAAACGGAATGACTACGAGTGCGCCCGAAAAGCTGCGCCAAAACCTCCTTCCCCCTCCGTGCCCTCTGTGGCAGAATCTTATTCTTGTAGAAAATGATTAATTCAAAACCAATATCTCATTGACAGTAAAACCACTCTTACCGATTGTTTTTTAACATCAGGAATAACAGTATTCATAAATGGAGAATTTCATGTCACCAGCAATAAATAAAAGCGCAATCGATTACCATAAAGAGGGTTTTAACTGCGCCGAGTCGATCTTCCTTGCATTCAGGGAGAGGGTAGCGCCCGAAATCAGCACAGAGGCCGTGCGCATGGCCACGCCGTTCGGCGCAGGCATGGGACACGCGGGATGCCTGTGCGGAGCACTTGCAGGTTCAGTGATGATCATCGGTATACTTAAAGGCCGCACAACGCCCGATGTTCCGCGTAAAGAACCATACGCACTTTCAGGTGAATTCCACAACAGGTTTAAAGAAAGATTCGGCGCAACATGCTGCAGGGTGCTCAACAGGCACAGGTTCGGCACAGCAGAACAGGGTGCAACATGCGGAGAAATAATCAATGGAACAGAGGAGATACTTTCGGAGTTTCTCAGGGAGAAAGGGCTGGTATAGCCTGTCAACGGTTCTTTATTTCCGTGATCAGCATGATGCCGTTAACCTGGGCAATCCTGATCTCACCCCTGCCTATTACAAGTCCCCTGCTGTCGGCCTGGACATCTCCCAGTGACTGTGCAAGAAGCGCGTCTGTCACCTTTGTGTTAAAGATCTGGCCGTAAAACCTGACAAACATTTCCGCATCGGTCACCTGCGTTTTCTTTTTGTTGATGAATACTGTAACCGGGTACAGAATCATCCCTGAAAGGGCTGCCGCATCGTCAGCCCGCACAAGGGCCTTGAGTTTCACAATAAATTCATCAGCCCCGACATCAGAGCTGATCCCCGCAGCTGAATACCTTTCACCGGGAATCCTTGTGATATTCACAATCCTGTTTATTGAAATACTTTCGCCTGTTACCGGATCGGGCATTGCTGTTTCAATGTAATCTATCTCGAAACGGATGTTCATGTAATCCGGACTAACCCTGTAAATACCGGCATCATCAGGACTTATGAAACTGAAGCTGAACAGTTTAAGTTCATCAACGCTGTTTGAAAAAATAATATACTGTGAGTCGTCGAGTTTACGGAAAACAACCTTCCATTCATCCTCGAAGATCAGTTCCGCGTTCTTGAACACAGCCGAGGTGTGCTGTATTATATAACCTGATGTTTCAACCGGCTGCTTAATCTTTGCCGTATCACTTTTACAGGAAACAAGGAGAACGGCAATTATATATATTACGGCCCTGACTTTATGCATTATTAGAGTTTTCCTTTATTTGATTGCGTAAAACTAAAAAAGATTTGTATGGAATTTAATGTAAATACCTGAAAAGTTCAGGTCAACTTTTTTTTATATGACAGCGCCGGGTTTGATAAAATTAATTTGTATACAATAAAGAGTTTTAAAAACGGTTGAACAATCAGCCTTAATCCCTGAAAATGCGCAGGAAGGAGCAAACCAGATGATCCAGATATTCGGAACTAAAAAGTGCAAAGATACAGCAAAAGCGGTACGGTATTTCAAAGAAAGAAATATACAGGTCCACCTTGTGGACCTTGCAGAAAAGGGAATGAGCAAGGGGGAACTTAAAAACGTTTCCAGGAACATACCCGTTGAAGAGCTGATAGACACGGGCAGCAAGGCATATGAAAAAAGGAACCTGAAGTACATTAAACATGACGTTGAGGAGGAACTGCTTTCCGACGCTGCGCTGTTCAGGACACCCGTAGTACGGTACGGCTCAAAGGCATCCGTGGGTTACACTCCTGATCTATGGAAGGAATGGCTGGGGAAGTAGCATAAAATAAACACGATCAGATGAATATCATTATAAAAAATAACTCTTTCCCGGATTTTTAGTAAATTATATCCTGTCAGGTTAACATTTCATTTTAAAAATACACAGATGATTCACATCCGGTTTTAACCGTGTACAGGCATAGCTCCTTCCCTGGAGCAGCATGACCGGAGAGGAATGTTGATTCATACAGTAAGCAGAAATAACTTTAAAAACAGGGGTACAATATGAACATTCACGTAAAAAATAATGTATACTGGGTTGGAAAGATCGACTGGGAACTGCGCAGGTTTCATGGTGATGAGTACTCCACCCATAAAGGATCATCGTATAATTCATATCTTGTCAAAGAGGAAAAAACCGCCCTGATCGATACTGCATGGAAACCCTTTGCAAAGGAATACGTTGCAAACCTGCAGAGCGAAATAGATCTGAAAAAGATAGATTATGTAATTGCCAATCACGGCGAGGTTGACCACAGCGGCTCCCTTCCCGAACTTATGCGGCTTATTCCTGATACGCCGATCTACTGCACCGCAAACGGCGTCAAGTCCCTGAAGGGGCAGTATCACCAGGACTGGAACTTTAAAGTGGTAAAAACCGGCGACAGGCTAAGCCTGGGCTCAAAGGAGCTTATATTTGTCGAGGCGCCCATGCTCCACTGGCCTGACAGCATGATGACCTACCTTACCGGCGACAATATCCTCTTCAGCAACGACGCGTTCGGACAGCATTACGCATCAGAATTCATGTTCAACGACCTGGTTGACCGGAACGAGCTCTGGACAGAATGCATGAAGTACTACGCGAACATTCTGAATCCCTTCAGCCCCCTCGTGATAAAAAAAATAAACGAGGTTCTCGCACTGAACCTCCCGGTCGACTACATCTGCACAAGCCACGGGATAATCTGGCGCGACAACCCTTCGCAGATAATCAAAAAATACCTTGAATGGGCTGACAGCTACAAAGAGAACCAGATCACGATCATCTACGATACAATGTGGGAGAGCACACGGCAGATGGCCGAGTACATCATACAGGGGATCAGGCAGTCGGACGATAAGGTAAACGTCAAGATGCTCAACCTTGCAAAGAGCGACAAGAACGACGTCATAGTCGAAGTATTCAAATCGAAAGCTATACTGGCCGGATCACCAACAGTAAACAAGGGGATACTTACTTCAATGGCCGCAATGATAGACGAAATGAAGGGCCTGGCATTCAGGAGCAAGAAGGCAGCATGTTTCGGAAGCTACGGCTGGAGCGGTGAATCTGTCAAGGTCCTCAACGAGCTTGTAAAGACTGCAGGCTTCGAACTTGTCAATGACGGGCTGAAGGTTCTATGGAACCCGGACAGCGAAGCGGTTAAACAGTGCATCGACTTCGGCAGGAATTTTGCAGAGCTGACAAAGATTTAGTATTAATCAAACCGGGATCAGACAGTACCCGGCAGAGACATGTCTTTATATCATAAAAAAGGAGAGCATCATGGAGAACAAATTTTTCACTTTTATTAAACCTTATCTTAACTTTATCGATGAAGGCAGAATGTTCCGCGAACCATTCAGGTGGGTCTACATCCTCTTTGCAGCAGTCAATCTTATTATGCCTCTATATGTTTTCTACCAGGCGGTCGATAACGGCATCTTCAGGGCGCCTGCAAAATATATTACCATATTTATTGTGGTCTGGCTGATAATCGGATTTGCAGGCTGGGTGAGCTTCCAGATATGGTGGAACAGGAAAGATAAAATAAAAGATACATTTTCGGAATCCTCCGATTTTGCCGCAACACCTGTTTTTTCACATTTTATACAGACACTGGGTGAATGGAGCGGTACATGGATCGGTCTTGTCGGTTTTACGATTGCCCTGTTGTCAACATTGCTGCTGGGGAATGACGGCAGGGGCTTTACACGGATGCTCGGAATGGATTTTATCAGTTCCGGAATAGCCTCGATAATACTGATGCCGTTATACGGTTTCCTTATAATTATTGTTACAAGAGTGCTGGCTGAACAGATGAAAGTACTGATTGGAATCTATAACAATACAAAAAAAAGATAACATGGTTCAATCCGTTCATCACCCCGGCCTGCTGGCTGAATGATGAACGGACAAAGCCTGTAAAATTTTTATTTACATGAGAGCAGCGAAACAGTATACACCGCGATCCCCTCACCCCTTCCGGTGAATCCCAGTTTTTCAGTTGTCTTGCCCTTGATACTTATTGATTCAGGGGATACTTCATTCTTCATAGCCCTGCCGATACTCTGCCTGATCATATCAACATAGGGTGCAATTTTAGGTTTTTCACAAATAACAATGGAATCGGTATTAACTACGGTGAATCCTTTCTCCCGCAACATCGCATATACCTGTTCAAGGAGATAGATGCTGCTGATATTTTTGTATGCCGGGTCTGTATCGGGAAAGAGCCTTCCTATATCGCCAAGACCCGAAGGCCCGAGGAATGAATCAATTATTGAGTGAACAAGTACGTCGGCGTCGGAGTGACCTTCAAGGCCAAGGGGGTGTTCGATTTTTATTCCGCCAAGGATAAGGTCGCGGCCAGGCACAAGCCTGTGTACATCAAATCCGTTGCCTATGCGCAGACCATGCATATCAGAGGTTAAAGACGTCAGCGAGGGAACTGAGCTTCAGGACATTCAGCACTTTTGAACTTACCTTGCCCATACGCAGCTCTTTCCCCTTCTTCTTCTGGAGTTTGAGCAGACTTATAAGAACGCCGACACCCGATGAATCTATATAATCAACATCGGATAAATCTATCTCGATATCTTTATCAATATTCTGACCGATTTCAAACAGCATCTGCTTGAAATTCTTGATAGACATCATCTCTATATCGCCGTTTACCTTTACCAGTACAAGGTCATCGTGTTCTTTAACGTCAATTTCCATAGTATTACCCGCTTTTTAATTGTACCACTTTTATAATAATAGATGATAGCAATAAGTCAAATTATTTTTTATATACATCAGTCAATAATTAAGCGCTGTCGCAAAAACTCAGTTATATTACATAAAAGTATCCAGCCAATCACAATTTAGTGCGAATAATCGATGTCCATTATAAGCATCCTGGGATAGAGCCTGTTCAGGTAACGATTATTGTCCAGCCTGTAAACCATATCAAGCTCTTTGCCTGAATTGGAGTATTCCTGCATCATATCAGCAATATTCCAGCCGATTGCCTGTATGTTAGTGCCCAGGATATATTTCCCATGGTTTGAATCAGCCCCGAACCTCTGGAAAGAACTGACTTCAACATTTCGTGAAAGAAACAACGGCTCTTCGTTCTCCTTTCCATAAGGCTCCAGGAGTGACAGCCGCTCAATAAACGCTGAGTCTATCATGCCCTGATCGAGCACGGCATCAATCCTGATATTATCATCACGCACGCAGCTATTTCCGATTGACCCGGCGATCTGCTGCATAACCGGGCCTATATTCTCTTTCCGGATTGTAAATCCGAATGCCTGTGCATGGCCTCCAAGTCTTTCAAACATGGATGAAAGAGGCTCCAGGTGACGCAGAAAATTATACTTCCCGAAGCTCCTGCCCGAACCTTTTATATGCCCGTTCCCGTCCGGCCCTGACATTATGATAACCGGTTTTTTGATCTCCTCTGCTATCCTGTTTGCAACAAGCCCTGCAAGCCCGTCCTTTATACTGTCGTCGGCATAATAGAAAAAACCCGGCTCAATTCCAGCATCCGGGTTTTTAGCTCTGATCCTGTTTATTGTGTCAGTCACAAGTTTTTTTCTTTCACTGTTCAGCTTCCTTATCTCTGCCAGCAGCTCCATTGTGCTTTCCCTGTCATCTTTGAGAAAAAAATCGACAGTAAGCCTTGTCTCACCCATACGCCCCGGCGTATTAAGAAGCGGAGCCACGTCCCAGCTTATGGATTTTGACGAAGCCCGGTTTACACCCAGTATCTCCCGGATACCCTGGTGTCCGTTCCCGCCGTTGAACACATCCATGCCGAACATGATAAGCGGCCTGTTTTCGCCCAGGGCAGGCATAATATCTGCAATAGTTCCTACTGCCACAAGGGCCATGTATTCACGGAGAGAGCCGTGCAGTTTTTCAAGCCCTCTCATCTGCAGTTCAACCAGTATCCTGGCCGCTGTCTCATGATTCCGGCCGCGCAGGTTCTTTCTAAGCATAAAAATTCCGGGAAGTTCATCCATGCATGAATCATTTGATTTGTAATTCTTATTCAAGGTTTTATTAGCCAGCACAAAAAGGTCTTCAAACGATATATCACTACGTCCGCTCAGAAAAACCCTAAGTTCAGCGCAGTCACCGGCAAGGACAACACGGTCGGAGGATACAACAACAGATGAGGCAAACCACTCCAGTTGGGATGATTCAACCGCCCCATTACCGGTTATAATCCAGTTCCTGATAAATGAATACCGGATCCCGCCTTCAGATGGAGTCACAACAACAAACCGGACATTATAGCTTGGCCTCTCACTCCATTTAAAGGCATGCGCCAGCTTGAAGGCCACCCCGACGCCGGCAAGCTCCTTGAACGGATACGGGCTGTCCCCGAGTTTCGGATTCAGAATTATCGCATCCGGCAGGGAGGAGTCAGGCTCATGGTGGTCAGTGACAATAAAATCCATCCCGCAGCTTTTAGCATAACCGATTTCAGCGAAGTCCCTAATACCGCAGTCAACAGTTATAACAAGAGTTATGCCCTCGGATTTGAATTCGTCAATTATGCCGTATGTAAGTCCGTAACCTTCCCGGTCGCGCGGGTAACGGATGTATGCTGCGGATTTCAGTTTTGCAAGAAGATCATGTATTATGGCGAGCGAAGTGATGCCGTCAATGTCGGAATCGGAAAATATGGCGATCCTTTCTCCGGAACGGACGGCCTCTTTTATGCGCGCGACAGCTTCGTGCATGCCGTCAAGGAGGAATGGAGAGTGCAGGTCGCTCAGGCATGGATTAAGGAATGCCGCCATCGCCTCGGGGGTGCGTACGCCCCTGCCGTATAGTATGGAGGCAGGGATTTTATCTATGGCGCACGCATCGCAGAGAGCCTGGACTTCAGCCTCATCATGGACCGCAACCTGCCATGCCGCCTTCATCAGCTTACCTGTTCTTTTCCGAGCCCTTTTTTGCCAGGTAATCAGCCTTGTCATTCTGGCTGCGTGGAATCAGTTCCAGCCTGAAATTCCTGATCTTAGTAATAATCCCGGCAGCCTGGTCTGCAAGTCCTTTCAGCGTGTTGTTCCTGATCTCCTGCCCGCCCGATATCTGCCGGACTATACGCCCTGAGTCAGTGCGTATTTTCAGTTCACTCACCCTGAAATATTCCGCAAGCTTGAGCGCCCTGATCAGCGCGACATATTCGGCAGCCGCGTCCGAACGCCTGCCGATAAAATCGCTGACCTTACCCACCTGCCGGTTCTCATGATCAAAGATAACTATGCCTATACCGGCATTCCCTGATTCTTCGTCAGAGATACCGTTGATATACATTGTCAGTGAAGCGTTAACAGGTATTGCGGCAAGTTCAGCACCGCTCATTACCTCGCGGGACACCTCGTCTTCAGCAGGGGTAAGGTCACTTTCGCCTGCTCCTTTTTTCTTCCTGATGATTACCTTTCTCCTGCCGGAAGCCTTTTCATGCTTATGGATCAGTTCACGGGCCTCTTCAATAAGAGTAACAACGTCGGTAGCATCACAGTCTGCCAGTTCGGAAATCTTCTCAAGGGATTTCCCTTCAGCAAGGAGTTGCAATACCCTGTCTATGCTAAGCAGCATACAATACGCTCCGGTAACATCATAATCAAGCCTGGTAAAGAAAACGCCCGCAGTTTGTGCAGGTCGCATAAGAATTTTTCTGCAGCCCGGAGGCGACAGATGACGGAACTAAACAATTGCAGTGCGTGCAGGTTTCGCCGTTGAGTTTTGCTATGGCAATCCCGTCTTTTGAATTAATAAGTTTTTCGAACCGGGATTTAACTGAAGGTGAAAGCGAATCCTTCAGCCCGCTGAATTTATGCCTTTCCGAGTCTGCCTGACCGGTCAGGTTAATGATTTTTTTATTAAGGCCTTCAATGTCATTTACAGTCTGGACATTCGATTCAGCAAGTTCACTCTTCAGCGAATCAAGTTTAACCTTAAGTCCATCGGACTTTTCCATCATTGTAAAAATTGATGTCTCGAGGCTGTCACGGTCGGACTTGAGTTTTGCAAGTTCGGAATCGAGCGCATCAAGTTCCCTTTCCGACTTGAGCATGTTCCGCCTGGATTCGGATTTTTCAATTTTCGATTCGATCGCGGACAGTTCAAGTTCATCCTGTTTGATTTTCAGGCTGATGTTTTTATATTCCGCATCGGCCTTTGCTGTGCCTGATTCAAGTTCTTTGTTACGGCTCTCCCAGAGTTTAATGGATTTACGGCTCCGTTCGATCTCGCCTTCGAGTTTCATCACGGAATCCCACAGTTCCTGGAGGTCAAGCATTATGTTTCTGTCGTTATTCATCATCTATACAGCTTAAAGGGATTTTTTTCAGTCCCGGAGATTATCACTCGTGATTTTTCCCCGTTAGCATTCATAATACCTGTAATGGTTTGAGCAAGCATCTTTTTAAAAATAATTTCAGTGCCGAAATGCCCCGCATCTACCAGGGCTGTTCCGCTGTCAATGGCATACCTTGCGTGGTGGTACCCGGCATCCCCGGTTATAATACAGTCGGGATGTGCAGCCTGGATTGTCCTTTCAACCGATCCCCCTCCTGAACCGTTTATAAAAGCAATACTTCTTATTTCCATACTCTCCTCCCCGGAATAGAGCAGGTAGTCAAGTCCAAGCGCATCCCTGACTCTTGAAAGAAGGTCTCCCAGAAGGATTGCCTTATCAGGAACAGCCATTGACCCGAAACCGGTTTCAGCCTCACCCGCACCCTCGGTTTTAAACAGCAGCCTGCTCCCGGGAAATCCCAGTTCATCTGCAAGATACCTGAACATGAACTTGTCAAAATTGGTATGCATCGCGTAGAGTGAAACCTCGCCCTTTACAAGGCTTATCAGCATCGAGGACCTTGCCTCTCCGGATACTATTTTTTTTACTGGCCTGAATATAAGCGGATGGTGCGTAACAATCATGTTGCAGTTATTCGCCCCGGCATCATCGATTACAGCCTTCTCAACATCAAGCGAAACATAAACCCCGGTGATATCCCTTTCCGGGAAAATCACCTGCTGCCCGGTGTTGTCGTAGTTCTCCTGGAACGATTCAGGATAGATCCTGTTCAGTTCTTCAATAAGTTTACTTACCTTCATGTATCACCTTCATCACAGTATAAGCATTGCATCGCCGTATGAAAAAAACCTGTACCTCTCCCGCACCGCCTCGGCATACGCGGCCATAACAAGGTCGTAACCGGCAAATGCCGATACCAGCATCAGCAGCGTGGACCCGGGCGTGTGCAGGTTTGTCAGCAGCGCATCAGCTGACTTGATTTTATACGGAGGATAAATAAAAATATCAGTAGATCCCCCGCCCGGGACATTTGCCCCGTCCCTGAATGTGGACTCAAGTACGCGGAGAGCCGTTGTACCCACGGCAACTATTCTCCTCCCGGCTCTCCTGGCCGAATTGATCATCCCGGCGCTTTCATCATCAAGAATGTATTTTTCCGAGTGCATCTTGTGAAGCGAGAGGTCATCCCCGCGCACAGGGCTGAACGTGCCCCAGGACACATAAAGCGTGGTGAAGACTGTGGTTATCCCCCTGCCCCTGAGGGTGTCGAGTATCTCAGGGGTAAAGTGCAGGCCTGCGGTAGGCGCAGCCACTGCACCGGTCATTGACGCGTAAACGGTCTGGTAACGTTCGCTGTCGGCAGCGTCTGCGTCGCGCCTTATGTAAGGAGGCAGCGGCACTACCCCGATCCTGTCAAGGACTGTCTCGTCAAGGTCAGTATCAGTTTCGATGATAAGGTATTCTCCTTCGCGCCCGGTCACGGCAAAAGAGATGGACGGTTCATTTTCGGGATGGAGGATCTCACCGGTCCTGATCCTTGCAGTCCTGTTGCATATTATTTTCCATGATGATGGTGATATATTCTCGGCAAGAACAACCTCGACCCTGCCGCCCGTTTCACGCCTGCAGAAAATCCTCGCGTTGATCACCTTCGCATTGTTAAACACCAGTATATCATCATCTTTAAGATAACCGGCCACTGAACTGAATGATGTGTGTGTGAATTGCCCGCTGCTGCGGTTAAGGACAAAAAGCCTTGATGAATCCCTCCTCTGCGAAGGGATCTGTGCGATAAGTTCTTCAGGCAGGTGGTAGTTGAAATCCTGCAGCGAATATGGTGATTTTTTTTCCGGCATCAGTTGACATGATTGCCGCTGCCCTTCATCTGTGCAAGATAATTATTGGATATTTTCTTAAAATTAATCCCTTTATAATAAGTGCTGAGTATCCGGCTGTAGTCCTGCCCCGCCTCCGCGCGGCCCTTTGCTCCCCACTGGCACATCCCGACTCCATGGCCCCAGCCCTTTCCTGAAATATACAGGGTGCCGCCCCTTTTTTCAGACCTGAAATAAGTGCTCTTCAGCTTTGAAGGTGACACCATGATCCTGAAGTCGTTACCCGACATTGTAATCGTACCCTGTTCATGGGTGATTTCAACCTCGTACACCCTGTCATCATATTTTTTAAACGAAATGCCCCTGATTCTGCCAACCCTGCTGTATTTGCGTTTGAGCGCAGTTTCAATTTCTGCAACTGTAAGTTTAAGCTGCCATTCGTAATGGGGCGATTCCTTGCTGTATGTACACCTGACCCCTTCAAGATAAGGCAGGTCATCACCTTTCCATACGTACTTGTCGTCTGCGGTTTTACCGCCGCTTGTTGAATGGAAATAGGCAAGTATCGGTGCATGGTTATACACCATTATCACCCCCGCAGTTGCCCGAACCGCTGATGTCGAATTTTCAGTTTCAGATGCTATTCCCTTGTACACCTGGAAGCTGGTGGTTGCATCAACATCGTATATCTTCCTTGAATCATCTTTAAGCAGGTAATAGTATGTATATGTACGTGAAGCCACAGCCTGCGCCTTGAGTGCTTCGATATTCCATGATGAAGGCATCTCGGACGGAACCACGCTGTAAAGATACTCCTCGATATTAACAACATTCACAACGTGTATTTTCCCCAGTACGCTGTGCAGTTCAAAGGTCCCCCTGTATCCTCTGCCGTTCAGGTAGAGCGGTGCCCCTTTTGATTCCACAAGATATATGCCGTTCATTTTTTCCGGGTAAAAAACCAGCCTGCCGTCCTTCATATCGTAGAGCAGCCTGCCCGCTTTACCCTGCCTGACCGTTAATGCCGATCCGGAGTTGATCCTGAACGAACCGCTTTCAACAGAAACGAGCACCCTGACAAAATTATTTTCATAACCCGAGGGGATGTTTTTCTCCCTCAGGTATTTTTCAGAAGGTGTACATGAAAACGAGGTAATGATAAGTACAGAAAAAAGCAGGGCCGTTAAACATGAATATCTCATACAGTGCTCCGGATCAGCCCTTGGGGTGGAAGCTCTTGTGAATCTTCTGAAGCTGTTTCTTAGCCATGTGCGTATATATCTGCGTTGTAGATATGTCCATGTGACCGAGCAGCTCCTGTACCGACCTCAGGTCCGCGCCATTCTCGATAAGGTGCGTGGCAAATGAATGCCTCAGGGTATGCGGGGTAATGTTCTTCTGTATTTCTGTCCGGGTCACGTAATTCTTGAGCAGTCTCCACACAGACTTCCTGTTAAGCTGTGAACCTTTCTTGCTCACAAAGAGGTATTCGCTTTCCCTGCTGCCTATTATCGCGGTACGTGATTCCTTTATATATTTTGCAAGAAGCCTTAAAGCCTCTTTTCCCACAGGGACCATTCTCTGCTTGTCCCCCTTTCCAATTACGTTTACAATCGCATTTTCAAAATCGACATCGGCACTGGTAAGCATGATTGCCTCTGAAATCCTGAGCCCGCTTGAATACAGGAGCTCAAAGATCGTCTTGTCGCGCAGCTCGTAACACTCATCCTCTGATATCGAGCTGAAGAGCCTGTTAAGTTCATTTACTGTGAGAAAGTCCGGAAGGGTCTTTTCAACATGGGGCGTCTCTATTTTTTCAGTGGGATTCTGTATTCCCACGTCAACGGTGTCCGATATAAAATTGTAGAACTGCCTTATTGCAGCAAGAGACCTGGCAAGGGTCCTGGTAGAATTATTTTTATTAATCTTCTCATATTTGAGGAACTGCTGGATATCATCCTGCGTTGCGTCAAGTATATCCTTGTCCTTCTGTGACAGAAATTCACTGAATTTTTTCAAATCATATGTATAGGAGTAAATTGAATTCTGAGAGAGACCTTTTTCCACCTGAAGGAATTTCTTAAACCTTTTTATCGCCACAACTTCTTTCACCGGAATTCTCCTGCTGTTATGTTTTTTTACCCCCTACACGTGATTGTTTACCAGGAAATAAAAATTAATCGATTGATTGATAAAAACCGCACTTAACAGCTGATCCCCGGGCAAGATAAACATTGCATTATCAGGAAATTGCTGTTCAGCAGCCGTTCTGATTACACTAACATTATCGGATGCGGTGAATTATGTCTTAATAAACGTGACTTTTTTTGTAACAAAAAAAGACATAATTTCGGAATTAAAGGAATTTTTTTAGTAATAACGGCTCACGAAATGGTTAGAATACATAATGTCACTGCGAGGCTGCCGGCAGCACTGCTGTGGCAGTCTGTTTGTGGAAATACCCATTTTATTTTAATAAACAGATTCCCGTCTCAACAGATTGCATCACTCCGTCCGCAATGACCGGCACCAATCTGATCGTTAAATGTTATAGTTTTAACCGGAAGGCTTATGTGGCCAGGAAATTTACAGGACTTATTTATACCAGATAAAGTATTTACATCTTGCGCTTGGTGATTTTAATATTCTTTTTTCTTTTCACAGGCGAATCATCGATAATTTCGCCATCCTTGAATAAGACCTTGCGATCGGAATACTCGGCAACATCGGATTCATGTGTAACCATTACTATCGAGATACCGGTTTCCCGGTTCAACCTGGTAAAGAGTTTCATTATCTCCTCTGTATTCCTTGAGTCAAGGTTACCGGTAGGTTCATCGGCAAGAATAATGGCCGGGTCGTTAACAAGGGACCGCGCTATTGCCACACGCTGCTGCTCCCCGCCTGAAAGGTTATTGGGGGGATGATGGTACCTCCCGGAAAGCCCCACCATATCAAGGAGATTTTTAGCCTTTACAGTGAGCTCGCTTTGTGCAAACCCGCCCCTGTAGAACATGGGTAATTCAACATTTTCAAGGGCCGAGGTCCTGGAAAGGAGATTGAATCCCTGGAATACAAATCCGATCTTCCTGTTGCGTATTTCAGCTTTCTGGTCATTGTTAAGGCTGCTTCCGTCTATACCGTCGAGCATATAGAGACCCGATGTCGGGGTATCAAGAAATCCGAGCACGTTCATAAAGGTCGACTTGCCCGAACCGGATGACCCCATTATAGCAACAAATTCACCCCTCCTGATAGAGATATTGATACCCTTAAGCGCATGGACGCTGACCTCTTCACTGAGGTTGTATATCTTTACAAGGTCCTGTATATCAATGATATTATCTTTCATAACAGGGTGTCTATTTTGATTCCTTGATTTTTGTCATAATCTCTTCGGCTTCCTTAACGCCTTCGGTTATTTCTGTGAATATATCGCCGGTAAGCCCGGTTTTTACCGTTATTCTCTTATATGACTGGCTGCCGAGTACCCCGTCCCTCTTCCATAAAAACTTTTCATTGCCCTTTGCTTCTGATCCGTCAGGATTGACCATGAATGCCTGGTTCGATACGGCAATCACACCCTTCCGCTCATCTATTATCACCGTTGCAGTCACTGTCATCCCGGGCTTAAGCATTGTCTCCTCGTTATCACATACAACTATCGCCTGGTATGTAACAAGGCCCCCTGTCTTGACAGGATTTATCCGCACCTGGCTTATTGATCCGTAAAACTTTTTATCAGGGAATGCACTTACACTGAACACGACCTGCTGGCCGTTTTTAATGTTTCCTATATCAGACTCGTCGATATTGATAGTCAGGGTCATCCTCTTAAGAGACGGGGCAAGCAGAATCAGGGGAACCGAAACAGATACCGGCTCATCCTTCTTTTTATAAACCGCGATTACCACACCGCTTATGGGTGAATAAATCCTCGTGTACTCTCTCTCTTTAACTGCCATATCATAGTCTATCTTTACCTGTTTATACCTGCTTACCACAATATTATACTCGATTTCAGCCTGCTCCATTGCCCTTTTGGATATCAGGTTATCCTTGTATAGATTCTTTTTACCCTCGAGCTCACGCTGCGCGGATTCAACCTCAAGCCTGCTCCCCTCTATGAGGCTTGCGGCCTTCATTACCTTCTGTTCAATACCTATTGAATCAAGCTTCATAAGGAGCTGGCCTTTTGACACATACTGGTTAAAATCAGTATAGATCCCCTCAACAATACCTGTTGATTTGCACATAATCGTTACCGGGTCCATTACCTCGAGCTCACCGGTTACAGTAATGGTTCTCAGCACATCAGTCTTGACCGCTTTATCATAAACATATATCTTTTCGCCTTTGCCGCCGCAGCCTTTAACAATAATTATTATTAAAAGGGCAATGACCGCTATGGTTATTCCGATTTGTTTTTTCCCGAATCTCCACATATGGATTCCTCTCCAATCCCGATAATATTTGATAGCCTGGCCAGCGTCATCAGGTAATTATACCTGGCTTCAAGATATCCCATCCTCGCCCTGATAACGCTCAGTTCGGCATCCTGCAGTTCGAGCAGGGAACCGCCGCCGTTATCATAGCTCTTCTGGGCAAGGAGCAGGTGTCGTTCAGCATTCCTGATAATGAGTTCAGATATCTCCAGCTGTTTGCGGATCTCTTCCAGGCTCCTGTAGCTGTCCCTTATCTGGTTCTTTGTTTCTACCAGGATCTCTCTCTCCCTGTAGTTTATTTTATTATAATCGCTCTCCGCTGAATCAACCCGCGCAGAGATCCTGCCGCCGCTGTATACAGGAATGGTCATAAAAAAGAGGCCGTAAAATGCCGGTGCCCAGTTTTTACCGCTAAAATTTTTTTCATAATTATCCGCACCGCGGATCCTGTCCAGCTCATAGCCCGCTCCTGCCTGAAAATCAATCCTGGGGTAATGAGCCGCGGTTTCTGTTGAAATTTTCATCTTTGCCAGTCTTTTTTCAAGCACTGAAATCCTTATCAGCGGGCTGTATATCTGTGACATGTTGTATAATTCATCGAGCGTTACTGTTATACCCGGCATTGCTTCAACATCCTGCGGGATAATATCGAGGTCCTCGGTATCCTCAAGACCCATGGCGTGGAAGAGGTTCATCCTCATCTTTCTTTCATTGTTTTTAGCCATCTCGTACTGGAGCCTGGCATCGGCAAGGTCAACCTCTGCCTTGCTCACATCAAGGATGGGTCTTGATCCGCCCTCAAAAAGCTGTTTTGCAAGGAGCGCCTTTTTCTCGTTCTTCCTGTATATTTCCTCCCTGATTGTCAGGGCATTCCTTGCCATTGAATAGCTGTAATAGGCAATCTTGACATTGTAGATTATGTCAAGCTTTGTCTTCTGGCTCTTTATCTTGAACATGTCAATATTTGTTTTGGCCATATCCTCTTCATAATCCTTTTTTGCATCATATATATTATAATAAAGAGTGATGCCCGCGAACAGGCCGATATAGGTATCCTTGCCGGGAATTTCAACCCCGCTTGATGTCGTTTCAGTATCCTTCTCGTTTTCCACTGTACGGATTTCACCATTGATGATCAGGCTCTTCTGCGACCTGGCCACCCCGTAATCGGAAATGCTTTTTTTCTGGTCCTCAATAGATATGAAATAGTCAGGGTGGTTCTGAAGGGCTATATCAATGCATTCTTTTACTGTGATTGTTCTGGTATCCGCATATGCGGCTACAGCGCAGGATAGAAAAATCAGGGATAGTATAATTTTTTTCATGAATTTAATCTGGTCCTGTAAATACAGTATTACTCTTATCGGCCTTCTTCTTGTAACTGATATAAGGGAACCACTATAAATTACAATTTTGAGGTGCCCATAATATATTTTGCGGACCAATACCGCATCACTTATGAAGGAACCGCTATATTGCATCACGGTTTACCCGGACAATCCGCGTGTTCCCTCCAGATATTACTACTATAAAAGTATAATTTTTATGCTGACCCATATGTCAAGACAATAACTCGATTTTGATATCATGTCAAGTAAACCTGCATTCCATGAATACTGTTTAAGCGGGGTTGTATTATGTCGTCCAAAAAAAGCGGATCACCCCGAAAAAAACTATTGACAGTTCCCCCCATAAAAAATATCAGTTACTTCGTTGCGCTGGCGTAGCTCAATCGGTAGAGCAGCTGATTTGTAATCAGCTTGTTGGGGGTTCAATTCCTCTCGCCAGCTCATTTTGGTGAGGTTCCCGAGCGGCCAAAGGGAACAGACTGTAAATCTGTCGGCGAAGCCTTCGAAGGTTCGAATCCTTCCCTCACCAGATTAGAAAGCCCGTGATAACGGGCTTTTTTTAATTAATCCGCATGCGGGTGCATGAGACTAATCACATAAAAAGCCCCAGGACAAAAACTGCAAGAAATGTTACCAGGCCGGAAACCAGTGTAGCTACAGTGAACAGTCGGTATGTGGCACTCATATTCATACCGCTGAACTTTGCAACTATCCAGAAGAACGGGTCATTAGCGTGTGACACAACCATTGCACCTGCGCCTGCAGCAAGAACCGCGAGCTCAGGGCTTATCCTCATGCTGTACATTGAGGCAAACGTAATAGAAGAAGCCGATATCATTGCAGCAGTTGAATTGCCGTGGAGGAGTTTGAACAACACTGCAGCAATAAATGGTATTATGAGACCTATCCAGGGCGGTAGCGAAACAGGTATCGCATACATAATACCTGTTGTTCTGAATACCGCTGCAAACGCTCCGGAAGCTGCAGCCACGAGAAGTACCTGTGCTGATTGTTTCAGACTATCAGCAGTAATATCTGATACGTTGAAAAGATTCTTTTTTCTCTTTGCGTAAAGTATAATTACACCGGCAGATATGAGTATTGCGATAAATGGTTCACCTGTGAAATAAATGATTCTTTGTATTACTCCACTACAGAAGGGATGTACAGGTAAAGATGCTATTCCCCTGAATAATATAAGCAGAAGGGGAAGTGAAACAAACAGTAATGCAGTACCAGATTTTAATGACGGTATGTCCGGCTCATTTATGTCCAGGGATTCAGTAAGTGTTTCAAGTTTAAATTTCACGGCATATTTTCGGCTGAAGTAATCTGCTGCGATGATTCCGGGTATTGAAACTGCAAGTCCGAGGACAAAGAGCAGCCACATGTTCGCATTCATAATACCCGCTGCAGCGATCGGGCCCGGTGTGGGCAGAACGAGTAGATTAGTGATATACATTCCGCATGAGAGCGAGATAGCCGCAGCAGCAGGAGCTGTTCCCGATTTCTGCGCCACTCGCCTGCCGAGCGGCGAGAGCATTGAATATCCTGCTTCACATGTTACAGGTATAGAAACAATTCCGCCTGTCGCGGCGAGTGCAAAAGTTGAATGTTTACCCTTGCCGATTCGCGTAATAAGGACAGCAACTGAATCTAAAACACCGATTCTGTAAAGCAGCATGGCATATAGATGGCCTGTTATGATTATAAGACCCATGCCTGCTGCGGTTTCAGCAAATCCCCTTTTGATTACATTTACAAGGCCAGGCAGTGTATACCCGGTTACAAGGCCGCAGAGTATCGCCGCGAGAATAAGTATAAGAAAAAATACCATATTTTTATTACGTGAGAACTTCACAAAAAGAGCCGCACATAGAACAATCAGCATAATTGAAACCGTTAAGTTTATCATAAATCCTCCTGTATCATTTTACTCTCGCACCTTCGAATCCGGACAGCGCGAAACATATAGTAACTATTACTCACAATTGGTTAAACTTGATGATCTGGACAAAGTCCTCTTTCATGTAATTTCCGTACTGATCCTTGATTCCACCCGAACCACCCTTGAGCCTTAAGCTGTATGTTTTACCGGGACTCACTCCATAGAGTCCGAACGTAAGCCTTGTGAACCGGGCATCCGGTGGATTAGATGGCCATCCAATGTTTACAACCGAAGGACTTCCCGTATCACCTGCCACAATATCTACTGCGATATCAAGTGAGAGAGGATCAATGCTATTTGAAAAATCTATAGCGATATTATTGTATAGTTTTGATGCATTACCGTTAAAATCTTCTGCAAGTGAAAGTATCACTATATCGTTTATGGGCCATGCAGAGGAATCAATAGTCACAATATCTCCAATCTTACTGACAAACGGCCTCAACGAATACGGACCGTCAGTGACAAACACAAACCTGTATTCCCTTGCCAGATTATTCTGCTGCAGATCAGTTATGAAGGAACCAATGCGGAGCGTGTAAATCTCTTCACTCTCCAGGTTTTCAGTAAAATTTACAACAGCCCTTGTTATGTTTACACCTCCACTTTCAACAGTTGAGGTGGTGACATAAAACTCTGCTGCGGGCGATATTCCTACTGCATCAGCAATCCCGTCTGTTAAAACAATTTCGCTGAAATCAATTACTATGCTTCCATTCTTCTCAGCTCCAGGCGTCTGCACATTTTCATCAAGATACAGCGGTGTTGAATTATCCTGGTAAACAGTAAGTTGAGGAGGTGTAAAGTCATCGCCGATTGTAAAACTGAAAGATACCTCCTCCAGCAGGCTGTTCCCTGCAGAATCCTTCATCGCAGTACTCACGGTTGCATTATAGGTTACGCCGTAGTTTAATCCATAGAGAGGCCTGAATACTACCGCCGTGTAATCGGAATTCCATTCATAATATCCTTCGGTCGCCGGTGAAACGGTTAATCCGTCGTAAACTGTATCAGGGTCCATCGGTTCTGAAAAAATAACAGTGACAAGAGTATCATCTGAATTTCCGATTGAATTGGCGGCAGGGTTAAATGAATCGACTTCCGGGCGTACATCATCGCCTCCTGTATAAAATGATGAAATAAATTCGTCACTTAGATCATTTCCTTCTGTGTCTTCCGCGTCACCTGTTATCCGGATGGTGTATTTCTCAGTACGTTTAAGGGGTTCAGCTGGATGGAAACTCATAACAGTGTCACTGTTTCCCCATGAAAAAAAACCCTCAACAGCTCCCGACGATGAGCTTAGAGTGAATTCATTCGATGTTTTCATTGTATCCATTGTTTTGCTGAATGCCACTACAGCTGAAATATCCCGGCTGACTGATAACTCGTTCTTTCCCGGTGCTGCTGACACAACATGCGGCATGGTAAAATCATCGTAGCAGCCAGCAAGTAAAACAACTGAGAATATGATATATGCTTTCGTTTTCATTATGGCTCCTCTTTGAACTCGATTACAAAGTCTTCTTTCATATAATTATCATTTGTATCCTTAATACCTGTTTTGCCCCCTGTAACAGTAAGTCTGTAGAGTGCAGGGATATCCGTTGCACTGTTAGTCATACCGCTGATCTGTATCACAACTGTGCTATCGTCCTGCCATGATATATCTGAAATAATTGCGGAGCCATGCAGGCTTGATGTCCCATCAACGGCGGATTGCCGTGTCTCTACAAGCACCTTGTCAAATATCGAGTATTTCTGCATTACAGCCGCGAGTGAATCTTCGATTGACGACAGAAACCGGATCCTGATGTAATAGGATGAGTTTTCAGCATCACCCATCTCTATTTCAACTGGCCATGTGAGACCGAAAAGCGCATAAGCAGAATTGTCATACGATCCGGAAACGTCGCGTACTTTAACAAGGCGGGAATCATCGGCATCGGTTTTAAATTCAACCACATATCGTGATGCAAGCCGCAGACCGTTTATATCCCTGCACGATGTCTCAACAGCAAACTGATATAAAGTTTCGGGCTCAAAGGATTCTGACGGATTGAACTCAACCTCAAGGTCACTGTGCCACTCATAGTATCCTGTTAGTGAAGGTGTGATAGTTACCGCTTTTTCTACGCTATACCTGTCCATCGGTTCAGTAAAGGTAATTACTATCGGACCATGTTTAGACACTTTGTATTTGACTGTACCCGCCTGTATTCTGTCGTCATTTCCAGGAATGCCATCGTTATATTCAATTGTATCAATTTCCGGAGGAGCGGTATCGTTTCCAGTTACAAAATTCACAATATAATCAGTTCCTATCCTGTTTCCTGCAGTATCCTCTGCATCTGCAGTCACCTTCATCCTGTAAAGTTTCCCGTACTCCATAGGTTCAGTGAGCCTGTACTCAAGCCTTGAATCAGCAAGACCCGGTGCCGCCTCACTCCACACGAAGTAACCTGAAACACCAGGCGAAATGGAGAACGCACTTTGAGTCTTCTCCCTGTTCATGCTTTTGGAATAATCTATTGCAATATCCTGATCTATTGCGACATCAAGCGTAGCCCCGCTGCTGTATTGCGGCGAAGATGACACCACTGCCGGGTTCACAAAGTCATCTCCAATATAAAAATCAGAGAGAAAATCGGAACCCATTGTGTTGCCGTCAGTGTCCCGGATCTCTCGCGGTACAGTAATCGTGTACCTGCCGTTTTCCCCAGGTTCCCGTGAAGGAATAAAAACGAATCGCTTTCCTGAAGACCATATAAATCTTCCCGGAATCTTTTCATCGCTGTTTTCAAGTATAAATAGTTCCTCTGCATCGCTCCGGTTGACATCTCTGCTGAACTTAATTTCGATGCTGGTACCCGCATAAACACCAGTCGCCCCATTGACCGGCGTACACCACTCTACCTCAAGTGTATCAGTATTGAACTCACATGCAGAAAACATCAGGGCCATAGCTGTCGCATGCAGTAATGACCAAATTTTCCGTGCTGAAGCTGGTGATATCTTTTTGTACATAATCATATTAAACCGTCCCTGATCTGTATTGATAATACCTGCCGCATATAACAGGCAGAATAACAAGTGTCAGCATTGTTGAAAATGCAAGTCCCGAAGTGACTGTAACAGCGAATGGCCGCCAGAGCGAACTCCCTTCACCCGTGCTTATGACCATAGGCAGCATCCCGAGTATTGACGTGATTGCCGTAATCATCACGGGCCTGAATCTTAACTTTGCCACATTCATTATCGCATCTGTATATCCGCCGGCAATAGCATTGCCCTCTTCTATCACTCTGCGCACAGACTCAACAAGGAGTATGCCGTTATTCATGACAATCCCTGTCAGCATAATGATCCCCATAAATACGGCAGGAGAGATGGGAATTCCGGTTACAAGGAGAACAGGAGCCACACCTGTTACAGCAAACGGAAGTGTTGTCATAACCAG
>DAONFG010000025.1:0-48035 GCA_035403465.1 Spirochaetota bacterium | reverse complement strand
ACGTTAATCATCTTAAAAAAAATCGGGATGCATTTTAACACACCCCGATATGTACTTACTCACAAAATAAAAATAATTATTATTTCTAGAGTTTCTTTGAATAACCGTAACCCGCAGGTATTGTGTAATACCTGAAAGGAATTTGCGAGATCCTGCATGCTACACTTTTATCATTATCGTAGAGGTCCTTAACAACCTCTGCAAAATTTATACTGATGCCGCAATAGAGATTTCTGCTTTTGTCAAAATTATTCTCCATGTGATCATATGTTGAATAATTCCGGGTATAGTATCCAAGATCAACCTGGACATAACGCAGGAATTCAGGAATTTCTATTTCTATGTTTTTGAAACCCGCAAGCTTAAAATTGAGCAGGTATTTAAATCCGCTGTAGTCATTCACCCATTGCAGCCCCCTCAGCCAGCCATGCTCATTATCCATGTATGCGTCTGTTGGACTATATGTAACCGTCATTCCCAGAAATGAGTCTGCCACAGGAAACCTGTCGAGCGCTGCGCCGAGAGCGACACCGGCATAATCCATTGCAAGGTCATTAAACGAAAAACCGTAAGCCGATGTGTACATGTCACCGAGTTCAATCATCAATCCAACAACACATGTCATTGTTGTTGAATATATCAGGGCTTCATTTGGTGTTGAATCAAGATGATCATAAGCTGTAAAGAGCATCCTTTCAACAACATAGTGCGCATACATATGACCGATCTTGTCTGCTCCCCCGAAACCTGTATCCTGGCCGAACCATCCTTCATCTCTCATTCTCGGTTCATGGCTTTCACCCCAGTCCCATACCTTCCTGCCGAATGCCAGGGTGATTGGAGGTACAAGACCTGTCAGTATCCATTTACCTATGGGACGGTAATAGGGATCGACTTCAAAAAACTCAGTATTACTGTCGTAACCTGGATTACCTGAAGTTAAAACAGTCTCAGCCTCCTGGGCATACGCGTTAAAGGCTGTTACCGCGACAAGAAAAAACACAATTATTATCCGTTTCATTCTGATTCCCCGTAATACTCTATTGTTATTCTGTCAGCTCAGTGCTGAGATTATTTAATTCCATCCGTGCAAAGACAAAACTGTGGACCCATTCCCGAAAATCAAGCTATTTTCATGGAAAAATTATACCCGAAAACATATTGATCAGGTCAACGAGCCGCTCCCTGAAGACGTTCCTGCATCAAAAGTTTGCTTGACTGACCGCAGCATAAACAATATCAACAGACATGCATATCAGGGGGATTGATAATGAATTTTCATTACATCCATTTTATGGCGAAGAGAAAAATTCCGGCTGCTGCACCGCGATTGAGAACATGCTCTATTGTATTTACAGCGTTTTTTTTATTGATATCATGCTCAACCGCTGTCATGAAAGACAGCAGTTCATCTCCGGAAGTGTTTAACAGGGATGACCTTGTACTCTGGGCTTTCGGCGACCTGCAGCCCCGCAGTGAAGATGAACGCGAAGATTTTACGGTAGCGGTAGATGACATTGCATCTATGAAAAATATTGATGCATCAATCTGTATCGGTGATATAATGCAGCATGGGAAAGAATACACCATTGACGAAGAATTCAACTGGTTTTACACCACGTATGCCAGGGCTGGAATCAAGGATATATACGAGATCGCCGGGAACCATGACGCACGCAACATCCCGGCCTACCTCAAGGCCACAGGCAAACCGCTCCACTACTCGCTCGGATACGGCAACCTTATTATAATCCTGCTTTCTGATGAAGAGGAGAGTTCGGGTAGCGACATCCCGGATCCGGTTTTCGAGTGGTGGAAATCAATAATTGAAAATAACCGTGATAAAATAATAATCACAGTAACGCACTCCCATGTACAAAACACAGGCTTCTGCTATAATTACCCGGCCTACAGGAACCTACAGGGATCCGAACGTTTCACTGACGTGCTTAAAAGGGAAAGGGTCGAACTATGGCTGTTCGGCCATACACACATTCCGTCATGCCTGGGACAAAGCAAGAGGACATTATACACGCTCAACGGTACGGTATTCATGAATGCGGCGTCGATCCGCGAGGACTACTTTTTAAGTTATTCCGAATCACGTATAATAATTTTAAAAAACGGGTCTGATGAAATGACAGTTAAAATCCGCGATCACCGGAACAGGCAGTTCAGGGATTTTCTTGAAGAGACAATAAAACTTAAAACAAGGTTCCAATACAATGGCGAAAAACCTGTGATGAACATCTATAAGCCGGAACAGGTCCGGTAAAACCTGAGACCGCAAATTTAAACATGGGAAAAAGCTCATTTATACAGATGGACTTCAGTTGTGCCGCAGCAGGCATCATTTGAAGGTTTGATATTATAGTAAAAGATAAAAGCATCACCACTCCGCAGTGTTATGCGGATCCGGAAAAAATCCTGAATAACAATTTAAATCAGGATCTATCTTGATTCATCAACAATAAGGCCAATATTCTCCTGAATATGCTCAAGCAGCCTCAGGGAATACTTTGAAGGGATCTCGCTCACCACCTCGTTTGTATCCTTGTCAATGATCTTGATTACAATCCTGTTGGTATTTTCGTGATACCCGAACTGTACCTTTTCATTAAAACTTCCGCTTAAACGATTCAGTTCAGCTACTGTGCGTTTTATATCTTCAGGGCTCAGTTCCTCCCTGCGGAAATTTTCAGCATCCTGTTTTTCGGTTACAGTTTTATCATTCCGGGCAATATGCCCCGAGTTGATCATTTTAATATTAAAATTTTCGACAATACTCATCGCATTCATGTTTTACCTCCTTGTAACATATGAATGTTACTTCATCCAACCTCCTGTTCTTAAAAAAATGTGTCCCCCTCCCGGTCTCCCAACCGGGAAGGAAACGTACAGCCGCACCGCATGGCTGATTAACTTGTTATTATCCTCATTCGAGCAGTTTCATAATAAGCTGAGGCTTAAAGTTAGCCTGAGCCAGCATCGCAGTACCAGTCTGAACGAGGATCTGGTCCCTTGTGAAATTAACCATTTCTGCCGCCATATCTACATCACGAATCCTTGAATCTGCAGCCATCATATTCTCATACGAAAGCGACAGGGCCTTAATCGTATTTTCAAGCCGGTTATAATACGCTCCCAGGTCCGCCCTTTGCCGGTTCAGCCTTTCAAGTGCTGAATCGACATAACCTATCATTGAGTTTGCCTGCCCTACTGTATTAATAGAGCGTTTATCACCGCTTTCCATAAGACTGAGAGCCCTGGCACTCATCGTACCTATGTAGACCCTGATTCTCTGGTTCTGATTTGCTCCAACCTGAAAATACATGCTCGCGGTTCTGCTGTTTCTTGCGAATGCACCCGTAAGCATCTTTAACCTGTTGAATTCAGCAGAAGAAGAAATACGGTCGATCTCGTCAATCAGCTGTGAAACCTCGACCTGGATCTGCATCCTGTCGTTGTTGGAATAAATTCCGTTTGCTGACTGAACCGCCAGTGACCGTATACGCTGCATGATATCATTAATCTGCTGGAATGAACCCTCCGCGACCTGTATAAAAGAAAGCCCGTTCTGGGCGTTCTTTTCCGCCTGGATGAGACCGTTAATCTGGGTCCTCATCTTTTCGGATACTGCAAGCCCCGAAGCGTCATCGCCAGCCCTGTTAATGTTTTCACCGGATGCAAGTTTCTCTATCGACTTGTCCATCCTCGCAGCTACACTCTGCATCTGCCTGTTTGCAAATATGGCGCTCATGTTATGATTGATTCTCATACTAAACCCTCCCTTGATTTTTTCCGGTCTGCATATTCTATATATTTACAGTCCGGGTTTTTCTGCCTTTGCATCATGCTCAGGACAGGGGCCTTGGACCCGAAGGTGTTCTCCTTTTGACGTTGCAGGACTGCCCATAATCCCGACAACCATGACTGCCGAATATTTCCGGCAGCCAGTGATGCCCTCCCGGCATCACAGGCTGCCGGAAGTCCGGCAGGCTGTCAGGTAGAAATCAGTCCCCCAAACGCCTTTTGAAGGGTTTGAGAACCATTGTAATTTCAAAGAACCTGTAATACTCATTTGTACTTCTACACTGTATAACGCGCTGTTACATCGAACCGAGCAATCTGAGTACAGACTGATTTGATACGTTGGCCTGTGCAAGCATCGAAGTGCCGCTCTGGACAAGTACCTGGTTCTTGGTGAAGTTAACCATCTCTTCAGCCATGTCTGCATCTCTGATCCTCGATTCAGCAGCCTGGATATTCTCATAGGCTGTCATCAGACCACGGGCGGCGTAATCAAGCCTGTTGTAATATGCTCCAAGATCGGCTCTCTGCTTGGAAAGCTTCTGCAGAGCATCATCACACATTCCGATTGTTTTGTTCGCGCCCTCGGGTGTTTCAAGTGATATTGCGACCTTCTCGCCTGCATCCTCAAATCCGAATGCCCTGGCTGTCATTGTGCCAATATACACCCTCTCCCTCTGGTTCTGATTAGCTCCCATGTGAAACCACATGCTTGCCCTGGGTGATTTTCTTGAATACTCACCCATAAGAACCTTAAACCTGTTGAACTCGGCCTGTGATGCAACCCTGTCAACCTCATCCACAAGGGCAGATACTTCAACCTGGATAAGCTGCCTGTCATCATTGGAATAAATTCCGTTGGCAGCCTGAACAGAGAGTACCCTGATCCTCTGAATAATGGATGATGTCTGGTTCAGGTATCCTTCAGCTGTCTGTACAAAAGACATACCGTCCTCTGTGTTCCTTTCAGCCTGGCGAAGGCCCATTATCTGGGTCCTCATCTTTTCAGATACCGCGAGCCCGGATGCATCGTCTCCGGCCTTGTTGATTCTTTCACCTGAAGAGAGTTTTTCCATGTTGCTGGTAACTCCCCACTGTGAAAACTTCAATGTTCTGTTAGCGTTGATCGCGCTCATGTTGTGATTAATAATCATATTTACACTCCTTTGTTTCTTTTGTACTGGCTTCCTTGCCAAACCTCCCCAAGGCAGCGGGGATAGGTTTTTATACCAGTTAAAGGCTGTTTGTTTACAACAACCGGGATTTAATCAGGTTTATACAGGTATACCCGCAAGCTCCTGATAATTTTTTTTCGGGCAGACAAACATGGCGCGTTTATACAGTATTTCAAAGAACAATGAGTAAAGGGACACCTGTCCCTGTTCGTATTCTCGCTACCTTTGGTGCCGATATTAAACCTGATTATGCACGATTACAGCAGCTTATTATAAAATAAATAGCTTTTTTAGATAATTTAGGCATGATTGATCTATTCATCATTTTTTTCCAAATTTTCTAAAAAAATGATAATCCCAGGATTCAGGCCATATGCCCACTGCTTACTTCTGCTTTCCCGGCCCCCAGCCGATTAACCAGTTCTGTGTTTTAAATTATTGCGGCGTCCCTCAAAGGGGGATTAATATTCTCAAGAGCTTTTATAGAGATCATCAAATTGATCAACCTCTATGAGGGTGGCTGACTTTTGTTTATGTATGGTAATAATATCTCTGCCGGGGGGAGCCGAAACAGGTATGGCAGAAGTGAGATGGATTAAAACGGTTTGCAAGAGAGCAATCGTTTCTTTTTTTTCACCATACCAAATAAATCGCATGCACAAAATCCTGCCATGTATTATCTTATACATATGGAAAAAAATGTAAAATTCAGATGGTACGGACATTACCCGGAAATAATTCCCCGGGAAATAAGGAATGACCGGTATAAGTCCCTGTCAGACATGTTCCTCCAATGCGTGGAAAAATACAGCGACCTCCCCGCGTTTGAAAGCTTCGGCACTGCAATGACATACAGGGAGATGGACAGGCTGACGCAGAATTTTGCGGCGTTTCTCCAGAGTGAGGGTCTGCGCAAAGGCGACAGGCTTGCACTCATTCTTCCAAATACGCTGCAGTACCCCATATCCATGTTCGGCGCGATCAGGGCAGGACTGGTTATTGTCAACATCAACCCGCTTTATACATCACGGGAGATAGAGGAAAAACTGAAAGATTCAGGAGCCAGGGCAGTAGTTGTGCTGTCGGTCAGCGCCAGGAAACTTCAAAAAATCATCAGCCGGACAGATGTTAAAACAGTAATAATTACCGGTCCCGGCGATATGGCCGGGTTACGGGGAATGTTCATTAACTTTTACATGCGTTGGATAAGCAGGGAGACCATGCGCTACCGGAAAACCGGTTCAACAGGTTTCAGGAGAGCACTCCGCATAGGCTCCCGGCTGCACTTCAATCCGGCAGAGCCCGGGTTTGAGGATATTGCATTTTTACAATACACGGGTGGAACAACAGGCACATCCAAAGGTGCTGTGCTCAAACATAAAAATATTCTGGCAAACATTGAACAGATATCCGCATGGATGCTGCCCGGGGTACTAGAGGGTGAAGAGGTGGTTCTGACACCCCTTCCGCTGTATCACATTTTTGCCCTTACAGTCAACCTATTCGCATTCTTCAGCAGGGGCGCAAAAAATGTACTGATCGCAGATCCGCGGAAAATTTCATCACTCGTGCGTGAGATGAAAAAGTATAGACTGACATCGTTGACCGGAGTCAATACCCTATTCAATTTAATGCTCAACCAGCATGGTTTCGGCGACGTGAGATTTGCCAGGCTCAAAATTGTAATAGCAGGAGGTATGGCCGTACACAAAAGTGTATCAGACGGATGGCTAAAGGCCACTGGTATTCCTCTTTGTGAAGGTTACGGCCTCACGGAGGCTTCCCCGGTTCTCACGTGCAATCCCATTGACGGCACTGACAGGCCCGGCACAGTAGGGCTGCCCCTGCCCGGAACAGAGATAATTATTGCAGACGATAACGGTAACGAAGTTCCGCTCTACACTCACGGAGAAATCCTGGCAAAAGGACCGCAGGTCATGGACTGCTACTGGAACAACGAGGAGGAGACAGCCAGGGTCTTTATTAACGGATGGCTCAGGACAGGCGACATAGCCTTCATGGACAGGGACGGTTTTATCACAATCGTGGACAGGAAAAAAGATATGATCAATGTTTCCGGGTTCAACGTGTACCCGTCGGAAGTCGAAGATGTGGCAACGATGTATACAAAAGTTCTTGAAGCAGGATGTACCGGCGGAACCGACGAACACGGTAATGAATATGTTAAACTGTTTGCGGTTAAAAAGGACCCGGCCCTCACAGAGGATGAGCTGCTTACTCACCTCAGGAAGAATCTTACGGGCTACAAGATGCCTGCAGGAATCGAGTTCAGGGAATCGCTGCCCAAATCTTCAATAGGAAAGGTCCTTAGAAGGGAACTGGAATAGAATCCAGTCTTAATCCGTAATTTAAAAATATTGACACACCCGTAAAATTAGTGATACTTGTCCACTGTATCATTAACCGGCGGATAATTTGAAATGAAAAACAACCGAAAATATATCATACTTCTCGGAGACGGAATGGCTGACCTCCCGCTGGATGAACTTGGCGGAAAAACCGTACTTGAAGCAGCCCGAACCCCCAACATGGACCTGATGGCACAGAATGGAGTTAACGGTATGACCCGGACCGTTCCCGCGGGAATGAATCCGGGCAGTGATACCGCCAACCTGTCGGTATTCGGATACGATCCGCAGAAATACTATTCAGGCCGAGCACCACTTGAAGCTATAAACATGGGCATAGCGCTTGGCACAGGCGACGTTGCGTTCAGGTGCAACCTTGTTAATGCAGCGGGTGATGTGATGAACGACTTCACATCGAACCACATAGACAGCAGGCTCACTGAAGTTGTAATCAGCGAGATCTCAAAAAATATAAAAATCCCCGGTATCGAGTTCTATCCCGGGGTCTCATACCGCAACATCATGGTGTGGAGGAATTTTCCTGATGATGAACTCCCTGACACAACTCCGCCCCATGACATACAGGGTGAAGGTACAGTGAAATATCTGCCGTCAGGTAACGGGGCAGACACTCTGTGTAAAATAACAGAGCAGTCTAAAGGCGTAATCGCTGGTTCGCAGAAAATCAAAGAGGCCATGAAAAACCTGAAAGGCTCGCCTGAATCTGTATGGCTCTGGGGATGCGGGCGCAGACCTGCCATGGATACGCTGCAGAGCAGGTTTGGAATTTCAGGATACACAATTTCCGCTGTCGATCTGATTCATGGCATAGGTAAGGCTGCGGGTCTCAAACCGCTTGAAATTCCCGGGCTAACGGGTTACCTTGACACAAACTATGATGGAAAGGCCCGGGCCCTCCTCAACGCCATAGGTTCGTGTGACTACGTTTTCCTTCACGTTGAGGCACCGGACGAATCAGGGCATGAAGGGAACCTGGAGCATAAACTGAAAGCGATAGAGGACTTTGATGCAAAGGTTGTCGGCCCGGTGCTTGAGGGCATGAAAAAATTTGACAACTACGTGATACTGCTTATGCCCGACCACCCGACACCTCTAAAGGTCAGGACACATACATCTGACCCTGTACCTTTCTGTATAACAGGGAGCAGCAATATTTTCGTTGAAGAAAGGAAAAAGTACAAAGCTGCGGCATACAGTGAAAAATGCGCTGCCTCAACAGGACTGTATATAGAAAAGGCACATACTCTGATCGAGATTATGATCAGGGGAAGCATTAACTGATCCCCCTTTAACAAAGGGGGATGTCGCGGCAGCGACAGGGGGATTTTGTTTCGTATACAAAACATTTCAGGGAATACTGTAAGTTTCCTGAGAAAATCCTCCGGCCTGTCGGCCACCTCCTTTATTAAAGGAGGCCTTACCCTGAGTGTATATATAAGGGTATGAAATACTTAAACATCCGGGAGATTCAACCAATGAAAAAATCCGCAATTATCGGAGCTATTGTACTCGGAGTTATGCTTGTCATAGCCGTGATTTTTTTAATCACAAGGGGCGACACCCTTGACAAGGCCATTGATGAATACGAAAGCGGTGACTACATCGACGCGATTATTATTCTGAACAGACTCGTGAAGACTGCCGGGTACGATGAGAGTGAAAAAATCCATTACTACAGGTGCAGGGCGATTAATTCTCTTGCCGAAGAACTTGAAGATGATTACGAGGACGAACTTGCAGAAGCATCCCTGGAAAACCGCGATAAGCCCGAATATGATAAATCGCACCAGAAGATTGCAAACAAGCTGACTAAAGTAAATGCGAAGATCGAGGGCGACCTTGAATTTACAGCAGCGTCAAAAAAAAGCCGCATCATGCCCCGCGGCCTTTTCTACAATGATTTCGTATCAAGGTACCGCGGCAGCCAGTACATTGAAGACCTGGACTTTTATGAAATAAAAAAAATCAGGGCCATAGAACCTGCCCGGCTCTTCGACTATATGGAACGTTTTTATAAAAAATACCCGAACTCCACATATGTTCCGCAGATAGTGAGCATAATATTTGACGCCATGAGAGACGGCGCACCGCTGGGAACCAACAGCGGGGAGTTCCTGAAAAACATTATACTGGGATACGCTCTCAGGTTCCCCACGAGCCAGGAGGTTTCACGCATATACACTTCCGCAGGTGACGGCGTCAACATGAGAAATTCTCCCGGACTTAACGGCGCAATGGCAGGCAAAACAATCAAGGATGAGATACTCATCCAGCTTGAAAAATCGATGGACACCATGCAGGTTGGGGACACACGGGACTACTGGTACAGGGTCTCTACCCTGAAGGGGCAGCGCGGGTGGATCTTCGGCAAGTTCCTCAAACCTGTCGACATACAGGGACTCGCACTTGCCAATAACATAGAGGCATGGAGCATGGAGGATTTCTTCGCCGCATGGACAGACTCAAACACACCGGAAAACTGGACGCACATTAACGGTGCAGATAAAACAGCTGTTATATTCAAAAAACAGGCTGGCGGCAACCTGCTCGTATACAGCTCAAAGGGCCAGGGAGCTACAGGGCTGTTCACAAGGGTTAATACAACCCGTTCATTCAGGCTGCTGGTCCGCGCGCGCTTTGCGTCAGGCGCACCTGTCACACTTGCGGCCTACTCTATCGAAAAAGACTTTGTGTATATAATCCGTGCTGAAAATGAGAAGATCGAGGTAAACGGCAGGAGTATTCCGCTCAAGACATCTGACTGGCATAACTACGAGCTATCTTCCGACGACGGCAAATTCGCCAGCCTCACTGTTGACGGCCAGCTGATTTCGGGACGCATACCCGCCGCATCGGACCAGGTATTCAGCAACCGCGGAATATATATACTCTGCCAGCAGCCCGGCACCGGCGCAACAAACGCGGAGATAGAATTTATCAAGGTAAGGTAGGATTCTAAACAGGCCTGTACAGGTTCCCTTTTTCACCGGTAATTTTACAGGCCCGCCCTTCACCTGCCAGCCTGTCGCATATCCGCATAACATCAACCACGCGCACACCAAGCCTCCCGGCAATATCTTCAGCATCCCCGATTCCGTCGCGAACGGCAGAGAGAACCCTGTCGCGCAGGTCACTACCTGTGCAGGGAACATGGACATCGCCAGGCTTGCGGCCGATTACCTTTACTGCCATCGGTTTAAAATGCTCACTGATTTCCTGCATCCTTTCATCACTTACCGGCTGCACCCAGGACTCGCTCCCTGGCCTGTCAAGCCTGTTAAGGTGCACCTCGTCGGGTTTAATCCGCAGGGCGGCTTCACGCAGCAGTTCAAGTTCATCAGCAGTGTCGTTGAATCCAGGCACTATAAAAATTTCAAGGCAGATGCGCCCTTTGTATTCAGCACGAAGTTTAACGAGTCCTTTGATTATATCCCCGGGTTTTACTCCAGCAGCGGGCTTCATAATGGCATTGAATACTTTGCCGCTTACGGCATCAAGAGACGGAAATATCATGTCAGCTGCGAGTATATTTCTCCTCACCCTGTCGATGTTCATGAGTGTGCTGTTGGTGAGGACCGCAACTTTATACTGCGGGTATCTGCTTTTTATATGGTTTATGACAGTTCCGATTGAGCTGTTAAGTGTAGGTTCACCTGAACCTGAAAATGTGATAACATCGAGTTCAGGTGAACCTGCGAGGGCCAGGTCTATCTCTGCACATACATCCGCTGCAGGTGCATATTCCCTGACCGCAGTGGTCAGGGCCGTGGTGCTGCCGCACTCGCAGTATACACAGTTAAGGGAGCACAGTTTATACGGGACAATATCGATCCCCAGAGAACGCCCGAGACGCCTTGAAGTAACCGGACCGAAGACATGCCTCATAGCTCCTGCTATTTCCCTTTAAGTTCAACTTCCATGTCGAACGTAACACCATCAGCATTTTTATCGCTCTTCAGCGTTATCTCGCTTATGCCTGCAAAGATCTCACCCAATACGGGATTCCCCATGAACATGCCCAGCATCTGGTTCAGAATCGAAGTCTTTTTCACATTGATAAACATCACTGTATTATCGTTTACCATCCTGCTGACAGAACCCGGGGACTTCGTTTTATCAAGCGTGCCGCTCTTCATCGCAGCGCCAATAAGTTTTTTGCTGTTCCCGGCGTAAAGGCCTTTCGAATCAAACACAACATAATATTTTAACTGCGATGCATCCATGATCCAGAAAGCTTTTTTTCCGTCGACCTTATCCTCGCCGAACATCTTCTGCGGTCCGTACATATCTTTCGATGTCTTCTTCAGCTTGTTCCATATTACTTCAGTTTTCTTCACATCAAGCATCGGGAGGAACACAGCCATTTCACCCATCCCGCCGGCAGCGCCTGCATCGGTCATTATCGCATTCACAACACCGCTGTAGTTTGGCAGGAACTCCTTCTCAAAATCGATACCCGTAGTCTGCTTAAACTGATCTTTGTATGAGGTATACCCGGCGCATTCAGGGTTGCCGTCCCTGCAGAATTTTTCAAGTACCGTGAAGTCCAGTCCTAACGCCATGGTTACATCTGATGAAGCGACGTTAAGCGTACGTTTCTGTATCCCTGTCTGCAGCAGGTCAAGGAAAAGGTCAACCTCCGGGTTACCCCTTGTTATCCTGATCAGGCTGCTCATTTTTATTATTCTTCCGTCAAGCCCGGCACCCATAGATATATACTTCACCGCTTTGAGCATTTCATTTTCATCTGCAGCAGCGCCCTGGTCAGTATTATATGCATCCTGTTCTGCCGGAGTGTTCAATGACGCCAGTGATTTCGAGGAAAAATAAACATTTATATCATTGTTCCTGTTCACCCCTGCAAGGTAGTCCTTGTAATTATTATCAAGGATAAGAGAATCAGTATTGGCTGACTTTAAATCAACAGCTTTCTGCACGACTTCCGAGGTTGAACCCATTATGAAAAAACCGTTGAATGCCGTAGTGAAAACATCCTCACCATGCTGGTAGACAGTTATTCCTTTATAAACGCTTTTCAGCGGAACAGTATAGTTACCGGTATCAGCCATGTTCTTTTTTCTGATCTCGTTGAATTTCTGCGGGAATTCCTTTTCGTTGAAAACCGGGACAAAAAGAATGAAGACATCACGGTAATTGTCATCTCTGAAAAAAGCCATCGAGAGCGGCCGTGATGTATCAATACCGTTATTCTTAAGCGAAGCTTCGTTCAGGTAATCGATACCCGTTTTATCCTTAAATGCATCCCTCTGCATAAGAATTTGCGACCTGGTCTGTTCGTCCATGAGGGTATTCACGGTATAGTTTACAGTCTTAAGAAGCCTTGTTATTTCACTTGTCTTTGCAAACGCATTCAGATCAGCAGAGACAAGAGATTCTGTGTCACCCGCATTCTGGGAAAAAACAGCAGGGACCATAAGAATCACTGCAGCCAGAGAAATCAGTAGTTTTCTCATTGTTATCCTCTTGATTATCAGATTTTGTATTCACGGCTAATGCCGGATTGATGAAGCATTTTCAATATAAGCAATTGTATACTGAATTCAAACAATTCGTCACTATTTTTTTATCCAGTCAATCAATATAAAATAAAAGCTGCAAAGAAGACCTTTTTTCATATTAGAGCAGGGCATGATGCACAAAGATACCCGGATTATTCTAAACTTCCTTAAAGTAACCGGTTTTTAAAAGTTAAACAAAATACGAAAAATAGTTGAAGATATACCGCCTGTTTTATTCTTATTAACAGATATACAGTATCAAGGAGCGCCTGATGGAATCCCCTGAAATAAAAAAAAGCTACGAAGAGATCAACAGTAAAATAAAAAAGGGAAATGCTGTTGTGGTCACAGCCGATGAAATGCCCGCTATTGTTAAAAGCGAAGGTGTAAAAAAGGCGTTTGAAAAGGTTGATGTGGTCACTACCGGAACTTTTGGCATAATGTGCTCTTCAGGCGCATTCATCAATTTCGGACACACAAAACCTAAAATGCGCGCCTCGAAGGTCTGGCTCAACGATGTTGAGGCGTACGGCGGGATTGCCGCAGTCGACTGCTACATAGGAGCGACACAGGTACGTGACAACGACCCGCTTAACATGGTGCACCCCGGTGAATTCAGCTACGGCGGCGGGCATGTTATTGAGGACCTTATTGCGGGCAGGCCTGTGAAGCTGCGTACAAAAAGTTACGGCACAGACTGCTATCCGCTTAAGGATTACGAAAAGACAGTTACCATCAACGATCTCCGGAACGCGTTCCTGTACAACCCGCGCAACTCTTACCAGAACTACAACACTGCCGTTAACCTTTCGAAAAAGATGATATACACTTACATGGGCATACTGAAACCGGATATGGGGAACATCACATATTCAAGCGCAGGACAGCTCAGTCCGCTGCTGAATGATCCGTATTACTGGACAATCGGCACCGGGACAAAAATATTCCTGGGCGGGGCAACAGGCGCGGTCACATGGCAGGGGACACAGCACGACCCCTGCTCAGAACGTGACGAAAACGGCATGGTCATAGGCGGATCAGGGACAATAGCCGTCACAGGGGACATGAAGGAGATGAGCACTGATTTTATCAGGGGCGCATCTATTACAGGATACGGCTGTTCACTTATGGTGGGACTGGGAATTCCGATCCCCATCCTTAACGAGGAACTTGCATACTTTACAGGACTCACTGACAGCGACATCAAGGCTAACGTGATTGACTACGGAATGGATTATCCCGATGGAAACTACAGGCCGATCAAACAGGTGACATACGCTGAACTTAAGTCCGGCACAGTTGAGATCAATGGAAGACGCGTACCGTCTGCTCCTTTGTCGAGCTATTCCCAGGCAAAAAAAATTGCATCGATACTCAAGGACTGGGTTGAACACGGATTTACCATTGGTGTTCCCCAGATACAGATACCGACAGTGCCATATAACAAAAAATAGATGACACACACCCGGCGGTTCTACAGGCACACCGCCCCTTCATGGGGCACTGCCTTCAACGTAAAACATCATGCATCCGACCTCCATATACTGGCTGACAGTGACCTGCATGATGCAGCATACCGCGTGCTTGTACAGGTGCGGGAAGAACTGGACGGACACATAAAGGAACACCAGGACTTTCTCTATTCACTCTCGCCCGTTGACCAGCCTGCTGACTGCCCTGAAATAGCAGCAATGATGTACCGGGCATCGCAGCTTACAGGCACAGGCCCCATGGCCGCGGTGGCAGGCGCTATTGCTGAACTGACGGGGAAAGAGCTGCTGAAACATTCATCGGCAGTGATCGTTGAAAACGGCGGTGATATATGGCTGAGCGTCCCCGACCCTGTTATTATTGCCATCTACGCAAAAAATATCTACTTCAGGGATAATATAGCGGTAAGGCTGGATCCGCGGCAGATGCCATGTTCGGTCTGCACATCAGCACCTAAGCTGGGGCATTCCCTGAGTTTCGGGAAGGCCGATTCGGTTACTATCATTGCAGAGAGCGGGGCACTTGCCGATGCCGCAGCGACCATGACCTGCAACATGGTGCAGGAAGAGAATGATATGGAATCTGCTCTTGACAGGGCACTTTCGGTACCGGGCGTAACCGCCGGGCTTATAATATTCAGGGATAAACTGGCCCTCCAGGGCGATCTGGAGCTCGCCCCGCCGCGATAATTCATTTATTAATATGAATTTTTTGTAGACGCACTGATGGTTTATTTCAATTAATTTCTTGCATAATATTTTCACAGGCCGGTTTACTTTTTAAGCGGCTTATTACAGCATCAACGCAGGAGCACACCATGAAATCAGTAAACGTACTTCTAATATTTAAAAAAGAAATAATGTACAAGCCCATCATATACCGTATAGCAAAGGACTTTGACATAGTGTTTAACGTGCTTGAGGCCAAAATCCTCCCCAAGCTTGAAGGCCGGCTTATACTTGGCCTGAAAGGAACGGATGAACAGCTTGAAAAAACTTTAAAATATTTTGCCGGCGAAGGGGTCGAGATACAGGTCCTGGCCGATATGATCAGCAGGGATGAAAAAAAATGTGTCCACTGCGGAGCATGCACTGCCGTGTGCAGGGTTGACGCACTCTATATAGACAGGGAAACAATGGAAGTGCAGTTCGACCCGGGCAAATGCGTGGCATGCGGCCTCTGCCGCATTGCATGTCCGGTGAAGGCCATGTCAGGAACTGCAATCGACAGGGAAATATGACCCTCAACGAAAAAACACAGCCATCAAAAGGGCTTGAACGGCTCCTGACCACGCTTGCCCTTGAATCGATCAACATACCGATCCACGGCATCGATGACCATCTGAATAAACTGCTCATGCACATAGGAAAGTACACGAAGGCCGACCACTGCTATATCCTGACCCCGTCCGAAGACAGGAGCGAACTTATTTTCAGCCACAGCTGGTGCCGCAGGGGATATGTGCCGACTTTAGACAGCATCAGGAATAGTGATATTTCGCTATACTGGAATATTAAAAAGAAAGAAGTAATTTTCGTGCCCGATGTTTTCAGCCTTAAATACCATCCGGATTCGGATATTAAAGCGCGGCTCAATCCCAGATTAAGATCAGCCATTGTTGCCCCTCTAATCTTGAACGATGTTTTACAGGGTTTCCTCGGCTGCAGCCTGACCAGCAGGATGACATTTCTCCCCGGGGAACTGCAATCGGTATTAAGGATATCAGCCGAGCTTGTTGCCAACCTTTATGAAAAAAAAAGAATTTATTCACAGGTCTTCATTGCCGAAAGTATAGTTGCAAAGTCAAACAACATTCTTGCATATTTCGACGGCAGCGGGAAGATACAGTATGCCAATACCGCTTTTCGGGAGAACTTTACAGGCCCGGACCTGTACACCAGCGGCACCGACTTTTACAGCATATTCAGCAACATCGCAGATTCATCCGACAGCAAGCTCAACAAAAAATTCAATGCGGCGCTATCGGGAAAAGATTCACAGATTGAAGTATGGATTAAAAACCGCAGCAACCTCAGCCTGTATGAAATTTCTCTACACTCAAACAACAGTGAATACGGAAATACACCAGGTGTTATTTTCAACGGCAGGGACATAACAGACCGTGTACAGCTTGAAGCCGGCATTCTTAAAGCAATATCCCAGGAACGTAAAAGGATCGGAATACTCCTGCACGATGACCTGGGACACGACCTGCTGGCAGCTGACATACGGCTGAAACTCTTATCCGACAGGATACATGACGTAGCCCCTGAAACATCTGAAGAACTTGTCGAAATCGAAAAATCCGTGAAATACATGATGAACGACGTACGCAGGCTTTCACATGGACTCATACCTTTCAAGAACCAGGGACTTGATCTGAGAGAAATGCTTGACGCCGCCTCAATCATGATGTCCAAATATTACGGTCTGCAGTGCAGTTATACAATTCACCATGATGTTAATATAACATCCGAAGCTGTAATAAGTGAACTGTTCAACATTATTACAGAGTCATCGGTCAATGCCGTAAAGCACTCGGGCTGCGACAGCATCTCAATAGACCTGTCCCCGGAAAACAACCTGTACGTTATGAAAATAACAGATAACGGCCAGGGGATTCAGGAAAAGAAACTCAGGTTCCCCGGCGCGGGTCTTGAGATCATGAGGTACAGGGCGAGATCGATCGGGGGTCTTCTTGAAATCAAGGGGTCGCGCAACCATGGAACAACGGTTAAAGTCAGTTTTAACCCTGAACGCATCAACCTATAAAGGAGCCATAAGATGGAATCCGTAAAAGTAACAAGAATTGTTATAGTGGATGATCACCCGATTGTAGCAAACGGCATCCAGCAGCTCATTAACAGGGAGCCCGACATGAAGGTTGTAAAATCCGTTCAGGATGCCGAAACTGCAGTCAGGGCAATTGAATGCGATTCGCCGGACCTTCTCATAGTCGACATTTCACTCAAGGGCGCTACAAACGGCATTGACCTCATAAAGGGACTGAAAAAAAGATATCCCAAAATCATGACACTCGTGCTCTCAATGCACGACGAGAACCTTTACGCCGAACGCGCGATCAAGGCAGGGGCCAAGGGCTACATAATGAAGAATGACCTGACCGACAATATTGTTAAAGCAATCCGCACTATTCTTTCCGACAGGCTTTACCTTAGCGACATGATTACATCAAAACTCCTGAACAACATAGCAAATGAAAATATTGCAGATGATGAATCCATCATAAAAACCCTTAGTGACCGGGAATTTGAAGTTTTTGAATACATAGCTGCAGGACTTAAAAGCAGCGACATAGCAAAGGAAATGAACATAAGCGTAAAAACAGTAGAAACCCACAAACTGAACATAAAATCCAGGCTTAATCTCCGCAGCGGTACAGGCCTGACAAAATACGCAATCGAGTGGAAACATAAAAACCCCTGACAGACCCCACAGTCGCCCGCATACGGGAGCAAAACCCCAAAAAAACAATTGAAAAAAAAACGGTCTACTTATATTATTCTTAACATAATACCGGTTTACAATTGCGGTATATCACCCGGGGGTATTAGCGATGAAGAAGGTTCTGCTTGTCATAACAATCTTTATAACAGCTGTTTCATTATATGCCGATAAGAAAAAAAGCTCCTCACTATGGGACGGCAACGCAGGCAATACAATCATAGGCAGACAGATCTCCTTGATTGAGCTTGATGCATTCTATAACGGAAAAATTTCGAAGATCAACCTGGCAGATTATAAAGGTAAATGGATTATACTCTTTTTCTATCCCGCGGACTTTACATTTGTCTGTCCAACAGAACTGAAAGAACTTTCTGATTACTACCAGGAATTCAGGAACGACGGTGCCGAGGTATTCAGCATAAGCACTGATTCCGCCTGGGTCCACCGTGCATGGCAGAAGGATAATCCGCTCCTGAAGAATATCAGGTTCCCCATGCTTTCAGACCGGGCAGGAATCCTCTGCAGGTCACTTGGAGTTTACAACGAATCGACTGGAACGGCAATACGTGCAGTATTCATTGTTGATCCTGATGGAAGAATAGTTGCCGCTGAATTCACCCATGATTCAATAGGCCGTAATGCTGGCGAGATACTTAGAAAACTCGACGCTGCAATCGCAGTCCGCACGGGCGGCGGGCTCTGTCCCGCGGGATGGAAGGAAGGCGACAAAATGATCAATGAAGAATAGAGGTTAACCATGAAAAATTTTCTGCTTCTCTGCTTAACTGTTTCAATTTTCTCCATGCTTGACGCCGGGACACCGGTCAGTGCAGCGTCCGGGAAAAAAAATGTCTACTATTTCTATGCCGAGTACTGTGAAGCATGCAAACGGGCAGCGGACCATTTTAAAAAACCTGCAAAACTTGCAGATGGCGCTTCGTGGATTTACGAGGACCTGAACTTTATATCATACCGCATCGTAGATGAGCAGAACAAACTGGTTAAAAAAAATATAAACAAGCTAATCAATATGTGCGAATCCATAAAAAAGAGGACCGGCAAAAGTGAATTTATCTACTACGACAGGGACACCTATGAATATCATACAAAAAACGGACTACCCTATTATAAAAAACAAAACAGGTATGCAAAAAAAGATGATCCCTTTCCTACACCTGTCTTCATCATAGGCGACAGGGTGATTCTGGGATTTAACCTGAACCTGATTTCTGCAGTAAAATCACGCCTGTGAAAATTTCAAACAAAGTTGTTATATTTGTTGACTAAAAGAAATGGTATTATGCTATTAATAAATAACTAATATTTATATGAGTCTGCGTCTCTATGCTGCAGGGAACCCTGCGGGGCAGTTTCAGGGATTTAATCCTTGGCTCCCTTTTTGAATAAGATTCGCAAAAAATTAGCTCATATTTGGAGAAAACTATGTTAATGATTCCGGTGTTCTAATTTTTTACCTGAAATTATACACCGGGCGTAAAATAAAACATATATAAAGAGCAGATTTCTTTATATCCCGAACTAAAAATTGCATATCATCATCGCAATCCTTAGTAAACACATATATAAATTTGGGAGGATATTCATGCCTGTTACCAGAAGAAATTTCCTCAAACTGTCCGGTGCAACTGCTGCCGGGAGCTTTTTGGGAGGTGCGTCTTTTATGACCGGTTGTAGTGCCGGTGTAGATAAACTGAAAGGCGCAAGTGAAAGCACAACTATCTGCCCCTATTGCGGAGTCGGATGCGGACTTATCGTTTCTACACGCAACGGAAAGATAGTTAACATTGAAGGTGACCCTGATCACCCTATAAACCAGGGATCATTATGCTCCAAGGGCGCTGCCCTGTACCAGGTTGGCGTAAACGCACGCCGTCTTGACAAGGTGCAGTACAGAAGGCCTGGCGGAATAGAATGGGAAGAGATCACATGGGACGAAGCTGTAAAAAAGATCGCCCGCAGAGTAAAAGACACGCGTGACGCAACCTTCCAGGAAAAAGAGGGTGATGTTACCGTAAACAGGACCAACGGTATTGCCAGTTTCGGCGGTGCAGCCCTTGACAACGAAGAGTGCTATGCACTGTCAAAATTCCAGAGGATTCTGGGAGTCTCGTACCTGGAACACCAGGCGCGGATTTGACACTCCGCAACAGTCGCCGGTCTGGCGGCTTCTTTCGGTCGTGGTGCCATGACCAATCACTGGATCGACATCAAAAACGCTGACGTAGTCATCGTTATCGGATGTAATCCCGCAGAGAATCACCCCATATCATTCAAATGGGTGCAGAAAGCAATGGAAAACGGCGGAAAGATGGTAGTTATTGATCCCCGTGTAACCAAGTCAGCTTCCCTTGCAAATCTTTATGCACAAATCCGTCCCGGTACAGACCTTGCATTCCTTGGCGGTATAATCAATTACCTCCTGGAAAAAGACCTTATTCAGAAAGAGTATGTGGTGGAGTACACAAACGCGGCATACATAGTAAATAAGGATTTCAAATTCAACAACGGTCTCTTCTCGGGCTACGACGCAGCAAAAAGATCATATGACACAAAAACCTGGACATACCAGCTTAACGACAAGGGAGTTCCAAAACAGGACAAATCCCTGAAAGATCCGCAGTGCGTATACCAGCTGATGAAAGCACATTACGGCAGGTACACACTGGAAAAGGTTGAATCAGTTACGGGCTGTCCAAAGGATACAATTTTAAAAGTTGCAGATATGATCGGCTCTACTTCAAAAGCTGACAAAGTGGCAACTGTAATGTATGCCATGGGTATAACACAGCACACTGTAGGAACACAGAACGTCCGTGCACTATCAATTCTCCAGCTTCTCCTTGGCAACATGGGACTTGCAGGCGGCGGTATCAATGCCCTCCGCGGAGAATCAAACGTACAGGGATCAACTGACCACGGTCTGCTCTACCACATACTCACTGGTTATTTACCTGCACCGAACACACAGAAACACCCCACTTTTGCCAAGTACAACGAGACAACACCAAAGACCCAGGACCCTATGAGTATCAACTGGTGGAAAGAAAGACCCAAGTACCTCGTTAGTATGCTTAAGGCATGGTATGGAGACGCTGCAAAGAAAGAAAATGATTTCTGCTACGATTACCTGCCCAAGTCAAGCAAAGGCACACCATACATGGTTGTCTTTGAAGATATGCTCAAGGGCATAATCAAGGGCGCTTTCTACATGGGTACAAACCCGATAGTAGGCGGACCTAATGCGAACCGCAGCGTAAAGGCGATGGAAAAACTCGACTGGCTTGTGGCAGTTGACCTCTGGGAAACAGATTCATCGATCTTCTGGAAACGCAAGGGTGTTAACCCCAAGGACATCAAAACCGAGGTATTCCTCCTCCCCGCAGCATCATCAGTGGAAAAAGAGGGCAGCGTATCCAACTCGGGACGATGGGCACAGTGGAGATTTAAGGCAGTCAAGGCTCCGGGACAGGCTAAAGCCGACCTGGATATAGTTGACATGGTATTCCGCGAAGTGCGCGACCTCTACAAAAAAGAGGGCGGGAAATTTCCCGATCCGATACTTAACGCAACATGGAACTATACACATCCCGGCGAGCATGAGCCCGATCCGAGACTTGTTGCTAAAGAAATCAACGGTTATACAACAAAAGATAAAAAACAGATGGAATCCTTCATGGACCTCAAGGATGACGGATCTACTGCAAGCGGATGCTGGATCTACTGCGGCAGCTACACAGATGAAAACCAGATGGAACGCCGCGGACTTGATGAAGGTTTCGGCAAAATCGGGATGTTTCCTGAATGGTCATGGTGCTGGCCTCTCAACAGGCGTATCATATACAACCGTGCAGCCGTAAACCGAAAAGGTGAACCATGGGATCCCAAGCGCCCGGTAATAAAATGGACGGGCAGCAAATGGAAAGGCGACATCGTTGACGGCGGTCCGAAATTCGGTCCGGCACAGAAGAATCCTTTCATCATGAACTCCGAAGGTGTTGGTAAACTCTTCTCCAATGGTGTTAATGACGGCCCGTTCACTGAACACTTCGAGCCTATGGAAAGCCCTGTAGCAAACGGTTTAAACACACAGAAGGTCAACCCTGCTTCTCTTATCATGGAAGGGGTTAAAGGCAATTTCGGCAGTTCAAGCCAGTATCCCTATATAGGAACATCGTACAGGGTTGTTGAACACTGGCAGGCAGGTGCGATGACTCGTAACCTCCCATGGCTTGCAGAGCTCGTTCCTGACATGTTCTGTGAAATAAGTCCATCTCTTGCTAAAACAAAAGGCATTAAAACAGGAGACAGGGTTACTATCTATAACGGCAGGGGTTCAGTAAGTGCCTATGCGCTGGTAACTGAAAGGGTACAGCCCATGAAGGTTCAGGGCAAAACTGTTGAAATGGTAGGTATGATCTGGCATTTCGGTGCGGGATGCGCAGTATCCGGTGACTCGTGTAACATGCTTACACCGTCGATCGGGGATGCAAATACAATGATCCCTGAATTCAAAGCATTTCTTGTAAACATCAGGAAGGAGGCATAACATGAGCGGAAATGCATTTCTCGTAGACACAACTAAATGCTCAGGATGCCGTGCGTGCCAGGTTGCCTGCAAGCAGTGGAATAATCTCCCGGCCGAAAAAACAAAATTCTTTGCCGGCCCGGAATACACAAACCCGGCTGAACTTTCAGCCATTACATTCAACCACGTGAAGTTTTTCCCCGTGGACATGTCCAACAAGGAAAAACCCGTGTGGACAATCATGCACAAAAAATGCTATCACTGTTCAATCGCCAACTGCGAACGCGTATGTCCTGAAAAGGCCATATACAAGCTTGAAGGCTGGACAGTGATCGACCAGGACAGGTGCATCGGGTGCGGCGCGTGCGTTAACGCATGCGTATACCATGTTCCACATGTACTTGAAGAGGACCTCTCACAGTACGGTACAGAGCAGCCCCTCAGGAAATATAAGTCATACAAATGCCACGCGTGTACAGTTAATAAACGTGCTGTACCTGCATGCGCAAAAGTATGCCCAATGGGTGCCTTAAGTTATGGCCCAAGGCATTCTCTAATAAAGAATGCACAGGAGAGACTTGAAAAAGTTAAGGGTGATTTCCCGAAGGCAAGTATCTATGGTCTTGATGAATTCGGCGGCCTTGGGGTAATAACAATACTCAAGGATGCACCAGAAACATACGGTCTGCCGGTGAATCCTAAACCGATAGACATTACAAAAATCAAAGAGATACATGATACATATGCGCTCCTTGACCTCTTTACGTTCCGCAACAAGATGCTCAAGAAAGCCGCATACAAACTTTCAAATAAAATGAATGTGTAACTCACTCTGCATTAAAATGCAAAAGGGAAGGCTCAGGCCTTCCCTTTTTTTTCATACAGTGAACTGGTTTATAAGCTGAAATATTACACTTGCTTATTGTAACAATACTTGGAAATTTAAACTAATCAAACATATGGGTAAAATAATGCATAATCATAAAACAACTCTTGAGCTCTACAGGAAAAACCTCCTGAAACAGGAGATCCTGACTGAAGAAAATATCAACTTTTACGCCGATATTTTCGATTACCAGTTCAATAAAACTTCCGAATGGACAGCAAACCTGCCCGCTGTAGAAATCCAGGCAGACGGGACTGAACCTGTACTCAAATCCTCATCGATTAAATGTGAACTGATACCACCGGAACTGCTTTTCTCAAGCCTTTCAGAACTTGCAGCGATCATTCACAAACATAATCCCGGAATGGATTTCAGCCACGCAATTGACAGTATAAAAAAAGATCCCGGAACCTGTAATGACATAATTGAATCTCTGACCGCAAAGGATACGTCAAAATTCGAATCCCTTGCTGTATCATCGAAACTCGGTTTAGACGAGTACCTGTTTCTCGCGGTAAACTGGTTCAAACCGCTCTTTATCGCATTAAGGGAGAAACACCATAAGGCAGATCCTGATACACATAAAGACAGGACATGTCCATTCTGCGGATATTATCCTGACATGGCGATCTTTGCCGGCGAAAAGGAAGGTAAGCGCTACCTCAGGTGCGGACTGTGCGAAAACCAGTGGCCTTACCGGAGAATTTCGTGCGCCATATGCGGCGAAAGTAACCAGAAGAAGCTTGAATACTTTTCAGAAGAGGGGCACGAAAGATACAGGATCGATGCATGCCATACATGCAACGGTTATGTAAAATCGGTCAAATTAAACAAGTTTGAGGAACCTGAAAGCTGTGATCTTTCAATAGAAAATCTGCTCACGTTATCATTTGATGCAGAAATGCTGAGGAAGGGATTTAGCAAACCCTGAAATTATGAAAACATTCCTTGAAAAGAAAATCGTTACACCCCTGCTTGACCTGCTCCAGCAGGGGATTACACCGGAAAAGCTGGCGCTCTCTGTCGCCCTTGGATTCATCATAGGTATAATTCCTCTCATAGGAGTATCGACTGCAATATGCGCTTTGATTGCAATAATGTTCGACCTTAATATAGTCGCAACGCAGATTGTAAACTATATCGCCTACCCGCTCCAGCTGGTATTTTATATTCCATTTATCAAGGCGGGCGAGAACATACTTGGAAATTCTGCATCAGGACTTACCATTTACGGTATCAAAAATCTGTTTAACGAAGGATTTATCAGCGCAGTGAAAGTTTTATGGTATGCCAATTTACAGGGTATACTGGTTTGGGTGATGATCACGGTTCCCGTAACTCTTGCGGTCTATTACCTGTTCCGGTTTGTTTTCCGAAAATTTTCAGTCATAGTCCCTGCAGGGGAATAGCCAGGGACTCTTTACTGTCTGCCGTTATTTATCTTCAGGCAGCTCTATTACCTGCCCGGGGAATATAAGAATCGGACTCTTAAGTACACCTTTATTATGCTTCCATATTAGCTCCCACTTCCTGTAATCATTGTATCGTTCAGAACTTATCTTTACCAGGGTGTCGCCCTCTTTTATCACGTACCTGTTTTTCCCGTCAACTGCCTCGACAGGTTTTATCTCTTCAGCGGCTTTCTGCTGAAGCGCTGACTTAAGCTCCTGCGCGTCTTTCTGCTGTTCAACTGTGTTTATTTCGCTGTCAGACTGAATTCCTTTATTCTGATCCTGCGGCACAGTCCTGTTTTTATATTTTGAATAAAGATAGTATATTCCCAGTAGCAGAAGAATCATAAGCAGCAGGGTGATCAGTGGTTTCCATATTGATTTTTTCTTAACTGCCGGTGCATTTTCTTTTTCAGCGGCCGGAATTTTTTTAACTGCATCTGCTTTTGCCGCAACAGGGACAGCTGTTTTTTTCACTGCCGGAATTTTTTTTGATGCAGCAGGTTTTTTTGCTATTACCGGTTTTTCGGCTTTAACAGCGGCTGATTTTCCCAGGGCCAGTTTAATATGTTCCATGGCAGTATCTGTAAATTTATATTTTTTCAGAATATACTGGAGACTTCTTTTTTCTATATCAGTTACTTTGCCGCCGTCCTGTATGAGCCGGACAATCTTCTTCGCATCATTGAGCGATATGCGGCCGTCCCCCTGCCCTGCCACACTTGCCTTTGCCATATCAAGAATGGCCTTGTCATAGTTTTTACCATCAATTGTTTTATAGTATGATGCCATGTCTCTGCTCCTTAACGGGATTATATTCCGAATAATCTATTATAACTAATATTAGCATTTTAGAGTGCATGTCAATAAAAACTTAAAACTCAATACAATTAACCTGAAATTAACTCCTAAATCTAAAAAAAATTAAAAAATTAAAAAAAAATTAATTCTATGCTTGACGAAAAGAACCTCTTTTTGTATTTTATTGTTAGCACTCAATAAGATTGAGTGCTAACAATAAAGCAAAGTTTTACAGGAGGTTGCTCATGAAATTTGGCATAACAAAAAGGAATAACAGCCTGATGGCTGATCCCGGCGCATTCAGATATGGAATTGACAGGTTATTTGACAACTTCTTCAACCTGAAGCCCGCGTCAATGTTTGATTCCGAATGGCTTCCTGCTGTTGATGTTTACGAGGATGAAAAACACATACACATCAAGGCGGATGTTGCCGGAATCGAAGAGAAGGACCTTGACCTGAACCTGCAGGATAATGTTTTCACAGTATCAGGTAGAAGGAATGAGGAGAAAAAGGAATCATCCGGCAGAAACTGTTTTGTAAGCGAAAGAAGGTTCGGTTCATTTTCAAGGTCAATAGCCCTTCCGGAGGGGGTAAATCCTGAAAGTGTTAAGGCAGAGCTTAAAAACGGCGTTCTAAAAGTCACGATAGAGAAGCCGAAAACATAAGAATCAAAAAAAATCAAAATTGATATCCACTAAGGAGGTGCGTTATGTATAACTACAATCTTTTTGACAACATGTTCCAGCTAAAAGGCCTTTTTGATGATTTTTTCAGGGACGGGACATACGAAGCCGCATCGGGTATGCCCCCTGTAAAAATCTACAGCAACGACGACAGGGTGATTGTGAAAGCCCTGGTACCGGGAATTGAACCGGAGGATATTGACATGCAGATCATAGAGGACAACCTGATGATCAGCGGAGAAAAGAAGAGCGATTACACCGGTGATACGTACATCAGGAAAGAGAGAAGATTCGGCGATTTTAAAAGATCAGTTAAACTCCCGTACAGGGTCAATACCGGGACAGTAAAAGCTGACCTGATCAATGGGGTACTCACCATCACACTCCAGAAATCAGAAGAGGCCAAACCTAAAAAAATCGAGATAAACTAAAGGAGGTATGCCATGATTGAAAGAAATGTAACATATGCAAGCGGCGAACAGAAAAAGGTTTATGTTCCCCTGACTGACATCTGCGAAACTCCTGACACCTACTCCCTTAAAATGGAAGTACCGGGAGCCGCAAGAGAGAACATTGACATAGTGATCGAGGATGACGAACTCCGCGTAACAGTCAAGGCTGCGGCAGAGGATACTGAAGAGTCCCTTAAATACGCCGAGTTCGGGAGCAGGGACTTTTACAGGGCATTCAGGGTCGGCAACGAGATCGACCGGAACAGGATCGAGGCGAAACTTGAGAATGGTGTACTGAACATTCTTCTCAGCAAAACCGAGGAGGTAAAACCGAGAAAAATCCAGATTACTCACAACTGAGAGGATATGACGTCTGGTACAGGATAAAAGGTCAGAAGGCATTGCGGGGGCAATGCCTTCTTTTTATAGATTCTTAAAGGCCTTGATTGCTTTATCAGGAATTTTATATTTCACAGTTGAATCAAGCACAAGCCCGCCGTAAAGCATCGCGATGTAATTCAGATTAAATTCTTTCTTTTTAATGAGAAGTTTAATAGCATTCTGATACATCTCAGCGGCCACATCAAAGATAAAGCTGATCAGTAGTTGGTGATCCTCGATATTATACAGCATGATCAGTTTTACAAGGTTCTTGTCCACCTCGACAACCCATTCAGGGTCGAGGTCTTTCACATGAATGATAAATTCCTCGTGATCAATATAGAAAAATGCGGTCTCCTTTGCCGTGCTGATCATAAATGGTATACTGGGGCCGTTAAGCTGATTATACATAAAACCGAAGAGCCCATCTTCGGGAAGGAGGTCACCCGGTTTCTGTTTTTTCAGGGCCTTGATTATATCATCGTTACTGTTATGGCCGCTGAACATTTTAAGTTTTTTCATCACTGCCTCATTCTGATCTTATATAAGTTGTGCTACCGGAAAAGGTTCTGCACCGCCGGTATCATTGATATGTCATTGATTATTACAAGTACCCCAAGGATTATAAGAAACACAATTCCGAATGTCATTATCCTTGCCATGATAGCATCATTAATCGGTTTGCCCCGGACAGCCTCTATCAGGTAAAACACAATATGGCTGCCGTCGACAGCCGGAATCGGCAGAAGGTTCATGAACATCAGGATGATTGAAATCTTTGCCATGAGCAGTATAAAATCAGACACTCCCCTGTAGTAGAGAACATCCCCTGCTATCATTACCATTCTTATGGGCCCTGAAAGATTCTCCTGGAGGTCCAGTTTTCCCCTGAAGAGCATACCGAAACCTTTTATATTCATGGCAAGAAAATCCCACGCTTCAGAGAATGATCGCGTAAAACTTTCAGCTGCTCCGTACTGGACAAAGGCCATGTCAAAATTTCCGGGGAAGGCAAGCTCAACACCTATCATCGGTTTTTTATCGAATGTGACCTTACCCGTAAGACGTTTATTCTCAACATCAAGTGCGATCTCCCTGCCCGAAGATTTTTCAATCTCTTTTTTGAACCCGGCATATGAAGCGATTATTTTACCGTCAATCTTTACGGCACCAGACGCTATCAACGATTCAAATTCCTCGTTGCCCGAAATCACATCTCTTTTTTTCATGTCTGGTGATGTAATTGTGTAGATTTCTTTAACCACAGGCCTTACAGATGTTGTTTTGTCTGCACCCTGGTGCCTGTAGCCAAGGACTATCTCTCCCGAACCCTCTCGTATCATCCTGTTGAGGTCTCCGGGGGAGTGCACCTTGATAGAATTTACAGTATATATAATATCTTTATCACCAAGACCGGACTTTTCTGCAACGCTCCCCTTTACAACGCGATTGACTGCAATTCCCTCGGAATATGGCATAATCCCGATTGTAAAGCGGCTTTCATATTTATCCATTGAAGGTCTTATTGCAAGATTTTTACGTTCACCGCTCTTCTCCGTTGTAACCAGAAGTTCAGCACCTTCAGAAAAAAATACTGCGGCCTGTATGTCGGCAAAAGACCTGGTCTCCTTGCCGTCAATCGCAACAATCCTGTCGCCGGTCTGCAGACCTGCTGTATATGCCGGGGATGTGTAGTCTGCTGAAATATATTCCGCCGGAACCATGACAAGGCTGGACTCCCTGTCATAACCGATCATGTTCATCATAAAGAAAAGAAGAATCCCGAACACCAGGTTGAATATGGGTCCCATGGCAACAGTCACAATACGCTTTAAAGGGTGCGCGGAAAGGAATTCGTAGCCTTCACCTGTTCTTTCCTTCGTCGGGTCGTCGCCGTAAAACTGGCAGTACCCGCCAAAGGGTATCAGCGTAACCTGGTACGTGGTATCGCCGATCTTCTTCTTGAAAAATCCGGGACCATATCCCATTGAAAATACCCTGGCCTTGATTCCGACCATCTTCCCGCCGAGAAGATGCCCAAGTTCATGCACAAAGATGCACAACCCGAGGAGCACCACCGCTCCTGTAATATATGACAATGCCATCATATTCTTTTCTCCCTGATTATAGAGAGCGCCGTGTTTACGGCCTCCCTGTGTGATTCAAATATATCCTCAATACCCGGCTGAGCAATAAACTTAACCCGGGACATCGTTTCTTCAACTGTTTTAACAATGTCCATGTAACCCGCTTTTCTGTCAAGGAAAGCATGGACTGCAATTTCATTCGCTGCATTCAGTACCGCTGGTACATTCCCCCCTTTACGGCCTGCAGCATAACACAGGTCAATCGCCGGGTACTTCGCACTGTCATGGTCCCTGAAGTTAAGGCTGCCCACCCTGGCAAGGTCAAGCCTGCCGAAACTGTTCCTCAATTTTTCAGGCCACACCAGCGCGCCAAGTATGGGGAAGACCATGTCGGTCACGCCCATGTGCGCGTAAACTGCGCCGTCAACTGTCTCGACCATTGAATGCACCACGCTCTCGGGATGTATTATGACACTGATCCTGTCATAATCAAGGCCGAACAGGTGATGAGCCTCTATCACCTCAAGTCCCTTGTTCATCATTGTTGCAGAGTCTATTGTTATCTTGCTCCCCATGCTCCACGTGGGGTGCTTCAGCGCAATTTCAGGTGTCACCCTGTCAAGCTCTTCTGCCGGGTAATCCCTGAGGCTGCCACCTGATGCAGTGAGTATTATGCGTTCGATGTCATGCCGCTTCTGGTTATGCAGCAGTGAAAAGACCGCGCTGTGCTCGCTGTCAACCGGTATAAGTTCAACACCCTTCTGAGCCGCGAGTTTCATAAAAAGGTCTCCCGCCATAACAAGGGTCTCCTTGTTGGCCAGGGCCAGTCTTTTACATCCTTCAAGCGCGGCAATTGATGGTGCAAGTCCCGCCGAACCGACAATCGATGAGATAACTATATCACAACTTCGTCCTGCAAGTTCCCGTATCCCGCTCTCACCCTCCAGGAACTCAACGTTTTTATATAAACTTTTCAGATCCCTGAATTTTGATGATGCGCATATATTTATATCACCAACTGCTGCTGCTGCAGGCATAAACTCTTTTATCTGTTGTGACAATAAATCCAGGTTACTGTTACAGGCAAGTCCGCAAATCCTGAACCTTTCAGGAAGCGACCTTATAACTTTCAGTGAGGATACGCCGATGGAGCCGGTTGAACCGAGTATTGTTACATGCTGCATTACTTTCAGGGTATTCCTTTAAAAACAAGATAGTAATAGAAAAACGGGAGGGCAAAGATGATTGCGTCAAAAACATCCCACATGCCGCCATGCCCGGGGATTATGCGTCCTGAATCCTTTATACCGCCGTCACGCTTAACTGCCGATTCAACAAGATCGCCAATAGTTGCAAGAACGCTCACAATTATACCGAGAATTGCGCTTTCAAGCATTGTGAATAGCGCCGGGCCCTTGATAATGAACGAAGCGATAACCTGGTTGCCGAGAATAAACGCAATCACGCTGAAGAGCAGGCCGGAAAAATATCCCTCCCACGACTTGTTAGGCGATGCCGCGATTTTAGCCTTATGTTTGCCGAACATGATTCCGCCGAAGTAGGCGCCTGTATCATTAAGCATAACAACCGCTGTAAGCAGAAGTATATATTTAGAGCCGTCCCTGAGCGACTTAAGGAGGATCAGATGCGAAACTGAAAGCGAGATATACATAACGCCGAAGACAGTGACAGCCATGGAATAAGCCCCGCCTTTAAGCGGTCTTGTGAACAGCTGCAGGGTAAGAACCACGGCCATGAAAAGCACTGTAAACATAATGAACAGCCTCGCGTCAAATCCGGCAATTATCCCCGAATACCCGAATGGTTTGCCGAAGGCATAGAGAAACATGACAACGTTGACAAAGAAACCTGCGAGCAGACCGGTTTTTATAAAAGGTTTCTCTTCTTCGCTTTTATATGTGATCATATAGTATTCATAAAGACAGGTGAGTGATATAACGCATGAGGCAAAAAATACAGGCAGCGAAAAGAAGTCTTCTGTTATCAGCACATAAATAAGGACGGGAAGGGTTACAATTGCGCTGAGGATTCTGGTCATTGTCTCTTTATTTAGTACACTCATATTCCTCCGAATCTCCTTTCTCTCTTTTGAAATTCAACAATCGCCGCGTAAAGGTCTCCAGATTTAAAATCAGGCCAGAGGGTCTCCGTGAAATAGAGCTCCGCGTAAGCTGCCTGCCACAACAGAAAGTTGCTGATCCTGTATTCGCCGCTTGTCCTTATAAGCAGGTCAAGCTGCGGCAGGTCTGATGTGTAGAGGAATTTTTCAAGTTTCTTCTCTGTGAGCTTTTCAGGCTTCTTTAGCGAACCGGCCCAGTCGTTGACGGCCTTTACTATCTCCTGCCTGCTGCCGTAGTTGACGCAGAAATTCAGCGTGATCTTTTTATTATCCGCTGTTTCCTCAACAGCACGCAGTATCGATTTTTTTGTTGATGACGGGAGCCCTTTCAGGGATCCCGAATGTTTGATTCTTATATTTTTTTCTTTTATTGATGGAAGCTTGGTTTTAAAAAAGTATTCCAGCAGTTCCCATAATCCCCTGACCTCGGTTACAGGACGGGACCAGTTTTCTACGGAAAATGCATAAAGCGAAACAGCCCGGATACCCAGCTCAATGGCCGTGTCCATAACCGGTTCAATAATATCCGCGCCGTATTTATGACCTTCACTCCTGGACAACTTGCGCATTTTTGCCCATCGCCCGTTACCATCCATGATAATACCCACGTGGGCAGGTATGGGACCAGGCTTTATCATTTTTTTTATGTTATCCATTGACCCCGGGTCAGAAAAAAGATTAACCTGCCGCTGTGTCAGTAGGGAAAAGACCGGCGGTCAGGCACAGAAAAGAGACTCTAAATGCTGAGAATCTCCTTTTCCTTATTTTCAGTCAGTTTCTGTGTTTCGTCAATATATTTATCTGTGAGTTTCTGGATTTTATCCTGGGTACCCTTTGATTCGTCCTCGGTGATTTCCTTGTCCTTCTCAAGGGATTTCACCATTTCGTTGCCGTCCCTGCGCACGTTGCGGATTGCAACCTTGCATTCTTCGGCTTTACCCTTCGCAAGCTTGACGTATTCCTTTCTCCTCTCCTCTGTGAGTTCAGGTATCTGGAGGCGGATCAGGTTCCCGTCATTGGATGGTGTGATTGAAAGATCGGATTTAAGTATGGCTTTCTCCACTTCGCCCAGGTTGCTTCTATCCCAGGGCTGGATTACAACAAGTCTCGGCTCGGGTATTGATATTGTGGCAACCTGGTTTAAAGGCATTTCAGAACCGTACACACTCACTTTGAGTCCTTCAAACATGGCCGGGTTGGCCCTGCCTGTACGTATTGTGGAAAAATCCTTCTGAAGAGCCTTTATGCTCTTCTGCATCCTTCCCTCAACATCGCTCAAGATGTCATTGATCATAATAAATTACTCCGTTTCAGGAAATTTTAGTTCCTATTTTTTCTCCGAAAACGATCCTCTTCAGTGAACCTTTCTCGAAGAGGTTAAACACAATAATCGGAAGGTTATTATCCATGCACAGGGATATGGCCGTCAGGTCCATTACCCTGAGCTGTCTCTTTATTACTTCGATGAACGAAATCTCTTCAATCTTCTCGGCCGTAGGATCCTTTTCCGGATCACTGGTATAAACGCCGTCAACCCGCGTGGCCTTCAGCAGAATATCACAACCAAGTTCTACTGCCCGCAGGCTGGCAGCAGTATCAGTGGTAAAGTACGGGTGACCCGTACCTCCTGCTGCGATTACAATTCTCCCTTTTTTCAGATGATCCTCGGCCTTCTGTATGGTATACGGCTCAGCCACGTGCTTCATCTCGATTGCGGTGAGTACCCTTGTAGGCATGTTCATCTTTTCAAGAGTATTCTCAACAGCCATTGAGTTCATCACGGTAGCCAGCATCCCCATAAAATCGCCGGTTGACCTGCTGATACCAAGGGCTTCGGCCATGGCGCCTCTGAAAATATTTCCGGCGCCGATGACCATGGCAACCTCCACCCCGATCTCCGCGACCTCCTTAACCTCTGAAGCAATCTGATTGATTATATCAGGATTAATCCCGGATTTGCCGTCACCGGCAAGCGCCTCGCCGCTCAGTTTGAGAAGTATTCGTTTATAACGCGGTGTCAGTTCCCCTTGCATATATTACTTCATCCCTATCTGGAATCTTGAAAATCTTCCTACTTCGATGTTTTCCTTGAAGATTGCTATCTTTTCTTTGATGAGGTCCTTAATCTTGACGCTGCCGTCCTTGATATATTCCTGCTCAAGCAGGCATACTTCAGAATAGAACTTTGAAAGCTTGCCTTCAACAATTTTTTCTATTACATTGTCAGGTTTCCCTGAATTTTTCATCTGTTCCCTGTAAATCTCTTTCTCTTTCTCGAGAATTTCAGCAGGAACCTCTTCCACTTTAATATAAATGGGATTTGCGGCAGCAACCTGCATCGCAAGTTCTTTTGCAAGGGTCACAAAGTCTTCATTCCTTGCGACAAAGTCCGTCATACATTTCAGCTCAAGTATTACGCCAAGCTTACTGTTATTGTGAATGTATGAAGCGATAATACCCTCGGTTACCTCTGCACCCATTTTTTTATCAGCTGACGCGAGACCTTTTTTTCTCAGGTTTTCTACGGCTTTCTCCATGTTTCCGTCGCTGTCAACGAGGGCTTTTTTACAATCGACCATACCGGCCTGTGTTTTGTCCCTCAGTTCTTTTATCATTGCACTTGTTACTTCAGCCACTTTAATGCTCCTTAATTTGTTCTTAATCCCGCAGCTGTGTGCAGCGGGGAAAATATAAATCCATACCGAAAAAAGCAGATTATAAAATAATCTGCTTCCGATTTATCACCACTGGTCCGCCTTGGGCTCTTCGAGGACAGCCTCTTTTTCCTTCGGGGCAGCTTTCACTTCAGCCTCGTCTTCAACAGCTTCTGCAGCAGCAGGGGCAGATGCTCCATCCTCATCATCAAATGCTATATCGCTCGACTGTCCGCCTGACTGGCCTTCAACAATAGCCTTTGCCATAACTTCCAGGAACAGAGCAATCGCCCTGATCGCATCGTCATTTCCAGGTATCGGGTAATCTATATCATCAGGATTACAGTTTGTGTCAACAACCGCGAAGATCGGAATTCCAAGCTTCTGCGCTTCCTGCACTGCGATTGTCTCCCTCTTTGGATCTATGATAAAGAGCGCATCGGGAAGAGTCGCCATATTTTTAATACCGCTGAGTATCTTGTTTTTCTTTCCAAGTTCCCTCTGCAGTTCAAGAATTTCTTTTTTAGTTTCAGCATCCCAGGAATCATTTTCCTGCATTCTTTCCAGCTCCTTGAGCCTCTGGATTGAATTGTTTACTGTTTTAAAATTTGTAAGAAGTCCGCCGAGCCATCTTTCAGATACATAATACATGCCGCATTTCTCGGCATACTCAACGATCGCGCTCTGCGCCTGTTTTTTTGTTCCCACGAAAAGAACTTTTCCGCCGTTAGAAGAAAGATCTCTCATCGCCGAATAAGCGACCTTGACCCTCTGCATTGTTTTCTGCAAATCGATGATGTGAATGCCGTTTCTCGCGGTAAATATAAACTGCGACATCTTAGGATTCCATCGCCTTGTCTGGTGACCGAAATGTACACCGGATTCAAGTAAAGCTTTCATTGATACAACAGCCAATTGGGTACCCCCTGTAATAAAATTAGTAATTTGCGGCAGGATAACCTGACGCGACAAAACGGTTAATACCGTTATTATGATTGTGCTGATTCATAACTCGCGGATTCAGAAATAATGTATTACAACTTTACATTATAAACCTGCAGTTTATAAACAGCCCGTAAATTGAATCTTATTGCCTATTCTTCAGGAATGAGGCAACCGGTCACAAACCGGTTTAAATCCATACCTGGTTAATCTGTCATTCCCGCGAAGGCGGAAATCCCGGATACCCGGTACTTTTGATAGCCGCAGGCGCGGCCTTAAACCTTACGGAAAATTACAATCCCCAGGACAAGTCCCGTGAGAGACGCAAGATTTAATTTAAGGCTGAGACTAATAATCTCAAGGTTGAAACCAACGGGTCCAGTAAGAGATTCAGTTATTACCTTCATAGCCGGGGCGAATTTTACAATAAGGCTCCCGAGCGCAGATCCGAGGATTGCCCCGATAATCATGAACGCGAAGAAATATACCGTGTTTGATCTTTCAAAAACCATGTTTCATTACCGTAGACCAGAAAACAACGGCTATACGGAATGTCAAGATATTTACCGTGAAAATATCTGCTAATTAAACAGGTATCGGGCTATTTAATCATCTTTTAAGACCGATACGAAATTATAAAATATTCTTTACTTCGGTATTGTAAATACTTATTATAATATCAGACTTGCTGCAAACCTTTGTTTTGCTCGCGCGACATAACCCTGTTTTAAATAACCAGATATGCAGCAAATCAATTATGACCTGATCCTTTTTCCGGGCGTCTGCCAGGATGAGAAAATAAATTTTTTTTGAGGAACGGTGATTATGTCAATATCTGGTATTATGGACAGGAAATTTTTCCACAGGTATCAGGACAAGGATCCCTATGTCAGATCCTTCGCAAAATTTCTTTTTTTCATGTCAGCGTTATTTTTTTGCATGATGTTTATACTCTTCTTCGTAAATCTCCCGAAACTGGGACCTGTTCGTTCATTCGCCACGTCCGGAACATCCTGCATCAGTGCGACCTTATCCATGATACTGGTTGTAAAGGGGAAGGGACGGATGGCAGGGGCGGTCTTCTCAATTATCCAGACAGCCATTGTTCTTGCGGGACTCTCAACAAGGCCGGCTGAACTTGCACTTGTTACTGTGATTTTCTTCGCATTTCCCACAGTTGTCATGTCAACCATGTTCTCATTTAAATGGGTACATTTATCAGTGGCATCTCTTTTGTTTTCATCAATTATAATAAATTTTTTACGATTCGATATTTCCAAAATCCTGTCTACTCCGGAACACATAGCATACCAGGTTAAGATGGGGACCTTTCTTGCAGCCGGGAACTTTATCCTGGTTTATCTCTTCTGTATCGTAACAGTACGTTCTACAAAGGTCGCGCTTAAAATGAGCAAAGATGAAGCTGATAAGAACCGGGAGAAAAATGAATACATCGTTGAACTTATCAGCACCATCCGCAAATCCTATAACGAGCTGACTTCAGCAATGGGTGTGACTGACCAGGCCGTGTCAAATATTATCATAAACATGCAGACAGAGGCGGCAACAATCGAGGAACTTGTGGCCTCGATTGAAGAGGTCTCTTCAAGTACTACAAGCGTGGAGAACGCAACAAAGGATCAGAATCAATCCGTTAATGAACTTACAGAAAGCATAGAATCACTGACCCGGCTCATTGATTCACTGCAGGTTTTCGGATCCGAACTGCAGAAGAGATTTGCCACCATTGCCGAGATGTCCGCAATCGGCCGTTCATCCTCAACCGAACTGAATGAAGTCAACAGGAAGACACTTGTCAATTCAGACAACATGCAGATGATTACCGGGATCATAGATGATTTTTTCGACAGGATCAACCTCCTCTCGCTAAACGCTGCAATTGAAGCTGCGCGGGCCGGGGAGCATGGCAGGGGTTTCGCCGTAGTTGCCGATGAAATCGGGAAACTGGCGGACAATTCCTCAAGCGAACTCAAGAAGATAAAGGATCTCATTGAAACGAGCAGGAACGACGCACTTTTTTCAAATTCTATAATAGCAAGAATCATTGAATTCATTGAATCACTCGGCACCAGCCTCGTCGAACTCCAGTCAAAAGCCATGGAGACGATGACTGTTATCCAGCAGCAGGAGAAGATCAGGGGAGACATGGTTCTGAGAAACAAAAAGGTTTTCGAGAAGTCTGAAATAATCAGGAATGCCTCGCAGGAACAGACCCTGGCAATGGAGGAGATCAGCAAATCAGTGGACAACACCAACAGCCTGGTACAGGAAAACACCCAGAACGCGGAATCCCTTAACATGAGTTATGACAGAATGAAAAATATTTCCGGGGAGCTTAAACAGATTATGGAGGAGAAGGAGTAAGTCAGCCGGTTAACCTTACCCTGGAAAACCCGTGGTCCCTGTTAAATCAGGTTTACCGGGCTGCCGATACTTTTATGCAGCCCGGGACGCATAAAAGAATAAAGGTAAAGCCCGTTTAAATCCACTTCAACTGTATAAAGACAAACATTGCCACAGCCAGCACAGATGCAAATGCCGCGGTGAAGATGGCCTGCCTTTTCCTGCTCTCCATGTCGTATACAAAGAACGCCATTTCAAAAAACGGCCAGTATCCTATAATAAAAAGGATAAAGGGGAATCGTGGCTGCCACCAGGGATAATTCCACACAAGCGCCCCCCAAAGGTTCAGCACAATTTCAACGAGAACGCATAACCATGCCATGATAAATGCATAAAAGCGCCTGTTGTTTATTCTGCCAAAAACAAGCGCATCCTTGTCAGCGGGCAGAAGCTTTGTACTTGCAAGGCCCAGCAGGAGAAACATGAATATGATCTCGATGTTCCAGCCCATGAGAGGCTGGAAGGCAGTGGGGAACGAACACATCCATACAGCGGCATAGCCTCCTGTTGCAGTATAGAACAGGCCGTTCCATATTTCATTGAAGGCGTCTGTGAGAAAAAAAGCGATCCCGGCAAAAACGCCGGCCCAGTTATCCCTTCTGATCTCTTCAATATATGAATTGACCACTACAACAAAAATCGGTATAATGTACCACTTGAACATGCCTGTATGCCTGAGTATGGCAGAGGCCTCCTGTGAGCCCTTACCCGGCGCAGTAAAGTTCTGGAAAAATGGTATAAGCCACACACCGATATAGGTTATGGCTATTATAATCCAGACCAACTTTACCTGGCGTACGCGCAACGATCCTGAATTTAACAACATGGTATCACCTCGCAACAATGATTAATGCAATGTAAAAATTTATGATAAAATTAATTCTGTCATTATGTACCTGCTAAGCAAACTGATCAGCCGGGTGACTGTCCGTTACACCTTCTGCTAAAAGAAATTCCTGAACCTGTAGCATAACCATTCCAGCAGGAACAGGTACAGGCTGCGCCGCTGAAGCTCCGCAAGGATTATCTCCCTGCTTTTTTCCAGGTCACGCAGAAACATGGACTCCATCTCTTCACCGAACTCCTGGTCAAGGACTGCCACATTCATTTCAAGGTTTTCCCTGAAACTGCGCCTGTCAAGGTTTGATGAACCGACAGTAGACCACACCCCGTCGATAACCGCTGTCTTGGCGTGGAGTATAGACCTCTGGTATTCGAATATCCTGATGTTGTGCTTAAGGTATCTTTTATAAAGGTACATGCTTGCAAGCTTAACAAACGCAATGTCAGATTTACCCGGCAGCAGCAGGCGCACGTCAACCCCCCTCTCCGCAGCCCTTACCAGGTTTCTGAAGATCCTGGCATCGGGGATAAAATAAGCGTTGGTGATATAAATCGTCTGCCTGGCATTTTTTATTGCTGATATGTACGATTCGTGAACAGGCCGCACATTCCTTCTTGACCTTGCGCACAGGACCATGAGCAGTTTATCATCGGTTTTTTTTATATCAGGGAAATAAAGGCCCGCATTCATGACAGCCCCGCCGTTCCTGTACCAGTTCTCCATGAAAAAATACTGTATATCCTTTACCGCGGGCCCCTCGACCATAACATGAGTGTCGCGCCATGAATCCCCTTTGTATTTATTCCCGGCATACTCTTTCCCGATATTTATTCCGCCGACAAATGCCTTTACACCGTCAACGACCAGGATCTTCCTGTGGTCGCGGAAACTCAGGCCCCAGTACTTTCTCCACGGTACAAACGGGTGGTATTCAATAACCTCGACACCCGCCTCGCGCATCATTGAAAACATCTGTGAAGAGGCGGCGATTGAACCGACTGAATCGTAAATAACATTAACCTCAACACCCGCGCGGGCCCTTTCGGAAAGCTTCTGCGCAACAAGCATGCCCACGTTGTCACTGCTGAATATATACGTCTCAAGGTTGATGCTCTTCTTTGCTTTTGCGATTGATGACAGTATTGAATCAAAAAACCTGTCCCCTTCTGAAATTATAGCAACCTTATTGCCGCCGGAAAGACCGCCGATTCCCATATGTTTCATGTCACGCATAAATGCCGGAAGAAAAAACCTGTTCTTCAGTTTTTTTATGGAACGTGTTGTTTTTATATTTATATCTTTAAATTTCATAATATAGAATCACTTTGTGTCTAAATACATATCCCCGGTTTTTTTATCAATGATAATTGAAAAGTCAAGCGGGTCTTCGTTTTTGCTGTTTGTATAATAGATATGTTTCCCCTTGTAATGTGCCGAATATGATTCCACAGTTTCATCTTCTTTACCCTCCATTAAACAGAATTCTTCAAGCTTACGTGACGAATCAGACATCATCACCGGGTAAGCACGCTTGCCGCATTGGCAGCGAATTACTCACTTCGTATCCACAATAGCCTTGATCGGTTTAACCATCTCGGCCTTTGTCATCTTCCTCACCTTCTCCCGCATTTCAGGATTAGCGGTAAGCGCCATCATCTTTTCGTTTATCTCGATGGTCTTTTTGTCATCCTGCGGGAAATCATAGAAACCATGCTCTTCATAATACCTGTGGTCAGCCTGGAACACAAACCTCAGCCTGCCCCATACATCATCACGGAAAATCTTTGTGCCGCCGAATCCAAGGAAGGTCTGCGGCCGTACATACCCTGCGTTTGACGCTTCCACAAGCCGTGCGGCAAGGGAATCAATAAGCATATCAGTAGCCGCAGAGTCCTGTTCATCTGTAACTATGTCCACAAGGTTTGCTTTCTGGAACTCGTTGCCTGCCTGTAGAATCTCCCGAAGGTTTGGTATACTGCGCAGAGGCCCGGAAATAAGAAATGCAGTCTGCCTGCCCTGTAATGTCGGTGTGTGGGTGTTGAAGAATGAACGGTCTAACATCTGTTTCCATTTTGCGGAGAGGTACCTGTCCTTGATCTCCCCCGCATAAATAATTATGTCCGAGGTTACAATCTCGTTTTTATAATAATCAATAAATCCGTCCTTGCCTGTATATACGCATTGGTAATCGAAGCCGCACTCGCAGCAGCCCAGGCACCCGCCCTTGATATCGATGTCGGTCAGCGCCATAACACGGACATTCCCATCGAACGCCGACTGCAGACGTGTTATCATGTTTCCCATGTTATCATTAATGTATCTTCTGTCGGATAGTATCAGAATCCTTTTACCTGCCGCTGAAGTTTTAACCTGGGAATCACCCGGTTCATATACCGGCATACAATAATCGGTCATTCCAAAAGCCTTCGGCGTTACTGTTTTTTTCCCGGCAGTCTTAAGGCAGATATCAGCAAACTGCAGCAGTTTTACCCTGCCCTCCTCATGCATAATATCGTACATATCAGGGGAGAATGATTCTGTAAAAATCATTCCGAGATCGTCACATATTCCCCGCATGTAATTATGCGCCGTGTTATCAAAAAAGTGAATCGATGTGGTAATCACTGCAGCGTATTTCCCCCTGAAAACGCTTTCAGACCCGCGCTCCCATATGAGTTCAATAAACCTTTTATACTGAGATGGAACCAGCATAACATAAAGAGGCACACACCATATAACAAGATCTGAATCCGCGATCTTTGCGGTTATCTCACCAAACAGGTCCGGGTCATCTTCAATTTTGTTTATCCGCTGCGAGATGTTTATATATTCGAAATCATTACCGGGATTTTTTTTCTCAATAAATTTCACATACTGCATGGTAACGCTGAGTTCACCCTTGGGACTGCCGTTAAGTACTGCTATCTTCATAAATCCTCCATTTTCACCTGTTGTTCCTTATAAATATTCTCTCTATGCTGTTTAAAATCTATAACTTTTCTTTAAGTATATATGCCCCCCGCTACAGGTTTTCGGGAAAGGAATGACATATAAATTCACACCAATATGAACTTTATTGCATATCATTGATAAAGTCAAGCAGAAATCCCCGGGGTCAGAGCATCCCGCAATCATATAAACCCGTTAAATTAACATTTTTTCTTATCATGAATAATATTCAAAAATAAAAACAGCGCTATTTTCCGATAATTGTATTGACAGATTATTGTTTCATATTATTTTATTATATATAAATTTATTTTTCTGATAAGGAGATCAAAATGGCAGGTTATGCACTAGATGATATGAAAACAGCTGCTCCTCACGAGGAACCGGTACTTAAAAAAGTTATAGCAGAAGCATGGGTATCCATGAAAAGAGTAAACTGGGACGATACAAAATTCTGCACAATCAACCCTACTGCAGTAATCACATTCTCACAGGCAAAGAGCTTTCAGGCTTTCTGGATTAACGAGGGATGGGGAGTAACAATTAAAAGGGAACACAGAAATTATTATTTCGATATTTACAGACCTGATGCAGCTTAATCCTGCATATAACCCGCAGCCGCACCTGCAGGTTGCGGGTTATACACAACCGTAAATCACCACACTCCACTCGCCGGATATACTGTAGTATGGACAAAATCAGACAAACAATCAAGTCCGTTCTTGACGGTCAACTGGTACCTCCTGAAATGCTTGCGCATATCCCGGATTTCAGCTCTGAAAAAATCATGAACAGGATCCTTGATATACTCAAAGATGTTTATAATCAGAAAATGCCGTTTAACAGGTACCTGGGCATTGAAGTGTCCGACCTGACACTCGAGAGGGCAATTATCCACATCAGCTCGCGTGAGGAACTCCAGGGAAACTACATGCAGAAGATCCTTCATGGCGGAGTGATCTCATCGGTGATTGACCTTTCGGGCGGGATAATCGCGCAGGCGCATGCAATCAGGCAGATGAAGGATGTCAACGTAGGTGAACTCATCATGCGTTTTGGCAAGATGAGCACACTGAACATCCGCGTTGACTACCTCAGGCCGGGCGCGGGTAAAGATTTCAGGTGCGTTTCAAAGGTAATCCGCGCCGGGAACAAGGTCGCGGTCACGCAGATGGAACTGTTCAATGACAAAGATGAACTTATTTCAATGGGTACGGGTTCTTACCTCATAGGTTAGAAGCTTTTGTAACCGGAAACAATAAAGAGCCGGTAATAATTACGCAGGCTGATTTGTAACAAAGCCCCTCATTCGCAAGAACCATGTATAAGAGGGGCATGATAATGTGCTTTCTATTTAAAAAACCTCGAGAACAGGGATTCTTTCACACTCCCTTTAAACTGCTTTTTTGATCCAGGAAACTTCTCGTATTAAAACACTCAAATTATCCTGCACCGCCCCTGATTCAGGGGATATACCATTACTTACTTGTGCTGAGTTCATCGAAGCATCGAAAGCAGGAAAGTAATCCTCTGTTGACAAATCCATTATTTATCTCTATCAGTTTATTAAAATTTTTGACAAATATAAATTTCGGTGATAGAATTTTTTCAAATCAAGGAGGTGCTGTTATGGGTGAATACAGCAAATTTATTAATGAAAAACGTCGAGCTGTTCCGACTCCAAAATCTTTAGTGGACGAAAAAGGTAAAGTTGTTTTTGGTACTTTTGATAAAGAATTTGAAAGCATGGATTTAGTAAAAGCCAGGAAACCGACTATGGCACCAAATTGTTTTAATCGATTGAAGTTGACTTTATGGGAAGCTACAGAAGTTCACTTGAAAAATGGTGTTTTACTGGCAGTTGTGTGTGATATGGGAATTTTCGGCAAAGGAATGAATGTTTTTTATGACAAACGCACAAAAAAGGTTTATTGCTGGGATACAAATATCAAAAGTAAAGAAACTGTAATTGCTCCGAATTTGTTAGATGGGTCAGTTGCTGAAGCCAACACGCCTTTTGGTTTTGTAAAATATGTAAATACTTTTAATGAAGGAAAATGCGAACTTTCCGGAAAGCATGAGGGAAAATGTCTGGTTACTAAAACTTGTAGCGATAAAACTATTGTTCAGACTATTAAGGATAATTACGAAGAAGCTGCAATTGAATATAGTTTTAAGTTGGAGCGTCTTTCCAAGCCTTGTGTTGCGTCAATGCCTTTCCCTTATAGTAGTAACAGAACTTTATATAGTCAGAAGGATTTTTTCAAGGCAACTGGCCGACTGGTTATCAATGGTGAAGAAATGATTTCTGATGATGAATCAACTGCCATTGTTGATGATCATCGTGGTTATTATCCAAGAAGAGCTCATTATGATTGGGTTACAACAATGGGTAAGTGTAACGTGAATGGAAAAAAAGAGTGGCTTGCATTTAACTTGACCAGAAATCAATCTATTGATCAGGCAAAATATAATGAAAATTTGTTATGGTTGGAAGGAAAAACAAGTTTGCTTCCCCCTGTTGAATTTACAAAAACAATAGCATCAAAGGATTTCAGGGATTATTCTGAATGGAACATTAAAGATGAATATGATATGGTTAATTTGAAATTCAAGGTTTATAATCTTAATCCAATGATTATGCATGCTTGTGTTGTTAATATCGATTATTACGTTGCTTATGGTGAACTTGAAGGTTATATCAGAGATGAAGATGGAAATAAATTTATTCTGGATGGAATGATGGGAATGGGAGAAGATAAAACTTTGCTATTATAAGTTTAGTTTTAGCCACTTAAACCAAAACAGCTATGTTGTTGATATTGTTGATACAGGAAACTCCTTATGCTATAACACTTAAAGTAACCTGCACCGTCCTGGACACATGGGACATGCTGGTACTTACTTGTGCCGAGTTCATCGAAGCATCGGAAGCAGAAAGGAATTCTGTGTCGACAAATCCGTTATTTGTCGCTATCAGTTTATTAAATTTATGTTGACTTGGTGTAGCCTTCAGGATACTCGTTAAATATGATTGAAATCCGTAAAACAGATATTTTTGCTAAGTGGCTTGATGAGTTAAACGATTTTCAGGGACGCATACGAATACTGGTAAGAATTGAGCGTCTTGCTGCAGGGAATCCGGGAGATGTAAAGCCTGTTGGCGAAGGTGTATCTGAATTGCGGATTAATTATGGTCCCGGTTATCGGATTTATTATAAAAAAATCGGACAAAAATTACTGATTTTACTCGCAGGCGGAAATAAAAGTTCTCAGCAGAAAGATATTAATACGGCAATACGACTGGCTAAAAATTTATAGGTGATTATTATGAAAGAGACTGTTACCACAAAATACGATGTTTCAGAACATCTCAGGACTTCTGAGGAAATGGCAGCATATCTGGAAACATGCATTGAAGAATCAAATGGCGACGCTGCTTTCATCGCAAAAGCATTAGGTGATATTGCCAGAGCAAAAGGAATGACTCAGGTTGCCCGTGACGCAGGACTATCCCGTGAAAGTCTTTATAAAGCCCTTTCCGGTGACAGGATTCCGGCTTTTGATACAATACTTAAAGTTATTGGGGCACTGGGGATAAAACTGCATGCTGAACCGGTAAAAACCAGGAAGCATCGGGCAGCTGTCTGAAGGAAGGAGCGAATTAAATCCACCCTGAAACACTGAATTTTATATTACAGGAAACTCCTTGTATTAAAACACTTAAAGTCTCCTGAAAAGCACCACATTTCTGGTGACATACTGGTACTTATCGGTAGCAAAAAGTAATTCGGTGTCGAGAAATCCCTTATTTGTCGCTATCAGTTAATTAAAATTTGTCAGATTTAATATTACTTCGTAAGTATCAAATATAAAGCAATATTTATATAGTAATTGGACCTTCCGATCTTTTCCTTTCGGAGAAAACCATCCTCCGCAAGAACATCAAGATACTTTGCTGCTGTGAGCCTGCTTACATTAAGATCGTTTTCAATGAATTCGATCTTAGTATACGGATGAAAGAACAAGTTATTAATCAGATCCTGACTGTAAAATTTGTGATCCTTCCTGATCCTGTGTTTATAATCCATGAGCGCAAGTTTGATCTCCTGGATCATCTTAATAGTCTGTTTTGATGTAACTTCAATTCCTGTGAGGATATATAAAACCCAGTCTTCCCATGCCTCATTATCGCGAACATTCTGAAGAAGATTATAGTAATCATTCTTGCTGCGGATGATATAACGGCTTAAATAAAGTACGGGTATATCAAGGAGCCCTTTTAGTACCAGGTAGAGAACATTTATTATACGGCCTGTACGTCCGTTCCCATCATAAAAGGGGTGTATGCTCTCAAATTGATAGTGGATCATTGCCATTTTTACAAGAGGGTCTGCCTCATAATATGAATCGTCGTTTATGAACTTTTCAAAGTTCGACATGAGAGATACTATGGACGCATGATCCTGCGGCGGTGTGTAAACAACTTCACCCGTGAGATCATTCTTAAGAGAAGTACCGGGGAGTTTACGAAAGCCAGCCCGGTTCTTTTCCAGCTCTGACTGTATTGTCTCTATGTTATTTGCAGTAAGGAGCCTATTGTTCTTTACCAGGTCAAATCCGGTTTTAAGGGCTGTAACGTAATTACGGACCTCTTTGGCTGAGGCATTGACTGCGTAATCGGGAAAGAGTTCTTCCCGGTAGAGATCATCATTTGTTGTTATAATGTTCTCGATTGCGGAGCTGTCCTTTGCCTCCTGCAGTGAAAGTGTGTTGATGAGAATTCCCTGGTTAGGGATTGTACCTGATATACCTTTAAGTTCGGCAAGGTAACGATGAGCTGAAGCTGCCTTTTTCAAAACAGCTTTTGTTTCAAGTTCAATTGCCGGTGGCAGGGGGTGCAGGATAAACGCCATTCGTTCCTCAACTTTTTAATATGCATAGAAAATGGCGTTTTTTATACATGTCAAGTGGAATATGTATGGGGAAAAGGGTTTTTTATGCAGGTTGATCTGAAGGCTTTTTATTGAATGCAGCTCCCTTCTTGCCAAAGATCGGCTTGTATTCATCCCATATTGAATCTTCAATAATTTTTCTTTCAGGAAACTCCCCGTATTAAAACACTCAAAGTAATAGCTTCGAAAAACTGCCCGGCACCACTACGCATGCGCCCATGCCGTGCACCCATAAAAAAAGAGGCCTCTCAGGCCTCTTTTTTTATTGGACTGAATAGTACTCCTAGTACCTGTAATGGTCCGGTTTATATGGCCCGCTAACCGGCACGCCGATGTACTCCGCCTGATCCTTCGTGAGCTTTGTAAGTTTCACACCGAGCTTCGCGAGGTGAAGCCTTGCGACCTCTTCATCAAGTTTTTTAGGCAGGGTATACACTTTCTTTTCAAGCTTCTTTGTGGCCAGCTCGATCTGCGCAAGCGTCTGGTTTGTAAAACTGTTGCTCATTACAAAGCTGGGGTGTCCTGTTGCGCATCCCAGGTTAACCAGGCGTCCTTCGGCAAGAACTATGATAGACCTGCCCGACTCAAGTGTCCACTTGTCAACCTGGGGCTTCACTGTATCCTTTTTGCATTTCTTGTTTGATTCAAGGTAGTGCATTGCAATCTCGCTGTCAAAATGACCTATGTTGCAGACTATTGCTCCATCCTTCATCTGCTCCATGTGTTTACCTGTAATGATGTCCATGTTTCCCGTTGCTGTTACAAAGATGTCCCCTTCCGGTGCGGCCTTGTCCATGGTTGTCACCTCGTAACCCTCCATTGCTGCCTGGAGTGCGCAGATCGGGTCGATCTCGGTAATAAGCACCCTTGCACCGAACCATCGCATTGACTGTGCGCATCCCTTGCCAACGTCGCCGTAACCTGCTACAACAACCACCTTGCCCGCAACCATGATGTCTGTTGCGCGCTTGATACCGTCAGCAAGTGACTCGCGGCAGCCGTAAAGGTTGTCAAACTTGGACTTTGTAACTGAATCGTTTACGTTTATTGCAGGGAAGAGCAGTTCACCGTTTTTCTCCATTGTATAGAGCCTGTGAACACCGGTGGTTGTCTCCTCGGAAACTCCGCGCATGTGTTTAACATCTTCGGTCCACCTCTTAGGTGTGCGTTTAACGCTTGCCTTGACGCGCTCCATTATAATCTGCATCTCTTTGTGGTCATAGCTCTTGTTAAGAAATGAAGGATCAGCCTCGGCCTTGTGGCACTGGTGCATGAAGAGCGTTGCGTCCCCCCCGTCATCAACAAGAAGGTCGGGACCTTTACCATCGGGCCAGGTCAGGGCCATCTCTGTGCACCACCAGTACTCCTCCAGTGTCTCACCCTTCCACGCGTACACCCTGCACTTTCCCGCTTTGGCAATCGCTGCAGCCGCATGGTCCTGTGTCGAGAATATGTTGCATGACGCCCAGCGCACATCCGCTCCAAGCTCGCCAAGGGTTTCTATGAGCACCGCGGTCTGGATGGTCATGTGAAGACTCCCTGAAACGCGGAGTCCTTTGAGAGGTTTAGTCTTGCCGTATTTTTCCCTCACTGACATAAGTCCGGGCATCTCCGCTTCCGCAAGTATAATCTCCTTTCTGCCCCATTCAGCAAGGCTCATATCTGCCACTGTACTCGGCATCTTCGGATCAAGTTCCATTACGCCGTCTTTCATTTTTATGTTCATACATTTCTCCTGTATATTATTTACTGTTAATACAAATTGCACCCTTCAGCCTCCGCACCCCCGGAGGGGGCAAAGCAAAAAGCTGTACTGAAAAATTTAATAAAGACTAAAGTCTTTTCGTGTTGCACAAAGTTCTGAAAACACTGCTGTTTGTCCCAGTTCATTGTCTTACGGTTTATTTTTTATTAAATCGTGCCCCCTCTGGGGCAGACCGTGTGAAAAATGGGGCAAAGGGATTTTATTAATTGCCTGAAAATT
>DAONFG010000024.1:0-49648 GCA_035403465.1 Spirochaetota bacterium | reverse complement strand
TACCGATATCAACACGCAGCAGATAATGCCCACGAGCAAACTGCTCATAAATATCACGGGAGTATCGGTCCAGCCGAACAAGGCGATAGTTGGTGACAACGCATTTGCCCATGAATCCGGGATTCACCAGGACGGCGTACTGAAGCATGCGATGACATACGAAATCATGCGGCCCGAGGATGTTGGAATCACACGGTCCAAACTTGTACTGGGCAAACACTCGGGCAGGCACGCAGTACTTAAACGGCTGAAGGACCTGGGCTACGACCTGAAGCCGGAGGAACTTGATGCATTTTTTATAAAATTCAAGAGCATCGCTGACAGCAAGAAGGAGATATACGACGAAGACCTCATGGCAATCCTCGGTGAAGTACTGCACAGGAGAGAACAGAAGTGGAGATATTCAGTTGAAAACGTGCAGATTTCAACAGGAATGTTTTCGACACCTGTGGCAGTGATCACACTCAGGGACAATGAAAACAGCAACGAGTCTACTCTTGATGTTGCGCACGGAAACGGCGGTGTTGATGCGGGCGTTAAAGCGGTTAAAAAAATTACCGGGACTACGGCAAACATCAAGGCATTCAACCTGGTGGCAATAACGGGCGGTTCTGATGCGCTCTGCGAGGTATCGGTCACTGTTGAAGAGGAGTATAACGGCAGCATGCTTAAAGTTTTCGGGAACGGAATGAGCATCGATATTTCTGTTGCCGGTATTATTTCATTCGTCGATGCGCTTAACAAACTCGACTATATGAAAAAGTCCGGTGTTAAACAGAATGCATATCTCCAGGATGGCATATAAATCACCCTGTAAACAGGCAATCCCTGCCGGCAGAAATATATCCCGGCAGGAAACCTCTTCAGCCATATCAGTTTACCCTCATTTTCAGCTGAAGGACTCCCTCCGGCTCCATAAGCCTCTCTCCGGAAAGTGAGGATTACCTTCAGTAATAGTTTGACATTTAATACCGGTCATGCAGAATTCTGCGGCAGGAAGCCTAATGGTGATACCCGGTGAAAAATCTGAAAATTATAACACTAATATTATTTACGCTTTATCCCTTTGTCTCCCATGCGGAAAGTACGGGCGACATACCGGTCGGCAAAATTGAATTCATCAGCAGTGCACGTTGCGAGGTTATTGTGCAGGCCGGAAACGACAGCGGACTTGCCGCAGCCTCAACCGGTAGTGTGCTCTATACTATTACAGGCAAAAACCGGGTCACACTTACCGTAACCGGAACAGAGGGTCGTTTTATACGATGCACCTTTAAGTGCGGCAAAACAGAGAAACCATTACTGACCGAGGGTACCGGGGTCTTCTTCGCAGAATCAGACAATGCTGCAGCAGGTTATGCAGATGTGAAACTTTTTCTGCACAGGCTCCTTGCAATCTACAGGGACTTCATACTCGCAGTTGAAACCTCCGAGGACCCTGAAATCATCGCTGCAGCTGTCAACAGACTCTCAGACTCACTTGAAATCCTCATACCCGAAATAATACGGCTCAATGCAAAGTATCCCGAGCTCGGCAATTTCATGGAAACCCCGCCCGAAGAACTGAAAGCCGAAGTCGCCCTGTTAAAGCAGACAGGCCCTCTTGTCAGCGACGCATTTCTAAGGATAGCAAAACTGCAGCCTCACGAATCTGTTAATGAGGCACTGAAGCGGCTTGGATCCGTGATGAAAAAGATGGAGAACAGCGGCAAATGACAGCTATCGCTCAGACAATACATAAATACTATGCTGCTTCACCTCTGCTGCAGGACCTGACGTTCTGGATTGTGCTTCTTATCTTCCTGCTGTTATACAGACTGCTTCGTAAAAACCGGTGGCGGAGAATCCTGGGGGCATCACTGGACTACCACAGGTACCACCTTGGCTTACTTACAGGCAGCAGGGAAACTAACGAAAAATGCAGGTCACTATACCAGGCCATGCTCTGGGCCGTGAACAAGCAGCTGCCCGACGACCTTAAACGGGCCGGGGGCAAAGGGGGGATGGTGCTGTTTATGTCATTTGCGGGCGACAAAACATGTATTAACACCTGCGGTACAGTTTTCTATGAAACCGCAAGAAACTACAGTTTTATTGACAGAAGTGTTGTGAGGCTGAACGATACCCTGATCAGCACTTTCTACCGGATACTCCTCCTTGAATCTCTCCTTGCCCCTTTTACCCTTATTTACATGGATATACGGCTGCTTGCAAGCTTTATAACAAGAGCCGACTCAGGGATCGGCAGGCTCTACAGGGAGATGCTTGCAGAGATTAAAAAAAACAGGCGCAAAGAATAAATCAGCACTGCATGATTTTTTCAAAGTTTAACCTTGACATTTTATTATTCTCATGCATATTAAATGTTCAGATTAGCAGGAACATGATTCAACTTTTTACATGAAAAAAGAGACTAAAAGAATTCTAATTGTCGAGGACCAGCTGATAATCGGCCTGGACCTGCGCCTGATGCTCGAAAGCCTGGGCTACCAGATCACGGGCATCGTTGGTTCAGGCGAAGAGTGTATCGAAGCAGTCCGTAACGAAAGGCCCGATCTTGTACTCATGGATATCATGCTTTCAGGTGAAATTGACGGTATTTTCACAGCAGAGCTTATTAACCGGGAATTTGATGTACCAATTATTTACCTCACGGCCCATTCAGATGAAAACTCACTGGTCAGGGCCAACCTCACCGAACCCTACGGCTACATTGTCAAGCCGATTGATGAAAAATACCTATACTCGGCCATAGAGATCGCGCTCCACAGGTTCAAGCTTGACAGGGAACTTAAAAAAAGTGAAATCAAGTACAGGACGCTTTTTGAACAGTCCCTTGACCCGATATTCATCTGCGATGACAGGGAGATTATAATAGACGCGAACCAGGCCATGATAGACCTCTTCGGCTATCCGCTGGATACACTTATAGGCAACAGGGTGGAATTCCTTTTTGAAGATGGTGATGATTACGCCAGTTTCATGAAAGAGGTGAGGGATAAAAACTCTGTGAACAATTTCGGCACAAGGCTTGTCTGCTCCAGCCGCCGCACTATAGATGTTCAGATGACCCTGAAATCCTGGGACCACGACAGGCTTAGGGGCGGATACCAGGGTATCATTAGGGACATTACGCAGTACAAACTCTACTTCGAGGAGCTTCTCTACTCGCGGCAGGAGCTGCGCAACCTAACAGCCCATGTTGAATCCCTGCGTGAAAAAGAGCGTACAGACATCGCGCGCGAGATCCATGACGTACTTGGCCAGCACCTCACGGCTCTCAGGCTTGACCTGTCGTGGATAAGAAAAAAACTTAAACCTGATGAAGCTGAACTTGCAGCAAAGACCACGGCCATGGACGATATAATCAACGAAATCATCATGACAGTTCGGAGACTTTCATCGAGCCTGAGGCCCGGGATCCTTGACGACCTGGGGCTCACCGCTGCTATTGAATGGCAGACCGAGGAGTTCCGTAAACGCACTGGCTATACCTGCGATGTCTCATGTGCCGAGATCGGCGACCTGCCGGAGGATAAATCAGTAACTCTCTTCCGGATTTTACAGGAATCACTTACCAATATAATCAAGCACGCCGAGGCAAGCAGTGTTGCCGTATCCCTGGCAAAAAGGACAGGACATATTGAAATGATAATATGCGATAACGGTAAAGGCCTCTGCAGCGGCGACCTGCGGACAAAGGGCTCATATGGAATAATAGGGATGCGCGAAAGGGTCAAGCTGTTCAACGGCTCATTGTCAATTGAAGGAAAGGAGGGTGCAGGAACGACTATCACAGTCCTTATTCCTGCATAACGGAAATTATATGATAAAGATAGTCATTGCTGATGACCACGATATAGTACGTGCGGGCCTTAAGCAGATCATTTCCGATGAAGAGGATATGGAGGTAGCCGGTGAATCCAACAGCGGCGAAAAACTCATCGAGCTCATAAAAAAGAATGATTACGACATAGTCCTCCTTGACCTGAAGATGTCCGGAATGAACGGCATCGAGGTGATGAAACATATAAAGGCCATTAAACCTACGATCCCGGTAATTGTACTATCCATGCATGCCGAGGACCAGTACGCGGTGCGGACCATCAAGGCCGGGGCTTCGGGGTACATTACAAAAGAGACAGCGGGCGACACCCTCATATCTGCAGTAAGAAGAGTGGTCTCGGGCGGCAAATACATAAGCCCCACACTGGCCGAAACACTTGCAGACAGCGTTGCAGGCGGCGGCAGTGACCTCCCCCACGAAAAACTTACAGACAGGGAATTCCAGGTTCTCTGCATGATCGCATCAGGCAAAACCGTAAGCGAAATAGGCTCTAAGCTGTTCCTCAGTGTAAAGACAATCAGCACATACAGGCAGAGAATTCTTGAAAAAATGAACATGAAGAACAATTCCGAAATTACCCACTACGTAATAAAAAACAACATCCTCGACATATAGCCGCGTGTAGGCGTTTGTCCTACAAGCCTATGATCCAATCTTACCGGATAAATGCCGGGAATCTCCCTGATAAATAGCCTTTGTCCGATTGTGTAAAACCCCGTTCCGTGCTAAATATCTTATGTCTTTCAGATTCAGGAGACGGAATGAGAGTTCTTGTTGTAGATGATTCATCAATTATAAGGGGAAGGCTGTTGTCGATGCTTTCTGCATTTGACGGGGTCAACGTAATGGGAATCACAGGCGACGAGGACTGGAGGATCATCGGGGGTTTAAGCCCCGACTTTGTGGTTCTTGATATTAAACTCAAAAAACGCAACGGCCTGGATATCCTGAAGAAGCTTAAAAAAGTCTGCCCCTGTATACCGGTGGCAATGCTTACAAACTACTACGATGATTACTATATCAACAAATGCAGGGAATTCGGAGCTGACTATTTCTTCGATAAATCCTGCGATTTTGATCTGCTGGCTGACGTGATAACTGAAATTACAAAACAGGACAACGGGGGGTTGTTATGCTAAAATATGATTTTACCGAACGGATTGAGACCGAGAATCACGCCGAGTTTTTCAGAAGGGTGCGCAGTATAGGATGCAACGACAGCGCACTTATTTTCGATTTTACAAAAATACATAATTTTGAGCCCGGACTTATTAAAACCATCTGCATTGCACAACGATTTGCCATGCTTGACAACAAAAAGATTATTTTCCAGGGTATACCTGCAGAGACCCGCGAACTTCTTGAAAAAAAGACAAATGTAGCAGTAGCATTTTAATCCTGTTTCACCTCTTTTGTATTGACAATTGGAATATTTCATGCCGGTATTTTCACGCCGGTAGTGAAATATGAAAAAACTGAAAATTCCTGTAATAATGCTTCTTTTCACATTGATTATTCTCCTGATAATCCTGTTCAGATATGTTTATAACTACGATATAATCGTCACACACCTTCTATATATCCCGGTAATACTGATTGCCTTCCTGTGGCAGTACAGGGTAATTTATGTGATCCTCATAATCGGCATGATCCTTATAGCCTCTGACATCAGCATGGGGCGCGATTCATTCATTATTCCCGATATTATCAGGCTGTGCCTTATTATGTTTACAGGAATTTTTGTAGCTGTAATGCGAATATACATAATCCGGTTATCGGCATACAGAAAATACAGGGACATCCTCTTCGCAGTACGTGAGCCCATGGCAATTGTTGATCATACATTTTCAGTTCTCATAAATAATGAAATGTTTACCTCCACATTCGGCATAGCCGTTAAGGGAAACATATTAACACTTACCGGCGTTATGCTTAACGACGAAGGGCCTGGCGATGCGCTTTCGCTATGCCTGGGGGGAACAGAATCAGTTTACCAGGGGCGCTTTATGACCCTGGCCGGGGAATCAAGGCTTTTTGAAATTAAATGCTATCCCATAGGGGATGACGGGGGGAGATATCACGCTATCATGAACTTCAGGGATATAACCGAGGAATCCGAGGCAGCCCAGAAACAGAAGCGTGCCCTTGACAGGCAGAACGTCGCAATTAACATACTGGAACTTCTTAACAGCAGGGACCCTGGACCCGGGGTTATTCATGAAATTCTTAACCTTGTCTCCGAAACCACCGGAATCGGCGCGATCGGACTTAAACTTGAATCCGGAGGAACCTTTAACCTGTACAGTTCGGCGGGAATAACAGTTCTTACCGATTACCTCAGGGCTGAGTGCAATGATAACGATACCACATCACCGGACCATTTCTGTATCAGGTGCCTGAGTTCCCGGCTGCAACAGAATTCATCAGAATCTGCCGCACACCCTGCGGAAATATTCTGGACAAACGACCTTGATGAATACACCCTGTCCAGCCACAAAAAAACATGCAGATGCATGATCGCGGCTGGATTAAAGTCAGCTGCGTTAATGCCTGTATTATCCGGCGACGATGTAACCGGTTACTTTATCCTGCTGGACCGGAGGAAGTTCTTTTTTAATGACGAACTCCTTGAATTCTTTGAAGGGATTGTCCAGAGCATCAGCATAGCGCTCGACAGGGTAAAATACGAAGAGGACCTGAAGCAGATTATCAATGAGAAGGAACTCCTTCTCCGCGAGGTGCACCACAGGGTAAAAAACAACATGCAGGTCATCACAAGCCTTATAAGCCTGCAGGCATCGAGGCAGACTGACGAATACGTGAAGTCGATCCTGAACGAGTGCCAGAACCGTGTGCGGACAATGGCCCTTGTTCATGAAAAACTTTATTCAAGCAATAACTTCACGTCCATAAACTTCGGGGGTTACCTGAACACACTGGTTCCCATACTGATGAACTCGTACAGGATAGAGAAGGATCAGGTCGAGGTAAAAATAACAGCCGGGAACATTCAGCTCGGCCTTAACACAGCGATACCTCTTGCGCAGCTAGTAAACGAGATTCTGTCCAATGTTTTCAAGCACGCTTTCCCGAAGGGGCGGCGCGGCAGTGTTGCCGTTGAACTGACCCGGGATTCTGAATCCGGCGTCAACAGACTGAACATCAGCGATACCGGAACCGGCATGGCCGAAGGTATATCCTTCCCGGAAGGCGGGAACCTTGGCTTCCAGCTGATAGAGGCACTTGTAAAACAGATACGCGGCACTATATCATTTTCAGGCAACAACGGGGTATTAATCCAGGTTGAATTCTAATCCCTCGAATCCGTCGCGTACAATATCAGAATACACACTGTAGTTCATAAATCCTCCATCAATAAATAATTGATAACATAGCGCATTCAACTCGGCAGGCGGCAAGGGTATAATCTCAATGACGTCGACTTACACTGAAAAAGACGGTACAGTTAAGTCGAGGATAGTCCCCACGCTTCAGCCGGGAGCGATTGTCACCGTGCCCAGGTCAATCACTTACTATGTTGTTACAGAATACGGCATCGCGATGATGATGGGTAAATCGACTTACCAGAGGGCAGAGGCGCTGATCAACATTGCCCACCCGGACTTCCGGGAGATGCTCATTGCCGGGGCGACAAAAATGCATATCTGGACAAGGTCGAACAGGCAGGACTGATAACCAGAGTACGGGCACGCAGGCAGCAGAGCACGTGGTTGCAAACCTGTGCTCTACGACTTGCGCCTTTCCGGGATCGACGATGGTTCTTTGCCCGTTGCAAAGTATTCCCTTGTGAGGAATAATCCGCAGTAGCAGTGTCCGTACTGCTCCTGGTCCGGCCTGCAGTAGCGGCATGGACAGATGATGTCCCTGTCACTCTCTTTTTTCCCGGATGCGTCGCGGCAGGGGCACGAGAAGTACCCGTACCTGTTGTAATTTTTAGCAAAGCCCTCGATTATTATTTCTATATGTTCCGGGTCCCGGTTAAGTTCCCATCCCTGCTGCATGGCGACCATGGTCACGAAAAGTCTTACATCGTCAAATGTTTTCATATCATTTCACCAGGTGCCTGATGTATTTCTCTTCGTTGAACCCGATTAAAACTGTTGAATCATCAATCACAAGGAAGGGGAACCCGGTCTCCTCTTTGTACTTTTCCCGCAGCCATGCTTTAAGTTTATCCTTAACTTCCGGATCAAGCTCGTCTACATAAACATAGCTGAAGCAGATTGAATTTTCACGCAGAAATTTTAAAGCCTTTTTGCAGAAAGCACATGTTGAAAGCGCGTATACCTTAACCTCACCCGGTTTCCTGTTCCCGTCTTCGTATGTAAAATTTATATTTTCCATTATTAATCCCCGCTACCGGTATATTATAAAACTTAACAATCAGATTAGCACTGCCATTGCAAAAAAAGTGAAGCAATCTGCTCAGACAGGAATGTGTTTTATATCATAAAATGGGTATTCTAAAAAAAGACTGCCACAGCAGTGCATGCCTTGCAGTGACGTCATGAATACTTATTCAATGATTAACCGATACAAGTATAATAAAAAAATAATAATGAATCAACTTAATATTTCGAACTGTTAATCCAGAGGGGTCATACAGGCAGGTTTTACTCTAACTATCACTCAGTCAAGTATCTGTTTGCAGATACTGCAGCTCCATGCATCCGCAAACACGCCTGGCACAGGTGAACCGCTTATCACCATATACGGGATAACCTCCGCCGCAATGTACGCGGGCAGAATCCCAGTACCGGCAAACCGTGTAATCTCATCCTTAAGCGATCCCAGGGCAGCATAGTACCTGGCCTCGTCAAAAACAAGGTCACCCGCACTGTTGTATATCTCCATGTCGCGTGAAAGAATAACATTCACATTCCCGTACTTCATGTATACCTGTATCGAGTTGCCGAATCCGTCCGCGTCCCGTATCTCCATGACCTGGACTTTATCCGCGGTAACATTTATGTTCTTCAGCACAAATTCCTTTTCACGTTCCGCAAGGGACATGTCCATCTTTGCAACAAATATGCGCACACCCTCAAGGGAAACCGTGCGCGGGGTAAGCAGGTCAACGCAGACTTTTTTTTCCGCCGGGTAAATCCGTGACTCGGCGATTCCGCCTCCCGACCCGTAGTAGCCGAAACGCTTCATGTTCATGCTTGCATAGAACCCGCACTGTTCAAGCAGGCCCAGCAGCGTCTCCTTGATAAAGACAGTGGGGAACGATACGTGCGAGTGCGTCACGCCTTTATAGTTTATCACTGAGCGTGAACCGCGGCTGAAAAGCGAAGGCATAATGAAGAGTTGAATTTCGGTTATGGATGAATAGTTCCCGGTTTCAATACTGTATCTTCCGGGAGCAATAGTTTCGGGATAGAACGCGATTTCCTCACCCGATTCGGCGAGCATTCCGCAGTTTGCGTTAAACAGGAATCTTTTAATGTCATCATACAGGGGCAGATTCGCGGGGTCAGACGTAAGTATATTCACGCCGCCGGGGAAAACTGTCTGTTCCCCCTTCAGCAGGGCAAGCGAGAGTGCAAGGCGCAATCCGCGCCAGCCCGAACCGTTAAGGTTGACCTCTTTCATCACGGGCCTACATATATTTTTTCAGCACTTCGGGGATTTCGAACTTCCCGTCCGCTGTCTGGTAGTTCTCTATGATCGCTGCCATGGTCCTGCCAGCTGCAAGCCCTGACCCGTTAAGCGTGTGAAGGTACACGGGCTTTTCGCCTTTTTTCCTGTAACGGATCATTGCCCTGCGCGCCTGGTACTCAAGGAAGTTTGAACACGATGAAATCTCCATGTATCTGTCCAGGCCCGGCATCCAAACCTCGATGTCGTATGTTTTGGCCGAAGAGGCTGATGTATCGCCGCCGCAAAGCAGCATAACACGGTAATGCAGGCCAAGGCGTTTCAGCACCTCCTCGGCATTCGCAGTGAGTTTTTCAAGCTCGTCGAACGAAGTTGACGGTTCAACAAACTTAACCAGCTCGACCTTCTGGAACTGGTGAACGCGCACAAGCCCGCGCGTATCACGGCCGGCAGCTCCTGCCTCGCGTCTGAAGCATGATGACTGCATTGTAAGATGTATGGGCAGGTTCTCCTCTTCTATTATTTCATCCCTGTATATATTTGTCAGGGTGACCTCGGCCGTGGGTATGAGCGACAAGCCGTCCCTGTCCATCCTGTAGTATTCATCTTTAAACTTGGGGTACTGGCCTGTACCTGTCATGCTCTCGTCATTAACTATGAATGGCCCGAAAGTCTCCTCGTAACCGTTCTCTTTTGTGTGCAGGTCAAGCATGAAGTTTATGATTGACCGTTCAAGCCGCGCCGCAAGCCCGCGGTAAAGATAGAACCTGGCACCTGCGAGTTTTACACCGCGCTCAAAATCCAGGATGCCCATGTCGGTTCCGATTTCATAGTGCGGTTTGGGAGTGAACCCGAACTCTGGTTTTTTACCCCAGGTCCTTATGACAACATTGCTCTTTTCATCCTTACCTTCAGGCACAGAGGCATCGAGCATGTTGGGAATGGAGAGGTGGAGCTCGTTGAACTTAACCTCAAGTTCGGCCTGCCTGTCGCTAAAGGACTTCAGTTCGTCGGCAATGGCCTGCACCTCTTTCTTGAGCGCTTCAGCCTCGGGACCCTGCCCTTTCAGCTGGCCTATGGTTTTGGAAAGGGTATTGCGTTTTTCCCGAAGTTCATCGGACTTGAGGTTAAGAGTCCTTCTCTCTTCATCTATCTTTTTAACTTCGTCAAGGTCAACAACACCTGTCATGTTTCTCTTTACAAGGTTCTTCCTGACTGACTCTATGTCGTCCCTGATAATCCCGGGGTCTATCATTGTATTCTCCTGGAAAAGTAATATCCGGATTACAGCCTTTCCCCAAAGGGGTAGAAGCTTAAACCGGTCTTTCATAAAAAAATAAGCCAATAATTAGCTAAAGCCGGAGCTCTTATTTGTCAAGATGTAAAATTCACAGGAGTACCGAATAAATTTGCAATTCACCTTAATACCTGTTAAATTTAAACTGTAATTTGTACAGTGAGTCACAGTATAAAATCAGTCAGGAGAATGTTCATGAAAACCATCGAAGCAATCAAAACCCGGAGATCCATAAATTTTTTTGATAAAACCATGACTATGAGCAGGGAGGAGATTAATACTCTCGTTGAACTGGCATCACTATCCCCTTCATCCTTCAACCTGCAGCCGTGGGAGGTTATTGCAGTCCATGATCCTCAAAGAAAAAAAATTCTGAAGGAGTGTGCATTCAACCAGCCCAAGGTCGAAGAGGCATCGGTCGTGTTCATCATAATCGCAAATCCAGGTGCTATTGAGCAGAATATCGATACCATCCTGAGTAAGCGGGTTGAAGCAGGAACACTTAAACAGGAGGATGTCGGATCCACAAGACCGGGCCCCTTTAAACAATACGGCGATAAAGACAGCCTCACAAGGAAAGTATTCGCAGTAAAAAACGCATCCCTGTTTGCCATGACTCTTATGCTTGCAGCTAAAGGGCTGGGACTTGAAAGCCACCCCATGGACGGTTTCAGCAGCGACAAGGTTAAAAAAGAGTTCGGCATACCTGATGAAATGATCATACCCATGCTTGTAGCAGTGGGCTACCCTGCACCTGACCTTAAACTATTCCCCAGGGCATACAGGCGGTCTGCAGCAGAAATTCTGCGCTATGACAGGTTCAGCTGATTTAAGTTTCAATAATTCAAAAAAGAATATTGAATCCGCAGCCCAATCTTGTTTGACTTTTTATCCGATATAAAATAAAAATGTCATATGTATACCGGAACAACTGTTCTGCCCTGAACAGTGCAGAACAATCTTCACGGGTAAACAAACAAAAATGGATTATTTTGGAGGCTATCAATGCGAAAGATTCTCGGCATATTTTTCATCATCTCTCTTGCGTTTTTCTATTCTACAGGCTGCAAGACTGTTGATGAATACACAGGCCTTAACTCGGCACAGATAGTTTATGACGAGTACAAGGACAACAAGAACAAAAGCGGTTCAGATGATTCAGGCACCGGTTCAAAAACTTCCAAAACAGGAAGCAAGTCCAAGAGCAGCGACTGGGGCTATGGTGATGATGATAATTCAGACGAGCACTATATTCAGCCTGATGATTACTTCGTAGCCGAAGAGACACTTGGAACCAAACAGTGGATTTATGTTTTTGTTTCGAAGCTGGTAACACCCGCAACTAAAGAAACAAAGAACGAAGCAAAGTTCATGATGGTTAAAGATTCAAAAGAGATATGGACCAAGGTATACTGGAAAACCCGCATTGCAACTAAAGCTGACATAAAAATCGGTGCTGTTGTTATATGCTTTGACGGGAGCAATGAAGACGACGTAAACATGCCGCCAAAAGACAAGCACCAGGCAAGGCAGTGGAACTGGTTTATGACAAAAATAACAGATACATCTGATTTACATAAGGGTTTTATTACAACAGCAGGCGGCTCAAAGGTCAGCCTCGACGCATTACGTATTGCAGTAAAAGCGAAATAATACCCGCATGACACTATCATAAAAAAAGCCCCTTCACGGGGCTTTTTTTATCACCCTGTTTTTATTATATTACACCCGGATGTAAAGAATATGGAAACAGGAACCCTGCTTGAAATAATGATTGAGCTGAGCTCGGCACAGGGAATTGACGACCTGTTCGACTCATTCTCGGGCATAATGAAACGCTGCTACATGGCAGGCAATGTTACTGTCTACGAAATTTCACACAACAGGGAACTCAACCATGACACCGGTGAACCGTGCCTGGCTGCTCTTGACATTTCAGGAAAAGGATGCGACATCGAGGACATTGAATCAGACCCCGACATCTTCAGATGCTACAAATCCGGCAGGATACTCCTGAACACATCAGCTGCCGGGCTTGTGAGCGAAATTCTCTATCCAATGGCCGAGGCCAGCGACGATGAATATATTATACGCATAAAAGACTTCCCGGACGGAGGCCTGAAAAACGGCAGTATATCAGTATTAGAGAATATCCTTGAAATTTCAAACAACCAGCTCAAGCTGATAAAACAAAAGGACACCGATTACCTCACTGGACTTTTGAACAGGCAGGCCCTGAGCAGGGCTCTTGCAAAGGTTTCTTCGGACAGCGACAGCGGGTGCAGGCGCAACGGCTTCAGCTATTCAAGGCTGGCTATATTTGACATTGACCATTTCAAGGATGTGAATGACAGGTTCGGTCACATGATAGGCGACGAAGTGCTTATACTCTTTTCAAGGATGCTTAACCAGGAGATGCGCTTTCATGACCTGAAGTTCAGGTTTGGCGGCGAGGAGTTCATCATACTTATGCGGGAGGTTGACGAGGAGAAGGCAATGATGCTTCTTGAAAGGATCAGGGCGAATGTCGAGTCAAGGGTCTTTCCCATAGTGGGACGCATAACTGTAAGTGCCGGGTTCGCCAGCATTCACCCTGAGGAACATTCAACCATCATTATAGACAGGGCCGACAGGGCACTCTACTACGCTAAAAACCATGGACGCAACATGGTCTGCTCATACGAGGACCTTGTTCAAAAAAAACTTATAGAACCGGTACGCATAAAACCTCCTCAGGTAATTATTTTTTAGTCATGTCCTCACCTCTTGACCTGGATAAAGGCATAAGTATTTCTCCTGTGATAGATTTCATTTAACATTAACTGAAGTTCTGCCGCAGAGGCACGGAGTTTATATGATTAGTTATACTGACAGCATTCATATACAACACAGTGTTTATGTTTCTATCAAGTTCATTTTACTAAAGTTTTTCCTCTGTGCCTCAGTGTCTCAATGGCAGATATGAAAAATCAGTAAAAATTGTACAATCATATACGGAGGGAACACATGGGTATGTTCTGCTATCAGTGCCAGGAGACATCAGGGAATACGGGTTGCAAAACCAGGAGGGTATGCGGCAAACAGGAGAGCACAGCCGTGCTGCAGGATCAATAGAGTTCACCAGCTGACTTTTAATCCGTAACTTTCATATTCCTTAAAACGTGAATCTTTAGATACAACAGTCAGCTTATTCCTGATTGCCTGCCAGATAAGCATCCTGTCGAATGGATCCCTGTGTATTTCTTTAGGCAGCCTGTAAAACGAGGAGGCATCTTCCGGAATCAGGTTCAACACATCAAAGCCCGATTTTTCTGCAAGTACCGGCATATCTTCAGGTGTATAATTGCGCAGTTCAAGTTTACCGATGTTGTATTTTAAAGATATCTCCCAGAAAGATACAGCACTTACATAAATCAGATTATCCGGATTTGTAATAATTTTATCAGCTTTTGCAGAAATTGAACCAGGTGAAAATATCGACCAGAGCATTGTATGTGTATCAAGAAGATATTTCATGACTGTAAAAATTCATCATCGGAAATTTCAAAATCTTCATGAAATATACATGATCCTCTTCCTGCCGCAACTCCGATTTTCCTTTTATTTTTTTTGCGGTATTTATCAAAAGGTATAAGAATTGCCACTTTCTCCTTTTTTTTACCGTAAGTGACGGCTATTTCATCCCCGCCCCTGACACTGTCGAGAACTTCGGAAAACCTGCGTTTAAATTCACCAACCTGTAATGTTTTCATATAATTAACTCCGCATAAACAAAGTAGTTTTAATTTGACAAGTTGTCAAGAAAATTTACCATTTTACCGACGACCCATATTCCGTACAGATCGTTTAAAATATTTTACAGTATGATTAAACTAATAATTGACAGGAATCTGTCATGAATCCTGATTATTAACCATGAAGATACGCATAACATCCCTGGGCTGCAGGCTGAACCAGTCCGAAATCGAATCCGTCTCCACTTCACTCCAGGAGGCCGGGCACACCGTTGCGTTTAACGGAACAGCAGACATCTATATTATCAATGCCTGTGCTGTGACATCACGCAGCGAACGCAAGACCAGGCAGCTGATATACCGCGCCATGGAACTCTGCGGCGAGGCTGACCCGCGCCGTATCATAGTTACCGGATGCGCCGGTGAGGAGATCAAACATGACGGGAACATTACCTACGTTTCAAATGACCGGAAGTACCTTATACCGGAACTTGTTGCGGGCATGGAAACACACGACATCGAACTGCACGCAACATCACGGTTTGACTTTCACGCGCCCGTAAAGTGTTCCACGAACAGGGTGAACCTGAAGATCCAGGACGGCTGTAACAATTACTGCTCGTACTGCATAATACCCCAGATGCGCGGCGCACCCGTGAGCAGACCTGCTGCGGATATTCTCCGCGAATTCAGGGAACTGCTTGATCACGACTACAGGGAAATTATTCTCACAGGCGTGAATATAGGGAAATACAATGATTCCGGCAAAGACCTGGGATCACTGGTTGAACAGGTACTTGCAGTAGAGGGCGGGTTCAGGCTTCACCTCACATCACTCGATCCGGAATCAGCAACCGGGAAACTCACTGCCCTCTTTACCCACCAGAAAATGGTAAAGCACCTGCACCTGTCGCTTCAGAGCGGAAGCGATACTGTGCTGAAACGCATGAACAGGCCGTACAACAGCGCGATGTACATGGATACCGTACACAGGCTCAAAAAGGCTGACGGGCTCTTCAACTTCACCACGGATATAATCGTCGGCTTCCCCGGCGAGACAGATGCCGAATTTGAAGATACCGTAAACATTGTGAAAAGTGTACCCTTCTCTCATGTGCACACTTTCAGGTACTCTCCGAGGCCTGGAACAGCTGCAACGGCAATGCCTGGCGCCATACATGAATCGGTCAAGACCTTGCGCAGCGAGAGGATAATAAAGCTTTACACGCAGCAGAAGATTGATTACTATGCCAGGTTCAGCGGTAGGGCATGCACCATGCTGACAGAGAAGGTCAGGGATGGAATGACCACGGGCTACAACGAGTACTATGTACCGGTCGTGATCGATGAGAAACCGGGAAAAAATAAATTCATACAAATACTGACAGAACCGGACTCGACCGGGCTGAGGCTCAAGGGCAGGCCTGCGGCAGGTTCGGCACAGGGAGGAGTTTCATGAAAACAGGATTACTTATAGCAGCTGCATTCGCGGCGTTTTTTATATTCATCTGGGGCAATGTCCTTGCGCTGCTTTCACTTATCAGCGGGTGGAGGAAGCTGGGCATCCTGTCGCCCGCTCCCGGAACAAAAGACCCAGGCGCCGTCACATATTCTTTCCAGAGCATGCGGCTGGGTTTTGTTAATTACAACAGGTGCGCGCGTACATGCTTCACCGGTGCAGGTGTAATCTTCTCAACGGTATGGCCATTTACATTCATGCACAGCCCGTTTATCATACGATACGAAAAAATCAGCGGCATAAAGAAGGGTAATTTTTTCGGCCCGTACATTGAATTCACTGCAGAGGATAAAAAGATAAGGCTGGCTGGAAAATCCGCGCTGGAACTTGAAAAGAGAATAGGGGTGCCGGGTACAGCGCAGGGTAACCATACCTGAAATCAGTCATACAACACCGGTTTACGATTGAATCAGCAATGATCTTTGCGAACGAAGTGAATCAACCTGTTCAGACTGGAATATGTTTAATATAGTAAAATTCACACGCCGGGAACGATAATGGTTATACGAAACATTATAATCACCCTCCTGTCGATCTTCATGCTGATCAATGTCTCATCAGCGGAAGAGGTACCGGCCACGGCAGGCAATGGTTCTGAAGACTGGAAGTATGAAAAAAAGTATTTATATGAGCAGCGCGACAATTTTATAAAAGAATACGGAGACCTTGAAATAAAGGAATTCCGCATAACAGGAAACACAAAAACAAGGGCATGGACAATACTCCGGGAAATCCATGCTGATACAGGTAAGCCGCTCTCCTTTTTCGACTGCTACCATACAGTGAACAGCCTCAAAAAAAAGAACCTGTTCAGCAGTATTGAACTGAAGTATGCTCCCGCAGGCGGTGGCGTAGCTGTAGAGATACACATCGCTGAAAAATGGACCATTATCCCGATCCCGCTCTTTAACAGCAACGGCAACAAACTATCTGCAGGACTTTATATCCTTGAAACAAATTTCCTGGGATTCGGCACCACAATATTCACCGGCGGAAGCATATCAACAGCGGGAAACAGCGCCATATTCGGATTTGTTGACCCTGCACTGCTTGGTTCTAATGCAAGGCTTAACCTTTTTTTTTCATACAAAAAGATCATCTATGAAACAGGCGACATGGAGGAAAACCTTTTCAATGAATACAGGTCCGTGAGCAGGCTTGCAAGGATAGATGCGGGATGGTCCTTTCCGCTGGGGATAAGCGCTTACCTTTCAGGAGGCTACAGGGAGAGTGTAATAGACAGCGGCTACGGGAATACCAGTAACGCGCCTGATAGTGCGAAGATCTGCCCTCTTGGCATTCTATTCAATATTGACAGGCTGTACCACTACGAGTACCTCTACTACGGATTAAAGCTTGATTCCGGGTGGTACCACGGATTCAACGCGCATGATGAAGGCGATTACAACTACGGCCAGTACATGGCACAGTATTCATTCAAACTTTTTTCTTACCACAGGCTGACAATCCATTCATCAGGGGCTTACGGCGACAGGCCGGAAATCATGGGTGAGCGCATAAGCGGCAAAACAGGCTCCATGACTCTCCCGGCGGATATCATTTCATCTGACCGGTGGATCAACGGTTCAATAGTTTACGAATACCCCCTGCTTCGATTCAGCTGGGGCGCCCTTACTGTGCTGGCTTTCTGGGAACAGGGTGTTTTTGGAGGCAGCGATATTAATCCGGCACATTACTACGGACCCGGATGCGGCACTCTTCTCTACCTGAAAAAAATTGCGTTGCCCGCGATGGGATTCAACCTGGGACACAACATGAAGACAGGCGGTACGGAGTTTTCATTCTACGTGGGAATGTCGATTTGAGTACTCCCGGGCAATTTTAACAGGATATGTTTCCAGGAATATTTGATCCGGCAGATTAACGTAATAAAACGACATAACGTTCTTTCCTGTTGCAGGTAACGGCGGTATGGCATTGCTGTATCAACGGGTAAAGAGTGTTTAAGAAGCTGCCATGATATCCGGGATACCGTGACAGCTTCCGGTTAAGAGAGGATTAGCCTATCAGAGAAGGCTGACTTTCACCGCTCTTGGGCCTTTATCCCCTTTTTCTATCTCGAACTCCACTTCTGCACCTTCAGGAAGGGTTTTGAAGCCCTGGCCTATTATTGCACTGTGGTGAACGAAGATTTCGCGACCGTCGTCAGCTGTAATAAATCCGAAACCTTTCTGGTCATTAAACCATTTTACTTTACCGTGTATCATTATGAACTCCTGATATTGTTCCGGGCCAAGGCCCGCGCGGATTACGATATAATAACAACTATAAAATTTACCCGGAAAAAACGAGGAAAGATAATAGCGGAAGAATAATATGTAATCGTGTTGACAACAACGTAAAGAGTCGCATAGAATTGTCAATAACAATTAGGGGTATTATCCGGCTTCCAGTCCCGGCCAATACCGTTCATCCGCAGCATGAATTCACGGTAGGTGCGTAATGCATTATGCACCTACAAAAGATTCCGGTGTGCGACCCGGACGGTTTATGCCAAAACCATTCCCATGAAATACAAAAGATTACGGCATGTAGCCCGGACGGTTCGACCTCGATGAAATATTACCGGGAATAAAAACGATTATGGCATTTCACCTTTCAGATGACCGGAACATTCACATTCGCAATGAGTCCCACAAGTTTTGTAATGAAGTAGAGTATAAGAATAACAAGGATTACCATGAGGAACAGGTTTGTCCTGTAGAGGATTTTCTCAGAGAAGGATTTCTTGAACCTGTGCAGGATCACAGCCAGCAGCGCAAGGTACAGGCAGAGCCCGAACGCGCCTGAAAATATGAAGAGCGCCCTGACAGGTGCGGATATAACAGGGAAAAGTTCCAGGTCTGCAAAGAGCCTGAATCCCACAAGCCACCAGATAATCATGCCCGGGTTTGTTATGGCAATGGTAAAACCGGTGAGGAATGAAAGTCTCTTGCCGTAATGGATGCGCTTCTCTTTGTGAAGCATGTAGTCCCGCTCCCTGTATGTCTTGAAAACAAGGTACGAGAGCACCAGCACTCCGAGTGAATAAATTACTATCTGGAAGTCCTTATGCAGCAGAAAATCGCCAAGACCGAAAAGCGCGAGCATGCCGTAGATAAAGTCGGATGTTGCAGAACCGCACGCTGTTGCTATTGCAGGTTTCTTGTGGCCGTTGATTGTTTTTTTGATCACCTCGAGCTGCACAGCGCCCACTGGTATGGAGGACATGAATCCCAGGAATACCCCGAAAATTATTGTGGCTGCGAGTTTAAGTATAAATATATAATCCATTACACTTCCCGGCGGTTTAATCAAGACAAAGAGCATTCATCCTGCCTGGTTAAAGCAGGATGATTGTGATATATACAAATATCATTATCTTATAATTATTTGCAAACATTTTTTTAAAACTGTCCGGGCAGGGAGCCCCTGCGTGGGGCTTTTTAAGGGGTTACACCCCTTTTCCCCTTAAAAAAATAATCCCGGTATAATAATACTATCTGCCTGGATTTTTATTAAATCAGCAAATTCACCAGCCCCTCACGGGAGCGGCGGCTTCAGTATATTAACTTTTTAAATCAATCCGCCGGGAGCGCATGCTAAAAATGTTCCGAATTCCCTTCACTTATGCTCAACGGGCGCAACAAGTTCCTCGATCACTGTGAGTATCTCGTTCCTGATCTCCCTGAAATCATGGTCAATAATTGAGGCTTCCCGTATTGGTATATCTTCAAGGTATATCCTGCCGGTATTTGCATCCAGGGTTATATAATCACCCTCGTGCAGCTGAGTTGTGCCCAGTATGAGTTCGCCGGGTTCCTTCCCCTGCTCCCACATCACGTCAGTAACGCACGGCTTCCCCTCGCCTATTGCCACGAGTGCTGCATGCGATGTTACGCCCCCCTCCTTGGACAGGTAGCCGTAAAACCTGTTCTCGGCCATTATGACCCTGGGCGGGACATTACTCTCTGTAATGAAGATCAGCTTGCCCTCCAGGCCGGGGATACTGTTCTGGTCTTTTACTATGCGTCCCCTCACCGCGCCGCCGTTTACCGGCTTTCCCTGCGCTATCACAGGAGCGTCGCTAAGGGCCTTGCTGTCAAGGTAAGTCCCCAGGATCTTCTTGTTGAGGCCGAATGCTGTGCGCTTGATCAGCTTGTACTCGGTATAGATGTTCTCCTTGAAGAACTCGTAGCTGTTTATGATCTTAGCTATCGGGGACTGCTTCAGGATCCTGGACTGCACGATGTATGTGATGCCGCCCCTTATGGCAAACTCGATGTCAGTGGGATAGCGCTGAATGCGCTCGTCAAAATACTTGAATGTTTTAAAACTCTCGAAGTGCTGCGGATGGTCGCGTATAAAGTCTTTTGTGGTTCCGGGAGTGATTGCCCCGTCCGCGATTACATTGCCGAAGAACCCGTCACTATACTCGATCTGTTCCTCGATTTCCGTGCCTATCTTTCCCGTGTTCGGGTTGCGTGTAAAAAAGACACCGGAACAGTCATCAGCCGAGAGTATGGGAACGCACTCCTGTATAAGGCACCCGGTCTGGAACGGTGCCGGTATACCCAGGTGGATTGTCTGCTTCTGCACCACGTCGCTCTCGAACGACCTGAAAACGGCGATGACAGATTTGCACAGCTGCTCCATGGGGTCATCGGGAATTGAACCTGCGGTGCTCTTTTCCATTATTATTTCATAGATTGCCTCAGCCGCATCCATCATTATAAACATTCCCTCGCGGAATACCGTGACGTAGCTGTCAAATCCCGACTCCTTTACTATGTAGTCCGTGTCAAGGCCCAGCACGCTCTTTGCGTAGCTGAGCATGAAACTGATATACGCCTGGTACGCGCGTGCAGGTTCCTTCAGCGTCTTTGACCAGACCTTCGCTATATCCCTGCTAATCCCTATATGGCTGATCGTGTCGAGCAGCCCGGGCATCGATGCCACGCCTCCGGAACGCGCCATGAGAAGCAGCGGGTTTGCGGGATCGCCAAGCTTCCGGCCTGTACGTTTTTCCAGCCTGACTACGATTTCCTTAATCTCGCGCTCCAGGTCCTTTACGCTTACCTGGCCGTTCTGTATATGGTACCAGGTAAGGGTGCTGAAGCCGTAGCCCCTGGGCACTTCAAAGTTTGGAAGGTTTCTGCTTTTTATTATGCGCGAGTTCCTTATCTGTGAGAGCCCCTTGCCGCCCATGAACTCAGGGCCTTCGAGAATTCCGTATGAAACGTCACTGTCTGTCCCGAACTCGTATACAAGGTCTGCGATCTTTATGCTGCCTGATTTTTTTACAGCATCAAGCACCCTGCCGAATGGTTCGAGCGATTTCCTCGCGTCATAGTTCTTTATGCTGTTTATCAGGTTGCTCAGCACGTGCGTGGTCTTTTCACGGATTATATTGTTTAGTATACCTGTGAGCGCGGGGGCGTTGTCCCTGTCGACCAGGTACGCCGAGTAGAGTTCCTTTATCGCAAGGAAGTTGTTCTCAAGCTCGGAGTTCATGGCCTCGACTATGCTCGGGAAGTGCGCTATCCTGTCGGGCCGGTCGTCAAGCTGCATCAGCAGCCTCTCTATGAGAAGCGCGAACCTGCCCAGCATCTTCGTCCCGTGCCCCACTGCACGCGCGCAGAACGCAAGGTCCACCAGGACCTTCAGTGATTCAATATACAAATCGTCCGTGATTATCCTGTACTTTGTGTTTACAATATTTGAATAGTATATGAACGCAAGCTGTTCAAGAAGCGTATCCGCGGTAACCAGCCTGAACAGGAGCTCTCCCTTCTTGGATACGCTGCTGTGCGCGATCTCCTCGACAAGCTTCTTCAGGTTGTACCTCTGCATCCCCAGGCCCATGTCAATCCATTCCTGTTCGCGCAGGTTCTCCTTCATCCGGCGCACGTAACCCACCGAACGACCGTAGCTCTTCATAGAGGTGACCTCGTCAGTGAGCAGCCCGGCGAGGTTGGCCTCGAGCTCCATGTAAAACTCCTCGCGCGACATGAAGTCCTTGCTCTCGCCGCTGTCGGACCATGCGACCTTGAGCCTGTTCTTGAGCATAATGAGGTCCTGGAACACCTGCGAATCCAGCAGGTCATCCTTGTCGTCGCGGGAGACGTTGTAGACCGTGCTCCCCTCAATCATCGCGGAACTCTTTTCTGACTGAAGGAATTCCTCGAACTTCTCGATCTTGGTTATAACCTTGTCCGAGAGGTGCTGGTGCGTCAGCTTGCGGATGTCTGCTGCGATAGCCCCGAAGGTCTGGTCATACCTGTACTCAGCCTCGAAGTCGTGGGCTATGTCGCGCAGTTCGGTTATGTCAATGCCGTATATGTTGAACTTGGGTATCTGGCGCACAAGCTCGTATATGATGGGGTAGATAACCTCGAAGGATTTGCCGTCCCAGCTTCCGAGGAATTCCATGACACGTGTTTCCAGCTCGCCAAGCGACTCGGTGCGCTCACCCTTGAGGCTGCCGCGTGTCTTCAGCTCGTAGCGCAAAAACAGTACAATGTCGACCAGCTTCTCCTTGATCACGGCAAGGTCCTTTTCACCGCACAACCCGGCAAGAAGCCTGCTTACGTCATCAACAAGTTTTAACTCGCCGAATCTTCCGGAAACTATATCCATGGCCCCTCCTGACAGAAACACCATGATTTATACAGGTATGTAGTCTTGAGTCAATAACAATAAATCTAGTTCAATACTTCGTAGACTCTTACTGTCCCGGACCAGCGCCTCTTCTCAAGAAAGCAGCATTTAACATTAACTGCCCGTCCCCTGAATCCGGCAACTGCCCGCTTTTTTGCGCCAGTAACAAGGTACGTCTCCCTGCTCTTCGACCGTGGATTGATCACTATGTAGACATCACCTGTACTGTTGACTTCAACGGTCCCGTGCAGTTCAACTTTAAATGAACGGTTAGCTGTATCACCGGCATTTTTTATCTTCAAAATCCCTGATAAAGGATCAATGCATTCCATGGAATTATACCTGTCCGAAGATACAGTTTCAGGCCTGGAGGCTGTATCCTTTACAGGTTTTTCCGCGCATGCTCCAGCAAACATAGCGCATAGTATAACAGCCGGTATTATAATAAAAATGTTTTTCATAAGTTCACCAATAATCCTGTCTTATCAGGTCCTGTCAGTAGGCAGGGCCGGGGTGAGTATTCACATAGTCACCGTCATGATACATCTGCATTATCAACTCAAACCAGTTATCTACAACACCATCCCCATCTCCGGAACAAAAATCAAGCTTTCCGTAGTAGTTGCCTCCCGGCCGCCATGTATCTGTATCAAGGGACGTGTACCACCACTGCTCAGCAAGGTATGTGCCGGTGCTGTATGATCCATCGCCGTCAGTAAAGAAAAACGACAGACCGTTACTACCGTTTACAAATGAAGTTGTTCCTGTAGAACCTGCAAGGCCGGACGTGTATCCCTTATATGAAATTCCTCCATAGGAATAGAGTATATATCCGGAAATTGCAGACATCAAGTCATCCGCCGCGTTATTTACCTCAGTTGACATGCTCTGCGCTTTAACCCGCAGGACAAAATCATAAAGATCGAAAAACGGCCATGTTTTCCAGCGCTCCGCACTGCTTTCAGTAAAATAATTCATTGTTGGGGCAGTGGCGGATGTTCCCGAACCCCTGATTCCTTCAATAACAGATTTATATCCCGACTCCTGTGCTATAGCCGCGGCAAATGCATCCATGGCAGCCTTAACGTTATCAACCAGTGTATTATCAACAGCAGTCTGTGTCTGTAATGTATTATATGTACTACCCGCATCAGCGTACTCCTTTGCGCAGAGCGCCGCAAATTCATTCGCCGTGACAGCCAGCGCGTCATAACATGGATCATTCTCTGGATCAGCAGTATCTCCGTCAGAGTCAGCTCCGCCCAGCCTTGTAAGTATGCGCACATAGTCCCATCCGTCAGCCTGCTCCTCGGCCGGAGAAAAGCATATGGCGTCGGCGCCGAACTTTCCTGTTACACCGGGCCTGTACTCGTACGCAACTTCAAGCATCCCCATGAGGCACGCGTCAAATCCCAGAAATTTTACACTGTGCGCATCAGTGAGCACATCCGTAATCTCGCCGGTGTAGAGCTGATCATCATTAGTATCATCAGTACAGATATCTTTTGAAATCGCTTCGGTTGTCCCTGCGGCATCACTTTCATTGGAGGACACCTTCTTCATAAGCCCGCCGCCGTGGTTCCAGAGTATGAGGGCATAGTTTTCAGCAGGGAAATGTTCGTGGCAGTATTCTATAAAGTCCTTCAGTTCAGCGGCATCGCCCATGTTCACTTCGCCCATGTCATTGTCAAGCCGCTCTGACACCCATTCGCCGCTATTCTCCGGGTCCGGGCGTATACGATACCGGCGCGTATCGGACCAGTTGGAACCGGTGTAGGTTGTGTTGTTGTCATAACCGGGATGCCTGTCAACCTGGACAATAATCCTGATCTTCCTGTCTACCGAAGGGTCAGTCAGGCCTGCAAGGTAAAGTCCGTACTCCATCTCGTTAAAGTCCGCCATCGCAGAATTTTCAAGATTATTATCGCCGTCAAGCCAGACCATGACGGTCCAGCCGCCCTCTAACCCTTCGCATGTGTTGCATGATAACAGCGGGACTGTAAGCAGGAGAGTAACCAGGATTGATTTAAATTTTTGCAGCATTAGCCCTCAATGGTAAATAATTCGTTTGTTTACCTGGTAATTATGAAACTCGTAAATTTTACATCACCCGCCAAGCATCACTCAATCCTGATGAGGATTAAACCGGAATTGTTAATCGCTAAAGTGATAATCACAATATTGTACTATATTACAAGAACTTTTTCAAGATAATGCACCCTTACTGATTCACACAGGCACAATGATTAAAAATTTTTTATTGCCAGCGCAGGCATTATCATTTAAACAGGTGATTCAGCGGGGTAATTTATGAAAAAGAGAAAACTTGGGAACAGCACACTTGAAGTGACGGAACTCATACTGGGCACCTGGGCCATCGGCGGAACCATGTGGAGCGCATATGACGAGAAAGCGGCCATTGAAGCGATAGAGACCGCTATAGAAAGCGGCATAAACACAATCGACACTGCCCCTGCATACGGCGGGGGACATGCAGAGGAGCTTATCGGTAATATTATAAAGGATAAGCGCGACAGGGTAATCATCGCAACAAAGTGCGGCCTTAACATCGAGGGCAGGTATGAAAAAAATCTCTCGCCTGAATTTATCAGGCACGACCTTGAGATGTCTCTCAAGCGGCTGCAGACAGACTACATTGACCTGTACCAGGTACACTGGCCCGTAAGCGACGTGCCCATCGGGGAGACTATGGCTGCGCTTATGAAGTTAAAGGACGAAGGGAAGATCCGCCACATAGGGGTCTGCAACTTTTCAGGAAAAGAGCTGAAGGACGCCATAAGCTGCGGCGACGTTGTGTCGTACCAGCCAAACTACTCGCTTCTTGAACGGGAGATTGAGTCTGACCAGATGAAGGTCTGCGTTGAGCATGGCGTAGGAATTATTTCGTACGGGTCACTTGGAGCAGGCATGCTCACCGGAAAGTACAGGGAACTTCCGGTATTCCCCAGGAACGACGCAAGATATTTCTTCTACAGGTTTTTCAGGAAGGATTACTGGCCTAAAGTTAAAGATGTTGTGAATACGCTGAGGTCAATCGCCGACAAAAGGGCGGCACAGCCGGGACACGTTGCCATAGCATGGATACTTTCACGGCCCGCTGTTTCAGCCGCAATATTCGGCGCACGCAGCGGCGACCAGGTAAGGGACAACCTTGGCGGCGCATCCCTTGTGCTTTCTCCCGACGAGATCACGGAGCTTGAAAAAGTTACTGCTGACATATACTCTAAAGTCCGGGAAGAATAATAATATGGCATTACTGAATTTCCAGGATGTTTGCCTTTCGTTCGGCGGCCCGAACCTGCTGAACTTCATAAACCTCCAGATTCATGAAGGTGAAAAAATATCGCTGCTGGGCCGTAACGGTGCGGGCAAATCCACGATGATGCGCCTGATACACGGACTGGCAGAACCTGATTCAGGAAGAATCATCCGTGAAAAATTTCTGCGCACTTCACTTCTCCAGCAGGAAGTCCCGGATAACTTTACGGGAACGGTCTACTCCATCCTTTCAGGGGGCATCAGCGACGCGGACGGACCAGTTGACCCGGACCATCTTGAACAGAAACACATCCGTCAGATTGAAAGGGTCCTGTCGCTCATGACCCTTGACCCGGGCCCTGAGTTCATGTCGCTCTCTGCAGGGATGAAACGCAGGGTGCTCCTGGGCCGGGCGCTGGTCAATGACCCGGACATACTGCTGCTGGATGAGCCGACAAACCACCTTGACATCGATTCCATACGCTGGCTCGAGGACTTTCTCTGTCGCTATGACAAAACAATATTCTTTGTAACACACGACAGGGCGTTTCTGCAGAAGGTCGCTGTGCGCATACTCGAGATCGACAGGGGGAACATCTTCGACTGGAAATGCGACTATAACACGTTCCTCAAGCGCAAGGAATCATGGCTCGAATCAGAGGAGACGCAGAATGCCCTGTTTGACAAGAAGCTTGCGCGCGAAGAGATATGGATCCGCAAGGGGATCAAGGCCAGGCGTACGCGGAACGAAGGAAGGGTTCGTGCGCTCAAGGAGATGCGGCTTGAGCGGAGCAGGCGCCTTGAACAGCAGGGTAACGTTCGCCTTGAACTCTCACGTGGAGAAAAATCGGGTAAGGCAGTTATCGAGGCCGCGGACATTTCGTTTGCCTATGACGAAAACAGGATCATACATAATTTCTCTACAATCATACAGCGCGGCGATAAAATCGGAATCATAGGCCCTAACGGCTGCGGCAAGAGCACGCTTATAAAACTGCTCCTGGGCATACTGAAGCCCGCGTCCGGAAGTGTCAAAACAGGCACCAAACTTGAAGTGGCATACTTTGACCAGCTTCGCGGCAGCATTGACGAGAATAAAACAATCAGGGAGAACATCGCAGAGGCAGGGGAAATGATCGACATCAACGGCCGGAGCAGGCACGTAATAGGCTACCTCCAGGACTTCCTGTTTCAGCCTGACAGGGTTGACATCAGGGCATCGGTACTTTCAGGAGGCGAACGCAACAGGCTCATGCTTGCGAAGCTGTTCACCCGCCCCTTTAATTTTCTTGTAATGGACGAACCGACCAATGACCTTGACCTTGAGACAGTTGAACTGCTGGAGCAGATACTGATTGAATACGAAGGTACACTGCTCGTTGTAAGCCATGACAGGGAGTTCCTGAATAATATCGTAACAGGTACATTCGCCTTCGAGGGTAATGGTGAAGTAAAGGAATACGCAGGCGGCTACGACGAGTGGCTTGCCAGGCGGGCCCAGGTACGGGAAACGAAAGAGAAAAAAATCCAGCCCGAAAAAAAACCAAAAGAGAAAACAAAACTCACATTCAAAGAAAAAAGGGAACTTGAAACTATCCCGGAAATGATAGCCGCCGTTGAAAAGAAAAAGGATGAACTTGTAGCACTCATCTCTGACCCGGAATTCTATAAAAAAAACGCGGCACGCTCAGTTGAGGTTAACCGCGAGATCGGTGAACTTGACGCAGAACATGAACGGCTGATGCAGCGCTGGCTTGAACTTGAAGAGATGTCAGCCCTGGAACAAAAACGTTAAAACGGTTGACTCATCCCCTGGTTCCCTTTATCAATTATACCTGTCAGCAGCAGCATATGCATACGGTTTGACCTGGCTGGTAACGTCGCTGCAGATGGTTTATGGTTTTAAGATTACGGCTTTTCAGCATCTCCTGGCAAGCCGTTTGACATCAGGTCAAAGGAGATAGTGATTTCCGGCGTTCTCACGGTTCAGAAATACGATTTATGTTCCCCCATTTTTTAAACCTCTCCAATAAATCCAACATTATCCGGCTTATATACATTTTTTTGCTTAAAAAATTGACATTTGTAAAAATTGTATATTTATTTAGTTCAAACCTGAAATTTTTAGCCATTTGTTTTCTCATTTAAACAAAGCAATAAAGGAAAAAGAGACATTATTATTAACCGGGATAATTATAAGTATCCCGGATTTGCCTGGCATGCAGAAGACTGGTATGTACAGTGGGCTGAAATTCCTGCCTCATTGCCGTAACAGCAGAAGCATAAACATGTTTACCGGGTTCTGATCTTAACCGGTCAGAACCTTTTTTTACCAAAATACCAGCATCCAGCCACGAAATGTCACAGCCCCTTCATTATACCAAGCAGTTTTATCATATCCCCGGGTGTTCCGATTGATATGCGCACAAAATCTGTGATGCCCGGGATATTAAAATAGCGGACAAGTATACCGTTCTGTTTGATGTAGTTATAGATGTACCTGCCGTCAAATCCGTTCTTCCGGGCCAGCACAAAGTTTGCCATAGAGGGGAGCACATCCCACCCTGCATCACGGAGTCCTGCTGAAAAACTTTCACGTGTCTGCATTATGGTACTGTTGATCTTTTTGTAATAGTCAGGGTCCCCGCATGAAGCGATTCCTATTCTCTGCGCGAGCAGGTCTACAGGGAAGTGGTTGAATGAATTCTTCGTGGTAAAGAGCGCGCTGATAAGTTCAGGATTGGCCACAACAAATCCCAGGCGTGCTCCTGCAAAGCAGTAACTCTTGGAAAAGGTCCTGATGATCACAAGGTTCCTGTAATCTTTCAGCAGCGCAAGTGCAGACTCGCCGCCGAAGTCTATATACGCCTCGTCAACCACAACGACTTTGTCTTCAGGGTACCTGTCAAGTATGGAACGGATACCTTCAAGAGGCATGTATATCCCTGTTGGGGCATTCGGGTTGGCAAAAATTATTCCGCCGCTTTCTCCCTCAAGCATGGCATCTATGTTAATCGAGAAGTCCTTCCCGAGCTGGATCTTTTTGTACGGGATACCATAGTAACCGGCATACACTGGGTAGAAACTGTATGTATGTTCAGGGAAATAAAGCGGCGCGTCGGAATCAAAGAATGTGTAGAACACGAATGACAGTACTTCGTCGGAACCGTTACCCGCAAGTATCATTTCAGGCGTGATGCCGCTGCCGAGCATCCGGGCTATGGCGCCGCGCAGTTCATCGGAATCAGGGTCAGGGTACAGGCGCAGCTGCGACGCATCAAATTCATGCAGCACCCTGGCGACTTCCGGTGACGGCGGGTAGGGATTTTCATTGGCGTTAAGTTTTATGTAAACGCGGTCTTTAGGCTGCTCGCCTGGTACATAGGGTTTAAGGTCTGCAAAACGTTTTGCGAACATACGTGGACTCCGTTAAGTATTTAATACAGCGACTGGCTGCATAATTGATAAACCGGCGTGCCTGTATTGGAGTCAATTCAATTTTAAAAAAAGAAGTGTATACTCACTTGATCAGCGGAAACAGGTAAGTTATCTTTTTAGCCGGTATATCATAAATCTCCATGGAATAACCGGTCCTGTCAGTGAGCCCGTTCTTTTTAATATAATTTCCCAGTGCAGGGTAAACAGTCATTACTCCTGCGATATATGATAAGTTATTCTTAATTGGAAACTCCGCATAGACACAGTCCTCCTTTTCAAAATTTTTTACACTATACCTGCCGGACAGTGCTTTCACCTTCGCATAATCCTTCGCTTCGATAATGCACCCCACTTCGCTCCTGAGTTCGGATGCAGGAACTTTTTCCGGATCAGAGAGATAGATCCCGAATCCCCTGAATGTCTCTATTCCGTCAGTCTTTAAAGATTCATAAAGCTTCATCTGTACCGGTCCCGTCTCACTGTACGGACCTGTAAATTTTTCATAAACAAGCAGGTACGGTCCCGCCGATTTCTGCGTAACCGCTACAGATGAAAACATGCCGAGATACCCGGCCAGACCAAGAATTACAAAAATGATAAATAAAGTAACTGCAGCAAGTCCGGTAATAATCTTTTTCATATGATGCCTTCCTTTTTGTTCAATTTATCCCGAACTAAACCACTCGTCAATTTTTTACAGACGGCATGAAATAAAACTTAATTGAAAAAATGGTTTACCGGGGATCTGATCAGGCGATAAATAAGTATATTATATTCATGGCGGTTCAGATGAAAAAGTTTCCTGAAGGATTTTATTTCGGCGCAGCGACCTCCTCTCACCAGGTCGAGGGGGGTTGTGTCAATGACTGGAGCGTATGGGAAAAGCAGAACGCGGAGAGGCTTGCTTCAGAATCTGTTAAATATTCCAGCCTCCCATCATGGAATTCAATAAAAGATAAAGCCATGGATCCACGTAACTACATTTCCGGGGTAGCCGCTGACCACTTCAACCGTTACGAAGAGGACTTTGACATCGCAAAAAAAATCGGCCTGAATGCCTACCGCTTTTCAATCGAATGGTCGCGGATTGAACCCGAACCCGGCAGATGGAATGAAAATGCCATTGACCATTACAAGGCCATGGTCCTGGCGCTGCGCAAAAGAAAGATTGAACCATTCGTAACAATATGGCACTGGACCCTGCCGCTCTGGCTCTCCGATACCGGCGGCATCATGAATAAGGACTTCCCGGTACTCTTCGCCAGGTACTCGCAAAAACTTGCACAGGCCTTCGGCAGCGACGTACGCTACTACATCATAATCAACGAACCCGAGATATACGCGCTTAACAGCTACATGCTGGGTATATGGCCTCCGCAGAAAAAAGGGATTGTATCATACATCCGTGCCATGAAGATACTGGTCAGATCGCACAGGCTTGCCAGTGCAGCTATCAAGCAGGAAAATTCCACCGCCATGACAGGACCTGCATGCAACATGTCATTTTTTGAATCCGGTGGTGGTGTTAACCGTATATTCACATACTTTGCAGAGAGGTTCTGGAACCGCCACTTCATCAGCCGGACACTGAAGTATAACGATTTTATAGGTATAAATTATTATTTTCACAACAGGATAAACTACGGACTGAACAGGAACGCGAACGAAAAAGTTTCAGACATGGGATGGGAGCTTTACCCGCAGGGAATCGAAAATATTGTGATGGGAATGACCGGTTACGGCCTGCCGCTTTTTGTCACCGAGAGCGGCCTTGCCGATACAGACGACAGGTACAGGCCATGGTACATAGAGGAGACTCTTCGTTCACTATACAGGACAATAGAAAGGGGCGCAGACCTGCACGGGTACCTCCACTGGGCGCTCCTGGACAACTTTGAATGGGACAAGGGATTCTGGCCCGGGTTCGGGCTTGTTGCAGTTGACCGGAAAACAATGAAGCGCACGCCCCGCAGGGCAAGCGTTGATACTTACAGAAGAATCATTACAAAGGGGCTCGACATATGAGCGGTATAACTGTCGCGTTTATTGCACAGGTCTTCATCGGTGTTTCGCTGGTTATTGATAAAATTTTCTTCGGTGCTGACGGCAGGGAGAAGGCTGTCCCCTATGTATTCTGGATCGCAATACTCAGCTGCTTCGGCCTTGTTTTTTTTCTCTTTGGATTCACCATGCCCCGGCCTGTCATCCTTGCACTTTCATTTGCCGCAGGGCTTTCATTTATACTGATGCTTGTGGCCTACTACAAGGTGCTTTCAATCGGCGAGGCTACAGAGTCTGTACCTGTAGTCGGGGGTTTCGCGCCCCTTGCCACATGGATTGCAGGCAGCTTTTTCCAGTTCAGCCCGCTCAATGCAGCGGAGTCTGCCGGATTTGTACTGCTCATTATGGGCGGATTCATCCTCTTCTTTTCAGAGCGGAGTAAACTGAAGAGCCTGCTCCCCTGGACACTCCTTGCCGCGGCGCTTACCGGCAGCACAAACATCCTGGAAAAACTGGTGTTCCTGAACACCGCGAATTTCGCCACAGGTTATGCCCTGATGAAAACTTCGACCCTGCTTACGGGGGTGCTTATGCTTACGGTGCCCTACCTGCGCAGGAGGATTTTTTCTGTATCAAAAAAGACCGCACGAAAGCTGAGAGTCCTCTATTTCGCGAACAGGGCCATCGCCGGTGCAGGCTCACTGCTGATCTTTTACGCAATCAAGCTGGAAAGCAGCCCGGCAATAGTCGAGGCCATAAACGGAGTACGCTATGTAATCGTATTCATCGTTGCTTTCGCGGTCACTATTTTTATCCCCCGCCTTCTTAATGAAACAATGAGGGGCTGGAGAGTATTTGCCAAGGTTACTGCCACAATCCTGATCATAACAGGCCTTACGGGCCTGGGTCTGCAGCGCTCGTACGAAAAGCAGCCTGTACCTGCCGCGCATGATGTTAAATGGGGGGTTACCTTCTCGGAGTTCATGGCTGAAAAACTTGATATCGACAAAGTTGGCGCGCTCAGGGCAATCATACATGAGCTGAGGCCTTCGGGCATAAGGCTCGTGGCATACTGGAACAGGATCGAAAAAGAAACAGGCAAATACGATTTCCGCAGCCTGGACACGCAGATGAACATATGCCGCGATGCGGGCATGCCTGTAATACTTGTCATAGGGCAGCGTGTGCCGAGGTGGCCCGAGTGCCATATACCGGTCTGGGCAAATACCAAATGGGATCTTCCCGCGTACATTACAAAGCTTGTTGAGAGATACAAAGGATACAGAAACCTGCTCTACTGGCAGCTTGAAAACGAACCTTTTCTTCTGTTCGGCGAATGCCCTCCATCCGACAGTGAACTCATAAAAAAAGAGGTTGCGCTGCTGCGTTCCCTTGATCCGTCACGAAAGATACTCATGACAGACGGCGGCGAGTTCGGGGACTGGTACAGGGCATCATCCCTTGCCGATGTGTTCGGGACTACACTCTACCGCAAGGTTCGCACCAGGTTATTCGGAGAGATCACCTATCCGCTGACGCCTGAATTCTACCCGTTAAAGCGCGACATAGTGAAATTTTTTACCGGAAAACACGACCAGGAATTCATCGTTATTGAGCTTGGTGTCGAGCCGTGGGCAGAGCGACAGATTTACGAAATTCCCCCGCAGGAACAAATGCGGAATTTCACAATGCTGGAATTTGAGGCAAACATAGATTACGCGCTGAACTGCAGGTTTAACACATACTACCTCTGGGGTGTGGAATGGTGGTACCACCTGAAGGTTTATCACGGGATCAATGCTTACTGGAACTACGCCGCATCATTGATGAAAAGGGATAATCCTTAACTCTATTGTATCAGCCGTCTGTAAACCCCGACCATCTGCTCCACAGCCCTGTCCCACCTGAACTCTTTTTTAACACGCTCCATCCCCGCTTCGCTGAACTTATTCATATTCTTTTTATCATTGATCAGGCTGTCGATTGCTGACGCAAGTGCAATCTCGTCCCGCGCAGGAACAATAACACCCGCGTTGCCCACAACCTCGGGCAGTGCGCCGCCGTCACTCGATATAACAGGTATGCCGCAGGCCATTGCCTCACCCGCCGGGAAACCGAATCCCTCGTAAACCGATGGGACTGCGGCAATTGCAGACTGAGAGTAGAGCCTCACAAGGTCATCCGTGGATGCAGTGCCTGCGAAGTGGACTTTATGGCGCAGGTCAAGTTTATCGATCAGCCTGTTGGTGATCCTCCTGTGCGGCGCGCCGCCGTCAACGACAACGAGCCGGACATCGGATTTTACCTGCTTCATGGCCTTCAGCAGGTAGATAAATCCCTTCTTGCCGTCCTCGATATTCCCCACGAAGATTATATCCTTTTTATTCTTTGCTGTTTTAACAGGTCTGAATACATTTGTGTCAATCCCGTTGTAGACCACGGTCTGTTTATCCATGGGTACGCCGAAATCCCTGTGGTTCATCCTCTTCGAGTCTTCCGATACGGTTATTATATGGTCAAGCCTCCTTGAGACAATGGACTGCATAAGCGTGGGGTAGAACATAACGTAACGGAACTTCCTGGTGAATGACTCCGCCCTTTCAAGCACTGTACGCAGGTCAATGGACAGCGGGTGGTGGATTGTGGCGAGTACAGGTATACCAAGCGACTTCATGAAGAGAAGACCGTAGCTCAGGCACTGGTTGTCGTGTATCACGTCAAAACTGTGTTTTTCGTGGAGTTTTCTCAGAAGGAAATAAGCCCTGTAACCGAACGAGCTTATCTCGGGAAACGCACCAAGCCTGCTGTGTGCCCATTCGTAAGCGTTAATTGGACTGAATATTTCAAATGGATTCTCCTGATTGATTACAGCATTCCCCTTTTTCACATAATACTCGTTATTGTGTATGGCATGAACTGTCACACCCTTCATGTAATCCGGGTATGGCGGCCCCACTATCGCATGGACCTCGTGTCCCTGCCGCACAAGCTCTTCGGCAATATACTTCAGATATATCCCCTGCCCGCCCGAATACGGGTTACCCCTGTAGCATAAAAGACAAACCTTCATCAGCCTTTACACTTCAGCTTTACTTTTTCATAAAGGCTGCCCATATGCACAACCCTGTCTGGATCAATTTTACCTGTCACCTTAGCGGGATTACCAGTAGCTATTACATTAGCCGGAATATTATGGCGCACCACTGACCCCGCTCCCACTATGGAATTCTCTCCGATACGTACACCCTTGCAGACAATTGCCGAATCACCGATCCAGACTCCCCGCTCAAGTATTATCGGCGCGTTTCTTCCCGGTGAATATGTCCTGTCATGAATATCATGCCAGTCCGCATCCATCAGGTAGCAGAAATTCGCCAGCATGCAGTCATCGCCTATCACTATTTTATTCGCGCTGCTTACGCGCACACCGTTCATCACAAGCACGTTGTCCCCGATTGTAATACTGCCTGCAGTGCCATGCATCTTTGTAGTCGTAAGGGTTGTCCTGAATCCGTCCGCGGCCACCATGGTTACATTCTTCCCGATATGGATATTCGGGCCCGAGACAATCATGTTCCAGGCACCCCAGATCATGGGACGACCCTTTATTGATGCGAACTGTTTATAGAGCCTCCTGTACGCCCTGGCGCTTCTGATCATGAAGTATGTTTTTTTAAACCATGAGGCCTTTTCGTCTTCGTTAAACATTTTTTACCGGCTTGAATTGTTGTTATTTACTTTACATCTATCTTTTGTTGTATTATTTTGAATCAAACACAAACTGAATCATGTACCGGTTCACATTCAAATATTCATGGCGGAAAATGTAAACCACTTTTAAATGGAGGAATTATGCAAAGGTTTCTGTTAACAATAATCCTGCTGCTCTATGTAATGGTCAGGCCGGTGATGCACGACTCCATGTATCTGCATTCCGCACAGGGATACCTTATGCTCGAGGACTTCCAGGGCTACGGCAGCAGCCCGTTCCCCGCATGGGAGTCAACTAAACCGTATGACCAGGTGGCAAGAATATATTCAGTCCTGGTCGAAGGTGACAGAAAATTTCTGCGCGCATCAACTCTTGAACTTAACAAGATGATACAGATAGGCCGGCCGATCAAAAAGATAAAGTTTACCGGCCCTGATAATTACTGGGACATATATAAATACCCATGCATCCAGTGGGACTGGCGCGTGCACACAATCCCTAAAGGAGCCGATGAAAGAATTGGTAATGTCAATGACTCCGCCGCATCAATCTACGTGGTATTCCCCAGGAAAAACCTGCCTGTACTTGACTGGGAAAACCAGCCCGCAGACTGGTTCAAGTATGTATGGAGTTCAACTCTTCCAGTCGGCACGGTTGTGCAGAAGCACGTGAAAAAGTACGGTGTAACCTTGTACAAAGGTAAAACAATAGTTGTTGCCTCGGGAAGCAGTAACCTGAAAAAATGGGTAACATTCAAGCGGAATGTACTGGCTGACTATCGTACATATTTCGGCAAAGAGCCCAAATATCATCCGTCGGTCATCGGCATACTGACAGATTCAAACAGCACAAAGAGCAGCGCGATGGCTGATTACGACAACATCATGGTGCTTACGGACTAGTTGATTTCAATATGCCCGCCGAGGAACCTGGGCCGTTCCCCTGTCACGTGCAGGTCAATGAAAGCCCGGAACCTTGCGAGCACCTCGCGCAGCCTGACCTTTATCCATCCCGAATCATCACAGTCCGCCGCATTAAATCCCGCAGCGTTTATTCCGTAATGTTTCGCGATATACACGGCCCTTTCGTTGTGGAACCTCTGCGAAATCACTGTAATAGATACCTGGCCGAATATTTCCCTTGCGCGCACGATAGAATCAAGTGTCCTGAACCCGGCGTAATCAAGAAAAACCTTCTTCGGTGGTACACCCCTTTCAACCAGTTCCGCGAGCATTGCCCTGGGCTCATTGTAGCGCCTGTCGCTGTTATCACCCGTTGCTATGACAAAATCAATCTTTCCCGCATGGTAGAGCCCCGCAGCCGCGTCAATCCTGTTACTGAAGAAGGGGTTTTCGGAACCATCCGCCCTGAACCTGCTTGTTCCGAGCAGCAGCCCGCACCTGTTATAGGGCATCTGGTCCATGACAGAGGTTGTTGAACCACCCGCCGATATACCGATGAGAAGGTCCACGCCCGCAACAATCAGCAGCAGACACAGAAGGATACAGCACAGGGGGAGAGATATTCCCCGCACTACGTGTTTAATCCCCGTTTTCAACAGCACCCTTCAGCATCTTTATCTGTTCAAGTATGGAATTCCTTGAAGTGCCGCCAGCTGAAAGCTTCCTTTCCGGCGCGCCGGATGGATCGAGTATACTTACGATTTCATCATCTATGAGCGGGGAGAATTTTTTCAGTTCCGGTACGGTAAGGGCAAAGAAGTCCTTCTTTTCAGTTTCGCAGTAACGTACAATGTTTCCTGAAATCTCATGCGATTCACGGAATGGAACCCCCTTGCGCACAAGGTAGTCAGCAAGGTCTGTTGCAGTGGAGAAGTTGCTGCGTACAGCACTCTTCATCCTCTCCGCGTTTATTGTCATGGTCGAGATCATACCGGTCATGCCCTCAAGGCACAGCATCACTGTATCGACTGTATCAAAGAGCGGTTCCTTGTCCTCCTGCATGTCCCTGTTATATGTCATGGGCAGACCCTTCAGCACCGTGAGCATGGTGAGCAGGTTGCCGTACAGCCTGCCGGTTTTGCCGCGCACAAGTTCAGCTACATCGGGATTGCGCTTCTGCGGCATGATTGACGATCCAGTAGTGAATGAGTCAGCAAGCCTTATGAACGAGAACTCGGATGAAGACCAGAGAATCAGCTCCTCGCAGAAACGGGAGAGATGCATGCCAAGGACCGATGCAAAGTAGAGGAAGTCGAGCATAAAATCCCTGTCGCTTACCGCATCCATCGAATTCATTATGACTGAATCAAATCCCAGTTCACTACGCAGAAACTCCCTGTCATTTTTGTAATTCACCCCCGCAAGAGCGCCGCTCCCCAGCGGCATCCTGCTGCATGAACTCACAGCGTCCCGCAGCCTCTTCCTGTCCCGCACCAGCATCCATGCATATGCAAGTATGTGGTGGCTGAACCTCACTGGCTGCGCCACCTGCATGTGGGTGTAACCGGGCATTATTACATCAATATTATTCCCGGCAGTTTCGACAAGCACAGAGATCAGCTTCACGAGCAGACTTTCTATTACCGCGGATTCATCCATGATAAACATACGCACGTCAGTGGCAACCTGGTCGTTCCTTGACCTGCCGGTGTGGAGCTTCTTGCCCGCATCGCCTATACGGTCTGTCAGGTCAGCCTCGATATTCATGTGAATATCCTCGCGTGACGCAAGGAACTTAAAGTCGCCCCTGTCAATCTCATCCCTGATCTGCATCAGGCCGGAAATAATATCTTCGAGCTCTTTACTATCCAGCACTCCGATTTTATTCAGCATCTTCGCGTGCGCAATGGATCCGCGGATATCCTGTTTATAAAGCCTTGAATCGAAATGAACCGAACGGGATATTCGCTCTGTTATATCAGACGCGGAACCTTCAAACCTTCCGCCCCAGAGTTTCTTTTCATTTTTTGTCATAAGCCTTTCCTGTATATGCTTCTTGCAGTGATAAATTCAATTTACAACAGATAATCAATGAAGGGAATAAAGTATACTTAAAAATTCAAGTTATTTTTTCACATAACCTATATACTGAAACATGGTACAAACCTGATACAAGTTTAAAATCAACCATATCAGATACTCAGGAGCCTGTATCCCACACCAGGTTCAGTGATGAGAATCCCCGGATTGGATGGATCTTTTTCTATCTTCTTCCGCAGCTGAAGTACATATACCCTTAAATAACTTGTATCAGGCTGTGAACCTAGACCCCATAGCTCATCAATTATCTGGTTGTGTGTAAGAACTTTTCCTGCGTTACATGCAAGGAGCTTTAATAGTGAATATTCGGTCGGCGTGAGCTTTATCTCTTCATTTTGCCTGGTTACAATTCTTCGGGAAAAATCTATAACAAGGCCTCCGCTGCTGAATACACCATCAGCGGTATCCGGAGTAATATGCCGGAGCGCAGCACGGATACGGGCAAGCAGCTCTCCCATGCCGAAAGGCTTTGTAAGATAGTCATCTGCACCAGAATCAAGGAGTTCGATTTTATCCTGCTCAGAGTTCCTGACAGATAAAACAATTACCGGTGTCCTGCTCCAGCCGCGTATATCCTTAAGTGTTTCCAGGCCCCCTTTATCCGGGAGGTTCAGGTCGAGAATTATGAGGTCAGGCCTCGCAAGGGAAGCCTGCTGCAGCCCCTCCTGTGCAGTTGTAGCCTCCTTTACAGTGAATCCATGTGCTTCAAGGCTGAGCCGTAGCATCCTTCTTATCTGGGCCTCGTCATCTATTATAAGTATTACAGGACCGTCACTCATTTCTCACCATTACTTATTCATAGTTTTCGTTATTCAAGGGCAGGGTCACAATAAAATCCGCACCGCTGCCCGGGCTGTTCCGGGCTGTTATTGTTCCATTGTGTGCCTCAACTATACCCCTGCATATCGACAGTCCAAGTCCAGTACCGCCGGGTTTTGTAGATACACCCCTTTTAAATTTATCAAAGAGCCCGGGGATATCTGCAGGATCAAGACCGGGACCGTTATCACTGACAGAAATAATAATATGATCCTGGTGAAGATTTGATTTTATTATAATTTCAGTACCAGGTGCAGTATAATTTACTGCATTATACACAAGATTAATCAGGACCTGTTCCATTAAAACAAAATCCATGTGTATCATAGGGAGATCATCTGCAATGTCAATAATAACTTTATGATTGATCAGGTCAGGGGCGAGTTCTCTCATTGCAGCACTTGCAAGATCGCTTATATCATGCCTGCCCAGGTTTAATTTCAGCATTCCAGATTCAAGCCTGCTCATATCCAGCAGATTATCCACAAGCCTGTTAAGCTTGACACCCGCACGGTTTATCTCCATGACAAGGCTGTTTCTTGTTTCCGGTTTTGATATCACTACTTCATCCATGAGGCTGCTTGATGCCCCAGTGATTGTAGTAAGCGGTGTGCGGAGTTCATGTGAGAGTGAATTTAAAAGTATCCTGTATAAACGCTCTGATTCTTCAATGAGTTTTGTCTTGCGGCCTTTTTCTGATACCATATCCTTCTGAAACCTCATTGACAGGAGATATGCAATATTCATAAGATAATTATTCTGTTCAAATGTAAACTCGTTACCGTCAACCCTGCGTGTGCATAAAACACCAGTCATATAACCACCCGAATTCAAGGGAATATAAAGTGCCCCGGCCTGGGGAAGGGTTTCTGTTCCAATACCTGCAGCCTTCCTGTTACTGAACACCCACTCTGCAACTCCCATGCCATTACTTCCTATATCAAGTGAACTCTTCTCATGTTCCGCGTTACCCAGATTTCCTGAATCATCTGCAAGTATAAATGCTGTTTCAGCTGCAAAGATTTCCTCGAAATACCGCACCGAAATTGAAATAGATTCGTCAATATCAACTGCATTACCTATGATTTTTGAAAACTCGTACAGGCCCGATATTCTTTTCTCTCTTACTGCAAGTGCCCATTCCTTTTCATGGAGCTTTGACGTCAGTCCGCCAATAATAAATGCGATGATGAAATATGTAACAAACATTACAATATCTTCAATTTTACCGATTCTAAACGTAAGCAGAGGGGGGATAAAAAGAAAATTCCATGCAACTGAACTGAGCAGCGCAGATAAAAACACTGCTCCCCTGCCAATGAAAAGTGCTGCAACCGAAATATAAAGCAGGTATACCAGTGCGATTGTCCAGTAGCCTGTAAAATGAACCAGAATGAAATTGAGCAGTGTTATTATAATAACCGATGCCAGGGCTATTAAATATTCATTAAAACCACCCCGCAGTGTCCAGTTTTGAAACAACTCCTTTTTTTTAGGCATAACGCTTGGCTGGCTTACTATGTGTATTTCAATATCACCGCTTTTTTTCAGGAGACGTTCAACAAGATTGCCTCCATAAAAATAATCTGTAAGGTAGGGTCTCAGCGGTTTACCCACGACAATCTGGGTGATATTTCTCTGACCTGCCACCCTGATAAGCCCTGCTACAATATCCTCATCAATTGTTGAGATTACCTCAGCGCCAAGTTCCCTTGCAAGGTTAAGATTTTTCGTAAGGCAGCGCTGGTCCTGATCCGAAAGCGTCTTCTGTTTTTCAATATAGAGTGCAACCCATGACGCCCTGAGATTAAAGGCCATCCTGCGGGTCCACCTTATGAGGTATTCAGAATAGGGACTTGGACTCACAGCCACCATAAGACGATCCCCGGCCTTCCAGGGACCTGAAATATTCTGAGCCCTCATGTAGTCGCGCATGTCATTGTCAACAGATTTGGCAACATAGTTAAGGGCCATTTCTCGAAGTGCGGTGATGTTACCTTTTCTGAAAAACCTTGCAGCAGCAAGTTCAGCCTTTTCCGGTATGTATACTTTTCCCTCAGAAAGCCGCTTAAGCAGCCCTTCAGGCGATATGTCAATAAGTTCAATGGAATCCGCAAGATCAAGAATTGAATCCGGAACTGTTTCCCGTACCTTTACGCCTGTGATTTGCTCAACCACATCGGACTGGCTTTTCACGTGCTGGACATTCAGTGTTGTATAAACATTGATCCTGTTGTCCATGAGCTCAACAACATCATTATACCGCTTAAGGTGACGCATCCCTTCGGCATTAGTGTGCGCCAGTTCATCGACAAGTATTACTTGCGGTTTACGCCTGATAGCAGCGTCAAGGTCAAAATCCTCAATGATTATTCCATTGTAATCAATTCTTATGCGTTGTAAAAGTTCAAGGCCCGCAAGGAGTTCATCAGTTTCAGAACGACCGTGTGTTTCAGCATAACCCACAACAACATCAACCCCCTCCTGCTTCAGCTTATGAGCGGCCTTAAGCATAGCATATGTCTTACCCACTCCTGCCGACATACCGAAAAATATTTTCAGTTTGCCCCTGTTATGCCTGTCTTCAAATCTTTTTATTGCCGCAAGCAATGCTTCCGGATCAGGTCTGCTCTCCCCCGTCATCTTGCCACCCCCATACCATCAAGCGCTGCGTTCAGTTTCAGAACATTTACAAACCTTTTGCCGTAAAACGGAATTTGTCTTTCACTATATTGTTTAATAACATTTTCAATATCTGACACCTCGACCTTTCTTTCAGATGCGATTCTCCCAGCCTGAAGCAATGCCGAATCCACTGAAATGTGAGGATCAAGACCGCTCCCTGACGCAAATAAAAGATCTTCCGGAATTGGAAAATCAGCCGGAAGATTATTTACCTTTCTCAGAGCTTCATCACGTTTTATCACTTGGTCATCAAGCTTACTGCTTGTATGCCCCAGATTGCTTCCGCCGGACAGGGAGGAATCATAACTGACCGCAGAGGGTCTTCCATGAAAGTACTCAGGTCGTGTAAAATTCTGCCCAATGAATACTGATCCGCGGATCACACCTTCTTTAATTAAAAGGCTCCCCGCCGCCTTATCTCTAAAAAAAATATAGCCCGCACCTGTTACCACGACAGGATAAACTGCACCGCAAATGATGGTAAAAACAAGCAGCGCCAGAACTGATATTTTCAGCTGTCCCATATCTCTCACCTATATTATCCTTAGCATCATATCAATAATCTTTATACCGATAAACGGGAGTATAATCCCTCCAAGACCATAAACTAACAGATTTCTTCTAAGCAGAGCCGAGACTGACGTAACACTGTATTTCACTCCTTTTAATGCCACTGGAATGAGTGCCGGAATTATTAATGCATTAAAAATTATAGCCGAAAGCACCGCGGACTCAGCACTTTCCAGCTTCATTATATTGAGAATATTAAGTTCAGGATATTTTACAGCAAAGAGTGCGGGTATAATGGCAAAATATTTCGCAACATCATTAGCGATACTGAATGTGGTAAGCGCCCCCCTTGTTATAAGTATCTCCTTCCCGGTCTCAACAATATCAAGCAGCTTTGTCGGTGATGAATCAAGGTCTATCATGTTTGCAGCTTCACGTGCTGCCTGTGTCCCCGCGTTCATTGCCACTGCAACGTCAGCCTGTGCCAGGGCAGGCGCATCATTGGTACCGTCACCTATCATTGCCACCATGTTGCCCTGCTGCTGAAATTTCCTGATTATCCGGAGCTTCGATTCAGGTTTGGCCTGCGCCACAAAATCATCAAGACCTGCCTCTGCAGCTATTGAAGCAGCGGTAAGATGAGCATCACCGGTAATCATTATTGATTTAATACCGATTTTACGAAGCTGGGCGATCCTGTTCGCTATACCCTCCTTGATAATATCCTTCAACCTTATTACACCAAGCACCCGGATGCCGCTGACAACTACAAGTGGTGTATCTCCTGCCATGCTTACGCGATCCGCATTGTGTGTTATACTCTCTGTCATTGAAAAACCTTTTTTATCAGCAAGGCCTTTAATTGCCTGTAGCGATCCTTTTCTTATGCATACTCCATTAATATCTATACCGCTCATGGCTGACTCCGGAGTAAAGGGTATGAATACTGATCCTTCAGGCTGCCGTATATCGCTGCCGTGAATACCCAGCTCTTTTTTGGCAAGAACAACAATGCTTCTCCCTTCAGGTGTTTCATCGGCAAGGGAGGCAAACATAGCGGCATTTATAAGCTCATTCATATCTACACCATCACCCGGAATGAATTCGCTAGCCATCCTGTTACCCAGAGTTATTGTACCTGTCTTGTCGAGCAGCACAACATTAACATCACCTGCCGCCTCTATTGCCCGACCGCTCATAGCTATTACATTATGCTGCAGGACCCTGTCCATGCCCGCTATACCTATAGCAGGGAGAAGGCCTCCTATTGTTGTAGGCATAAGGCATACGAGCAGAGCGACCAGTACCGGAACCGATATTTTTATTCCCATGTATCCTGAAAACGCAGGTAAAGTAGCAACTACAGTAATAAAAAGTATTGTAAGGGATACAAGAAGGATGTCCATCGCAGATTCATTGGGAGATTTCTGTCTCCTGGCGCTCTCAACCATTTTAATCATGCTGTCAAGAAACGACTCCCCCTGGTTTACTGCTATCCTGATCATTATTGTCCCGGACAATACCTTTGTCCCGCCAGTTACGCCGCACCTGTCACCACCTGATTCACGGATCACGGGCGCGGATTCCCCTGTTATCGCGGATTCATCAACAAGTGCCGAACCTTCGATTATATCACCGTCACCAGGAATTGTCTCGCCCTGGAGTACCCTCACTACATCATTCTTTTCCAGTTTAACGGCACTTACCTTCTCCTCATGGTCTTCTCTGATCTTTGTTGCGACCAGCTGGTTTTTGGTGCTCCTGAGCGATTCAGCCCGGGCTTTACCTTTGTTTTCCGCAAGGGCCTCGGCAAAATTCGAGAAGAGAACCGTAAACCATAACCATATGCTTATATTGAAAGCCAGTGCAAAGCTGCCGCCTGTAATCATACTGTAAATGAAAGAATAAGTTGTGATTACCGAACCGATCTCCACAACGAGCATTACGGGATTTTTCCTGAGAGTTACAGGATTCAGTTTTATTACAGCATCCTTTAGTGCCGGTATAATAAATTTTAAACGAAAAACATTCATACAGCTCTCCTTAAAATTTCAGTCCTTGCCCCATGAAAAGATGCTCAAGCAGGGGACCAAGCGCAAACACAGGGAAAAATGTGAGCGCACCCATGATTATAATTACACCGCCGGCTATTATAACAAACATCAGCCCGGTTGTGGGGAAAGATGCCATGTTCTGCGGGACAATCTTTTTTGAGGCAAGCGAACCTGCTATGGCAAGCGCAGGAATTACTGTTGCAAACCGTCCGGCAATAAGCGCCAGCGAGAGTGTAAGGTTATAAAAAACTGTATCTGTATTCAAACCAGCGAAGGCTGAACCATTGTTTCCCGCGCATGAAAAATATGCATAAAGTATTTCTGACAGTCCATGCGATGAACGGTTGTTAAGACCGGAGAGCCCGGCTGCCGTAGATACAGCTACAGCAGAAAGTATAACAGCCGTTATCATCGGAACAAGCAGTGCTGTCATTGACATAGTCATTTCGAAAGGTCCAAGTTTTTTCCCCAGGAATTCCGGTGTCCTTCCAATCATAAGACCTGCAACGAACATTGACAAAATTATATACAGGATAAAGCCGATAAAACCCACACCGACTCCGCCGTAAACAACCTCGCCGATACCCATGTTGAACATATGCACCAGTCCTGAAAGCGGCATATAACTGTCATGCATACTGTTAACGCTTCCGTTTGATGTTGCAGTTGTCGACTGGCTCCACACTGCGGACCAGAATACACCGATCCTTGATTCTTTTCCCTCCATGTTGACCGCACTCTGAATATTTGCACCCTGCATATACTGAACGGGCCTTGTTTCAGACCAGAGGATTAGAGACATTCCTGCAAGAAACAGGAATGTCATGGTAATAAATATTGCCCTTGCCTGTTTCCTGTTGTTAAGTATAAAACCGGACATAAATACAAAGGCGAATGGTATTATTAAGATTGAAATGTTCTCAATAATGTTTGATATGAATGTGGGATTTTCAAAGGGATGCGCCGAGTTCACGCTGAAAAATCCTCCGCCATTTGAGCCGAGCTGTTTAATAGCGACCTGCGAGGCAGCAGGGCCCAGCGGAATAAGCTGCCTGCCCCCCTCCAGTGTAACTGCCTCAATATAATTACCTACAGCCTGAACCACACCCTGAGAAAGCAGCAAGACCGCCATAACTAATGAAAGAGGAAGCAGTATATACAGCACTGACCTGGTCAAATCAACCCAGAAGTTTCCTATTGACATTGATTCCCTTCTGGTAAATCCCCGCAGTAGCGCAACACCCGCGGCCATACCTGCAGATGCAGATAAAAAATTCTGTACAGTAAGACCTGCCAGCTGGGTAAAATAACTCATTGTTACCTCGCCGCCGTAGCCCTGCCAGTTTGTATTTGTTACAAATGAAATTGCAGTATTTATAGCCGAATCCCATTTTACACCGTGAAAGTTCTGCGGGTTAAGCGGAAGAAAATTCTGAAAGACCTGGATAGAAACAAGAAAAATAAAGCCTGCAGCATTGAATATGATGAATGCAAGCGCGTATGATTTCCATGTCATTTCATCTGACTCATCTATACCGCAGATGCTATAAACAAGATTTTCAGCAGGGCGGATTATCTTACTTAAAAACGTTTTCTCTCCTGCGTAAATCCTCTTCATATATAAGCCCAGCAGATAGGACAAAAAAACCGTCACAGTAAAAAAGACCAGACCCGCACAAATATCATAAGCATTCATATAAATCACCCCGCAACTGCTTATGATATACAGAAAAACAACCATCAAGTCCATATTAAGGATGTTAAAGCAGGATTAAAAGCCGTTAAAATGCGGTGAGTTTGCAGGTTAGTTGCGTTAGTATTTTGTTAATACAATATTACTTCAAATGGTGTCAGAAAAAAACTCAGCCTATCATTGCATCGATTATGCCGGACGGGACCTCGCTGTGGCGCTTAATAAAATTTTTTTCCTCTTTTGTATTTTCACGCGGACCGTCGGTATAGCCGTTATTATATTCCTGACAGTAATACTCATTATGCAGCTGAACAAACCCGATTACCTCGTTAAAAACCTTCATGTAGTTATAAAAATGCAGTTCACATTCACTCACCGGCAAATTTATGAAGAAGCTTCACCGCTTTAACCGGGTCGCCCTTGTATCTTCCGTACTCAATAAGGTTGCGAACCATAAAAAATATCCGGTCAGCAAAGGGCAAAGCTCTGCGTTTCAAGATAAAGGCTCCGCCTATACCTGTTCCAGCAGAAGGTCTATGTATTTATCAATGTTTTCAAGGCTCTCTTTAATTTCGTATTCAAGTATATCGGCCAGGCTTATCATGTCGTTGCTCTCCATGATATCCATGGTTTCGTTCATCAGTGTCTGTAGCTCGCGATTTTTTTCTTCAAGAGAAATGCCATCTATCAGTATCTCTTTGAGGTCTACCCCGAACACCGGTGAGACCTGGTAGCATGTGCGCGTGTATGTGAACAGGAAGTCTATAAAACGGAAAAGTTTATCCACACCCTCCGGATCATTGCCTGTCTGGTATGCTGCCGCGATCTGTTCCAGGAGCTCAAGCTGCTGCGGGAGCATCTCCTTTACTTCTTTGAGTGACTGAAGCAATACATCAGGAGAATCGATACTGTCAATAATAAGCCTCTTCATCTCCTCGCTTACCAGGAAAACACCAAAGATCTCCCTGAGGCTATAAAAAATATTCTCCTCAATATCGATATCATCCTGATCTTTCATCTCTGACATAAAGGTCACAATCTTATGCTTCAACGCTGCAAGTTTTTCAATATAGGCCGAAACCTTTTCATCCCTGAAACTGATCTTGCCAAGGTCCATTTTCAGAAGACCGGCAATTGTTGAAAAGACCTCCTGCAGCCACTCCATACCTGAAATCAGGTCTCCAAGTTCATCGGCATCAATACCCTCATCGCCTGTATGCTGTAGAAACCCGAGCACCCTGTCGCAATAAGCTATTCCTTCATTTACGGTTTCATAAACAACATCAGCCCTTGACTGCACAAGGCAGTTCATCATAGTTATATTTTCAACGGGCACAGGAGGTACCTCTTCCGCGTCGTGATAGTTACCATCTATATCAACACCCAGGAAAATAAGGTTTTTTTCATTGATCCATTCTGTGATCGATTTTACCACCTCTTTGGCATTTTTTTCATTCTCCAGCATTATCTCAACCGGATAATCGTTAATCCTGACTTCCATCATAGCCTCCGCTTATTATTTGCCGCCGCCCATCTGGTTCTTCATCCAGTCCTGCTGCTGTTTTGAACCTGATATAGTCTTTTCCATAGTACCGAATTTTTTTCTCAGCTTCTCCTCGTACTGCTTCAGGTGTGTCATCTGCTTTTCGATTTTCTGGTTTGCCATCTTGATCAGTTCATCTTCATAATCAATCTTGGTCTGAATAATATTCTTGCCGTATGATATATACGGTTCAAGTTCCCTCACAAGGGTAAAGGCCATCCCCGAGTCTGTCCTGTTATCACCGTCAGTGTCTGCACCGAAAAAAGCCGTAACACCTTCGGGATTTTCTGCAATAGCCTTCCGCAGCTCATCCTCATCAATAGTAAGCTTGCCTTCTTTTATTGAATCCCAGTTCGAGTTGACCTTGCCTGTGCTCACTCCCATCTGGGTAAAAAGCCTGATCTGCTTTTCAAGCCTGCTTGAATACGCCCCGTTAACAGTGGTCTTGATCATATTTTCAAGACGGATCAGCGTCGAATCACTTACAAACAGGCCGCTTTCACTGAGCTTCTCCGATTGGCCGGGTTTATCTGTCTTGACAGTCTTTGTCAGCTGTATATGCATATCGATATATGCATTATACGAGTCAACAAAATCCTTTATCTTCTTGAGGGATTTGTCAACATCGTATGTTGTCTTTATCTCAACAGGTATCTCTGACTTTCTTTTAAGGTTCAGGACGAGTCCCTTTATTATATCGTTTAGTTCATCGTTCCTCTCCCTTTCAATCACAACCCCGTCAACCTTCAGCTTTGCATTAGCAGCCTCCTCCACGATATTCTTCAGCTCAAAGTTTCCCTTTGACTTGACAGGTGTTACGATAAGCGCATCGGAAAATATCACTTTTCCGTCATTGCAGTAGAAAATCAGCTTCTCCAGGCTCTTCCCTTCAAAATCTTTTCCGATGGGAAGCTCATATTTATTTGCCGCATCCTTATCTACGGGATATATCTTCTCAATTCGCTTGCCCTTGTCAAATACAACCGCTCCCACACCGATAATCGTATCAAATTTTCTATCCTCTTTTTTTGAAAGGGGACGCAGCCTTGAAATGTTGTAGCTGTGGAGCTTTATCCCCTTGACATTTATCTCCTCATCAGGTCCGGTCTCTATCCGGAGGGGGACCTTCTCCTCGATCTGCTTGTCATATTTGAATGTAAACCTGAATACAGTATCTTTTTCAACCATGGTCTTCAGGGGGAGCTCATACTCCCTCCAGAGCACCCCGTTTATTGTCAATTCAGCCCCGTCCCGTCCCACGCTCATGTTCCCGTCCTGCCCCTCAGGTTTCGGTTCACCGCTATAGCTCATAATATATTTACTGTCAAACACAACCGGCGTGTCTTTCTGGTCTGTTACCTTCTCACCCTTTATGAACCCGGCCTCTTTCAGCAGCTCCTCGCCGCCTGTAAAATTGATCTCTCCTTTTTTACCCGTGGTTTTAGAGGTGAGCACAATAATATTGGATGTCCCTTCTGTATTCACATATTCTGAAGAGATAATCTCTGAAGCAGACTCGTTTATCATATCGTTCAATGATTTGAGCTTGCCCCCTTTGAAGCTGACCTTTTTTTCAACACCATTAACAATAATAGTGAATGATCCCGCAGGGAGTTTCTTCTCACCATCCACCGGATCAGAGGATATCTTATGCGCCGAAGCAAGCTGCATCACCTCTATCTTTTTTGTCCCCACATCAGCCTGCTTTGTGCCGCGCGCATCAAGCACCGTGCTGTCTGACGAGACTGCCAGCTTATCATCAAAACTCGCCCTGAAGCCGTAAAGGTCTCTTGCCTTGCCGTCAAGATCCTTCAGCTTGCCCTGCAGATTTTTAAGGGCTTCTTTTTTATAGCTGCTGAGCTTCTTATCCTGCTCATACTGCTTGATCGGCTGCGCTTCCACATCGAGTAGTTTCGCGATTATGGAATCAGTATCCATCCCGGAAGCTACACCGCCCAATGTAACCGGCATCCTGTCCTCCAATTTTTCCTGCCTGCTGAAAAGCGGCAGAACATTTACAAAATAATCAGGAGCTGTATAAAATACAAAAAATACAGCCTGTTACTCCTGAATTATCTTATCGGTATTATGGGATTAAAGTATAAGCATTATGTAACATAAAAAAAAGGAAAAGCCCGGAAACGGGCATTAACAGCAATAGTGTTTAGAAACAATTATAATTACTCTGTCAAAAAATGCAGAATATACGCTTATTCAGGAGATTATGACGTTA
>DAONFG010000023.1:25032-51021 GCA_035403465.1 Spirochaetota bacterium | reverse complement strand
AAATCAAACAACAACGAAAATACCCGTAGCTTAAATGCTCCGGGTATTTTTTTTGCGCAGAATTATTTGATACATATACCCCGGGCCGGATATTTTTTAGCTTGCACTTTGAAAATCATTATATTGAAAATAAGAAACATCTGATCTGGTTTGATTGATATCAACAACATATAGAGGTTTTATGAAATTTCCCGTGCGGTTTCAGACTCTCGGGCTCATCGGCATAATAATTTCGATGGGAATGTTTTTTTGGTATTCTTTCGCTCTTTCACGATTTCACACGCGCCAGTGAAATACCTGTACTCGAGGAGCTGATAATAAGCTCTCTTTTTACCACTGGTGGAATCTGGCTTCTTGTATCGTGTATAGCCTGGATTGGAGCATCGAGGTATTCATATGTGTTCCTCTATTTCTGCGCTGCAAGTTTACTTATAGCCATATTTGCGGAGTACCATTCATTAAAATCCTGGGAGAATAATACCGGTTTTCTGATCTTTATGTGCATATATCTTTTATATCCCGCGTCTATGATTATTATTGCACTGCTCCCTGTTACGAGAGGTTGGCTGAAGGAACCAGGACCAGCTGTCAGGGTCATATTTAATCCGGTTATCATAATCATCTTTCTGTTATTGATGGGCATCGGGCCTGCTTTGCTCAAGTACATTGACTCAAGGGGAATGTATATTGCCTGTGTCATCAGCAATGTATTAACAAGCAGCAGTACGCAGGATAACTGGCCTTATGCCCTGGTTGACGATAAAGCTGAAACGGCCTGGATTCCTTGGGCCAACCCTTCGGGCCGGAATGAATGGCTGGACCTGATTCTCGATGAACCCACAGACATCTGCATTGTTGAAATATTCCCGGGTGCTTACAGCTCTTCAGATAAGAATATATTTACCAGGTACAACAGGGTTAAGTCAGGTTACCTTTTGTTCCCCGATGGATTAAAAATACCTTTCATCCTGGAGGACGCGAATTCGGCACAGCATATAATACTAAATCCCGTGAGAACCGACAGGTTAAGGATTGTAATAACTGATGTATATAGCGGTTCAATTGAACAGGTACTGCATGTGTCAGGTATAAAACTCATTATGAAGACCAGGAGGTTCAAGTAATGTTTTAGTATCCAAACCACAATATCCGGTGCCGCATATTTCTGCAGCGGTCGTGTAATGAAATTGAAAAATTTTAATTTACAAAACCGTTACCGGGGACTTAAAGTCAAGCATGTAACTTTTTCTGCTTCCGATAAGAACAATGTGTCCCCTATTTAAAGGCACATTCATGATACAGGAAGTGTTTTTAAGACGGAAATTCCTGTATCATTAGATGTACTATATATGCAGTGGCAGGATTCAGTTGATCGAAAAAAAACATGGTGCTCGAGAAAGGGCATCTTTTGGTTGAGATGGTATATTCTCACCATTTAACATGAGGACAGATATAGCAATATGCCTGGATGATGATATGGAGTTGTATTCAATAACTGATTCTGGTGTTAAACAGTTATACTACCAGAATCCTGAATTCGGATTTTATCTTGTTAAACTGATTACCGGGAGTTTCATCAGTGTGCATTGATGAAGGTAAAAATGAAGCGTGAAGCTGGCCGGTTTAAGGGCAGTATATCACCGAAGCGGCAGTGTGTTTTAACCCAACGCTAAACTGTCCGACTTTGCCCGGTGTAACGTTTTGAAATGTTTGATGCATTTATCAGATCCCGGTGATGGTGTTCCTGTTTTCTGGTTGCAGCTCTGCAATATGCGGTAAGGGATTTATGCCGGATTTTATGTTAATGAAAAAATAAAATTAAAAAAATACAATGCACTCTTATATTTGATGAAACTTATAATATTCCGGAAGAGGAAAAAATGAATATTCGCACAACAATCAACAATTATATGTTCGGGCAGATCAAGGATACAACAGATTTATTGACATACAAGAAAGCGCAGTTTACGGCGTATTCGGATATATTTTTCATTCTGTTAATGTCTGCTCTCTGTTTCGCGGCCACAACTTATGAAGATAAGGCGCGGTTCTATAATACATTAAAGCTCGCCCTCCCTGTCATTACTATAGCGGCTGTTTCCCTTTTTTTGGTGTTTAAAGGTAAAGCCGAACTTGGAATGAACGTAATGGCGGTTGCTGCCTGTTTTGTAGCATCTGCCGGTTTTCTGACATCTCCTCCTCATCTTGCGGGCACATCACTTGGTTACTTCATGATGCTGGATGTTGTGTATGCCACATTTTTCTGCCCGCAGATTCTTTCAGCAATCATATTTGTTACCTTTCTTGTTGTGGAAGCGGTTTACTACTTCATAATAGCTCTCCCTGCAGCGGAGGGAACTTTAAAAATAGTCGTTAAAACAACTTTCCTTGATGGCAGTATCATCATTTCATGCGTATACGTTGTATGTTTTTTTGCCAGCAGGTTTATGCACCAGGGCCTTGAGCAGACAAAAACAGAATCTAAAAAGAATGCGGACCAGCTGGTGTATATCAACAATCTTCTCGAAACCATAAAATCCGCTTCTGCGGAACTTAAGAACTCGATTAATTTAAATTCACAGCTTATCGATTCATACAATGAAAACGCGCAGAACCAGACGGCATCAGTCGAGATGCTCACCGCGACACTTGAAGAGATATCATCGGGAACGGAAAATGTTGCACTCTAGGCAGCCGATCAGAACAAGGCGCTCATGAACCTTGTGGATTGCCTTAACACCCTTGCGAAATCTATTGATATTACTGAGGTTCACTCGACAGAAATAAATGAACTGTTCAACAGCTTTGTAATTCTTGCCGAGCAGGGTAAAAAATCCTCCGAGGAACTTGAGAGGACAAACAGAAAAATATCGCATAACTCGGTAGAGGTTGAAACGGTGACATCCATTATAAAGGATTTTTTTGACAGGATAAATCTTCTATCGCTCAACGCGGCCATTGAAGCCGCAAGGGCAGGCGAATTCGGCCGTGGTTTTGCCGTGGTTGCAGATGAGATCTGTAAACTTGCCGATACTTCGCAGCAGCAGCTTAAACAGATAAGCGGGTTGATCGAAACAAACCGCAAGGATGTCGAAGAGGGCAACAGGAACATTGAGAACATCCTGGCATTTATTCAGAACCTCATGGTGAACTTTAACAAGATCCAGGGAAAGTCCCTTGATACGATCAGGGAAATCAGCGGGCAGAAGGAACTGAAAAAAATCATGAACGAGCGCGCCGAGGCCGTGAAAGAGAGATCCGAGATTATTGATATTTCCATGAACGAACAGAAGCTGGCAATTCTTGAAATAGTTCAATCTGTTGACAGTACGAGCCAGGTGGTGCAGAAAAACGCTGAAAACACCGAGCTTCTGCGTGATTATTCCGAAAAAATTAAAATCCTTGCTGAAGGGTTAAGCACAAAGTTTGCCTGATGCAGCTGTTTAATTTTTGTTTTGTTGATATAGGTTGTTAGTTTATCATAACAACCTATATCAACAAAACAAACGCCGTAGAAAAATATAATGGCGGATACATCGCCTATTCTCTCGGGAATTTCATCTTTGATATAAGCGAGGGTTATAAAGAAGAGAAGCTTCATGGCGCACAGATGCACGGACTCATGCTGAATGTAACTGTCAGAAGGTGATCATTGTTTCCATAGAACAGGTTAAAACTCATTACCATGATGATTATTGGCAGGCCCGCTTTGACGAATAGGCAGCAAGGTGTCAGCCTTTTCTGAACCAGTCGGATATGCTCAGCAGGAAAAGGGCAGGTGGGTAGCAGATCCAGACTCCGGCAATGTATGCATCATCTCTGTATATATGCGAACAGACAAGCATGTCCGTTATATAGAAAAGAAACGCGCCGCTGATAACACACAAAGAAGTTTTCCATGGAAGGTCAGACCACGCGCAGCAGATTGCCCGCCATAGCATGAATGAAAGTATCATAAGGTACACTCCAAACGCCACGGCCATGCCTGTTCCGGGAATCGAAAAGATGTTGTATGCGAAACAGGCCGATGAAAGGCAGAGTACAGGCAGGAGAATGAAGGGATCCTTCTTCCGCCAGCCGGTCTCAATGAGAAACGAGACTCCCAGCAGGATGTGCGTGACTGAGAATGTAATCGCTGATATCTTAATGAACGGCGTAAGGTTGATCGCCAGGTCGCCGGAAGAAGGCTGCTGTCCTTGTCCACCTGCTCCCTGTCTTTCTGTACATGGCTCCTGCGGCCGCTGAAATGAAAACCAGCGTGACAAAAACAGGGATAAGCACTGATGAAAGGCGTTCAACCCTGTACGTCCTCGCGTAAAAAATCACAGGGTAGAGCATGGCGCATAACAGGCAATAGATCACTGCTGCTGTTTTAAGCACCTTCAGTGATGACCTGTGCTATTCGTCATATTTCACCCTCTGGCCGATCTTTTTCAGAAACCGGTCATGCAGCCATGAAAGGCTTATTACTGCAACGATTGCACCGAAGAGGGCAAATGTCATGTCCCACTGGGCGTCCCAGACGTCGCCCTGCGAACCCAGGAATGATTCTGCGCTCGCACGGATTGACACGGCGTAGCTGAATTCCAGCAGCTCATACATGGCGCTTATGGCAAGGCAGAATGCTATGACGATAAACGAAAGCCACTTCCCCTTCCTGAGTGGCGATGTGCGTATGAGTATCTCCCTTGTGAGCAGGGCCGGTATGAATCCTTGGGCGAAGTGCCCTATGCGGTCATAGTGGTTCCGGGCAAAACCGAACCAGTCCTGCATCCAGAATCCAAACGGGGTCAGGGCATAGGTGTAAATTCCGCCGGTCGCGAGTATGGCCGAATGCACAACCAGTAAAAAGTAGATGAAATTTGTAAGCTGAAAGCGCCTGTAGGTGAACAGTAATATGGGGAGCCCTATCAGTATGGGCGCTACCTCCAGTACCCATACAAGCCTGTCATGTGCCAGTATGAGGGAGCCGCCCAGTATTACAAATTCTGCTATAAGGAAAACGAGAGGGAGCGTATCATTTCTTCCTGCTGCAGGTATGTTATTTGAAACTGCTGTGTCTGACATGGCTGGTTACCTCTCTATTATACTTTTATTCCTTTTCCGTGCTGGTACCCCAAACCGGCGTGAATCCTGTTATCTGCGTACTGTCCGGCGGATTATCCACTTTGTAAATTTTAATTTACAGCACCATTACCGGGACTTAAAGTCAAGACTCAAAAAAGAATAAAGTCTGACAAAAAAAGGCCATTCCGGCTATAAGAGCCGCAATGTATTGGTGTATACCGTACCTATAGTGTCCGGGTTATTTTTTCAGTTTTTCAAGCTCCCTGTTTCTCAGCATTTTGCGGTCAGGTTTACCCACGGGTGTGCGCGGTATGGCTTCGACAAATTCAATAAAGCGGGGCACCTTGTATGGCGCCAGCTGCTGGCGGCAGTATGAATCCACCTCCTCCTTTGTCATTGTTTCGCCCGGTTTGAGTCCTATGAAGACCTTGACCGATTCCCCCTGCTTCTTGTCCGGGATACCGATTGTGCATACTTCACTTACCTTGGGGTGCTTGTACAACGCCTCGTCAATGTCGCGCGGGTAGACGTTGAAGCCGCTGACAATTATCATATCCTTCACGCGGTCCAGGATAAAGACATATCCCTCCTCGTCTATGCGCACGATGTCGCCGGTGTAGAGCCAGCCGTCCTTTATGGTCTTCGCTGTCTCATCCGCGTTGTTCCAGTACTGGCTGATGAACTGGGGACCGCGTCCTATCATTTCACCCTCTGCGCCGCGCGGCATTACCTTTCTGCCGGTTTCTACGTCAACCACCACAAGGTCTGTATCGGGCCAGATGAGTCCGCAGCTTCCGAACTTCCTCTTATTGATTACAGGGTTTACCGTATAAATGTTGATTGTTTCAGACATGCCCGCACCTTCAAATATCCTGCCGCCGGTGAGCCTTTCGAATTCCTCCATCGTGGCCACAGCAAGGGGTGCTGACCCGCAGAATATACCCTTCAGCGAACTGATGTCAGTATTCTTTATCTGGGGGTGGTTGTTGAGGCCGATGATCATTGCCGGCACTGCGGCCCATACATTGGGTTTGTGCCTGGTAATGGCGTCGAGCAGGTTGTCAGGTGTGGGCTGAGCAACGAGTATGATGGTCCCTCCCGCTCGCAGGCAGAGGTTGACGCTGGTGTTGTAGCCGTAGATATGGTTAAGGGGGATCGCGCAGAGGCTCCTGAACTCCCCGGCCCCGCCGGTGATTGACATTCCGACCCAGTCGCCTGTACGGACAACCTGGGACATGTGCATCTCGTTTGTAAGGACGCAGCCCTTGGGAACACCCGTGGTGCCGCCCGTGTACTGGAGCTTGGTTATATCGGATGGCAGGACCTTCACGTCAGGCTCTGTGTCCGGGGCCGGGCCTATGATGGCGTTAAAATCATATATATCTTCTCCCTTTTCCACTTCACCAGGGGCCGCTGGCGACTGGATGATTATTACGCGTTTAACGGGTGTTGTTTTATTGCGCATTATTTTTATGGCGTTTGCCGCGGCCATGGCAAAGACGATTACAGTCTCGGCACCGCTGTCTTTGAACTGAAGGGTCAGCTCGGGGATGGTGTACATCATGTTCGCCGGAACTTCAATGGCACCGAACTTGAGAAGTGCGTGAATGCTTATGATATACTGTGGTATGTTAGGGGCCATGATCGCTACACGGTCACCTTTCTTCACGCCAAGGGCCATGAGAGCGTTGGCAAGCTTTCGCGACAGCGTGTTCACCATTTTGTACGAGAGTTTAATTTCGTTGAAGATAAGATAATCCTTGTCCGGCTTTTCTTCGGCCCATTTGTTGAAGAGGTCCTTGAGCGGTACAGCGGGATAAACAGGTGTGGCAAATTCGGGTCTGTCATAGTTGACCGCCCATTTGTCGTGCCATTTAATTACGTCATCATCAAAGTCTTTCAACCATGGTTTTTCAGCATACAGGTGCTGGTTGCTTCTCCATCTTGTGTTAGTCATAATCTTCCTCTTTATTTTTATTTTTTGTGTGTGCAGAACGGGGTGTAGCGTGAGAATAAGAGAGTATTTTTAAAGAACTGACAGGGCTTTATGGAACAATGCTCAAATGTATACTTTATTATAACAACCAGGATGATTCCGGTCAATATTAATAACCTGAGGTTGGCAAAAAGAATATTAATTTTTCACCGTATTGTGAATAGTATTTAAAAACTAAAAAATCTTAACTTACAGAACCATTGCCGGGACTTAAAGACAAGTTTGTAACAGGTTTATGCTTCCGACACTTCGGTACGGACTACGTCCTACTCAGCGCAAGTAATTACCAATCTGTCGCCTGAACCGTGGGCAGCGCAGGATACTTGAAGTGTTTTAATACGGGAAGTTCCCTACAACCAAAAAAATTTATTCGGACAGTTTCCCCAGATATATCGCGCTTTCCCGAATCATGATCTAAAAAGCCCCGTCATTTTATTAAGAGTAAATTTAAAAATTGATTTTCCTGAAATATCTGTTTTAATTATTATATGACCGGGATTCATGCAATGTATGCAGATATGGTCGGTTTATTATATTTTGATGATTTAAGGAGCACTTAAGTTGATCTCTGCCAAAAATAAAGGATGCATCCTCCTGGTTGATGATGAAGAACTTGTGAGGCTTTCAAGTTTTAATATTCTCAAAAGTATGTCATATGAAGTTATAAGCGCAGCAGACGGAATTGAAGCGCTGGAATTATATAGCAGGTATAAGGAAAAAGTAAATTTAGCAATTATTGATCTTATTATGCCACGTATGGGTGGACTTGACCTTTTCCGCAGGCTCAGGGGTATAAATCCGTCGTTTGAAATTATTCTCTGTTCAGGCTTATGCAGCGAAGAAACAGAGGATGAGCTTTTGAGTTCCGGTGTATCAGGAATCATTATGAAGCCTTATACATCATCCGAACTTTCCTTTATACTTGAAAAAATCGAAATGAAGAAGCAGGAAGCATGTTAGAAATGATTTGACTTTAAAGATATTTGTCTGTCTAATAAACAGCAATAGCATCTAATGTGTTTTCTGCAGGGGTTTCCTCCTGTGTTTATAAACGCCCGTAGCAACTATAATAATCATTACCCGGAGGTTTTTTATGAGGAGAATAACAGCAGCTTTAATTGCCGCTTTTCTGATTCCCCTGATGATGTCGTGTAAAAAAAGTGACGCCGAGCTTCGAGAGGACGCCATGCGCGCAGACCAGGCAATCACGGAACAATCAGAAATAAATAAAGAGATTAAAAAACTGCAGGACCAGCTTTCAGGAGCTGCAGATGACTACCAGAGATCACAGATATATTCAAAGATCGCAGGGCTCTACAGTGAGAAAGGGGACACTTCCAGTTCTATGAAGAACGCGCGCGAGGCGATTAAGTACCAGCCGAACGAATATTATTCCCGCTACCTCCTTGGCAAGGCATACCTTGATGCAGGCAGGTATAATGAAGCGGAAACTGAATTGCTGACATCAATCGACCTGAAAAATGATTTTGCACTTTCACATTTTGAACTCGGGAATGTTTATTATAAAAAAATAAAATACGGCAATGCTGTTTCTGAGTATAAACTTGCAATCAAGCTTGATGAGCAGTGCTACCAGGCATATAACAATATGGGTGTTATACATTCGCTTACAGGGAAAGGGCGGGACGCTGTTGATATATTAAAAAAGGGGATAAAAATTAATCCTGAATTTCCTGTTTTTTATAAAAATCTGGGGATTGTTTATGATACAGTTCTTAAAAAGCCGAAAGATGCTGCTGAGAACTATGAAAAATACCTTGAACTGAGGCCTGATTGTCCTGAACGAAAATCGGTTGAGGCCTGGATTGATATTTTAGAGAGGTAACAAATGAAAAAGATAATTTCAACTATGTTAATAATTGCGGTTTCAGCCGTTATTCTTTTATCACAAAGTGCAAAGATCCGTCTTGCTGTTTCGGGATTTAATGATACCATAACGCGTGAAACAGAACTTGAAAAAACCGGTAAAAATTTATCAGCCGAACTTGAAAAACTTTATACTGCTGTTACAGCTTTTCAGGTAAGAGAATCCGGTGCAATTCAGAAGTATCTTGATAATCTTAAAAGTGTACAGTTGGGACTTACAGATGACCTGTTTATTAAAGGAAAATCAGATTCTCTTCTTGTTGATTATCTTGTTTTCGGCACAGTTTCCAGTATAGATGGAAAATATAATGTCGATACGAGGGTCGTTAACATTGATTCGTGGAAAATTGTTAAATCATACGGCATAACATGTACAAGTGTTGATGAGGCAATCGGCAATATTCAATTCAGCCTTATTGATAACTTTAACCAGTCATTAATTGATGACAGGGAAAGCCTGATGAAAGACTCACCGACGGTGGCGGTATTTACGTTCAAGGATGATAATTCTGCTGCGATGCACACCCGATACAGTACCGTTTTCACTGAAATGCTTAACAGTGTCCTTGGATCTTTCCAGATGATTAACACAATTGAGAGGACCTACACAAAGACCCTTATACAGGAAAAGGTACTTGAAATGGTCGGCGTGACTGAAAATTCATCGGTTAACCGGAAAGATGTAATGGACATCCAGTATAAGCTAACCGGGGGGTTCCGTGTTTTTAAAGATGTTATTACTGTGAATTATAAACTGGAAAAGATTTCAAATGGACAGGTTATCTACATGGGTACCAGGGATATAAGTTCATCCTCATCTCTTCGCAGGGTATGTGAATCGATTTCGAATATAATAGAAGATGTTCTGGCGAATAGAATAGGTACTCTTAAACTTGATAGTATTCCCCATGAAGCAGATGTCTTTATTGATGATGAACCAATGGGGAAGACCCCGCTGCTTATACCGGTACCGAAGGGAAATCATAACCTCACAATTAAAATGGATGGATTTGAGACTCACAAGTCATCCATCACTATTGAGCCCCAGTCAATCCTTGATAAAAACATAAAACTTGAAGCATTAAGCCGTCAACTTCTAAACGAGGCTTATAACCTTGAACGCAGAGGTAATATAGAAGGGGCTATTAAATTGTACGACGAATTTATAATCAAGTACGGTGAAGCAACAGAGGTTAATGAAGCGTTATACAGAAAAGGTCATCTTCTCATCAGTCTGAAGAGATATAATGATGCTGTGAATACATTCGACAGCCTTGTAAAAAAATATCCGGATGCGCTAACAAGGGCTGAGGCTTATTTCGGGCTTGCTAAATCCTACTATTTAATGGGAGATCTTGCAAGGGCAAAGGCTACAAAGAGTTTCCTGCTTGAAAGGTTCGGCGAAACATATACAGCTGAAGAGGCTAGGCGGACTTTTAGCTGGTAGGAACATACAGCATATTTAGTAGCAAAAGAGGGATAACAGAAAAGTGTTATCCCTCTTTCAGTTTATCAAGCATGAGAAGGGCCTGTTCTTCATTAATGACATCAATTCCGCTTCTGAGAAAAATATCAGCGGTAATCCCGTTTCCCTGAACCAGTGTTCCTGAAAACGTTCCATCATAAATTTTTCCACAGCCGCATGAAGGACTTTTTGATTTAAGAATCGCTGTTGAAATCTGATTATATTTGGCAAGTTTTAAGGATCTCTCCGCGCCAAGCACGAAGGAAAATGTGTAATCTGTACCATCAATTCCATATGCATGTATCCTGTTATGCGAATCCGAAACCAGTTCGCAACGTGTTCTTGGAACAGGCAGTCCTCCCAGAACTTCCGGGCAGAAAGTTATGGCCAGACCTGAGTCCACAAGCCGTGCCAGTTCTTTTACATATGAAGAGGTTCCGTTGTACCTGCAGTTAATCCCCGTAAGGCATGAGCTTATCAGATATTTCATTACAATATGAATAACAGGGAATAATAAAAAGTCAAGATCATTGCCGGAACAGGGTGCAACTGGTATGTAATCTTGATTCCGGTCCAATTTCTGGCTAACTTGAATATGACAAGAAGATTATTCAGGAGATCAGCTTATGGCAAGCAGGGGCAGCGGAAAAGACATAATCCTTCAGGCTTTCCACTGGAATCTTGTGAAAACACAGGGTACGGGAACCATGGACGGCAGGGATGTCTCATGGTTCAGGCTGCTAACAGATCTTTCAGTCAAAATAGCAGCAGCGGGTTTTACAATTGTCTACCTTCCTCCGCTGTGGCGGGATGATTCGGCGTGGGAAGGTGGAGGAAGGCATGGCGGAGGTGAAGGATATTTCTGGCATGATTTTGATCTTAACTCAAGGTACGGGACAAAAAATGAGTTAAAGGAACTTGTAAATGCATTGCACGCAAAAAATATCAAGGTTATTGCCGACCTGGTGACAAATCACAGGGACAGTTCAAGGATGCAGAAAGATATATGGCCATATCCGGGTCCATGCTGGGCACGCGGGGGTGTTGATGAAGGCGGTTCATTTATGGATGGAAAATGTGACCTTAATCTTTCTAATCATGAAGTCTACGAAAGAATCACAGGAGCAATGAACGAGCTTATGGAGGAGTACGGCATAGACGGCTGGCGCTGGGACTATGTGTGGGGATATGAAGTCCATGAAGTTGTGAACTGGATCAAGCACACAAAGAAAGATGAGTATATATCTATCGGAGAATACTGGCAGGACTCCCCATATATGACAAATGATCCAATGGTAAAACGGTACGGGGCAGACGAAGCTGCAAGGATACTCGGATGGGCGAGTGAGAGCAACGGATGCGCATTTGATATAATTCTTAAAAGACAGATACAGACAGCATGGCCGGCATACCTGAAATACGGGCTTAATACACGGAAGAATGCTGAAGAAAGATCGTCCGTCGTTACTTTTGTTGATAACCATGATATGGGCGCTTCGCCGTTTTCACCGGCAAACGGCTGGGGCCAGCAGTGTTGGGCATGTCCCCCTTTTTATAAATCCAAAGCATACGCTTTTATTTTAACGATGCCGGGTACTCCATGCGTCTACTGGCCGGATTTTTTTGACTGGGGGCATGACGCGGATATTTCAGAACTGATAACACTCCGAAAAATCGCGGGAATAGTCTCCTCTTCAGGATGGATTGACTTAACTGATAAATACTCGGGTTTTGCAGGTATGGTGCTTGATCAATCCGGAAAAGAGGCTCTTGCAGTGTCAATAGGTTCTGATTTCAAGGGGCCGGGTACAGGCTGGAAAACAGGTTATGAAAAGAAAGGTGAGTACTCAGTATGGATTAAGGTGTAGCCTGGTTTATATGAATATTTTTTGGAATATACAGAAGTCAGGGAGGATAATATGAACAGAAATATCGGAACAATCGATAGAATAATCCGGGCTGTTTTTTCAATTGTTGTAGCAGTGCTGTATATCCGCGGATATATAGACGGTACTGTTGCAGCGGTTCTCGGGACTGTGGCATTTGTGGTGCTTGCAACCGGCACTATCGGCTATTCACCGCTTTATTTATTGTTTAAAATTGATACTAAAAAGAAGAATAAGTAGCAGTTTCTTATTCAGCGGGTGTGACTTGTGTTGCCAGTGAATTGCGGAGTGATGTTGTAATTGACATGGTTAAATAAGGATCATCGTTCAGGAAAATGATAATTTTTATATAGAAATTTGTCATTTTTATAATTGAATGTTACAAAAATGACAAAAAAATGTTGGATTTCAAGTGTTAATACATTGACAATATAGCCGTCTTTTAATTTATGTACAAGCAATAAAACAGGTTTAAAACAGTATAAAAAATTTAGAGGTTTTTCAAAAATGAAAACTTTAAAAAGAGTTTATTTTGCTGTCGGAATAATGATGTTCAGCGCAATATCAGCATTCGCCAGCGAAGCAGATCTTAAAATACCCGATCTGCACAAAGGTGATCCATACAAGCTTCTGGGCGGTATCACTCCCTTTGATCTTCTTTTCTACGGCGCATTTATTATTGCCGGTACTCTCGGAATCAGTTTATATCTCCGCCATCAGGTGCGTACTCTTGAGGCGCATAAATCAATGCTTAATGTAGCGGATACTATTTATCAGACATGTAAAACATACCTAATTCAGCAGGGAAAATTCCTTCTCATGCTCTTCGCTTTTATCGCGAGTGCAATGGCATTTTATTTTCTTGCACTGAAAGGACAGAGTGTTGGAACACTGGCGCTGGTTCTTCTTTTTTCTGTAATCGGTATGCTCGGTTCATACACAGTCGCATGGTATGGAATCAGGATTAACACATATGCAAATGCAAGAACGGCTTTTGCTTCTCTTAAAGGAAAACCATGGGATGTAGTTAATATCCCTCTTCGCGCAGGAATGAGCGTTGGTCTTTTCCTTATATCTCTTGAACTTATTATGATGGTTATCATTCTCCTCGCAGTACCAAGAGACATAGTTGGATATTGTTTCCTTGGTTTCGCAATCGGTGAATCACTTGCCGCATCTGCACTCAGAATAGCCGGCGGTATCTTCACAAAGATTGCTGACATCGGATCTGACCTCATGAAAATCGTTTTCAATGTTAAAGAAGACGATCCCCGTAACCCCGGAGTTATTGCAGACTGTACTGGAGACAATGCGGGAGACAGCGTAGGACCAACAGCTGACGGTTTTGAAACTTACGGTGTAACCGGTGTTGCCCTTATTTCATTTATAACTCTTGCAGTTGTAAACGACGATACGCTTATAAAAGAAGCGATCCAGGGTAAACTTATAGTATGGATCTTCGCGATGAGGTTCCTCATGGACTTCATGTCAGGTATATCATACTTCGTTAACCAGTTCATTTCAGAAAGAAAATATAAAGATTTAAAGGATTTCGACTTCGAAGAACCCCTTATGAGGTTCATATGGATTGCTGCCACTCTTTGTATGTCAACATCATTCGGTATGAGTTACCTTCTGATAAGTGATATCACCGTTGCTGGTGTTGCAGCTCCTCACCTTTGGTGGCAGCTTGCTGTAATTATCGGCTGCGGTAACCTTGCAGCGGTTCTTATACCTGAATTCACAAAAGCTTTCACAAGCTCCAAATCAAAACATGTACACGAAATTGTTACTGCTTCAAGGGAGGGTGGTCCATCACTCACAATTCTTTCCGGTCTTGTTGCAGGTAACTTCAGCGCATTCTGGACTGGTTCACTGGTCGCAGGCCTTATGGCAATTGCAACTATAGTAAGTGCTTATATTCCTTCATTTATAATCACTTATCCTTCAATATTTGCGTTCGGTCTTGTTGCTTTCGGTTTCCTCTGTATGGGACCTGTAACCATCGCTGTTGACAGCTACGGCCCTGTTACAGACAACGCACAGTCTGTATTCGAACTTGCACAGACAGAATCGATAAAAGGAATAAAAGAAGAAATTAAAAGAGATTTCGGTTTTGAACCTGATTTCGAAATGGGAAAACATTACCTCGAAGCAAATGACTCAGCTGGTAATACATTCAAGGCTACTGCTAAACCGGTTCTTATCGGTACAGCGGTTGTAGGATCAACAACAATGATCTTCTCAATAATCCTTCTGCTTAAAGCACAGGGAATGTTCCAGGCTGACCTTACACAGGCAACTGTTCTTATTGGTCTGATTATGGGTGGAGCGATTATATTCTGGTTCAGCGGCGCTTCAATGCAGGCTGTAACAACCGGCGCGTATAGTGCGGTTGAGTTTATTAAAAACAACCTGGACCTGAACAAGAAAGAAGCAGATATAGCCGATTCTATCGCTGTTGTCAAAATCTGTACACAGTATGCCCAGAAAGGTATGTGGAACATATTCATAGCGCTCATGGCATTTACCCTTGCCTTTGCGTTTATCAACCCGAACTTCTTTGTGTCATACCTTGTATCAATAGCAACATTCGGTCTTTTCCAGGCTATATACATGGCAAACGCGGGCGGTTCATGGGACAATGCTAAAAAGCTTGTTGAAGTTGACCTGAAAGAAAAGAATACTGACCTCCATGCTGCGGCAGTTATTGGCGACACTGTTGGTGACCCGTTCAAGGATACTACATCAGTATCACTTAACCCGATCATCAAGTTCTCAACTCTTTTCGGAATGCTTGCAACAGAGATCGCGATTGAAATGGCAATACATGCAAGAGACAGCCAAACTACCAATTACGGGCCGTATATTGCAGCGCCTCTTTTTATTTTAGCCCTTATCTTCGTGTGGAGATCATTCTATTCAATGAGGATTCCCGCTGACCTTGTTAAGAAATAGATTCAAATTCAGATAGAATAAAAAGGGTGCCGAATGGCACCCTTTTTTTGCAGCAGAGATTTAGATTGCAGCCATTATTTTTTCATGCAGTTTTTCAAGTTTGGCCTGCTTTTCCTTGAGATAATTCTTGAATTCCCCGGTTCTTGTATGATGGATCTCAATAGGCATGGTAGAGAGTTCCTTTTTAACCATCTCCTGTAAAAGTTCAAGTTCATCACTGGTAAAAATCTTTTTCATGCACTAACCTCCTTTGTCAGTACTCAATATTACATTAAATATAGTGTAAATGGAAGATGAAGTCAAACATGACAGTATAGTTTTATATTTTACTTGATAAGGACAGCAGAATGCTCTCAGGGAATTTTTAATTCATTTTTTAATGTAAAACCGGCTTCTCTTGCATAATCTAGTGAATTGCTGAATTCATTCTTAGTTACATGACCGGCTGGTTCTGAAAAAAACAGGATTCCATTTTCTCGAAGTGAATTGAAAATTTCAGAAAAAAGTTTTTTTTGATCCGGGATCTCATGCGCCACAGCAAAGAGCAGGCAGAAGTCAATCCTGCCATGAAGCTCTAGAATATTCAGTGAATCTCCTGCTGAAATTCTGGTTATGATTCTCTGTGAAAGCCCGGCCTTTTCAGTTTTTTTTCTTAAAACAGAGAGCATTTTTTCCTGTATATCAACACAGTAAACTTTTCCTGTTTCTCCTGCAAGCCTGGCCATGGGCAAGCTGAAAAAACCCATCCCGGGACCGATCTCAAGAATTAATGATCCCTCTTTAATATATGGACCGGTGATTTTTTCAGGATTATGAATAATTCTTCGCAGTGGATTAGCTAATAGTCTACCTGCCCACCATGGGCAGACAAGAGGTTTATTTTTCATGAAGCCTCGCTTTTATGTTTGTTATTATGATAAATCTATATAAAAAAATAGAAATAATCTGTTCTGCTGCGAAAAGAACAGACATATTCAGAAAGAAATTTTGAAAAGTATTGTAACATTTTAATACCTGCTATTCTAATATTATTTTGGTATATCATGTACAGATAAATATTTATAATCTTATTTTGCATATGTGACCTGCCCTCTATTGAGACAGCCATAACCGGTTCGCTGGCTGTTTTTAGAAACAGAAAACAGGAAGGATTTTATGCCAGGGAAACGGTTTTTTGCGTTTATAATTTTTTTAATGATGGTTTGTTTTTTATCCTATAGTATATACGCACAGGATAATTATCCCCAGCTTGATATAAAAAGTAATGAGAACCTCGTTTTTATTCCATCGTATTCTTTTTATGATAAAGAATCCAACACCTACCATATACGGTTTCATGCTTGGGTATATGAATCCGAAGCATCAAGCAAAAAAAGAAAACTTCTTCTTATGTCGATCAGTAAATCCCTCGATATTGATGAAAACAAAATAGCTGAAACCAATTTTGAACAAAGGGCACAATATCTTCTCTATGATAATGAAAGCAGCAAATGGGTAAGTGTCTATTTCGGCGGTGAACATTATAATCTTGGTGTCACTGATAAAACCGGGCATACGGAGAGGGAGCTTGTACTACCGCCTGAAATATTAAAGAAAGGTCTGTCGCCGGATGTTAATTTTGATGACTTTAAATATCTTCCGTCGTGGATAACATTTAAAGCAGGAACATCTCACGACAGAAACAGGATCTTCGAAGGAAAAGCAAAGTACCTTCCCCCTGAAGGTGTACTGGTTGTATCGGATATTGATGATACTATTAAGGTCACCGAGGTTAATGACAGGAAAAAAATGCTGAAGAATACATTTCTTAATCCCTACAAATCTGTTGACGGGATGTCAGGGCTTTACAGCTCGTGGGAAACGGAAGGTGCTGACTTTTTTTATCTTAGCGCATCACCCTGGCAGCTCTATGAACCACTAAAACAATTTCTTGCTGCTGAGAGTTTTCCTGACGGACTTATGCATATGAAAACATTTGATCTTCCTTCGGGTATAAAAACAATTTTTGACAACCCGGAAATTGTTAAAATCCCGGCCCTGAAAAAGCTTATGAAATCTTTTCCCGGCAGGAAGTTTATTCTTGTGGGAGATTCTGGAGAGAAGGATCCGGAGATTTACGGGAAGATTGCTGCAGAATATGGTGACCGTATCGCCTGGATCCTGATACGAAATGTTACGGATGAAATGCCTGATTCAAAAAGGTTCAATGATGCGTTAAGGAATTTTCCAAGGGGAAAATTCAGGCTGTTTAAAAATCCGGCAGAGTTGTATTTCATAAATGCATCAAATATAAAATAGTTAATTGCGCAGGAGAATAGTAAACCCGGGGATCTATGGCAAAAGGAATTGATAACCACAATAAAAGACAAAACGATCTGAAGTCTTTCGGCAAAGACCTTGCGCGACGCTCAGGTTCAAAGTGCGAACTATGCTCAGCCTCGGGGGTGAGTCTTGAAATATTTGAAGTTCCGCCGGTGAAACAGGAGCCTGATTTTGAAAAGTGTCTCTTTATCTGTCAGACATGCAGCAGCGGAATTGCCTCGATAAAAAAAATGAATCCCGATCACTGGCGCTGTCTCACGGACAAAGTATGGAGTGAAACACCCTCTGTGAAGATTGTTTCAGTTATGATCCTCCGGGCAGTAAATTCCCGTGCCTCGTGGGCAGGTGATGTTCTTGATGAAGTATATCTTGATGATGATGAAGAGTCATGGGCTGCAGCGGGTCTTCTTTAAAATTCCTGAAGCGGATCAGTTGCACTTGCTTTTTTCATACTCCCTGTAAAGACTGAATGTAATCAGAAATGTTGTCCCCTGATCTGAAGATTCAATATTCACTTCAGCGCCATGTTCCTTGATTATCCTGTGACTAAGAGATAGCCCAATCCCGGTACCTTTCCCTTTCTGTTTAGTAGTAAAGAATGGAGTCCATATCCTTGACAGGATGTCCTGCGGGATTCCGCATCCGTTATCCTCAATGGTAAGGATTACAGCAGATTCATTGTATGAAGTATGGATTTTGATGCATCCCTGAAAATCGGCACTTGATTCCATCTTCAGGTTAATTGCATCACGTGAATTCAGGATAAGGTTAATGAAGAGTTGTTCCAGTGAAAGATTATCACCAAGGATCATCGGAATTGAATCATCAAGGTTAAAGACGATTTCCGTATCGCTGCTTTTTACCTGGTTGTTTATTAAGTCAATCGCATTAAGCAGGCACAGGTTAATATCGATCTTCTGAAATGAAAAGCCCCTTTTGCGTGAGAATGTACGTATGTGATCAATGATCGAGGACGACCTGTCTACCAGGGATGAAATTTTTGCAAGATCAGCCACTGCCTGCATCCTGTCGAGCTCATCAAGATTTATATCGTCAATGATACTTTGCGAAATACATTTGATTCCTGTTAACGGCTGCGCAAGCTCATGCGCGATTCCGGTTGTAACCTCCGCAAGGCTGGCGTGACGTGCTACCTGGAGTAGTTCAATATCTTTTCGTGTAATTATTTTTTTCAGGAGGTCGTTGTTCTGTTTCAATCTTGTAATACTCTGGTTAAGTTTGTTGTTTGTTATTATAAGATTTGTCATCCTGCCCTGAAAGATTAAAAACTCGCGGGAGTACTCAAACAACACCATAAAAAAGGTTATGATATAAACAATCAGTATTGAATAGATAAGTAGCGCGTCATTATGGATAAACAGGTAGTGAAAGAAAAGATAAAGCAGCGGAACTAACATTATAAATGTGAGGTGAAGCTTGATGAAAAGTTTTCCTTTGAGTGATAACAGCAGATGGGTGTAAATAGCCATATGCAGGAGACAGATCAGTGGATACCTGCGCTCAGGGATAATAAAAAAAAGGAGCAGGACAGGTGCAGTAATTATTATGGTTTTTAGAATGAATTGTTTATTTTTTACGGGATAGTAATCAAGCGCAAGAAAAGCAAATGTGAAAGGGAATGCGATCATACCTGTATATATAAATATTGATGAGACATAAGTTGCAATACCGTAGTTTTTCAGCATGGAGGAGATTGTTATCAGCATAACAGGCAGTATGCTGATTAACAGTAAGCGTGCCTTTCTATTCTTGATAAAACAGAAAAGAATTATCATTATGAAAAAAATCATGAAAAAAAGAATTCTTAAAAGGGAATAATTCACACCGCTACCTGCAGGTTATTTCATATAGTTATAGTAAAAAAAAGAAACCGTGTCAAGATTTAGTCGATGTCTGTAAAATTAATATCAATATTTAAGCTGTTAAAAAGGTATGCCATCATCCTATAGAGAAGGTTTAAGAAGCATTGTTGTTATGTCGCTTCGTTCAGATGACGGCTTTTCATCGGGGATTCCAAATGCTAAAAGTGCCATAAACTCGCATGATTCATCAACTTCAAGCAGCCTGTTAACTTCCTGCTTGTTTTTAAGAATCTCTCCAAGCCAGACAGAGCCGATACCTGCAGAAAATGAGTAGAGCAGCATATTTTGAATACATGACCCGATCGCCATAAGATCCTTGTCCCTGTCATAACCGGCTGGTTTGTTATAGAATACAGCAATGCAGAAATCCGCAGCTGTTATTATCTTTGAGTATTTTGTGAACCTGGAGATTCTGTCGCGAAAGTCACGGTCTTTCAGTATAATGAATTTCCATGGCTGGTTGTTCATTCCCGACGGGGCCCATATCCCTGCTTCAAGAATTTCGTAGATTATCTCTTCAGGTATCTCTTCTGTTTTAAATTTCCTGATGGACCTTCTGCTGCGGATAAGTTCAAGAATTGAGTTTTTATTCATATTACCCTTTTGATATTGAAGGAGAGGAGAGATATTTCCGGACCTGGGCTTTTTTCTTTTCAGCCCCGGCAATATGAGCCTTGATAATTTTACCATAATCAAGTTCATCTTTTACTATTTTATATCTTTCACTTTCAATGTTGCTCATTTTTGTTGTAATCCTGATCCTGCTTGCTGCCTCTGCGTGTTTTTTTGCCTCTTCCCAGTAGGGCATTGCCTGCTTGTATATATTTATTGCTGTATCAAGGCTTTCAAGTATCTCTTTGGCAAATGCTGCATCGGTAAACCGTATGCTTACCTTGTCATAACGCGCCCCTATTTTGAGATAGTTCCTCATTATCATGATGTTGATATGCATGAACATAAGTTTCCTGTATTTTAAGTATTCATCTTCGGTTTCAACCCGGACAAGTGCCTGTGACGGATGCCTGAACTTGCATTTAAGAGCTGTGTTAAGCATCTCGATATTCTGCCTTAGAGATGTTTCATTATAATACAGTTTCATTCCATACATGAGATAATAGTCCTCAAGATAATGGGGAACTGTTTCATAATGAAGCCGGATACGCGGAATGTAATCCGAGAAAGGAACATATTCGTCTTTATCAGCAAAATACTGGTACTGGTAATCCTGGGCATTTACAGGAAATACGAAAAATAAAAGTATAATTAGTATTAAATCAGGCCTGATAAATTTCATTTTTATTTCTTCCATTTTATATTATCGGCACCGGAAACCTCCAGGTTTATTACTATAAATCATTACTGTTAAAGTTATTATGGAAAATGATCACATAGTTTTGTATTATAGTATCAGAATCCTTTACTGGAGGCATATATGAAAAAGAATCCGAAAAAAATCCTCATAGCCCTGGGTTTTGATGAAAGTCCTGAAGCTGTTCTCAGTAAAGCGATAGGTGTAGCTGACCAGATGAAGGCAAAGATATTTATAATTCACATTATTTCAGAACTGCCTAAACTTGATTTTTATTTTGACGCGTACAGGCTCTGGGAGGATTTCAGGGATAGTGCAATGAAAGAGTCCCTGGAAATATTAAAGAGTTATGTTGCAAAATATCAAAATGAATACCCTGACATGGAGGCGATCGTTGAGGTAGGTGAACCTGTAACAAAGGTTCTGGAGAAATCGGAGGAGCTTGACGTGGACCTTATAATTATGGGGCACCATGTAAGAAAAGGGCTCAACCATATGCTGCACCTGAATACATGTGAACACGTGGTCAGGTTTTCAAAAAAACCAGTTCTTACTTTTTATATTGAAAGCGATTCAGTATAGTTCAGTTCCATCAAGTCCGGGGTCATGCGAGAAGAGTGCAATGTCGCCAGAACTTTTCAGTTCATTAACAGTGCGGTATGTACGGACCAGGCTTTCCGCAGGTTTATGTTTTTCGTACCAGTCACGCAGCTGAACAGACAGTTCATCCTGCCAGAAAAATTTACGGCCTGCTCCAACCCTGTAATTGTCCCAGAATGATACAGGCACCAGTGTCCATAACCATTCGTATGTAAAAGGCGAGTCACCGATCAGCACAATTGACTTTTCCATGCCGTTTACCCGTACTCCCTGGTGACCTTCGGTATGGCCGCCGGACTGAAGAAGTTTAATTCCGGGCATAATCTCACAGTCGCCATTTAGAAGAATGAACCTGTCCAGCGAATCAAGCCAGTGATGAGGGGCGAATGAAGTCTCTTCGAATTCACGGAGTGAGAAGAGTCCGTTAAACTCGGCAGCCTGCACATAAATTTCAGCATTGGGAAAATGTTTAATACCTGCGGCATGGTCCCAGTGCAGGTGGGTCTGGATCAGCTTTTTTATACTGAGCGGGTCAATCCCGAGACGATTAAATATCGCGGGTATTTCGTGTTCAGATTTTTTTATTCCGGATGAGTCAGGTCCCGGGATGTGTGAAAGGTCAAAACCTGTATCAACTATGATATGTTCCCCTTCCTCTGAAGTAATAAGAAAAATAAAGGATGGAATATTATTTACTTTGGGAAACTTCATTATTTCATTTCCTTTAAAGGCCACTGTAAAGAAACCGTTTAGAAGGGGCTGGACTGTATATTTCATATTTTAATCCTTTATTACTTCAGTGTTAGTTATTATAATCATATGTCATACCGGCATTGCACAATGTGTAGTCCGGAATAAAATATTTTTTAATGATTAATTAAAGCAGCATAACAAGTCTTAATAATAAGGTTAGTGCTGGTAAGTCAATTTTTTAATGCTGGACATCTGAATATAATCATGCTCTGGTGTGAAACAGGAACAGCACAATGCCTGGAATATACACACATAATTTTATTTTCAAACGCGTTATTGATAATGTACTCAGGAACCGGAACAGGTCCCACATGATGAGGTCGCTTGAGATCCTGTTTTCTGATAAAGAACACCTGCGTGCCGGACTCTTTGGTGCAATAGGACCGGATATTTTTGATTTTATGAGCGTCTTCAACCGCAGCGGAATCTATGGTAATGATATAGCATTTCACCTGCATGATTCCGGGTGCGTTTCATTTGCAGACCGGATGATTGATTCTGTTATTGCACAGAAGGACAGCAGGAATGAATGGGCTTCCGTACAGAAAGCATACCTGCTTGGCTACATTTCACACATAGTAGCTGATGCCGTAATTAACCCTTTTATTTTTTATTTTTCAGGGTTCCCTTCTTCATTTTCGCGCAGAGAAACTATCCATTACAGGATTGCAAACCTGAGGTTTCAGTATAACATTGATAATTACTATTTATACAAGAGCGAACTCTCGGTTCCATATACTATTACAATTGATGAAATGCTTCCTGTTTCAAACAGCGGCGATACAGCGGCAATCTGGCCGCAGGTCAGGGTACTTCTGTTTGAATCGTTGAGAAGGGATAATCCGGTTCTGTTTGGAAGGTTCTTCCCTTCTCTTGGTGATTCGCACATTGATGGAGATTTGGGCAGGGTAAGGCTGTTTGACAGGATACCTGCCAATATAAGGTACTGTTACAAGATGCGGAGAACTGCTAATGAAAGATTTATGAGGGTGCTGGACAGGATGTGTGAAAATCCCCTTACCTACTCCGACTTTTTTGTGAGGTACCCAGTACCGAAAGCAGTAGACAATGATGCGCTCAATATTCACCAGGCCAGGTGGCAGTACCCGGCGCTTCAGCGCGGGTACCGCTATGAGTCCATACCCATGCTGGTAAAGGTGCTGATTGAACAAATTACGGACACCTGGGAAAAACTCGAAGAGGCTGTTTATAACAGGAAAAATCCCGGCCCGGGAATGATTTTTTCACTGAATGCATATACTGGCGAGAAGGATGCCCTTTATTCTGACATGAAAACGAAGGATATTATTAAGCTGAAGGTCTAATAAACAGGGTAAAAGTATAATTAATCTCATATTAATTGCCACTTTGCCTATTAATGCTGAAAAACAGTTGAAAAAAATAAGGCCTATATAATAATGTCGTTGAAGGAGTGGCAGCGCCACTCTTTTTTTATGGTATAACTTATGGTAAAAGACGAGATTCAGAAGATAATAAACAAAACAGCAGATGAAACAGGGTACACGGTTTATGAATCATCAATTTATCTGAAGGGTGAAAATTCAAAGATTACAGTTAAAATTGACTCCCTCAAACCCGTTTCTCATGGCAACTGTGAACAATTCAGTGAGCGCCTCAGTTCAAATCTTGATGAGAGCAAAATCCTGCCGAATTATTTTCTTGAAATCTCTTCACCCGGTTTAGACCGTAAACTCAGAAACATTGATGAACTGATAAGGTTTGTTAATTCACCGGTAAAGATTGTCTATGCAGACGGTGATATTAATAGAGTGGTTCAGGGCAGACTTGCAGAAGTTTCTGAAAAAGGTATCGAAGTTGAAACTGAAAAGAACAAGGTTTTGATCAGACATGAAGATATCATTCATGCTAATCTAGATTATTAATATACTAAAGGTTTACTGAAATGAGCAATAACTTTTTTGAAGCCCTGCACCAGATTGCCACAGACAAGGGTATACCCAGAGACGAAATCGAGAATATCGTGGAGTCTGCCATGCTTTCGGCGTTTAAAAAACAGTATGGAGCTGTTGAGAACGTCAGGGTTGCCTTTGACAGGGAAAAAAACACTGTCCAGATAGTGACTAAAAAGATGGTTGTTAAAAAACCGAACAACCTTGCAGAAGAGATTGCTTATGATCGGGCTGTTATAATAAAAAAAGATGTCAACCTTGGTGATGAGATATATGTCGAAGAGAATCCGTTTGATTCATTTGGAAGAATAGCCGCGCAGACAGCCAAGCAGGTCATTATCCAGAAGATCAAGGAAGCCGAGAAGAATATTATTTTCAACGAATACAATGGACGTGAAGGAGACCTTATAAACGGTTACCTCCAGAGGAGGAGCAGGGATAACCTGTTCGTGGACCTGGGAAGAACAGAGGGACTTCTTCCTTCAAGGGAACAGTCACCGCTTGAAAGATATAAAATAGGCGACAGGATCAAGGCGCTTATACTTTCAGTTCAGAGAAGTTCAAAGGGTCCGGATGTCATACTGTCGAGGGCGCATCCTAAATTTATCGAAAAGCTATTTGAAATGGAGATCCCGGAAATTTATGACGGTATAGTAAGGATAGTGAAAGTTGTGCGTGAGCCCGGCATGAGAACAAAAGTTGCGGTTGCGAGCGACAGGGATGATGTTGATTCTGTCGGTGCATGCGTGGGTATGAAGGGTATTAGGATTCAGTCCATTGTGCGCGAGATTGAAGGTGAAAAGATTGATGTTGTAGCGTATTATGATGAAAAAAAGATTATGGCAATGAATTCACTTACGCCTGCCAGGATAAGAGAGGTTGTCGAGACTTCCAGCGGTGGAGTAATTGCCGTTGTGGATAGTGACCAGTATTCGCTTGCAGTTGGTAAGGCCGGGCATAACGTAAGGCTTGCATCAAGGTTATGCGGATTCGATATTGATATAAAAACTGAAGATGATTACCAGCAGTTCCTTAGTTCAAGTGATTCAAGGGCGATTGTTGAGCAGCTCTTCTCAAGGGATAGTGATGAAACCCCGCTTGAGGAACTTTCTGATATTGAACCGCGGGTTATAAAGATGCTTGAAAAAGCCGGGATCTTCTCTGTTGAAGACCTTGTAGAAAAATCATTTGAAGATCTTATGAAAATAGACGGTATTGGAGAGAAGACCGCGCAGCGTATTCTTGAAATTCTGGCTGATGTGGTTGATTTTGAAGATGGTGATGTCGAGGAAGAAAGCGACAACCCGGACGGCAAAGATGAATAAAATTTAAACAATCAGGATTCTGCATGAAAGCTATTGAAGTTGCTACAAAAAATTTTGTTTTATACGATGATGTTCTTGAGATATGCAAGGAACTGGGAATTTCCTGTGCCGGTGAATCATCTGAATTAAATGATAATGAGGTCTTTCTTGTTGATAGAAGGATTGAAAGCGTAAAAAAGAGAAAGGTGGAAGAGGCACAGAAAGCCAAAAAGAATAAAAAGATAAAGCTTAAAAAGAAGGTCGAAGTATCAAACGATATTAAAAAGAAAAAGGGAATAGAAATTACCCGTGGTGAAGAATCCGACGAAGCAGAAGAAACTGATGTCGAAAAGGAAAGCGCGGTAAGTGCAGCAGCAGAAACTGAAATCAAAAAAGAAGCAGGTGCTGAGAAAAAGAGCGAACCAAGACGAGAACAGCGTCCGACCGGTGAAGGCCATCCGGATAGAAGACCTGCTCAACAGCGTCCTGCACAGGGCGCACCAGGTGAAAGAAAACCATACGAGAGACGTCCTGAAGGTCAGCAGGCCGGTCAGCGTACAGACAGCAGGCCCGGAGGCCAGCGCACAGACAGCAGACCGGGCGGACAGAGAACAGACAGCAGGCCCGG
>DAONFG010000023.1:0-24932 GCA_035403465.1 Spirochaetota bacterium | reverse complement strand
GAGGCCAGCGCACAGACAGCAGACCGGGCGGACAGAGAACAGACAGCAGGCCCGGGGCCAGCGCACAGACAGCAGACCGGGCGGACAGAGAACAGACAGCAGGCCTGGAGGCCAGAGAACAGACAGCAGACCGGGCGGACAGAGAACAGACAGCAGGCCCGGAGGCCAGCGCACAGACAGCAGGCCGGGCGGACAGAGAACAGACAGCAGGCCCGGAGGACAGCGCACAGACAGCAGGCCGGGTGGACAGAGGACTGATGGAAGAAGTGACGGAAGGCCAAGACCGCAGGGCCAGGGTCAGGGCGGCCCGCAGAGAGGATTCAGGCCAAGACCAGGCGGTAAGGATGAAGCGCCTGCATCGCTTGAGATAGATGATGCAGCGGCAAAGAAACAGAAAGGCCAGCAGAAGGAAAAAGAGAAGGAAAAAGAGAAAGAAAAAGAATTCAGAAGACTTACCAAGAAAGAAAAAGAAGAAATTGAAAAAGATATAATTCTTAAAAAGAAACACGCCCAGGAGCAGAAGAGACTGGTTTCTATTCCTGACAAGATCAACATAACAGAGAGTGTAACAGTCGGCGAGCTGGCCAAGAAATTGAATGTAAAGGCTGGCGAGGTGATAGGCAAGCTCATGAAACTGGGTGTTATGGCAACGATCAACCAGGCCATTGATTCTGATACGGCATCAATACTAGCTGCCGAGTATAACACAGAAGTTGGTGTTGTTACCCTTTATGATGAAACTGTCATAAAGAACGAGCAGGAGGATAAAGCTGAAGATTATACAAGCCGTCCACCTGTTGTAACGGTAATGGGTCACGTTGACCATGGTAAAACCAAGCTCCTTGATGCGATCAGGGAGGCTAACGTAATAGACAGTGAGTTTGGTGGTATCACACAGCATATCGGTGCCTACACTGTTACAGTCCATGATAAAAAAATTACTTTCCTTGATACTCCGGGCCACGCGGCATTTACAACAATGAGAGCAAGGGGCGCAAGCATAACCGACATCGTAATACTTGTCGTAGCAGCAAATGACGGTGTAATGCCGCAGACAATAGAGGCAATCAGCCATGCGAAAGCCGCAAATGTTCCGATTATTGTGGCAATAAACAAGATTGATCTTCCGGAGGCCAACCCCGCAAAGGTCAGGCAGGAGCTTACAGCGTACAACCTTGTACCCGAAGAATGGGGCGGTACAACACTTTTTGCCGAGATCAGTGCAAAGCAAAATCAGAACGTTGATTCACTTCTTGAACTTGTTCTTATACAGGCTGAGATGCTTGAACTCAAGGCAAACACTAAACTTATAGGTAAGGGTACTGTAATTGAGTCAAGGCTTGACCCGGGCCGCGGCGCAGTATGTACTGTGCTTGTACAGTCGGGTACACTGCATGTGGGCGATTCATTTGTTGTGGGTATGTACTCCGGTAAAATCAGGGCAATGTTTGATGATAAGGGCGCACCCATACATGAAGCCGGGCCTTCGGCGCCGGTTGAAATACTTGGTATATCCGGTGTGCCTGCAGCGGGTGATCCGTTCGAAGGTGTTGATACAGATAAGTTCGCGAAACAGATATCGCAGAAACGTCTTGAATACAAACGGATTGAATCAGCGAAGAAAGTAAGAAAAGTTACGCTTGAGTCTCTCAACGAGATGATTAAAGAGGGAGAGGTCCAGGAGCTGCGCATAATTGTAAAAGCGGATGTTGACGGTTCAACACAGGCTCTTACAGAGTCTCTTGAAAAACTGTCAAACAGCGAGGTGCGCGTCAAGGTTATCCACTCTGGCACTGGCGGTATAAACGATTCAGATGTTATGCTGGCTTCAGCGTCTAACGCGATAATTATTGGATACCACGTAAGGCCGACAGGAAAGGTTTCCGACCTGGCAGATAAAGAGAATGTTTCGATCAAGTTCTATAATATTATCTTCGAGGCAACAGATGATATCAAGGCGGCGATGGAAGGCATGCTGTCACCTATCATCGAACAGAAGGTTACAGGAACAGGCGAAATCAGGCAGATATTCAAGGTATCAAAGATCGGATCTATCGCAGGTTCTGTCTGCCTGTCTGGAAAGATCAACCGAAAATCAAAAATGAGAATTATCAGGGACGGTGTCGTGGTATTTGACGGATCCTTAAGCTCACTCAAGAGATATAAAGATGACGTGTCAATAGTAGAGGCAGGACAGGAGTTCGGTTTTGCGCTTAACGATTTTAATGATATAAAGGAGAACGATCATTTCGAGGCATATGAAGTGATTGAGACAGCGAAGAAGCTGTCCTAAGCAAGGGAATTAATGAAGTACAGGAAAGACAGGCTTGAAGAACTGATAAGAAGAATAGTTTCCGAAATAATAATGAGGGAACTTAAAGACCCGCGTATTGGGTTTGTTACTGTCACAGGGGTTGAACTGAGCAAGGATTACGCAGAGGCAAAAATCGGTATTTCGATACTTGGCAATTCAACTGAAGTAAGGAAGGGGATGGAGGGGATCAGGTCCTCAAGCGGGTATGTACAGAAGCTGCTAGGCAGGGAACTTAAGATCAGGACATTGCCGAAAGTATATTTCTACCTTGATAAATCAGTTGAAGAGGCTGTTGATATGGTAAACAAGATAGAAAACCTCTCTGGAGTCAAGGACCGGAAGGATGAACCGGAATCCGGCGATGACAGCGGGGAATAGATAGCAGACGTTTGAAAATTTCAGGTCTTGATAACTCGGTTCTTCTTCTTGATAAACCGGCGGGTATAACTTCCTTTGATTTCATTTCACAGATCAGAAGAATCGCCCGGATAAAAAAGATAGGTCACTCGGGAACGCTGGATAAATTTGCATCAGGCCTGCTTGTAATATGTACAGGACAGGCCACAAGGCTCACAAGGTATTTTCTTGAGAGCAATAAGCGGTACACCGGAACCATAAAGCTCGGTATTGCCACTGATACCTGCGATATAACAGGTGAAATCGTTTCACAGAGTGAGCTTTCCGGTCTTGATGAGAGTACGATTAGAACCGTGATGGCAGGATTTTTAGGTGAATCGGTGCAGGTACCCCCGGAATATTCTTCACTCAAAGTAAGAGGGGAGAGGGCTTCTGACAGGGTACGGAGAGGTGAGACCGTTACCCTTGAAGGGAGAAAGATCCGCATAACAAGAGCGGATATTATCGCGGTTGATATTGATAAGGGTACAGTCGATTTTGATATCGCCTGTTCAAAAGGGACATACATAAGATCAATAGCACGCGATTTCGGCAAAGTTCTCGGCACGGGAGCCTGTCTGCAGGAACTGAGAAGGATTGAATCCGGCAGGTTCAGTATAGATAAAGCGGCATCGCGAGAAGACGTTGAAATGTATGTAGCGGGAAAAGGCCCGGATTTCTTTGCAGTTGATCCTGCTGATGCACTTTGTGATTTCGGCAGACTTATTCTTGATGATGCAGGTGCTGCAAAAGTATTAAATGGCGCCTTCTTCAGGAGGGAAGAGGTGCTGTCCCGGGATAACAGAGTCGGGAACATTTTTGTTATCTTTAACGGCCATGAAGATCTGATCGCAATAGCGGATCTGGACATTGATTCATGGCATATAAGTTATCATTCGGTATTTAATAAACAGGAATCGTATTAACAGGAGGATATAAAACGATATGACGGCTAAGGCGGAAATAATCGGAAAGTTCAAAAGACATGATGGCGACACAGGTTCACCAGAGGTACAGGTTGCATTACTTACAGACAGGATTAATATGCTCACAGAGCATTTTAAGGTGCACCAGAAAGACCATCATTCACGCAGGGGACTGCTCAAACTTGTCGGTCAGAGAAGAAGGCTTCTCGACTATCTTAAAAAGAAAGATCTGGAGAAATACAGGTCAATGATCAAGGACCTCGGCTTGAGAAGATAGTCGCGGCGGTATAGGTAAAGATCCCGGGTATATGCTCGTTCAGGTATACCCGGGATCCACAAAAGAATTAGGAGAGATCGTTTAATGACAGTAAATTTTAGCTTACAGATAGGAAAAGAAAAACTTAATTTCAATACAGGGTATCTTGCAAAACAGGCTGACGGCGCAGTACTTGTAACTTATGGGGAGGTCTCTGTTTTTGCCTCTGCTGTTGCGTCAAGGGATGTTAAAGAGGGACAGGATTTTTTCCCTCTTACAGTTGACTACAGGGAAAAGGCTTATGCAGCGGGGAAAATACCTGGCGGTTTTATCAAGAGGGAAACAAGGCCCAGCGACAAAGAGATACTCGTGTCAAGGCTTACAGACAGGCCCCTCAGGCCCCTCTTCCCGGAGAATTTTGTAAACGAGGTGCAGGTCATCATTTACGCCCTTTCTGCAGATGGTATAAACCAGCAGGATGTATTTGCGATAAATGCGGCATCCGCTGCGCTTATCGTTTCCGGAATGCCTTTCAATGGCCCGGTAGGTGCAGTAAGGGTGGGACGGGTTAACGGCGAACTTGTAGTTAATCCCACATTCCAGGAGTCCGAAAAAAGCGACATAGACCTTGTTGTTGCAGGAACTAAAAAAGCAGTAACCATGATCGAAGGTTCCTCAAAAAATGTATCAGAAGATGATATGCTTGCAGCAGTTGTATTCGCCCACGACAACATCAAAAAGATATGTGATGTTCTGGAAGAACTTAAAAAGGCCGTAAACAAAGCGGAATTTGTCTACAAGCCGTATACACCGGACCTGGAGCTTAAAAAAGCCGTAAGGGAAAAATGCTACAACGACCTTGTGAACCTGAAAAGTATCACAACCAAGCTGCCCCGTGAAGTAGCCAGGGGTGAAATTCTGGCGCGTGTAAAAGATGAACTGAAAGAGCAGTTTCCCGATACTGCAGGACAGATCGCGGGATTTGTAGATGCGCTGGACGGCGAGGTTATGCGCAACAGGATACTCGATGACGGGGCCCGCGCAGATGGCAGGGGACTCAGGGATATCAGGCCGATTGACATAAAGATGGGTGTACTTCCCAGGACTCACGGATCTTCAGTATTCACACGCGGTGAAACACAGAGCCTTGGAATTACCACACTCGGCACACTTTCCGAGGTGCAGAAGCTTGATAACCTTGAAGGCTTTACGACAAAGAGATTCATGCTTCACTACAACTTCCCTCCATTCTCAGTGGGTGAAACAGGCCGTACAGGCAGCCCGGGACGCAGGGAGATCGGTCACGGTATGCTGGCCGAGAGAGCACTTGAGTATGTAATCCCGGACCAGGCGTCGTTTTCTTATACAATCCGCCAGGTATCTGAAATTCTTGAATCTAACGGTTCATCTTCGATGGCCAGCGTATGTTCAGGTTCGCTTGCATTGTTTAATGCCGGTGTGCCTATCAAGGCAGCGGTTGCAGGAATTGCAATGGGCCTTATCATGGAAGGCGACAGGTATGCGGTCATAAGCGACATACAGGGACTTGAAGATCACCTTGGCGACATGGACTTCAAGGTTGCAGGAACAGAAACCGGTATAACAGCTTTCCAGCTTGATATCAAGATTGAAGGTATAACACCCGAGATCATGAAAGTTGCCCTTGACCAGGCTAAAGAGGGAAGAATGCTGATCCTCAAGACCATGAACAGCTTCTGTTCAAAACCTGAATCATCGGTATCAGTCTGGGCACCGAAGATAAGGGTAATCAAGGTTAAGACCGAAAAGATCGGCGAGATAATCGGGCCCGGCGGCAAGATGATCAAGAAGATTGTTGAAGAGACCGGTGCAGAAATCAATATAGACGATGACGGAACAGTTGTTATCTCTGCAGTTAAACTCGAGTCAATAGAAAGGGCGGAGAAAATAATTCTTGGTATATCCGAGGATGTAGAGATCGGCACTATCTATGACGGGACAGTAAAAAAGATCATGGAGTTCGGCGCGTTTGTTGAAATCGCCCCGGGCAAAGAGGGTCTTGTTCACATCTCAAATCTTGATGCAGCAAGGGTTAAGCAGGTTACAGATATCTGCAATGTCGGCGACAGGATGAAAGTCAAGGTTATCAAGATCGATCGTCAGGGACGTATTGACCTGAGCAGAAAGGAAGCAATGGAACAGAGCGAATAGATGGTAATAAAATACAAACAGGAAAACGGTCTTACCGTTCTCCTTGAGCCGGTAACAGGAGTCGTATCGGTTTCAGTCGGCCTCTGGATAAATAAAGGTTCAAGGGATGAAAGACCTGATCAGTACGGATATGCTCACTTTGTTGAGCATATGCTTTTTAAGGGTACAGAAAAATATTCCGCAAAAGAGATTGCGCAGAGCGTTGACCGCGTAGGCGGCCAGCATAATGCAGCTACCAACAGGGAATATACCTGTTACTATATCAATGTAGTTTCCGATTATCTTGAGCTTGCCCTTGACATTCTTTCTGACATGTATCACAACTCCCTGTTTGACTCAGCCGAACTGGACAAAGAGAAAAATGTAATCGTGGAAGAGATCAGGATGTACGAGGACACGCCGGATGAGTATATCCATGACCTGTTCATGGAAAAAATGCTCTCCGGCCACCCTCTGAGCCATTCAATACTGGGCAGCGTTGAGGGGATTGAGAGCACGTCAAGGGAGTCCCTGGTCGGATTCTGCGGTGAACACTACCTTGATGAAAATACAATACTTGTCATAGCCGGAAGTTTCAGTGAAGATAAGGCAAGGGAACTGATACAAAAATATTTTGGAAAAAGAAAGAGTGCACTGGTTAAACCTGCTCAGACCCTGATAAATCCGCCTGAAAGAATATATTATCAGCATATGGAAAAGGAACTCGAACAGGTCCACTTCTGTCTCGGGCTCGAGGGCATTAAGCGTGGTGATGAGGACAGGTGGGGACTTTATATTCTCAGCACGATTCTGGGCGGGAGCATGTCCTCAAGGCTTTTCCAGAACATAAGGGAGAAAGAGGGAATCAGCTATTCCATTTATTCATTTCATTCATCGTATGCTGACTGCGGCATATTCGGGGTCTATTGTGCAACAGTTCCAAAAAAATTCGATTACACTGTTGAACTTATAATGAAGGAATGCCGTGCCATGCTTCATGAAGGCATCACAAGCCAGGAATTAGAGGATACCAAGACATACATGAAAGGGAACCTGGCCCTGAGCCTTGAAAGCAATGAAGTCAGAATGAGCCAGATGGCAAGAAACGAAATGACATACGGCCGCTACTTTTCGTTCGAAGACATCGTGAAGATAGTGGACGCGATTTCAATGGATGATTACATGCGTGTAGCAGAGAGGATACTAAAGGATAAAAGATTTTCACTTATCTCTGTGGGTAAACTGAAGAATAATAAATCAGAAAATCCTGACCTGACTCTGTAAAACACTCTCCGGGTATGGTGCTAAACCTTGCAGAATCAGGTGCTCTTGCAAAAGCATGGTTGTTAAAAGCCTCATCTAAGTCGCTGTTTAGTATAATGGAACCGGAATGGCGCGGAGCTCCAAAAAGTCGTGAAGAGCCCTTGCAGCTGCAAAAACATAGTTTTAAGATAATCTTTTAATAATTATTATAAAATAATTAAGCAGGGAATGGGCCGAAGCCCCATAAAAGTCGTGCAGGGCCTCCTGCAACTGCAAAAACATAGTTTTGGGTAAATCATTTAAAATCATTATAACTGTGAAACCGGGTATGGGGCGGAGCCCCGAAAAGCCCCGCAGGGTACCTGCATTTGCAAAAACATAGTTTTTGCAGGCATTCTTTAATTATTGTGGACATATTTATTTTTTATTTTTATATTGATCTGATTATTCGTACTTTCTGATACATTGTTTTATAGACAGAATAAAATGCTTTAGCCCCGACGGGTGGGACATAATATAACAGGTAACAGAATAATATTGAGTGAATTACCAGGATGGAGTGAGATATGGCGCCAAAAACTGAAGGAATGAACAGCACAATCGGAGAGGGATCAAGTTTTGAAGGTAAATTTTATATCAGCGGTTCACTCAAGATAGATGGAAAGTTTGAGGGTGAAATCAAGACCGATGAGGAACTTGTTGTAGGCGAAAAAGGAAAAGTTAAAACCGATATACGTGCCAAATCTGTTGTTATTGCAGGCACAGTAATCGGCAACATTTATGCCGAACAGGAGGTCAGGCTTCTTGAGACAGCGAAGGTCCTTGGAGATATAGTCGCACCTGCTATTTCCATACAGCGGGGTGTAGTGGCGCAGGGGCAGATAGTAATCACAGGCGGCCCGAAACGTGATTGTAAAAAATTCATTGAGGAATCATACGGCGGTGCTGTAGCAGCAAAACCTGCTGATAAAAAATAAGTTTTATTAAGCGGATTTTCATCCGATAATGCACCAGGGTGAAATAAAGGTAATTGAATAGATCGAAATGTTTAAAAAAGGATTTAATACATATAAGATTGGAAAACTGACAATCAACATCTTTACCCATGATGTTGTTATTGTATATATTGGCCGGAAAGGCACATATATCAGAAATATATACAAGAAGGATATTTTCCGATACTCCAAAGCCCTTGCAATGTTCATGGGCTTGCTTGTTATTACCTCCATCATTATTACAATAATACCCTCGGATGAAGCTACTGCTGATGATACCTTAACTGCCCAGGCTGACCTGAACGAAGTAGAGGGCGCGGGATTTGAAGGCGGTGAAAAGGTTATAACAAGCTCTGATATAAAAAATATTGAAGACGATGAAAAACTGAAAAATGAACTTCTGCTTTCCGATAAAACAGACTTCTCGCTTCCTTCAGAAGATACTCCCCTGAAAATAAAGACTTACAAGGTTAAGACGGGTGAGAGCCTGAGCCAGATTGCCAAAAAATTCGGAGTATCAGTAGATACTATCTGCGGCAGCAACAGCCTCACATCGTATGACAATGTCGCTGCAGGAACCGTTCTGCGTATCCCGAACAAGGATGGAATCCTGTACAATATGAAAGCAGGAAACAGCGTAGCCGGACTTGCGGCAAAATACAGGATTCCGGTTGAGAAGATCCTTGCCGAGAACAGGCTGTCCAATCCGGACTTTGTACCCGTGGGTGAACTTGTGTTTATTCCTGATGCGAAACCGCAGAATATTTTTGACGGCTACATGTGGCCGGCAGGAAGCAGGTATGTTACATGCGGGTTCGGGTGGAGAAGAAATCCATTTAACGGCGGTTATAGGGAATTTCATAAAGGTATCGACATTGCAGCCAGATATGAAAGTGTCAAGGCTACTAAATACGGGAAAGTAACCTATTCAGGATGGATGGGGGGTTACGGTTATGCTGTAATTATTGCTCATCCCGGCGGATGGAAAAGCCTTTACGGTCACCTTTCGAAGGTTTATGTAAAGGAAGGTCAGTATGTAAAACAGGGGCAGGTGATCGCTAAAAGCGGAAATACCGGAAGATCAACAGGGCCCCATCTCCATTTTGAACTTATCAAGCAGGGCGGCCACACTAACCCCAGGAAGTATCTTAAAAAGTAGCATCCCGCATTACAATCAGGCCTGAATCGGCAGCTTCTAAAAATTTATTGACTCATTTACAGCTCTCTGTAATACCTCACTTGTTGCCAGCTTAAACCGGCCATCAAACATTTTCCGGAGTATTATATGATTTCTAATGCCAATTTTTTATGCGAAATAGGGACAGAGGAGATTCCGGCCGGATACATTCCACCTGCGATAAATTCACTTAAAACAATCTTCAGCGAAAAACTGGCACAGGGACGAATTGATTATACAGCAGTTGAAGTTTATGCCACACCCAGGAGATTTGCCGTGCTGATCTCGGGGCTGGCTGCAGGACAACGGAGCGAAATTGCTGAACTTAAAGGACCTTCAGCGCAGGCGGCATATGACGCTGATGGAAATCCTACAAAAGCTCTCCAGGGTTTCATGAAGGGGAATGGCGTTGAGGCCAAAGACCTCAAGGTTGTGGAGACCGATAAAGGTAAATACATCTATGCGTACAAACAGCTTGATGCCGGGAAGACAGAAGATATCATTCCCTCAATAGTAATTGAAGCCGTGAGTTCAATTCCGTTTCCAAAACGTATGAAGTGGAGCAATAAAAAAGTCACATTCCCCAGGCCTATAAATTACTTTGTTCTTCTCTTTAATGACAGGCTGATTCCCTTCGAGATTGAAGGTATCAAAGCCGGGACAAAGACCAGGGGGCATTTTGTGCAGTTTAACAAAATGCTGGAGATCGATAAAATTTCATCCTATGAAAAGATACTTAATGATAACGGCGTTATTCTGAACCAGGATGAGAGGAAAGAAATAATCCGTAAGGCGCTTGCCGATGCTGCAGGAAAAGCTGGCGGAAAGCTTAACGAGGACGAGGACCTTCTTGATACTGTAACATACCTTGTTGAACAGCCGCATATTGCAACATGCCATTTTAATCCCGACTTTCTGAAGATACCTGATATTGTTCTTATCACCGAGATGAAGGAGCATCAGAAAAACTTTGCGATCCTTGATGCCGGCGGCAGGCTCATGAACAGCTTCCTCGCAGTTTCAAATAATCCTGTATCCGCGTACATCATCCGCGGCAATGTGAAGGTCATATCTGCAAGGTTCAATGACGCGGGTTTCTTCTACGCCGAGGATGCAAAACTGAAGCTTGCAGACAGGGTGGAGTCGCTTAAGAGCGTACTCTTCCACAAGGAGCTTGGTTCAATATATGACAAGATTGAAAGGATGAAATCCGTTGCAGTGAGCCTCTGCGGTGAACTTAAACTTGATGATAAGACAAAAAGTAAAATTGAACGCGCTGTATTCCTTTCAAAGGCAGACCTTGATACAGCTATGGTTTATGAATTCGCTTCGCTCCAGGGCAAGGTTGGCAGAATATACGCACTGAATGACGGTGAGGATAAGGAGGTAGCTGAAGCGATAAATGAACAGTACATGCCGCGCTTCAGCGGCGACGTTGTGCCATCAGGGATTGTTTCGGTAGTTGCTTCGCTTTCAGAAAAAATTGATAATATATTCGGATCGTTCTCTGTTGGCAATATTCCAAAAGGTTCACAGGATCCTTATGCACTCCGCCGGCAGGCAAATGCCGTTGTTGAACTGCTCGTGCGCAACAACCTGAATGTTGACATGGAAAGGCTGCTTGGATCTGTTGCGGGAAATTATAAAACAGGTAACGAACTTACAGATAAGATACTTGAATTTATAGGTGTCAGGGCAAAGACCATTTTTACTGATGAAGGATTCAGGTACGATGAAATCGATGCGTGCATGACAACCGGTAATTCGGATTACGTTGAACTATACAGGCGCGCAAAGGCTCTGCACAGTTTCAGGAGCGACAAGAAGTTCTCACAGCTGCTTCTTGGTTTCAAGAGGATGAACAACATAGTTACAGGATTCAGGAAGGATAACAGTTCGTACAGCTTGAAGTTCAGTGAAGGCCTGATGGAGGAGAACGAGGAGAAGGAACTCTACAGGTTCTTTGCAGGGAAAGTGCAGGAGATAGGAAAGTTTATTAAAGAGAGCAGGTATATCGAGCTGTTTCAGCTGATTACGGGTGCAAAACCGGTTATTGACAGCTTCTTCGATAAAGTCCTGGTAATGGATAAACGTACTGAAATCCGGGACAACAGGCTGTATATTCTGGAGAATATACTGGGAAACTTCAAAGGATTAATAGATTTCTCGAAGATAAGCGACAAGTAAAACTCTCCCCGGCCTGCGCCCACCCCTCTCCGCACGGAGAGGGGAAAAAATCATGGTATCACAACATTCGCATAACTTCTGATAGAATTGATGTGAGTTTTTGTATTATCCACGGATTCACTTTTGCAAAATTATATATGATAATAACAATTCTGCGGGGCAGTGAAAAATATGGTTTTTAAACATATTGTGAGTGATAATATAACGCTTTGCAGTATTGTTTTACTTCAGGAGAGCAGATTTTATTGAAACCGGAATATACATTAAATAACTGGCTGCCCGTAACTAAAAAAGATGCGGATTCGCGCGGATGGGACAAGCTTGATGTTATACTTTTTTCTGGAGACGCGTATGTTGATCACCCCGCATTCGGCGGTGCGGTGATTGCGCGTGTAATTGAAAGCAGGGGGCTCCGGGTCGCGATTGTCCCACAGCCGAACTGGCGCGATGACCTGCGTGATTTTAAAAAGTTCGGGAAACCTGAACTTTTCTTTGCCGTGACATCAGGCTGCATGGATTCAATGGTAAACCACTACACAGCGAACAGGCGCCTGCGGTCTGATGATGCCTACACTGCGGGTGGAAAATCCGGGTTCAGGCCTGACTACGCTCTAACTGTTTACTCCGGCATACTGAAACAGCTTTACCCCGACGTCCCGGTAATCGCCGGTGGGATAGAGGCGTCGCTCAGGAGACTTACACATTACGATTACTGGTCGGACACACTCAGGCCCCCGGTGTTATGCGGCAGTTCTCCGGACCTTGTGATCTACGGCATGGGAGAAAAACCGCTAAACCGGCTGCTTGATGTAGTTACTTCGGGCTCTGGCCTGGATACAGTAACGCAGATCGAACAGACATGCTTTAAAATAGAAAGTATCGAAAAAATTCCGGTTAATGATAAATGGCGGATGGTGGAACTCTTTTCACATGAAGAGTGCCTTGCCTCCAGGGAAAAATTCGCACAAAACTATGTGATCACCGAAAAAGCCGGGAGCAGCATGGAGCCTGTACGTTTTGTGCAGAGATGCGGCGATGGTTACGTTGTTGTCAATCCGCCTTTTATGGATGCATCGACAGAAGAGCTCGACCTCTTTTCTACGCTTCCTTTTACGCGGCTGCCGCACCCGAAGTATGAAAAAAAAGGGGGGGTTCCAGCGTACGACATGATCCGTCATTCGGTTACAGCGCACAGGGGCTGCTTTGGCGGCTGCAGCTTCTGCGCGATAACCGCTCACCAGGGGAAGAATGTGGTGAGCAGGTCACAGGATTCAATAATCAGTGAAGTTAAAAAGGTTACGGCAATGCCCGACTTCAAGGGGTATGTGTCGGACATAGGCGGACCGTCGGCAAATATGTACATGATGAAAGGGGCGGATCTGAACTTATGCGTTAAATGCACAAGGCCGTCTTGCATATACCCTTCGATCTGCGCCAACCTGAACTATGACCACACGCCTCTTCTCGAACTTTACAGGAAAGCTGCCGAAGTGAAGGGTGTGAAGAAAATTTTTGTCACCAGCGGCGTGCGGTATGATATGCTTGTGTCAGGAGACGAAAGAAAACGTAAAGTTTACCGGTGCGACGAGTACATGAAAGAACTTGTTTTGAACCACGTTTCAGGCAGACTTAAAGTGGCGCCTGAGCATACATCGGACCGGGTGCTCGCTGTTATGCGCAAGCCTTCATACGCGCTTTTCAGAAAATTCAGTGAGCTGTTCCATAAAATTTCTTCCGCGGCCGGACTTGATCAGCAGATTGTCCCTTATTTCATATCGTCGCATCCCGGGTCTCAGCTTGAGGACATGGCTGAACTAGCTGCAGTGACAAAGGAGGACGGGTTCAGGCTTGAACAGGTTCAGGACTTCACGCCCACACCCATGACGCTTTCATCGGTAATCTACTACTGCGGTTTTGATCCGTACACAGGTAAAAAAATCTACTGCGCAAGATCATCAGATGACCGGAACGACCAGCGAAGTTTTTTCTTCTGGTATAAACAGGAGAACAGGGAGAGGCTGAAGCGCAGGCTGAAAAAAATCGGCAGGCAGGACATCGAAAAGAAGCTCTTCGGTTAAGATTCATAATGCCCTCACCCCGGCTCTCTCCCAAAGAGTAATATTTTCTGTGAAGGAACATTCATCCGGGAGAGGGGGACAAACCAGAATTACTTTAAAATTTTCCTTCTCCCTATTAGCAGCATAAAAAGTATTTGAGTAATATTAATCCGTAATAATAATACATTTCTGGTTTTAAACCTGGAGAAGGTGTCCGGAAGGCCGGATGTGAGCATACCGTGAAAATCTAAGCTCAAGTATATGATTGTGAAACCATTTGTGTTCAAGGGGATTCAGACTGAAATGGAAAATTCTTCCTGTTCCCGGTCCGGGGATTACAAGTTCCCTGCCGCCATTATCGCAAAACAGTTCCGTTGACTTTTCACCGGAATGTGCATCACCGATTACCGGGAAATCTTTCAGTATGCGGAAACTGCCGTCGATTCCGCAAAAGTTGTGAAAAGTTTTCCCGCGGCTCTTAATTTTTTTAACTGCATCAAATACATTATCCGTATAAGCTGACAGGTAGAGATAAAAGCCGTTGCTATTACCGCTGAGAATCATGAAGAAATACCCGGCTCGTGATACCTCCGGGATATGTACAGGTACTGGAGTGAGTGCTGTTATACTGAGATCATTACTGTAACTGATTCTCAAAGCTGAAATGTTAATCCTGCCGGCATTTTCTTTCAGGACCTGGTAAAACTCATAATCTGTATGATAGTTTGGGACAAAAACCTCTGCGGAATCATTGAGTATGAAAAGGATTAACCTGCCTCCCTGTATTGAGGAAAGTTCCCGGATATGCTGCGATGCCCTGCTGCTTACTGCATCCGGGAATGAAGCAGTGCCACGGTAGAACAGGGTGCACGACTTGAGTTCGACATAAAAGGTGTTTTTACTGTCAGCCAGGAGATAATCAAACCTGTGGCGGCCGTAAACCGGTTCTCTTCTGATTAACCTGTATGTTTCAAGTCCCGGTACCTTACCTGACATTAAAAGTTCAGCAAAGAGTGAATTGCTTAAAGTTGAATCAATCATCACAGGGAAACCATTGCTGATTATGTACAGCAGCTTGTACCTGTATTTCCCTGAAGATTCCGCAAGCAGGCATTCAGCGCCGGGTATGGCAAGTTCAGAGAGTCTTCCGGTATTGGGAACATAAACTTCTGTGGCGGTTGTATCAATAAGTACAGATGCAACAAAACGGTTTTTCCTGCGGATAAGCCTGGCTGGGATTAAAACTTTTTTCATGGGATAACAGAAGGGCCGCTTTCGCGGCCCCTGCGGAATTTATTTGTCGTTAAATACAGGTTTTCTTTTTTCAATAAAGGCATTGACTGCTTCCTCTTTGTCCTCGGTGCTGAAGCAGTATGTTGACTGAGCCTGTTCAAACATGAGTCCAGCGAATGTATTGCCCTCGGCTGCAACATTTACGCCCCACTTGCCGAACCTTACTGCAGCAGGCGGCAGGTTTGATATCCTCTTGGCAAGCTGTATCGCTTTGCCTTCAAGTTCTTCAGGTTTTACAAGGTATTCAACAAGACCTATCCTGTATGCCTCCTGCGCATCAACCTCCTCTGTGCAGAGGATCAGTTTTTTAGCCTGTCCTATCCCTACAAGTTTTGTAAGCCTTGTGGTTCCTGTCTGGTCTGCGGTCAACCCGAACTTAACTTCGGGTAATGCAAGCCTTGCTCCTTCAGCGGCAATCCTTATGTCGCAGCTCAGGGCAAGTTCAAGGCCGCCGCCGTAACACAGGCCGTTAATGGCACATATAACAGGTGCTGGAAATTCCTGGAACCTGCTGAATGTCCGCTGGAGAAAAGTCAGGTTATCCTTGATGAACCGGGGATCTACTGATTTCAGAAACGCGAGGTCAACACCGGCAGAAAAATGCGCCCCGCCTGATTTAAGTATCACCGCCCTTACCTGGTTGTCCCTGGATATCTCCTCTTGTATGTCTGCGATACTTGTAACTACTTCTTTATCCATGAGATTAAAACCGCTTGCATCACATAGAGTAATAGTACCTATAAATCCTTCTTTGGAATATTTAACTTTTGGTTCGCCCATTTTGTTACCTCTTTTAAAGTTTATCTGGCAGCGATGTCCACATGTACAGATTATTTATATGCTGGCAAGGGTAAAGCCGGGTTTTATTAATTCAAGGATTAAAATGGGGTTATAATGATATTTTTATCCTGTAATCTTTTGAAGTTTCCTGCGGATCAAATTTTATGTTTTTAAAAAACTTCTGTTCAAGGTTAAACTCAAAACGTGACATGAACTTTATGTATTCCCTCCGTTCCAGCGATTCCTTTGGCAGTGAGAGCTCAAGCGAATATTCACCAGGAATTGCTGTGAATTTAATTACAGTACCGTTTTCCATTGTTATGCCGGCAGAATAGGTGTTCGGCTCCTTTGCTTCAATGATTACATTTGACGAAGCATCAAGCGCAGATGCAGCAGCGTCGAATATTATTTTATAATCAATATTTGGCATATCAGTTACTGTTCCCTGTGTTTTTTTTCCTGCTGAAAATTTTCTGCCAGTAGGAAAGCTCATCATCGGAGATAGCAGGATTTTCTTTTTCCCTGCTGATTTTGACAAGCTCCTGCTCTTCGCGAAATTCATTGAATACGCTGTTGACGTGTTCCGCAAACTTTTCGCTTGTGATGTTTTTCGCGCCGAACCTGTTTATATAAAATATAATATCCTTGTCGGAAGTGACAATTGTAAGCATCTTCGGGTTTGTATCCTTCTTTACAAATTGCTTGATAAGAAAATCCGCGGAGTAATCGAGGGAGTAATAGACATCAATGGTTCCGGATTTTTCGCTTTTTGTTTCATTCGAGGCGCCTTTCCTTCCGTCGAAGAATACACTGATGGCCCCTTTCCTGAGCTTCTGGTAGTTCTTTAGTGTCTCAAGGAGACCTTCGCGGGCATTGTCCAGCTGGCTATAGTACATCATCGCTTCAAGTTCTGGAAACTTGTAGATCAGGTTAAGTCCGTCAACAAGAAGCGCCATTGGATGGACCTGCCTGTCAGATAGTACCGAGGAAGATCCGGATTCTTTCCATGGCTGTTCTTATGTTGTCCATCGAAGTTGCAAATGAACAGCGGATATGGTTTTTGCAGGAATCACCGAATGCTGTCCCCGGGACAACGGCAACCTTTTGTGTTTCAAGAAGTTTCATCGCAAAGTCTCTTGATGAAAGCCCCGTTGACGAAATGTCGGGGAACGCATAGAAGGCGCCTTCAGGATAAAGGCAGGGAAGTCCCATGTCGTTGAATGAACTTGCAATGAAGTTTTTTCTGCGGGTGTATTCGGCCACCATTTTTTCCACGTCCTTGTCGCCGTGTTCGAGGGCTTCAATCGCGGCATACTGAGACATGGATGGAGCACAGAGCCCGGTGTACTGGTGAATCTTCAGCATGATGTCCATGATGTAGGCAGGTGCTGCCGCAAACCCGAGCCTCCAGCCTGTCATTGCATGGGACTTTGAAAATCCGTTAAGCACGATTGTTCGCTCTTTCATTTCAGGGAATGTGGCGATCGATACAAATTCCCTGTCATATGATATCGCGGAATATATTTCATCAGAAATAATCAGAATGTTATTCTTGATTGCAATTTCTGCGATCTCTTTCAGAAGTTCAGGCGGATATGAAAGTCCCGTGGGATTGGAAGGGTAGTTGAGCAGTATAGCCTTCGTCTTGTCAGTGATAGCTTTTTTAAGACGTGCAGGATCGATTTTAAATCCGTCACTGAAGAGTGTCGGGATAACCACTGCAACTCCGTTCAGCATTTCAATATTTGCCGCGTAGGATACGTAGCATGGTTCAATAACAATAACTTCATCACCGGGATCAATTATAGCACGCAGTGTAAGGTCAAGGGCCTGGCTTACGCCCATTGTTACAATGATCTCGGTTTCTGCATTATATGATACTTTATATTTTGTCTCGAGGTATTCGGAAATCAGTTTAAGCAGCTCCGGCACACCCCTGTTTGGAGTATAGTGAGTATAGCCTTCCTTTATTGAAACTATTCCGGCGTCGGAGATTCTCCATGGTGTTTCAAAGTCAGGCTCACCTACACCGAGCGAAACACAGTCCTTCATTGAATAAACAATGTCAAAAAATTCCCTGATTCCTGAAGGTTTAAGATTTTTGCCGGAATCGGATACAAGTATTGCCGGATCGCTGGTTTTTGATGTGCGCTTCAAGGAGATACTCCAATTTTATAGTTTACCGGAAAGTCTGATAAAACTTTCCCTTTGTATCATATTTCTTTTATAGAAGAAAGCTTCTGTTTCAGTTTTATCCGGTAAAAGGGCAACTAAAAAATTCATTAAGCCGCCCTTTTTTGATAAATTTACAAAAGTATCAAGAAGGGAAGAGCCGATTCCCCGTTTTCTGAGCTTTTGCTTTACCAGAATCCAGAGTATTTCAGCACTATCGCCTGATATTCTGCCTATGATGAATCCCAGTACCTCTTTTTTCCTGGCTGCAGTGTATGCGAGCAGGTCAGTGCTGCAGAATGCATCTGCGAGAGCTGCTGCGTTCCAGTTCGTCATGGAGCTGAATAGAGGCTCTTCGAGGCCGAGTTTGTAAATTGAGTTCAGGTCGGTTATACAAGTTTCGCGTATTACAAGTCCGGGAATTGTTGTTTTCATGAACGCACAAGCTTTAAAAAGTTTTCTGTTACAGCATCCTCGATACGGGAGAGGGGGACTTTTTTCAGGTCGGCAATGAACCTGTATGTGTGCTGCACATTCTGGGGAACGTTGGGTTTTCCGCGTACAGGTACAGGGGCAAGGAAGGGTGAATCTGTTTCAAGAAGCAGCATGTCGAGTGGAACATATGCTGCCGCATCATGAAGTACAACTGCAGCCTTGTAAGTCAGGTTTCCCGCGAACGAGATCATGAATCCCATGTCTGTGACTTTTTTTGCAGTATTCGAATCACCGGCAAAACAGTGCATGATTCCGCGGTCTGCGTTTTTTCTTTTAAGTATTTCAAGCCCTTCGTCCATTGCCTCGCGGAGGTGAATAATCAGTGGAAGTTTATGCTGTTGCGCGACTTCGATCTGGTATTCGAATGATCTTATCTGCATCTCTTTTGTCTGGTGCATCCTGTAGTAGTCGAGGCCGCATTCGCCTATGCCCAGCAGGAGTTTTGCGGAATCAGTCCACATTGATTCTGCCGTGAAAGCCGTAAGATATTCAAGGTCCTTTATCTCGGCCCTTGATGAAGGATGAATCCCGAGCGTGTAGAAAATGCCGTTTAGTCTGTTGCGTGAAGCAAAATCACGGGACCATTCAAATCCTCTGGGTTCAATGGAAACCTGCACAGCATATTCTACATTGCTGTTCTTTAAGCTGCCGATTACTTCAGGTTCAGAGGTCCCCTTCTGCTCAAGTATCATGTCAAAATGTGCGTGCGAATCGAGTATCATGTCCTTTTCCTTTAATGGTTAAAGTTTCAGGATTACACATGATTAATGCAAGAAAAAATTATGAGAAATATGCGGCAATGATCAAGGCGATACCCCGGCGTGGTACAAGCAGGGAACAGCCCTTTTACGCGCAGAGTAAAAGTCTACCCTGATGAAAACAGGTTTAATATAAATTTTTATTGAAATTATTATTGCCGGGGGTATTATGTCGTCAATATCAGAGCCAGGTTTTCATGAATATTGACCAATGTTACAAGCTCCTCAGAGTAGAGAGCACTGCAAGCAACGAGGATATCTCAAAGTCTTTCAAGATACTTGCGCTTAAATATCACCCGGACAAAAATCCGCACAACAAAGAGTGGGCGAATGAGCAGATGACCATGCTGAATACTGCGTATTCGGACATCATGAGTTACAGGTTTAGAAACGAGACCGTAACCGATACTGCTAATGGAAAAGAATATGCCTCTGCAAAACCCTCACAGAAGCGCAGCGGAGAGAAACCGCAGGGGCAGCAGTCTGAACGGGTAAGAAGGGATGAGCAGGAGGCAACCAGGCTGCGCGAGGAGGAGACGAATGATGAACTTGCAGCACGGTTTGTCAGGATACGTGACGATGCCAAAGATGCAATTTACAAATACTTCCAGTACGGGCTGTATAATTTTCACAGGCGGGAGGACGCGAAAGGTGAAGGGCTGTACAAGGAGATTGTGCTCGCGCTTCGTAAATCATTTCACAGGATAAAGCGCCTGGCCGAGCTTTCAAAGGACAGGGAGCTGCTGGAGCATTTCGCAGTGTTCAGTAAAATGATATTTGATTTTTACAGGTCAACTGAATGTCTGAATATCATAGATTCATACAGGGACGAGTACGAGGTCAACGCATGGAGGATGTACAGGAAAGGGGATGAACTTCTGCACCAGGCGCACCGTGAGCTTTTTTTTGACAGGCATAACAGAGGCCATTTCTTGAGCGGAAAGGTTTTTCCAGACCTGAACGACTCGGAAACCATATTCAGGAAGACGCTTAACACTTACCCCGATTCGTCGTGGGCAGTTGAAACGGCAATCAAGCTGGATTATATAAAGTCCCTGAAGGCATACATCAACCTGTTCTTTACTTCTTGAAAGTAAAGTTGCTCCCCCTTGTTTCAACGAGGTTTTTAAATGTTTCAAGCTCTTCTTCAGACTGTCTTATAAACCTGCGGCGTAAAAAGGGGAGCAGCAGTTTCAGCAGAAGGATTTTACCCTGCCCGGACCACTCAATGGTTATCCCGGTGGTATTACCTGATGCATTAAGCGTAGTTTCAACCCGTGCTGTGATAGCATCACCGGAAACCTGCGATATGTATTTTTTCCCTGGTTCGCAGTAGATCATCCGGTCATCCAATATATATGTCCGCCCGTGTTCCATGTAATGCAGACGTGCAATTGAGCCGGTTCCCCCCGGTTTTGATTCAATAACTTCAAACCGTTCAAGATATTTCTGCCAATACGGTGAGTTATCCGGATTCATCAGGGCATCAGCTACAACATCTACCGGGCGGTTAATGGTGGTGCTTATTTTAAATGAAATCACGGCGTTTTCTCCTTGATACAAAATACCGGGAAAAATGGTAAACGGCAAGCCCGGCAATAAAACCCCATGCCATGTTTACAGCCAGTGAAAAAATGACAGTTAACAGGAAAGGAATAATATCCATGTCAAATTTTTGATCGCGGGCGAACATGGTGAGTTCTATTCCAACAAGCAACATCATTGCGCCGATAATTGCCATTGGAAAAAATGAAAACATTACAGCAATCGATGCTGAAAAGAAAAGTCCCATTGATACTTCAATCAGGCCTTCAATAATGTTTGCGCCCCCTGTCCTTGCGCCGAAATAGTACTGGCCTGCAAGCCCTCCTGCGCCATGGCACATGGGCATACCTCCAAAAAAAGAAGATACAAGGTTCATAATGCCCTGGTTAAAAGAAAGTTTACGTTCACTGACAGTTTTGTCCGGCCAGTATTTTTTAATAAGAGATGATGTGGAGATTGTCGCGTTGGTGATTGTCAGAGGGACCTGCGCAAAACCTGCAAGAATGAGCGTCTGCCATACTTCTGCGGGAGTGAAGAGTGTGAGTGAAGGAAGCCTGAATTCAGGCGGTGAAAGCTGTTGAAAGTTTCCCCTGGCAAACATAATGGCTGCGCCAAAAACCAGGAGCATAAGGGCTGCGGGCGCGTAACGGTTCCGGCGAAGCATTAGTACAATGATAATTGAAAAAAGGCCAACTGCCCACCACGTAGAGATCATTTTAAATGCTTCCAGAGCAAGAAGCAGGCCGAGCGCAACCTGTATCCCGCGTATAACTGATTCGGGAGTAATCCGGGCCAGCCAGCGAATGATGCCGGTAACTGCAAAGATCAGCCAGATAATACCCATTGAGAAGGCTGATGCATACACCATAGATGGTGACCAGTGCTGCGCGATTGCGACAACAGCAAGTACCTTCATCGGTTCGATGGGCATGGGAAGACGATATACAATCCCGGTAACAATATTTGCAAGGCCCATTATGACAAGAAACCCGGCAGAGTCCAGACCGCATAAAGCGATATAACCTATGGCCAGGGGGAAGAGTGTCCCAAAGTCACCGGTTGATCCTGCCAGCTCACTGAGGTTAAATTCAAAGGATTTAATTTTCATGATATTTTTTTACATCGCAAATATAGTGAAGATTTGTGTCGATATGCTTTTTTTGTGTGAAGAGCCATAATTCATAGCCCTGAAAATTTTTTAATGTCACAGGCTCGGGGAGAGATTTTATCTCTGTCCCCGCTCCAGGCCTCTCTGGCGTGAGATTTCCTCAATTTCAGCATTGAATTCAGGGAACCTTGACCGCAGGCTGTCAAAATCTGATTTTGACAGCCTGTAAACTTCACAGTGGGTCAAAGTATGAATTGTTGCGTTTCGCTTTTCTCCAACAAGCAGGGAGGTTTCACCGAATGTTGACCCGGGACCCAGTTTGGCAACCTGTGAATCATTTACCATGACTTCAATCTCACCGCTGCTTAAGAAATACATACAGTCTCCGTATTCGCCCTGCCTTATTATATCGTCTTCGGGCAGATAAATCAACGGTTTGAGCATCTGTATTGCCTCGCGGACAAAAAGGTCCTGTGAATTTTTAAAAAGGTCCACTTTCATCAGCATGTCCCGGTTGAGATACAGCATTATTTCAAGGGACAGGCTTGTAGGAAGGTCTGATAACGGGTTTTCATCAGTTACATTTTTTTTCTTATCCCAGAGGTAATGGTAATAGCTTAGAATTTTTTCCTGCATATCTTTAGGTATTTTTTTGTTATCAAGATAAACTTTAACTGATTCAATTTTTTTAATGAAATCCGCCCGGGCTACGTCAAGGTTGGCAATCAAACCGGATACGTTACCTATTATGTAACCATACATACCTACACCGAAAATCTGGACAATAATAGTAAAAATTATCTGGAGGTTACTTTCATGGTCCGGATAATAGTCGCCATATCCAATTGTTGCGACGGTTGTTACGCTCCAGTAAAGGGCGCGTATATACTGGTCAGCAGGTATGCGCATTGCTTCAACAGCACCAATGACTATCCATCCAAGAGATATATAATGTACTGCCTGGGTAAACCAGAAAGCAAAAACCATGAGGCGCATCACTCCGGGATTAATACGTAAATATTGCTGAAGTTCTTTGGTTATTTTATGGATTTTTAAAAGTTTTGTAAGAGTGATAATCTGTAGTACGAGAAAATATAAATTACGCCCGTTATGTTCGTCAGGTAATCCGAAAATCAGCAAAAGAACAACGTCAAAAGGAAATGCGGTAATGAAATCAACAGTAAACCAGCTTTTGAGGTAATGCAGGCCGATAGTTCTTCTGTCGGTTGATACAACATGTTCTATTTTGACAGATGAATTAAAATTAACAAGAACATCCAGAAAAAATATAAAAATAAGCGACCAGTACAACAGGTCTGCTTTATAAATCTGAAATGTAAAGCGGTATGAAAATGTAAATGAAAAGGCCAGGACCGCGAAAATGACAGCAATGTTCCATATTGTTTTTAATCTGCTGTTGCTCAGGAAAACCGGGAATTGATGCATTGTCACCATACCATGAAACATCTTATTACATCATCGGCAATTGAAGTTTATTTTGTTTAGAATTGATTTTTAAAAGCAAGAAGTTTTTGGCTTGTTCAGACAAATAAGTCTTTTCGAAAGCACCGTGGGTAAGCGTTGTTATATGAAGTTGAATCCCAATTCGAACAAAAATTTTTTAAGTTTATTTTTAAAATAGTTAATCAACAAGCATCTCTTTAATAATACTTTTAACATCTTTTATAGTTTCGTTATTTATCTTACAGATCTTTTTAATGAGCCGCTGATTATCTATGGTTCTGATTTGATCTAATACAATCCATCCTTTTTTATTTTGAACAGTCACTGGTACCCTGGTCGGGTATCTATGTGACTTTGTAGTCATTGGGGCAATAATGACTGTCTGTATATTTTCATTCATTTCATCTGGTGACACAACAAGGCATGGACGAGTTTTTTTAATTTCATGGCCAATTGTCGGATCTAGATTCACAAGGTATATATGATACTGATATATTTCCATTTTTACCATTCCCATTCATTGAGATCAAGTGAATCATCGATAATAAGTTTATCTTCGTCAGATGATTTCATTTTTTTAAATGAATCATTCCATCCATCTCTTACTTTGTGTAATGGTTTTAAGATTATTTCATCTTTTTTATCACTTATTATTAGTTCTAACTGAGTTTCAATATTCATTTCTTTCAATATCTGATTGGGGATTCTGATGCCCTTGGAATTTCCTATTTGAATAACTTTTGCAATCATTACATCACCTCTTTTATGTAATTACAAAGTAATAATATATTAAATTAATTGCAACTTAATTTTACCACGAATAACAGACGAAAGATTTATTCGAAGAACACTTTTTGGTAAAAAATCAAGGGGGGTCAATTTCATATAACGTCTTGCTTACCTGACGTTGCGGCGGTCTTTTGCGCGATGTGGCGTAGCCCGAACGACGGCCAGGGAGTGAAGCGCATAAGATTTGTTATCTGAAGTCGCACTGCCAGGATTGCAACAATTTGCCGACGCCATGGACGGCACAGGCAATTTATTTCAATAATTCTGATAAGACATTGATATTGATTAATTTATCATCTTTTATTATCTCATTAAAAGTTCCTGATCTCATAATTTCATTCAACATCGAATGCATTGATTTGATTGATGCTGAAATCAGGATTGATGGTAAACTAACACGCTCGACTCCATATTCAACACAATCATTGATGCTAAATTCTTTAATATTATATGGCAAACCAGCTGCAATACTTAGAGGACCATTTATTTCTTTCTTTAAAAGCTTTATTTCCTCTTTTGTTTGTACATAAGTAACAAAACAAATATCAGCGCCAAGTTCGAGATAATTATTACATCTTTCTATAGCTATTTTTAATGCTTCATTTCTGTTATTTATAGATCTCAATGAATCAGTTCTTGCATTTAATATAAAATCAGGAATATTGAATTCATTTTTTATTTCTATAACTTTATTAATTTTATCAGTCATTATTTTCAAAGGGATTATTTTTTCTGGCTCTTCAGACTATCGTGTGGAAACTGGCATAATATCAAGACCACCTAGATGA
>DAONFG010000022.1:0-54732 GCA_035403465.1 Spirochaetota bacterium | reverse complement strand
ATATCCACTTTTTCAACTCAAAATCTTTGTCTTATTTTTGGGGCTCATTATAGTGCTCATTGTATCATTCTCCCTTGTTCTTAAGGGACGTACGATCTGGGCAGCTAACTTTATTGCTGTCTCCAGCCTTTTGATTGAAATATTCGCCTTCATGTCAAGACCGCCATACCTGTCAACTGTTACGATAGGGCTATTCTTTTACCAGACCGTAGTCTTTGCCACCCTCTTCTGCAGAATCAGACTGGCATTAGTGATAACTGCCGCTATTATAACGACACATGTTTATTATTTCATAACTATCGCGAGTAAAACCGTTACTGGAACAGCATTAGACGCGAGCAGGATGGGGGCCATCGATGGATCAGTAACACTGATAACAGTCTTCCTGATATGCATGGCCTCATCACGTTTCCTTAGAATGGCCATTGAAAAGGCAAATACCCAGGCAGGGAAGAACCTTGAGCAGTACAACGAAATAAAAAATATGATGGAGGCGATTCAGGATGCCTCGGAAGTTCTGGGCCGTTCAATCAACGATACATCGTCGGAAATTATAAACATCTCCGACAACGCCCAGTCACAGGCTGCATCTGTCGAGGAGCTGTCAGCTACGATGGAAGAGATTTCCGCGGGTACAACACGTGTCAGTTACTCATCAAGGGAACAGGGAGATTCGATTCACAACCTTGTTGAGACACTGGAAAAGCTGTCAACCCTTATTGATGTACTTGAAAACAACGGCATGGAAATATCGGATACCTTCCTGGCGCTTATGAAAAAGGCAACTGAAGGTGAAAGGTCAACAGGGAGGCTTGATGAAATAAACAACATGATTTTATCCAACTCGGGTGAAATTCTGAGCGTAGTAAATATAATGACCGACATCATCGACAGGGTGAACCTTCTTTCACTCAATGCCGCTATCGAGGCAGCGCGCGCCGGCGAACATGGAAGGGGTTTCGCAGTTGTAGCCTCGGAGATAGGGAAACTTGCCGAAAATTCCGCCAGGGAAGCCAACCAGATATCACGGCTTATTGAAAAAAACAAGTCCGATGTTGAAAGCGGGAACAGGGCTATTTCCGAAATAATCTCATTCATACACTCGCTCGTTTCGGACATCAACAGTATCCAGGGCAAGGCTGTAGATGTAATCCGCGCAATCCGCGGCCAGAAGGCCATGAACGAAGACATGAACCAGAAAACAATGACTGTTATGCAAAAAACCGAGCAGATCTCACTTGCAATGATGGAGCAGGAAAAAGCCGTAGACAACATTGTCAGCACCATTGCTAATACAACGTCGGATATACAGGGTATTGCATCCGGCATCGATAACCTGAGGGTGAACAGCATGGATCTGAAAAAACTTGCCGATGACCTGGGCAACCGGTTTATAAAAAGTTAATCCTCAAACATATATTGTCCGCCTAACCGTTCCCTCGATTAACCGTCACGATTAACGGATTCTGCCCGGATCACTTCCAGGATACCGGGATATTCCGTACTGCCACTGCCCCATTCAGAAAAATTTGACATTCCATCGGCCGGTCATTTCCTTATCAGCATAAACGGAGATCAATCGTGAAACTAACAAGGACCAGGTTCATAAAATATGCCGCTTTACTTATGGCATACGTAATGGTGTTTCTCAATATCCCAGCCGGCACAGAGAAGGGTTATGCGAAAAAAACAGTTTCAAAAAAAACGGGAAGCGGGAGGACTGCAGTGAAATCATCCAGTGACATTGTATCCGTGAGGAAGTGCATTTCATATGACCTGGATGAGGTTTATGCCGCTGTTAAGAATGGACTTGAGGACACCGGATTCAAAATCAAACAGGGAACTTCAGTTCTTCTGAAGCCCAACATCCTCGCACAAAACACCCCTGACCAGTGTGCCACTACTCACCCGGCGGTTGTTGATGCGGTATGTAGAATATTTTCCGAAAGCAGGTGCAGCATTACCATAGGCGAATCATCGGCATTCTACCAGGGCGGGGGCACAAGGGAGGGCTTTGTCACAAGCGGGATAGCGGCAGTAGCTGAAAAATACAGCGCCGCACTGCTTCCGTTTGAAGCAACCAGGCTCCGCAGGATAGAGACAGGGAAAGCGCTCAATCCATTCTATATATCCGGGGCTGCCTTCTCGTTTGACCTCGTGGTGAACATCCCGAAGATGAAAGTGCACAGGCTGGCGCGTTATTCCGGCGCTGTAAAGAATAATTACGGTTTCATACCGGGAGGCACCAAGCAGGTATACCATAAACTGTTTCAGTGCAGGTCCGATTACAAGGAGTTCTGGGGGATTCCGCTGGCAGATGTGTATGAAGCGGTGAGACCCGGACTTAATATTATGGATGCAGTTTACGGCCTGGATGAGGACGGACCTGCTGCCAGCGGTGAACCAAAACAGACAGGGCTGCTGCTTGTCTCAGATAACGGTGCTGCCCTCGACGTTGTCGCATGCCGAATAATGGGTTTTGATCCGCAGTGGGTTCCTGCCGTGCGCGAAGTTCTTAACCGCGGTATGACCGATGCGGCGAAGATCAGGATAATCGGTGAAGTTCCCTCCATCCCGTATGTTAAGCTTCCGGACGAGGAACCGAAGACCGGCCTGTCAAAAAAGATAGATGATTTCATGTTTGACCAGTTTATTGTTGAGCCGAGGCTTGATGAAGATGAATGCAATAAATGCGGTGTATGCATCCAAAACTGCGCAGTGTCAGCCATAAAATCCGGGGATGAAGGCTACCCGGGATTCATCTACGACAAATGCATCTACTGCTACTGCTGCAGTGAATACTGCCCTAATAAAGCGATATACCTGCATGGTGGGACAGTGAACCACATTATACGCGCCGGCAGATATATAATGAAAATATAGTCGGTTATATCTATTTTTATTCAGCTTCCATTTCCTGCATCGCACGGAGCGCAATCACGGCGAACTCATCAAGCGGAATACCGATCTTTTCGCACTCCATGATGTTCTCTCTCTTCACAGACGCCGCAAAAGCTTTCTCCTTCATCCGTTTGGTTACTGATTTCGCCTTAACGCTGGACAGTTTTTTATCCGGGTACACAAGTGCAGTTGCCGATATCAGCCCGGTTATAGTTTCACCGGCCGCAAGCGCATGCTGGAACCTTGTGGAGCGGGGGATACCTGAAGCCTCCTCGTTATGCATTATTATGGCATCAATGATTTCCGGGTCATAATTCAACGGTCTGAGTATTTCAGCGGACTTCAGCCCATGAGATTTCATGTCGCCTGCAGTTATCTCAACGTCCAGGTCATGCAGGAGTCCTGCGATCCCCCACTTGTCCGCATCTTCACCAAGCCTTAAGGCGACGGCCCTCATGACTGATTCGGACGCTACGGAATGCGCGATCATCCTTTCGTTTTTAACATAATCATTCAATAGACTTAGTGATTGCTCCCTGCTCATTGACATTGTATTCTCCTGTTCAGACTGTTTAGAATATTCACATCTTCCAGATGAACCTTAACGTGTAAATAATATAATTTTCCTCCCAGGAGAAACTTTATACAAAAAAACAGTGTGGGTTCACCGGGTTTTCATAATATTTTTTTCTTGCTTATAGAAGCGTTTGCCTGTAGTCTACTAATATATTATTAATGGTCAGACCGGAAAGTAATAACATACAGCGGGGTATAAACCATGATTTGGAAAGGAAGAAGACAGAGCGGAAACGTTGAAGACCGCAGGGGCACCTCTGGTAAGGGCGTGGCAGTGGGCGGAATAGGGACTATTGTACTTGCACTGGCAATATACTTCCTGGGCGGCGACCCTACTGCAATTCTTAACACTGTTCAGAATTCACAGGTCAGCACATCTGACTCCACTTACCAGGGCACTGCGGAGGAGAATGAGCTTGCTCAATTTGTATCCGTGGTACTGGCCGACACAGAGGATGTATGGGGTGACCTTTTCAGCAGGGAGGGCGCACAATACAGCATGCCCAAACTTGTTATATATTCAGGCAGCGTAGAATCTGCGTGCGGCCTCGGGAGCAGATCGACCGGGCCATTCTACTGCTCCGGCGACAACTCGGTATACATAGACCTCAGTTTTTATGATGAACTTCGCGAGCAGTTCAGGGCTTCGGGAGATTTTGCCATGGCCTATGTTATTGCGCACGAGGTGGGACACCATGTTCAGAAGCTTACGGGCATCATGCGCAAGGTTGATTCGCTACGTTCAAGGATGAGTGAAAAGGAATACAACAGGTACCTTGTCCGGCTTGAACTGCAGGCTGACTACTACGCAGGAGTATGGGCGCACTACGCCAAAAAGATGAATGTTCTTGAAGAGGGGGACCTTGAAGAGGCCCTGAATGCAGCGAGCGCAGTGGGCGACGACCGCATACAGAAGAGCGCACGAGGTTACGTTGTTCCTGACAGCTTTACCCACGGTACCTCCGAACAGAGAGCCAGGTGGTTCATGAAGGGCTTCGAGTCCGGTACAATAGCCGGGGGCGATACTTTCAGCGCGGAAGAACTATAGTATTAATACCATAAATAAAGGTTAATAAATGAATCTATTATTTGCAGCTCAACTGGCCGCCAGCTTTGCCCTTGGAGTAATCACCACAGCAGCTATATTCCTGCTAATTAAGAAACATGCAGGCCGCATCTCCGAGCTTGAGGCCGAAGCGTGTAACGGTCAAACTGCAATATCCGCGGTTGAAGATTTCAGGAAGAGCAAAGAGTTCAGGATGATAAAAAAGGCCGAGTATGACAGGGGATTCAGGGTCGGCGCGGAGAACGCAATGAATGATTTCCAGATACAGTACCAGAAGTTCGAAAATATTGATGAAAAGTTTTTTTCATCAATTGTTGAAACAGGTTACTTTATGCAGTTAACATACAGGGGACTGCCTGTTGGCGATGTAACTAAGCGCGTTATACATGCAGGCAAAAAGGTCGACAAAAAACGCGTGGATGACATCATAAACAAACTTAATGACACCGTAACTTCACTCGTGCAGGCTGCGGCAGCAGGAAAGATCCCGGTGAAAGAGGTAAAGTACCTCCTCACCAGGAAATAACACCCGGAAACTATTCCTGCCAAAAAACCGATTCAGTCCCTTTTAATTCTCTTTTCCGATTACAAACCTGTATACTGCCGCGCCAATCAGTGCACCTGCGATTGGAGCTGCCCAGAAAAGCCACAACTGCGCCACAGCCCAGTCCCCGACAAATAATGCCACGCCTGTGCTACGCGCAGGATTTACAGATGTGTTTGTGACAGGTATACTGATAAGATGTATCAGGGTCAGTCCAAGACCTATTGCTATCGGAGCGAATCCCTGCGGCGCCCTTTTGTCTGTCGCTCCGAGAATGATAAGCAGGAACATCATTGTCATCACAACTTCGGTAACAAGGGCTGCTGTGAGTGAATACCCACCTGGTGAGTGCGCGCCGAAACCATTTGAAGCAAAACCCGCTGCAAGGTCAAAACCCGACTTGCCGCTTGCTATTACATAGAGGACCCCGCCTGCCGCAATTGCTCCGAGTACCTGCGCGGCAATATACGGCAGAAGCTGTTTAGCCTCAAAACGTCCGCCTGCCCAGAGACCAACTGATACTGCAGGATTCAGGTGACACCCTGAAATGTGCCCTATTGCAAACGCCATTGTCATAACAGTAAGACCGAATGCCAGGGCCACACCGAGCAGCCCGATCCCTACATTTGGAAACGCCGCAGCAAGCACAGCACTGCCGCAACCTCCCAGCACAAGCCAGAATGTGCCGATAAATTCCGCTCCATACTTTTGCATTTTACTACTCCTTGTTTAAGTAATTATGAAAGAAATATAATAAAAGCTGCTTCTTTTTCAAAAAATTAAACAGTATGGGGATGAAGCTGCAGGAATGAACTTAAAAAATAAAAATATGGTTGATTGATAGATTTTCTACGCATTGACTTTTCATTGTATCCCGTACATCCAGCCTGCCATACGCATCTTTTAGTTTAATTCTACAGCGTGATTAATTCTTTGGGCATATACAGGCGCTCACAGTTAACGCACAGGCTGTTCCGCACAACATTATCCGAGAATTCCTTTCGCAGTTGCCGCATCTTTTCCCCGTTCCATATTTCAGCGAGCGTTAAATCTGCAATGTTACCCAGGACATATTTCGCGTCATAATCAAAACAGCATGGAACTACATCACCGTTCCATGTAATTGTCATGGAGTCCCAGGGGATTGTGCACCTGACACGGCTCATATCGAATGGAGTCTGTTCTTCTCTTTTAACAAGCGAATTCACCGCTGCATCGCTTCCATTCCATGAAGTGAAGCTTTTGGATAAGAACATGTCAATGCCGGGAACCGATTCCCAGTATCTCCCGGCAATATCAATGCTTTCACTGTTGGCAGCGAAGTTGATCATTGAAAGTATAACCTTAACCGGGATTCCCCTAGTATTCTTTTTTTCCAGGAAGGCCAGAAGGCGCTCCTTTGATTTTGTGTATGCATTTTTCATCCCGCGGATTTTCATGAAAGAATCATCGTCATGACCGTCGAGGGAGACGTACAGAATATCCAGCCCGGAATCGAGAAGTTTTTCTGCTATATCATCTTCAAGCATAACCGGGTTAATGGAAAGACCGGTCCGGATATTTTTCTGCGCCGCAAACCGGATGCACCTGTCAAATTCGGGGTGGAGCAGGCTCTCACCAAAGTGGTGAAGCCACACAGGGGAATCCTGCCTTAACGGACCGGGAATTCCGGAAAGCTCGTCGATCGCTTTAGCAAATATCCTGTAATCAATATATCCCGACTTTCTCGTCATGCTCCTGGTACGTGGGCACATGATGCACCGCATTATGCAATGATTGGTGAGCTCTATGTTAAAAATTGAAAAAACACTGTCCATATCTGTCATAATTCTGATGTGAAAATTGAAATCAAGTTTTTTAGAAATCCTGAAAAAATTATTCATAAAAATTGACTATCACCGATGCGGATATTATAGTTGATTAAAATTCATGTATTCTAATCCACGCTAATAGCTGATTTTATTAATCATTTATACGCTGTATTTACGGCGGCAGATTTAATCCGGTTATAAAAGCGTTCCGAAAGAATAGCATGTAATTTAAAAACTAACTAAAAAAGGGGTATGTTTATGAAAAAATTTGTAGGAATTCTTATTGCTTTTGCGATCGCAGCAGGTTTTTCTTTCTCTGCAGTTGATGCAAAGGCAAAAATAAAAGAATCTCCCTGCCAGAAAACATGTGCAGCTACATTCGTACAGTGCAAAAAAGATGCTAAAGGCGACAAGGTAAAAATTGCAGCATGCGAAGCCTCTAAAAAAGGATGCATGGAACAGTGCGAAAAAACAGTAAAAGAAGAAAAAGAAGCTAAAGATAAAGAAGCCAAAGAGAAAGGCAAAGAGAAAGAAAAAGGCAAAAAAGTCAAATAAATCCGCTTTAAACACTTCATAGTTTAAACGCATTTCTCGGGATCAGCTTTTTAAAGGAATGCTCCTTTGAAAAGCTGACCTCTGACACCGAACGAATCACTCGGGAAAAATAAAATACTGTTTTTTCTGTTTTAAGAACTCCGCAGTAAATATCACTGGAAGTTCACCTTCTTTAAAATTATTTCTGGTCACAGCTTTTTTAGATTTTACAATACATATATATGAGTTAATCCCATCACCGTACATCCCGCTGTCATACATTAGTTCATCGATAAGTGTTTTTCCCGCAGAATCAATAAACGTGATTGTAACACCGTTCCCAAAATTATATGGCTTGATATGCCGTATCTCAAAATAAAAATATGTATCAGGTGCATATTTTGCAGTCTCCAGGTTTTTCATCCTGGTTTCCCTTTCAGCTGGCCTGATTTTACTGTTATTTTTGAGCAAATTTTTTAATACCATGATATTGTAATTAAACAATGATTCATCCATACTTTTAAAAATTACTGCTGCTCCTCCGATCGTATCTTTTAAATACTCTTCATCAGCAACACTACCCGCTTCCCTTATCTGCATACCGGAACATCCGGCAATTAAACACATAGCCAGACTTACAGCCGCCAGAACCTTTTTCATAGTATTATCCTCAGTTTTATAATTGTTAATATTTACATAAAAAGCAGAATCAATTCTTAATCAGAACAATGCTGCGGGTGATAAGTCAAATTCATTTTATTACTTTCCTGCTCAGGGCACAGGTTTATAGCAGTTGTTTAAATCTATTGACTTAAAAACAGCATCACGTATCTATGAAAAAATATTAAGCACGGCATCACAAGGAGCAATGAATGATCTACCTGGCCCCTATCCAGGGCATTACAGACCGTATTTTCCGCAACATATTCCCGAAATACTTCAAGGGTGTTGACCGCGCGATGGCACCATTTATTTCGACCTCGAAAAGAAAAAAAGTCGAGACTGTAATTCTGCGGGAACTGGACCCTGAAAAAAATACAGGTATCACTGTTATACCCCAGATACTGAGCAAAGATCCGGATGATTTCATTCCACTTGCAGACCAGTTATATGAAATGGGCTACCACACGGTCAACTGGAACCTTGGATGCCCCTTCCCCGTTGTTGTCAACAAGGGTAAAGGTTCAGGCATGCTCTGCTATCCACTTGCGATTGAACAGTTCCTTGATAGAACAATTCCAGTCATGAAAGCAAAGCTCACTATTAAATTAAGGATTGGCCTGGCCTACCCTGATGAGATACTTGCACTCATTCCCATATTCAACCGCTACCCCGTCGAGGAACTCATAATTCACCCGCGAACCGGGAAGCAGATGTACGAAGGAGATGTCGACCTTGATATTTTTTCCAGGTGCGTAGAAATTTCCAGGCATGAAATCGTTTATAACGGCGACCTGGATTCCACTGCCAGATACGAAATCCTTTCGAAGCGATTCCCTTCAATCGGAAGATGGATGATCGGCCGCGGGCTTCTTGCGGACCCGTTTCTTGCTGAAAAAATTATTTCAGGCGACACCAGGTCCATGGAGGAAAAAATCAGAATAATAAGACGTTTCCACGATGATCTTTTCGATGAATACTCGAAGGTAATGTCCGGGCCTGCGCACATAACAGATAAAATGAAAAGCATATGGGCTTATCTTGGAAACTTTTTTGAAAATAGTGAAAAGGTTAAGAAAAAGATACACAAAGCACAGAACGTGAAACATTACCTCGATGTGGTAAAAAATATTTTCAAAGAATAATCACTTTACCATCTTCGAAACCAGTAAAGGCAGCGTCTCTTCAACAGCCCCCTTTATAAAAAAGTCTGTTATATAATTAGTCAGCCCGGTCTCTTCACTGTTCATCTCGATGATGCAGGCGCCATTCTCTTTTGCTATAAACGGAAGATCGGCAGCGGGCTGTACGACAGCTGATGTTCCTATAACAATGAATACATCGGCAAACGAAGCCAGGTTGCGTGCTTCCAGGAAAGCCGCTGCTGGTACGGCCTCGCCGAAAAGGGTAAATGCGGGTTTCATTATCCTTCCGCAGCTGCTGCATACAGGCACCGAGTACCCGGCCGGCATGATTGTTGTGCGGCAGGTGATGCATGACGCCTGTTCAATTGTACCGTGATAGTCAATCACGTTGCGGCTGCCGGCACGCTGATGCAGGTTATCGATGTTCTGTGTTATTATACCGTGCAGCAACCCGGCACTCTCCATAGCTGCGAGTGCATGATGTGCCCTGTTGGGCTCAGTTCCATGCGCCATCTCAAGGAGTTTCAACGCCAGTTCCCATACCATGTCAGGTTTTTCGTAAAAAGTATTTATATGAGCATACATCGAAGGATCATATGCTTTCCACAGCCCATGAGTGCCGCGAAAGTCCGGGATACCGCTCGCGGTGGAAATTCCTGCACCTGTAAGCGCTATGGTCTGGCGTGACGCGCCCAGTTTCTTTACTGCTTCGTCTATTTCATGCATGCTGTTTTTCCATGGAACTGCTCACCAGTAATACACCACAAATGTTCTACGCAGAATTTTATTCATAAGCCCGGCAATCATGTAATTACACGATATTCCGAATCATCAACAAGACCGTATCTTCCACGCCTGTCTACACCTGCGTATGGCCCGCCATCACCCCGCATATTAGAAACTCCAACCATGGCCCACCCGTCAGATCGCATGAACATTTTAATCTTACCGGTTTCAATCATCCTGTTGAGGAGAACTGAATCGATCTGACCGAGCATGTTATCCTGGTACATTACCTGCATATTCATATTATACCTCCTTCCTGAATGATATAGAAATATAACACTATCATATTAGAAAACTTCTGTGTATAATAGTTGCACAAACCATCTTAAAACAGGGGATTTCATTTCCCGGAATAAAGCATGCCGGATATATGCTAAAATAAAATTTATTGAAAAATTTATTCCTTAGATATACATTTAGTTTCAGCAGAATACAGTTTTTCAGCAGGCTGAAATATTACCGCATTCTTCATACACGACAAATTCAGAGTCCCAGAGGAGCAGATGTAGAATCATGAAAAAAAACAATTTCTTTTTCATAACTTTTATTATTTTAACAGCTTCAATCATTATCCCCCTGAACTGCAGAAATTCCGGCAGACAGTCTGCAACGCTGCAGGAACTGGATATTATTGTAGACACCTACTGCAGCCATGTTGCCGAAGGCAGGTACCGTGAAGCATATAATGAATGCCTGAATGCTCAATACAGAAAAGATATTTCACTTGATGACTTCATATCATCCCATGAAAAAAGGAAAAAAGAACTTGGAATTCCTGTTGAAAAAACCAGGACTTACGATAAAGAAAATTATAACATCTTCTCCGGCGTGAAAGAGTATCAGCTAACCTATGAATTAAAATATGCGAATGCAACACATCACGAACATATAAAACTGAATAATGAAGACGGCAGCTTTCTTATCGAAGGGACATACACATCATCCTCGTCAAAAACGCTACGCTTTATGATATGGTGATATTGATTGAATATAAATACAGGGAAGCAGGATGACCTCCTGATTATAGGCATAAAGATGCCATAACCTATTCCCTGAATATTTTGAGTTTTTCCCTCATCACCCGGCAGACCTTTTCATAGTCCTTCTTTGTCATGTACCTTGTCATCGATTGCTCATCGGACACATCTATCAGTTTTTTCCCCTCAACCATGTCCATGAAAATCCTCCTTGTCCTGTCCGGAAAATCAAGAAGCACATCTTCAACAGTCGAGATAATCTCACCACATATATAAAAATCCTCTATCTCAGCCAAAAACCTGTCATTAATTTCCGCGATTTCATTAATGTGCCTTGAATACTTATCCTGCCTCCTCCGCTCGTTCCTTAGATGATCCAGTGCCCTGTTTTTTGCCGATTTGAGGATATAATTGCTGATTCTTTGAGGATCACCATCAAGCTTGATCCTTTTCTGGTAAAATTTAAAAAACAGGTCATGGGCCAGATCCTCCGCAATACTGAAATCATGCACAACATTTACGAGGTATTTTACAACCTTGTTAAAATATTTCTCATAAATACTCGAAAAATACTGATCATAGTCATTGTTTGCCATATCACAAGCCCCCTAAAAACTCTTTTATATATACTTATACGATAAAAGCTCTATAAAAGTAAATCTTTTTATTTGAATACCTCTTTTTTTTACAAAATTAATTTACACATCTACAAATTCTCCAGAACCTGCCGTTTAAACTGTCTCTTTTAATACAAGTTCCATACATCCGCAGCCTTTAACAGGGATATTTATGTATTTTGAGATTTATGGAATTACCATTGACTGGAATTATTGAATAAGAACTACTGATATTAAGTAGTTATATAAACTGTTGAAAACCGGGACCTGCGATGTCAGAGATCAGAGTAATATTAGGACAGAAACAGCTTGGTGTTCCTGTCACAAGGGGCGACATCAATGACATGTTGTCATTTAAGCCGCACTTTGTCTGTTTTCCTGAATATTTTTATGTAAGTAGGCGCCTTGGCAACCATGGACAGACACAGCACAACCAGCATCTGCAGGTTCAACGCATACGGCTCCTGTCAAAGGCCCTTGACTGCGTGGTAATAGGCGGTACAATGCCCGAAGTTGAAGGCGGACTTATGTACAACACATCATACATCTGTCAGTCGGGAAAAGACCTGGGCTTCTACCGTAAAAAAAATCTCTTCTTTGCCGAGGAGGGGAAGATTACTCCGGGCACTGAATACAAAACATTCAGCGCTTACGGGATCACTTTCGGGGTGCTTATATGTGCCGATGTTTTCAACGATGAAAGCTTTTTATTCATGAAGGAACATGGAGTAAGGATTATATTCTCACCAACATTCTCCCCGGCTAAGACCGAAACTGTTGAAGAAAAATACGCAAGGGATAATGCAATTTATGTGCGCGGAGCAGGTCTTGCAGAAGCAGTGATTGTAAAGGTCTGCGGGGTCCCATCGGAATATAAAAATATTCTGCAGGCACGAAGCCTGGTAGCTGATAAAGAAAAAGTTATTTACAGGGTACTTCCTGAAGAAGAAAATATCGAAAAAATCATAAAAATAACACTGGATATATGACATGGATGAAACTTTAAAAAATCTCTGCCCTTCATGCGGACTTGCATATGATGAGGCAAGCGCCTTCTGCAGCAGATGCGGATACAAATTTGATAGTGATAAAAAGCTTTTAGGCTGGAAGTGGGTTTTCATTTCAATGGTAAGCCTTGTTCTGTTCCAGATACTGGTGCTTGCTGTAACATATTACATGGTTTTCCTTATTGCAGGACCTGAGTCATTCATGCGGAACATGCTGGTTATACCCTACACCGCAATCCCGGCCGCAGTGTTTACAGGTTCATTTATCTTTTCATATATTTTTATCCGCTCTTCAGCGGTTGATGCAGCTGCGGGCATGGTGATTTTCCTGCTGCTTTCGAATACGGTTAATTTTATTTTCCTGGATTCTTTCAGTTTCAAGGCACTCGCGTGGATCCCGGTTATTGCGGCACTGGCCTACGCGGGCGCATGGGCAGCGAAAAAATTTAAATTACACATTGCATCACGCAGGAATAAAAGCGCAGCCGGCTGACGGCACCCACCGCTCTCCGCATAAGAGAGCGGCGGCAACATGCATATACCGGGCTGCACCAGAAATAAAAAACTGCAGTTCCGGCAGTTCCTCCGGAGACAGGAACCACACATCAATCATTATCACCCCCCATTTCCCCCTGCACCGGCAAAACATTTATTGACAGAAGACCTGCGCTGTTATTTCCTAACATTAATCCACAACAAGGACGCTCCGCGTTCCAGGGGTATTTTTATGAAAAAAGTAATCAATTTAGGAATCATAGGTTTCGGGACAGTGGGATCGGGGGTATACAACCTGATAAAACAGAACAGCAGAACTATATGCGCCAAAACCGGAATAGATATAAAAATAAAAACCATCTGCGACCTTGATGCGGAAAGGGTCAGGGCGGCCGCGCCTGGAACTACAGTGACATCGAACTGGCAGGACATTACTGACGACGGCGGGATCGACGTTGTTGCCGAACTCATCGGCGGGATTTCTCCTGCGCGTGAAATTATAAAAGAATCGATGAAGCATGGCAAGAATGTAGTAACAGCGAACAAAAAGCTCCTTGCCGAACATGGTTCAGAAATGCTCGAGCTGCTCGCCGATACAGGTAGTTCGTTGGGATTTGAAGCGGCAGTCTGCGGCGGGATACCATGCATAATGGTTCTGCAGAAAGGCCTTGCCGGGAACAATATTCTTTCGATCACAGGCATACTTAACGGCACAACCAATTACATTCTTTCCAAGATGGAGTCCAGGGGCCTTTCGTTTGAGCAGGCCCTGGCTGACGCGCAGAGGCTGGGCTTTGCAGAGGCTGATCCTACGTTTGACGTTGAGGGTTATGACGCAGGGCATAAAATAGCAATACTCGCGATGCTCTCATACGGGCGATCAATAGATTTCAACACAATCCCGATTGAAGGGATTACCAGCATAAGCCCGCTCGACATTTCATATGCGCAGGATATGGGGTACACCATCAAGCTGCTGGGTATCGCGAAGAATATACACGGGAAACTCGACATACGGGTCCATCCCACAATGATTCCCAAAGATCATCCGCTCGCCTCGGTCAGGAACGAGTTCAACTCTATCATGATGGACGGCGACATGACAGGGCCGGTTGTAATGAACGGCAGAGGTGCCGGGAGCAACGCTACAGCATCTGCAGTGGTAAGCGACATAGTTCAGCTTGCAGGAAAGGCCGAGTATCACCCCCGGTTTATTGGCGCAGCAAAACTCATGAGCCCGGAGGAACGAATATCGCGCTATTACATACGGCTGCTAACCGAGGACAGCCCCGGCATACTGTCACAGATTTCGGGCACGCTGGGCAGACATGATATTTCAATAGCGTCAGTAATACAGAAAGAGGTAAACGCGGATCTTGTTCCGCTGATTATAGTTACGCACGAGGCGATCGAGAGCAATATGCAGAAATGTATAACCGAAATCGAAAAGTTCAGTTTTGTGAAGGAACATGTTACCCTTATACGTGTTGAAGATTTTAAACAGCAGGAGAAAAAACAATGAGCCAGTTCAGGGCGGAATTCAGGTGCATCGCGGGATGCGAAGGGAGCTACCCGCTTGATACTATTATATACAGGTGTCCTGTATGCGGCAGTCTGCTGGAGGTAAGCCATGACATGGAACTGCTAAGCCTCAGGAGCGGTGAAGCATGGAGAGAGCTTTTTGACAGCCGCAACGGAACCAATAAATGGCCATACGGCAGCGGGGTGTGGCGCAAGAAAGAATGGGTAATACCCGGCATTAATGACGAGAACATAGTCTCGATGTGCGAAGGTAACACCAACCTGTTCTGGGCAAAAAGGTTCGGCGCCAGGCTTGGAATGGATGACGTCTGGGTCAAGATGTGCGGCAACAGCCATACCGGGTCATTCAAGGACCTTGGCATGACAGTGCTTGTTTCCATGGTAAACGAAATGATCAGCCATGGAAAAAACATCAAGGCAGTGGCATGCGCATCAACAGGAGACACATCAGCTGCGCTCGCGGCCTACGCTGCATATGCAGGCATACCATCAATAGTCTTCCTGCCGCGGAATAAAATTTCCACAGCACAGCTTGTTCAGCCCATGGCCAATGACTCTATAGTCATTTCACTCGACACCAACTTTGACGGCTGTATGAAGATAGTACAGGAGATAACAAAGGACAATACCATATACCTTGCAAACTCAATGAACTCGCTCAGGATCGAAGGCCAGAAGACAATCGCAGTGGAGATGGCGCAGCAGTTCGACTGGGAGATTCCGGATGTTGTAATCATCCCGGGCGGCAACCTTGGCAACGTGGCTGCTCTTGGCAGCGGATTCAAAATGATGTATGAACTTGGACTCATAAATAAAAAGCCGCGCATAGTACTGGCGCAGGCAGAGAACGCAAATCCCCTTTACCTTTCGTTTCTCAGGAAATTCGAAGAGTTCAGTCCCGTGGTACCCAAAAAGACCCTGGCATCGGCAATACAGATCGGCGACCCGGTCTCTGTACATAAGGCAATCAGGACACTTAAAGAGTTTAACGGGATCGTTGAACAGGCAAGCGAGGATGAACTCGCGGACGCTGCCGCACTTGCAGACAAAACGGGAATGTACTGCTGCCCGCACACCGGAGTAGCGCTTGCAGCACTTATCAAGCTTGTTGAAAAACAGAAGATATCAAAGAGAGACCGTGTCATAGTAATCTCAACTGCTCACGGCCTTAAATTCTCCGAGTTCAAGGTGGGCTACCACGAGAAGAGACTTGAAGGTATAAATTCCCGCTATGCCAACATGCCTATTGAACTTGAAGCATCCGCTGACAAAGTGCGGGAAGTGCTTGAGAGGGAACTTGCGGTGAGGAAGGTCTGAGAAAGGGGTTGCAACCCCTTTCCCTAAGACAGTATAATATTCATCTTCGCAAGCAGTTTTGCGTTGAAGTGTGCAGCCTCAAGCATTCCGCTGTAAAGGAACACAGACCGCGCACCTGCATTGTCCGTGCCTGTACCAGTATCATAGCCTTCAGTTATCGTGTGGATCACCCGCTGCATGGCAAAACTGAGCATTCCCTTTGACCTGCTGCCCGATTCGATCAGAGTATCGGCATCTTCAAGCTTTGAGAGAATGTAACCAACCTTTCCCGGATCGCTCTTATCTTTTCCTGACTCTATCATTGCAGACAATTCATCAGCCTGGGCCAGGGCCTTTTCAAGCACTGGTATGAGTTCATCAATCTCACGCGCCATGTCGTTTACCCTTGATGCAAGTTTTTTCCGCACAGCAGTAAGCGGTTCGTTCATAGCAGAGGAGAGTACTTCATTGATTATATTCCTCGGAGATACCGCACTATCAGGTATTTTAAGCCCGGCATGTTCAACATTCGGCATACCTTTCAGCAGCACGCCCGCAGCCGTGGCGTTTATAAGATCAGGGTCATTGCGGTTTTCAAACCATGTCTTGAAGATCATCATCTTCTGTGTCGTGCGTGCAAGCCCGCCGCGTGAACCCGCAACAAATACCGGCGGAAGGTATGTCAGTTGGCGCCTGTTTGTCATCTGCGCATTCATGAACCTGAATGTTTTATTATGTATCTGTTCATCGAGGTATGAACCTTTTGCATGCGCCAGGCCCCATGTAAAGGCCAGGTCCTGACCCACCATTATTACAGGTGACGCACCCAATCTGCGTGCAAAGTCATAGGCGTTAGTCGAAACCGAACCGCCGTGTGCAAGGTCACCCTTGCGTCCGCTTATATCCTCTATCCACTTCATCATGTCAAAGGCCACACCGGTTACAGCACGCCTCCCTTTAAAAAACCTGAAAACCGACGGATGCACTGTTGGGTCTGCAACAAGTACTGTTTCTGTAGCGGATGATCCCTCGAAGTAGCGCGCGTTGATCAGCTGAGGATCCACGGACATGCAGAAGTGAGGAATGATCCCGTTATCCGCAAGTATCTTGTACGATGTGTCAACGGCCACGACAACGCAGCGGTCCATGTTTGACTTTATAAATTCAAGGCTCGCAGTGAGTGAAGGCCCCGCTGCGGCAACTATTGCGGGCATACCTTTAAATTTATCAAAGAAAAGGTTAGCACCTGCAGCACCTGCCACAGTGCCTATGTTCCGCGCAATATTCGAACACCAGGTCTTTTCAAACCTGGCAAGAGTGGCGATGTTAACGTCCTTGGTGGATATGAATGATTTCATCATGGTCAGTACATTTTCGTAGTACTGGCGGTTAAGCTGGTATGATCCGCGGTGCGTGATAAAAATAACACTTTTTGATGACCGGCCCTTGAGTACGCGGGCCAGACTCTCCTCGTCCGGTTTTAGCAGCAGGAAGAAGTTTCCCGCTGAAAACAGTTCCGAGAGGTCGCGGTTTTCAGATGCGGCCCTTGCCATCGAAGGGCTGCAATCAACGGCGATAATGTTAACACCGCTCCCTGCTACTGCAACCATGGCCTCGCAGTGATAACCGAAGCCGAAACCCAGGATAACAACAAGGTCCTTTCCTGTAATGTCAGCCTCCGCGGAAAATCTTTCCGCCTCACGCACCGGGTCGACCCTGCTGTGTACCATCATCGGTTTCCCGTCAGAAGCGGCCGCAACAGGCACAGGCAACCCCGATTTTGATACAGATACCTCGATACATTCAACCGCAGCTGAGCTGATCTGTGCAGCCAGCAGAGTATCAGTCTTTGTTATAATATCAATATTTTTCTTATAAACGGTTTTCATATAATTCAGCGCATATACACAAGCACGGTGCCGTTCCTGCCCAGCACAACACCCGGTTCAGGTCTCTGGCCGTAGACCCTGCCCGATCCCCTGATATAATATTTTGCACCGGTCTCCTCTTCAAGCGCCTTCAACACAACAGAAACCTGTCCCACGGTCATTCCCCTTAAATCCGGCATGATACCGCCTGGCCTGTACACAAGCCTTGATGAAGATTTGATCGAGGCCGATAATCCGTTCCTCCCGCCTATACCCAGGTACGGCAGAATTCGGTCGGTTATCCTTGCAAACACAGGGGCAGCCGATGCTCCGCCTGTAACCTTGTCGACAGGATCATCAATAATAACGACCATGCATATCCTGGGGTCCCCGTAAGGGGCAAAACCTGCGAATGACGAGACATTCCTGTCCGAATATGCTCCCTCGGCCATGATAAATTTCTGTGACGTACCGGTCTTTCCGGCTATCTCGTAATAAACAGACTCGGCCCTTTTACCCGTTCCGGACCTGACTACATCCCTCATCATCTGCATAACAGTGCGCGCATGTTCATACTTCATCACCCTGCCCTTTGACCGCGGGTAGAACTCCCTGACAAGAGAACCATCAGGCCTCTCTATGCCCTCGACGATTGACGGGTAAAGATAAACACCGCCGTTTGCGATCGCACTTACCGCCGCGGCGAGCTGAACTGAGGTAACCGAAATCTCATGCCCTATTGACATGGAATATTTGGATAACCCGGACCATTTTGAAACAGGCCGCAGAATGCCCGCTGTTTCACCGGGCAGTTCGATGCCTGTAAGTTCACCAAACCCGAACTTTTTCAGTGTATCATAGAGCTCGTCCTTTTCAAGGGTCTTCACAGACTGAATCACCCCGGCATTACACGATTCACGGATTACTCCGTAAATATCCAGCGTACCGTGGTTGTGCAGGCAGTTAATCACAACACCGCTGACCTCAACCTTGCCATCGCAGAAGTATGATTTATTCAGCGCGTCCGGCCTGTACTCGAAAAGTGCGGCCATGGAAAAAAGCTTAAGCGTTGAGCCGGGCTCGAACGAATCAACAATACTGAAGTTTGCGATCTGCCGGCTGCCGTATCGGTAATACCAGTTAGGGTCATAGCCCGGCCGCTTGGCAATCGCGAGTATTCTTCCTGTTCCCACCTCGAGTATAATGACAGCGCCCTGAGTTGCGCCATGCGTCCTCATTGCCGAATCAAGTTCCTCTTCGGCTACATGCTGAATGTACCTGTCTATTGTAAGTTTAAGATTTTTCTTCCGGTAGACCTTGCGGGAAATCTCGTCTGTCACCACCTCGTCCCTTCCGGAAAGCAGGCTGTTGAATCTGAACTCTATCCCCTCGAGACCGGTATTATCAACACCCACGAAACCAAGCACGTTCGCGGCCAGTTCCCTGTAGGGATAAGCCCTCCTGTACTCTTTCAGGAAGTGAAGTCCGTGTATGTTGAGTTTACGCACGGATTCCGCATCCTGGTCGTCAAGCTTGCGTTTTATCCAGACGAACCTTGTTTTTTTCGCAAATTTTTCCCTGATCTCCGCTGCGGGTATTCCGGTTACATGCGAAAGCGCGGCTGCTGTTGAATCGGGATCTTTTATCTCTTCGGGGTTGGCATAGAGTGATTCCATCTCGATACTGATGGCAAGGATATAGCCGTTGCGGTCAGTAATAATGCCGCGTCCTGTATCGAGCGGTTGAGATTCGGGAAGTATTATTCTGTCTGAAAAGTGCAGGTTAAAAAGCCTTATGGTGAAAAAAAACACAACAACCGAAAGAACCAGCCCTGTCACATAAATCCGTCTTCTAAACAGGGTCTTATTCATTTAAACAGGTTCCCCCGGCTGCAAATTTCGTGCATATAACTTATCAGGTACTACCTGATAAGTCCAAGACGGGAGAAGTCCCTCCTCCTGAAATCGTCCGTGTTCCAGTAGAGCAGCAGGGCTTTCCCCTTGATCGATTTAATGTCAAGGTAACCGAAATATCTTGAGTCCGAGGAATTGGTCCTGTTATCGCCCATCACGATGACCTTGCCTTCAGGCACAATCCCTTCGATGTTATTATGCTGTGTTATATGGAAGCTGCTGTAGTCTGAGGGTTTGCCCAGTGTGTAGGGTTCATCCTGCCTCTTCCCGTTAATGTATACAAAGCCATCCTTAATATGGAATTCGTCTCCCGGGAGCGCGATACATCTTTTTATGTAATCCTTGTGTTTGTCGCTTTCAACGGGCGGTGTAAAAATGATTATATCACTGCGCCTCAGTTCCCTTAGAGCAAGGAATTTCAGGTGCACCGGTTCCTTCATCCCGAACATTTTAGGAATGATCGGGCCATACGTTATCTTCTCAACAAAGAGATGGTCCTTTACCTTAAGTGTTTCCACCATTGAAGGTGTGGGGATGTAATATGCCTGGACAATATACTGGATAATGTGCACTGCAAGCACCAGGGCAACGGCAATTGCATCGATAAACTCCCAGATTTTTTTAAGGAGCGCTGTGCGTTTAGGGCCCATATCCTGCAGCACCTGCGGGATTACTTCTACCTGCTCGGCCCTCAGGAGCCCCCTTGGAAACGAGGTTACAGTGTATTTTTCACGGATCAGCAGGTTGCCGATCGGGTTTATTTCAAGGTAGGTAATTTCATCAGCGGGTATCTTAATGATCTTGTCAGCATCTTTAATCTCGATAAATAAATTATTAAGCTTGATATATCCGCCCTTATATTTTATGTATTTAACAATATAGTTGATGTAACGTACAAGGTAGAAACTGCTGGCAAGGCTTCCTAGAAAATAAATATAAAAGCATGGTGTTTGAAAAAAGGGAATAGCCACGGCAAGGAACAGGGTTGAGTAGATGAAGAGAAAAAGATAAATGGTTCTCCTGATAAAAAACTTAACGGCCTCCCGGCCGCCTATTATATCAAGTTCCACATCAAATTCCCTGGAACTGTCAAACCTGAAAAACTGGATCATTGGATTCTCCTTGGAAACAAAATATGACAAAAAAACGAAAAATGGGGTAAAATATGCAACAAAAAATGGTAAAAGTATAAATTTTATTGCATAATTAATGCCATACATATAGTATAGCATATACAGAGTGTCTACAATTTTTTTATGAAAACAATTGACGAGATAATAAAAAGAACCCAACCGGAAAAACTCAAAGAGTTATCCACATTAATGGAAGCCCGAGGCACGTCCGAACAGAAGATTAAAGAATCATACATGAACATTTTCTCCCTTTCCAGGCTTTTCAGTTCACTCGGCAGGGAGGAACTGGCCATACTCAAGCTGCTCTATTCAGGAAATGACGGAATATCCTTCAACGACATCAATAAAACTCTTAATATTGATATAAACAGTATCGAAGCAGCCACATTAAAGCTGACCCAATCCATGCTCGGTTATGTAATCAAGAACCGGCAGATGCTTAACAAGAAGATGGATAAACTTTTCTGCATAAGCGAAGTTGCGGAAGTGTTAAAAATAAGCGAATACCAGATGATATCCGATCACCTTCACGGCATTGATGAAAGCCTTGCCGAGAGGAAACATGAAACTCATCCGCCTAAAATTGACGAAAAATTAAAGACCATATTAAAAAAGATAGCGGAAAGGGGCGGGATCATCACTGCAGATGAACTTTCCGGAGAACTGAGCTCCCCGGAGCTTGAACAGAAAGCAAACGAGGCCTGCCGCAGCGGGCAGCTTACAGCATACAGCATCATAGGAGAAAAGCACACGGCCTACATAGCGATTGAACCGACACTTGCCGCGTACGCGGCAACTATCAACAAGAAGGGAAACCTTGCAGCAACGGCAAACGTAAACAACGGATACAACCTTGCGATAAATCTTCTGCTTGCATATGATGTAATCTCTTCATCGGGTCTCTTCCTGACTAAACAGAATAAATTCCGCAAGATTGATTTAAAGAAGATATCGGATTCCCTGCTTACAATGAGGGACATCAGGGGCGAAACAGCCGAGAGCGAGGATACGGCGATGTTCATCCTCACGATACTCAATATCATGAACTGTCTTAAACTTGACCGGGACATCGGCGTAATAACCCTCAAGCCCGTGGCAGACATCATTGATGACCCGGTACTGATGCTCAAACACATTGCTGCAAAACTTGCCGACACCAGGAAAAAGGATGACATCTTCACCGGCAGCATCGTGATCCCGTCATTCCATGACCTGAAAACACTGATCAACCTTCTAGGCAGGATAAAATCAGCAGAACTCAACTACCTCAAATCCGCGTTCATGACATCAAAGCTTTCGGTGACCGTTAAAAAGACAGGCGATAATCCCGCAGAAAAGATGGCAGATGACACAGGGGCTTTCATGGCATCCCTGGACTTCCTCACACTATGCGGAGTCTCCGGAATATCTGATGGTATTATCACACTTACCGAGCCGGGAAAACGGCTTCACTCAATCCTTCACGGCAAGAAACACACAAAAGAGATTGAACCTGTTCCATGCGTCTATATTAGTCCCGACTTTACCCTGATGATCCCGGACAAAGACATTGATCCGTCATCACTCTACCTTATTATGGCATACACCGAGATAATCCGGCAGGATGTGGTAATAGAGGCCGCAATAACAAAGAGCTCCATAATCAACGCAAGCAAGCGCGGTATGAACTTTGAAAAATTCATCGCGACACTTCGTAAATATGCAAAGAATGAAATCCCGCAGAACCTTGAGTTTCTGCTGGACGACTGGACCAAGCAGACAATAAGCATAAATATATCACGGCCTGTACTCCTCTATTCAAGCCACTCAACGTATATTGACGAACTGATGTACGGTGCCGCATCAAAAGCGGTAAAGGAAAGGATATCGGAAAACTATGTTATCCTTAACAGGGAGCATATTGACGATGTTGTGAGGTTCTCGAAAAAATTTGATGTGAAACTCAATATTTTTGAAGACGGGGATTAATCTGTAACCACCCTGATTTTCGCGGGGAAATTCCAGTTCATAAACTCCTGGAGCGCCTTGATTGTCTTGTCCTGTACGAAGTAGAGTTTTCCGTTAAGCTTGACAAGTCCGCCCTTGTAGTATGAGTGTTTCATCTGGTGTTCAATCCAGCCTACAAGTTCAACTTTTTTCCAGTTATCAACAGTTTTCAGCACCGGGAGTTTCCTCAGGTGCAGTTCTTTTATCACGCCATCCTTGACAGAATCAGCAAGAATTTTTTCCCATTCCATAGCCATACATACACTCCCGTTACATCAATCAGCGTTTTTTCTTTAACGTTTCGTGATCCTGCTGTAATAACTCAATCCTCTTTTCAAGATTTTTATTCAGTTCCTTCAGCCTGTCCAGCTCCTCGTGCAGCTGAATGGCTTCGAACCTGCCCAGCTCCTCAACATTTTCCCTTGCGGTGAGCGTCATCTTTGCATCACGCAATTCCTTTGTTGAATAATCCAGAAGGGATTCCTGGGCATTTATCACACTCCTGGCATCCATTAGTTCCTGCGTCCGGAGTTCACTAAGAAGCTCTTCTGCCCTGATCCTGTCCTTAAGCTCCATGTATTCATTATTACGCAGCAGGGCTATCCGCCTGATTGTATCGTTAAGGTTCCGGTGTTCTTCAAGTATCCTCTTTTCAAACTCGATGATGCGGATAAAGAAACCGCGTTCATCATCCTCGTAATTCCCTTCGCTGCCGGAAATCAGGAGCTCCTCAAGCCTGGGTATTCTTATTTCAGCTTCCCTTGATATGAGTTTCATGAGACGCTTGTACTTTTCTGCAAGAATAATCTTTTCAAAAAGCAGGAGAAAGGCCCTTATATCTATCGGCCTTGAAAAGAGTTCCATGTTTAAAAAATCTCCGGAACTGTAGAATTCCTCGGTCCCGGCGCAATCATCAAAAATAAGCAGCTTCAGCACTCCCGGAAGCGGATACTTGTTCAATATCCTGATAATTTTTTCCTTCTGAAACTCTGCAAGATCGACAATAAGGATATTAAAAAAATCATCAGAGGATTCAATCTCTGAGAGCATATGCGAATCCTTTATGAATACAGGTTCAAATCCAAGCTGTGCGATCCTGGATGCAAGGACCTTGCCGCCGTTATTGTCGGTAAAGAAATTAACTTTTACATCAATCATTGTTCACCTTTAAGTAAAGCTTAATGTTCAGAATAAAATGCATTGTGACAACTCTTTTTTTATTCCGTGCTTTTTTTACAATAAATCACTCAAAACTAAACAACTTTAAATAATTGGCGGATTAATATCATAAAAAAAACTTGCCATTACCCCCTGATATAAACATTTGTCCCGAACTTTAAAAAACGGGAAAAAAATGAACAAAACAATAACAATTGTATCCTGCATAATATTTGCAGCAGCAGTTTCAGGTTATAACAGCCGGGTTTTTTCAGTGGAACTCTTCGGCCTCTTCAGTACAAACGGATCCAGCGCTGAGGATCTGCAGCGAATCAGGGACTTTAATCCCGACAGGGACATGTTCTATCTCCCGGATCTTGACGGCAAGGAGTTCTTTGATTCCGTTGATGATCTTTCAATATGCAGGAGAAGCGAAGTCCGCGAAAACCTCTATATATACCTGACTTCGGGCAGGGACTATGTTAAAAGGTCTATTGAACGATCTTATTATTACATGCCTGTTATTACTGCCATACTTGAAAAAAATCCCGATATACCCGAAGATATCGCACTGCTCCCGCTGCTGGAGAGCGGTTTCAATCCCGCTGCTGTCTCAAAAAGCAATGCCGTGGGTTTATGGCAGTTTTTGAACAGTACATCGTCCGGACTGGGGCTGAGGAATGACCAGTGGACTGATGAACGCCGGGATGTTGAGAAATCAACTGAAGCTGCCATAAGGCATCTGCGGTACCTGCATAAAAAATTCGGTTCATGGGACCTTGCGCTTGCGGCATACAACGGAGGTTGCGGACAGGTAAGCAGGGCTATGAACAGGACTGGTGCAAAAGATTTCTGGAGCATGAGGGCAAGCGGGGCACTTAGCTATGAAACTTCACAATATGTGCCCAGGTATGCTGCCCTTATGATAATCTACCGCAACAGGAGACTTTCCGGTCTTGCGGGCGAGATAAATCCCCCGCGCCTTATAACTACGGAAACCATAACAGTAACAACGCCACTTAGTTTGAACAATTTATGCACAATGTGCAATATAAGCCCGGAAATTATCCGCATATACAACCCTGAACTTAAAACTGATACTATACCGTCATATTCAGGCACATTTACGCTGCGGATCCCTGAAGAATCTGTGAAATACTCGAATGAGTACTTTTAAAGCAACGGGCTGAAGCCCGTTGTTCTCAGTTCAGCCTCTACCCTACGCCCCCAGCCGATAAACATTAGCCTGTTAATAAATTCTAAGCGGCGTCCCCCATGAGAGAGCTACTTAAAACTTTATCCATCACATCTCTCCTTTCTTTGCGTTCCAGCTCCTCTGTGAGAGCCATTCCTTAATCCTTTCTCTGTGCCCTCCGCGACTCTGTGTGAGCCATGTAGATTTCTGGATACTGATATATACACTGTTTAACAAATGGATCCCCGTCTTCACGGGGATGACATACAGCCTTCCCTTTGCGTCCTAGCACCTCTGCGAGAGACATTCCTTAATCCTTTCTCTTTACACTCCGCGTCTCCAGCGCAGCGGGTGGTAAAACCGTTAAGTCCAGGCTTCAGCCGGTATAATGCGTATCATATGGATACCCGTCTTCACGGGTATGACAAAGAGTAATCCCAAACAGCAAAAATCCCTCAAAATTATATCTTGACACTTACCCTCCATGAATTATTTTTCAGGAAAAGAGTCCGGGGGTATACTATATGTTAGGGAACTTAGGCGGAATGGAAATGCTTGTCCTGGGAGCCATAATCACGTTTCTGTTCGGCGGAAGCAAGGCATTCCAGTCTGTAAAAAATTTCAAGCGCGATGTCGACGATATTAAGAGCGATATAACGGGAATTAAAGATGACATAAAATCCGAAATTAAGCCGGATATTTTAAAAATCAAAGAACTCGATTAAGGGGAAACACGTTGGATTACTACAGAATCAGGGGCGGGAAAAAACTTAAAGGCGAGGTGAGGATTTCTGGCGCAAAGAATGCCGCGCTTCCAGTAATAGTTGCAAGTCTTCTTGCTGACGGCGAGACCGTTCTTAAAAATGTTCCAGACCTTAAGGATATCCACACAATAATAAAGGTGATCGAATACCTTGGCGCAGAAACTGATTTCGATGTGGAGAAGAACATCCTGAAGATACGGGTTAACTCCATTAAAAACGGCGAAATGCCCTATGAACTAGTAAAGACAATGCGTGCCAGCGTCTATGTCATGGGCCCGCTCCTTGCACGTCTTGGCGAAGCTGATGTTTCTCTTCCAGGGGGCTGCGCAATAGGTGAACGGCCGGTCGACATCCACCTTGCGGGATTCGAGGCAATGGGTGCGGAAATTCAGCTTGAACACGGATACATAAAGGCCAGGGCCGCAAAGCTGCAGCCTGCAGTGTTTACCATGCGGCAGGTTTCCGTAGGTGCAACCGCAAACCTGATGATGGGAGCAGTTCTTACAAATGGTAAAACGGTACTTGAGAACTGTGCCATGGAACCGGACATTGTGGACCTGGGAAGATTCCTGAACACAATGGGTGCTAATGTTTCCGGGCTTGGCACTGAACGGATAACAATAGAGGGTGTAAAAAAACTTAAAGCAGTTACTTATACAATCATGCCCGACAGGATCGAGGCCGGGACATACCTGCTTGCAGGGGCAATTACCAGGGGGGATGTCACCCTCACTAACTGTGTCCCTGAACACATACAGTCCCTTATAGATACACTCAAAGAGTCAGGATACTCCATAGAAACAGGCGACAACACAGTACACATAATTCCGGGCAAAAAAATCAACGGTTTCCTTATAAAAACACTCCCCTATCCGGGATTTCCCACTGACCTGCAGGCGCCTTTAATGTCCCTTGCAACCACGATACCCGGAATAAGTGTAATAATAGAAACAATCTTTGAAAACAGGTACACCCACGTAGGTGAACTGCGCCGCATGGGCGCCGATATAAGCATTGAAGGTAATACTGCAATAATAAGAGGCGGGAAACAGCTTATGTCCGCACCGATTATGATGTCGGACCTGCGTGCCGGTGCAGCACTTATTGTGGCATCCCTTGCAGCAAAAGGTGTTACCGAAATACGAAGAATTTATCATTCTGACCGTGGTTACGAAAATTTAACTGAAAAGTTATCAGCTTTAGGTGCCGATATAAGGAGGGTAAAGGGAGGAACCTTCTGATGCTTAGAGGAATCTATACAGGCGCAAGCGGCATGATCGCACAGGAGGCAAGGATGGACGCAATAGCGAACAACCTGGCCAACGTTGACAAGACATCATACAAAAAGGATATAGCCATCTTCAAGGCATTCCCGGACATGGTTATCAGAAGGATAAATGAAAGCGGCCTTGGCATTACCCCGGTGGGATCATACGACGCGATGCCGTATGTCGGCAAACTAGGTACAGGGGTTGAGGTCAACGAGGTCTTTACAGATTTCGGGCAGGGATCACTGCAGCGCACAGAAAACAACTTCGACCTTGCCCTTGAAGGCAGGGGATTCTTCACAGTGATGACCGAACGCGGCGAACGCTATACACGCGACGGTTCCTTTACAATCAACCAGGACGGCGTCCTCATGACCCATAACGGAAATCCTGTAATGGGCGAAAACGGCATAATCCGCGTACAGCAGAACAATTTCATGATTAACGAAAGGGGCGAGGTAGTGGTTAACGGCGACCTCTCTGCAGACCCAAGGGACGTGGTAAGCATGGCCAGTAACGACTGGACAGGCCCCGTTGTAATAGACAAGCTGAAGATTGTGGACTTCGAGAACATCCGCCACATAAAAAAAGAGGGTGACTCGATGTACAGGGAGACTGAATATTCAGGACCCGCGCTGCCTCCCGGTGAATACAAGGTGATACAGGGATTTCTTGAAAAATCAAACGTTAACATTGTACGCGAGATGGTCGACATGATCGAGGTGAACCGCAGCTACGAGGCGAACCAGAAGACTGTTACTTCGCACGACCAGACACTGGGCAAGCTGATAAACGAAGTTGCAAGGTAAACCTGTGCTTTAAAATATTCTTATCATCTGTTCTACCCTGGATCAGTATTCCATGCATGACTGCAGCGGTTTACAGTGTATATTATTTTTTCATTCTACTGCAAGATCGACCATCTCCCTGATTATCTCTGCAGTGAGCCCCCATATAACACCATGTTCTGTCCTGTATATGTATACCTCATGAAGCATCCCGCCCCAGGAGCCATGGTACCTTTCGGGAAGACCAAGCTCCTTGGCAGGAAAAATCATCTCCCTGCCTCCTGATTCTGTTTTACGGTAGGGATTAACCTGTATATGGATATTATATTTCTCAAAACCCTTCACTATAAAATCCATGGCAGGAACAGTGAAGACCTTCTCTACCTCATCCTTGCTGATCTTAAAGGAATCGATACTGTCAAGAATGATACGTCCCACATATACATCAATCACAGCACCCATGGGAGCAACAAGCGCCCCAAGATAACCGTCAATACAGATATCATCCGGGCTGATGCCCATCTCCTCGACAGTCTCCCGTACAGCTGTCTGCTCAAATGATTTATCTGATGCAGGATCATGCCTGCCGCCTGGAAACGACACCTCGCCGCCCTGCCTGATACCCGCTGCCCGAAGCTGGAACACCAGGTGCCATTCATTATTTATCCACATAAATGGTACAAACACAACCGAAGACAGGGACCTGTTGCGGCCTATAATTCTTCCTGAACCTGTTAATCCTCTGATTACTTTTTCGTACATTACGCCCCCGGGGGTTTACAACCGGATAGTTTGAATGATTATATACAGGAACTCTGGTATGTCAAGGTCTTTGATTATGACCAGGACAGATGTTCAAACTGTTAAGCTTATGTCATATCATGATGCATTTATACTGGAAAAGTACTTGTTTTTCAACAAAAAAACCCATTTGGGCTTTTTTGTTGTTGCCCTGATTAAACTAAAACCCTATATTATCCGATATTATAGTGGGTGCATTTAAATAAAAATATCATGTGCCTGCAGAGTAAATGCGTAAACAAAGGATTATAGACGCTCATTAAAAAAGTGGAGAAACCCATGAATTACAAAAACATCGTCATATTTATAACAGCGATATCTTTATCCGTTTCAGGCTGCGGAAAAGCCAGTTCAGGGAAAACCTACCCCAGGTATGGCACAGGGGATAATGAACTGATAAGCTTCAGCTTTACTGTTCAGAAAAACAGTACGCTTGGCGCAGATGCCGCGGGTACGATCAGCGGGGAAACAATTAATGTAACCGTACCCCACGGTACCGACGTAAAAACGCTTGTTGCAGTATTCGTAACGGACAGTACTGACGTTAAGGTCAACGATGTTCCCCAGATCAGCGGTGAAACAGCAAATGACTTCAGTTCAGATGTTATATATACGGTTACAGCGAATGATGAGGTGAAAACATATACAGTTAAAGTTGCGATTGCGCCTTCATCAGTGAAGACAATCAGTAAATTTTATCTTAACGGGACTGAAGGAACTATAGACCAGTCCACAAATATAATAAATGTATCACTTGCTCCGAAGACATCCCTTACTTCACTTACTGCATCATTCGATGCTGTGTGCAAAAAAGTACTCATAGGTGAAGCTGAACAGGTCAGCGGTGAAACACGCAACAACTTTACCGGTGATGTGATATACACGGTTCATGCCGAGGACAATTCAACCCGGATCTATACTGTCAGGGCAACCGTACAGAAAGCCGCATGGAAGGAGATCGGTTCCTTTGCCTTTAATACGACGATCAATGCAGCAATAAATTCAGACCTGGATACGGACATACCGGGAGACTTTTCGGGCACCACTATCAATTTTGTACTCCCCTATGGCTCTGAATCATCAGACCTGGTTGCCACTTTTACATCTACCGGCGAGAAGGTGACAGTTGGCGGCCTTGAACAGAAATCGGGCGAGACGCATAACAACTTTTCATCTTCAGTTGACTACGTTGTCGAGGCAGAGGATGGATCAAGCGAGACCTATACTGTCAATGTAACAATAGCAAAAAATTCAGCAAAGGCTATTACAACATTCATACTGGATGGTGAAACTGCACTAATTGATGAAGATGCGGGCACAATTACAACCGAGTTCCCGCAGACAAAAAATATAACATCACTGATTGCTGATTTTGTTACCACGGGTGTAGGTGTGGCAATAAACGGCGCAGACCAGGTTCCCGGTGAAACTGCGAACGATTTTACCGCAAACCCGGTCTACAGGGTAACAGCAGAAGATGGTTCATATAAGGATTATATCGCTTCAGTAGCCCGAAGCATCGAGATTACAGGGCTCTGGAATTTTGACAGCACCGCAAGCGCGGATTACACAGTTTTTGAAGCGGCCCCGGTAATCGTCCCTACAGGTACTGCACTGCAGTTTGACGGGTTTAATGACTATGTACTTATACCCGACAGTGATGCACTGACCCTTGCAAAGGCAGGAAGCATTGAGGCCATGGTGAAAATAATTTCTCATAGACCATTTGCCGGCATAGTTCATAAGGGAGTTAAGAAAGATTTCAGCGATGAAACTTTCAGTCTCCAGTACTGGACCACGCTGGGCAAGCTGAGATTTCTTGTGACAAACGCTGATGGCGATAGTTCCTGGATTGACAGTCCCACAAAACTCGCGCTGGACAAGTGGTACTATATTGTCGCGACGTGGGATGTTGCAGCTGCAAAAATTTGCATCTATATAAACGGATCTCTTGACTGCGAAGGTGCTATCACAACAGGCGATTGCCGTAACAGTGATGGAGCCCTGGTTATCGGCGCCCAGCTTCCCGTTGATTGCGGGGTTTCCGGATGGGGCAACCTGGGATTCAACGGACTAATTGACAGGGTCCAGCTCATGAGCAGGGCACTTACAGCTGAAGAGATTTCCGCCCGATACGCTGTTTTAGCCGAAGAGGAGAGCGGACTGACCGCTTTCATACTAAAAGCTGCCCCGAAAAATAAGCCGTTCATGCTGACAATACTTCTTGTAATTGCGGCCTTGATCGGCGGTCTATGGGCAAAAAACAGGCTGAAACATAAGAATGAATCGTAGTATTCAGATTTAAAGTGTATTCCATGAGCTCCTGTCGAGCTCATGGAATATCATATTCAACACTTAATTTTTAAATCCATTCAACGCGTTCAAATACCCTGTACCAGAAGATTCCGGTAATCCCCGGCACGGTTCGTATCATATAAAATATACTGGTTCCTGGTAAGCGGTGTTTCAGGTATTTTTATCCTGACTGTAGCCGAATTACCGGTCTGCTGTTCAAGCTGCAGCGCGGTATTGTCTATACGCATAAGTATATACCCCTTGAGGAGTGTGTGTTTCAGTCCGGTCTCATCATCACCCTCACTGTAGAAAATTACATGCCTGAGTGCATACTTTGTGCGGAACAGCATTTTCTGCGCTATGATAATTCTCCTGTCAGTCACCCGGACAATACAGTTAATAAAAACCACGGAGTGCGATCCCCCTGACTGTTCCACCCTGGTCCCGTATTCTTCAAACAGGAGAGTCTCGTCCTCCAGGAATTTCAGTTTATCAAGTGTTGCCTCCCTGTAAAGCAGGGCAATGGCTGCCATCATCAGGAAAAACAGGGTCAGGATAATAAGGTTAACCGGCATCAGACCTCCATAACTTTCAGATAAATAATAATAAATTACATGATAAGATCAGAATTAATTCAGAGTTTTTCTCAACCTTAATTTCATGGAAATATCATCCATATATTTTCATGGAAAATCAGGATATTAGAGCTTTTGGCCGCTAAAAAGTAATAAATTAACCGATTTATGAAAAAAGTCTTTGAAAAAATTATCATAAAAAAATCAATGTACGGATAATTTATCATATTAAAGTATATAATACACATTATGTACCTGTTTATATAAATATAAAAACTCAAAATAAAACGGAGAACTGAAATGTTCGATAATCTTTATGATTTCTACAGAAAAACATGCGAACAATACTCTGACAGGATACTTTTCAACGGAAGCATGGCATACGCGGAAGGATTTGCAATCGCAGAACAGCGTGCGGCGTTTCTGCAGTCCGAGGGTTTTAAAAAAGGAGATGTAATTGCCCTGCTGGCAGTGAGCAACCATGAATGGGTCCTGACATACATGGCTATCGGCATGATGGGGGGGATTGTTCTGCCGCTTGACGTCAACCTGCCCGCTTCCCAATACCCCGTGATGCTGAAAAAAATGAAGGCAAAAGCGGTCTTCATCTCTGACGGATACAAAAACAGGGCAGGGGGGATCAAGACCTACAGTGTGGCCCAGAACAGGTCAGTTGAAAAAAAGAAAAAAATCAAAGTCCCCTCAATGACCCCGGACGACATCGCAAGCTATATATTTACATCCGGAACAACCGGCGATCCCAAGATTATCACACTATCGCACAGGAACATCTTCGTTACAGGGAGCAGTACTGCACAGAGGGCACACATGTCGTCCAAAGATGTAATGCTCTGCCTGCTGCCGCTTTACCATGTATATGCGCTGGATGCCTGCTTTGCCGGGCCTTTTGCTCACGGTTCATCCTTTGTGTGGCAGACTTCGCTCAAGGGACCCGACATCATGAAGAGTCTTGCCGGGAACCCGATTACCATATTCCCTGCCGCGCCCCTGCTCTGGGAAATGTTCATGGACGCCATTATAAACAAAGTAAAGGCCGAATCGGACTTCAAGTACAAACTATTCACATTCTTCCTCGAATACGGCACGTTTATGCGGAAGATCGGTTTATCACCGGTAGTAAACAGGATATTCGACCCGGTCCACGTTTTGTTCGGCAGGAGCCACAGGTTCTTTGTAAGCGGCGGCGCTCCCCTTAAAAACAAATACAGGAAATACTACAGGAGCATGGGGTTCATACTTGTTGAAGGATATGGATTATCGGAAACTACAGGGCCGATCTGCCTGCCGGATCCGAATCATAATCCTATCGGGTCTGTCGGCCCTGCAACTGCAGGAAACCAGCTCAAGATTGTTGATTTCAATCAAGATGGCGTGGGTGAAATCTGCTTCAAGGGCGATTCAGTGATGCCTGGATACTATAAAAATGATGAGGCGAATAAAAAAGTTTTTGATGACGAAGGATTCTTTCATACAGGCGACCTTGGGAAACTTGACAAGAAAGGGAACCTGTACATTACAGGCCGCATTAAAAACGTAATTGTCCTCTCGTCCGGGAAAAATGTTTATCCCGAAGAGCTGGAGTCATACTACAAGCAGTCATCTGCAATAGAGGAGATTGCGGTCTTCGGTCTTGAGAAAGATGGTAATGAACATGTTTATGCAGTTATTGTACCTGTGCTCAAGTCAGACAAAAGCTTTGATCTGATACGCAATGAAATCATCAGGCTCAACAAGGGCCTCCCGAGCTACAAAATATTGAATGATTTCGCGATTTCATTCGACAAGCTTCCTGTCAATTCCGCGAGGAAGGTTGTGTACAGCCAGGTCAGGGAACTCCTTGCGAAAGGTGTGTACATGGAACACGAAAACGACACTGCTGTTCTGCGCGAGATACTTACAGGTCTTTCTCCGGCAGAAAATGAAATCATCGACCTTCTGAAAAAGAAACTCCGCACAAAAACAATATACACGCGTCAGACCTACGCTGATTTTGACATTGACTCCCTGGGTCTTGTTGACCTTGCTGCCCACTTTGAGGAAAACCTCGGAGTTACAATTGATGTCGAAAAGATGAAATCCATACAGACCATGGATGCACTCCTGGTCTATCTTTCCAGCCTGGAAAAGGGCAGCGGGAGTAAAATTACAGACAGGCTATTCAAGGGTAAAATCACAGAGAAGCCCCTGCTGTTCTTCAATCCCTTTCTTTACTTATGGATGGGCCTGATAGACCTCCTGTGCAGGTTCGCGTGGAAGGTTGAAGTCAGGAACCCCGGGAATCTTGACATAAAGAATAATATAATTATGGCAAACCATACATCATTCCTTGACCTGCTCTTTATAATACGCGCCATGAAGATCAGGGATATAAAAAACACCTATGCCATAGGGAAAAAAGAGGTTGATGTGATCAAATATGTATTTCACGGAATGCCTGTTATCTGGATTGATTACGCGAAGAATACTAACGAAGTATTCAAGCGGAGCTCAGACCTGCTGCGTCAGAACAAGTCTATTATGATCTTCCCGGAAGGGAAACGCACAGACACCGGGGAGATACAGGAATTTAAACTTGGTGCTGCTTATCTTGCGAAGAATATCGACAGGGAGATAATACCGATCACTATCAACGGTGCGTATGACATATGGCCGTCGCATAAAACATTCCCTGAAATATTTACAAAGAAGAGGGGCACAATTACTATTGGCAAAAAGATTAAACCTTCCGAGTTCAAAACAATTGAAGCGCTGACGGCAAAAGTGCAGAAGGAAATTGAAAAGGAACTTGATCCGGGCCTGAATAAGTTATAACACGCAGCATCTGCGGATTCATAAATCCTGGATCCGCAGCCACCTCCTCTCCTCACGCTGAAGAAACGATATAAACTTGTGCGGGTCATCAATACTGACATTGACCATCACTCCGGTTACCGGATGGGTGAACCGGAGTTCAACTGCCGCCAGGAAGAGGCCCTTCCCCTTATATACATTTCCATTAACACCGTAGAGTAAATCGCCCGCGATTGGATGGCCGGACTCTGCCATGTGCCGCCTCAGCTGGTGCATCCTGCCTGTCTGCGGGAAGAGGTCGACAAGGGTCAGGTACCCGTTTTTTATTGATCGAACCGAAAGTACCGGTGAAAATTCCGTAACGGCCTCGCGGCCGTCAACCATGGACGTAATGCGCCCATTCTCTGCTATCATGCCCTGCACCACAGCCCTGTAGCGTTTCTTCACACTCCTGGTCTCGAACTGCTGTCCCAGTGCAACCTGGCTGCGCCTGCATTTTGCCGCAATCACGAGCCCGCTTGTGACTGCGTCGAGCCTGTGAACCGGGAGCGGACTGCGGAGGGCATCCGGTTCGTGCGTCGGCGTAAGGTTGAACGGCAGCGCGTTCTGAACAGTTTTAAACCTGTTGCCGTTCACTGCCATTCCAGCGGGCTTGTTTATCACTGCTAAAAATTCATCCTCGTACACAACTTCGAGTGCTGCACGGTATTCCTTAACCCTTCCTGTTTCTGTTTCCAGGAGTTCCATCAACTGTCCGGGCTGCACCCATGTGCCTGTTTCTGCCGCGATACCGTCTATGAGAAACTCACCGTTTTTGATAGCCTTCTTTATTCCTTTACGTGACGGTATTACGTTAAACACTGTGCATGCGTAATCGCTGAATCTTTGACGCGCAGTGTTTTCCGGCACTGTGTGGGTCATGGCTACCGGAGGTTTTGCCGTCATATCACTCCCCTGCGCCTTAACTCATCGATCTCTGAAGCCGGATAACCCGCCTCCATGAGCACACTTACCGTGTCTGCTCCTGCTGCAGCAAATTCAGTTTTAATTTCACACGGCGTATCCGAGAGCTTCACAGGATTCCCTGTAACGAATATGTCCCTGTCTCCACCCATAAAACCTGTAATCTTCAGAATCATATCCCTGGCCCTGACCTGTTCATGTTCCGGAACCTCATCCAGGTCAAGCACAGGCGTAAAGCATATATCCCGGCCGCTGAAAAAATCGACCCATTCATCGCGCGTCCTTGTGAGCATTATGCAGCTTATCTCATCAATAAGCTGCTCCTGCCTTTCCGGTACATACTGTATCTCCCTGAAATCTGCGCGGCCGACAGAATCACAGAAACCGTGCCAGAACTTCTGCTCAAGCGCTCCAAGAGACACATGCCTGCCGTCTTTGCACCTGTAGACATTATACATGGCATACCCCCCGGTAAGGAGTTCACCGCCCGCAGCGGGCAGTCTCCCGTTGCCTGACCATTCACCGAGCGTATAGGACATAAGGCTCAGTGCACCATCCATCATCGCGATGTCGCAGAGCTGGCCCCTGCCTGTACGGGAACGGGCAAAAAGCGCAAGGAGTATTCCGATTACCGCATAAAGGCTGCCGCCTGCAACATCTGCCACCTGAATTGCAGGGAGCACCAGCACACTGTCCCGGCCTGCCATGAGTCCGGATACGCCTGCCGTACTCAGGTAATTTATGTCATGTCCCGCAGAGTTCCTCCATGGACCGGTAAGTCCGTAACCTGTAATCGCGCAGTAAATCAGCCTGCTGTTTATGCCGCGCAATGTTTCATAACCAAGTCCAAGTTTATCCATTACACCGGGACGGAACTGGTCAACCACAACGTCAGCGTCCTCTGCAAGTTTCATGAACACTCCGCGTCCTTCAGGTTTCTTCAGGTCAAGGATTACAGAACGCTTGTTCCGGTTGACAGAACAGTAGCGGGGGCTGGCGCCGCCTATAAACGGAGGAAGCATGCGTCCAGGTTCACCGCCCGGCTCTTCGATCTTGATTACCCCTGCGCCGAAATCAGCAAGCAGCTGTGTAGCAAACGGCCCCGGAAGGTACTTCGAGAGGTCAAGAATTTTTATTCCTTCAAGTGGTTTTCTCATATTTCTCCTGGCAGCTATTGCCTTATATCATTTATGAGGTTATATACTGCCCGGGAGAAAACTTCAAATGTATACGGTTTCTGTATAAAAACACATTTATAATCAGAAGCAATCCGGTCAGCACGCTCATCATGAATCATGCCTGAAGCGAGCAGTATCTTTACATCGGGATTCAGTTTTCTGAGTTCCATGGCCGCGACCTCGCCGGACATCTTTGGCATAAGAAGGTCAAGGATTACAGCCTTAACATTGCCCGCATGCTCGCCATATACCCTGACAGCATCCTGGCCGTCAACCGCTGTAATTACATCATAACCGCATTTTTCAAGCATCATCCGCGCAGTAAGCCTGATCGCCTCCTCGTCATCTGCAACAAGGATCAGGCCGTCCCCCATCACAACAGGGACATTGCGTGATACAGCAGCAGCCTCTTCCTGTTTGTCAAGTTCAGGCAGGAAAATGCTGAACGTTGTACCCATACCCGGCTCAGAATAAACATCAACAAATCCCCTGTGATGCTTTACAATATTGTAGACCATGGCAAGCCCGAGTCCCGTGCCAGTTCCTCGCTGTTTCGTGGTAAAAAACGGAATAAAAATCTTCGATACAATACTGCTGTCCATACCGACACCGGTATCCGACACAGACACCCTCCAGTAATACACATCTTTCGCTTCGGGGTGAACAGCCATAAAGTGTTCATCAGGTTGTATTTCATCAACAGAGAGTACAAGCCTGCCCCCGCGTATATCACCCAGCGGCCGCATTATCGTCATTGCATGGTTTCCATTAATACATATGTTCAGAAGCATCTGCTCAACCTGCGTAGTGTCGCCCATTACCATGACGGGATGTTCAGGAATATTTGCAACAATCTCAATATTCCTGTCAAATGCACTGGTGCATATTCTTATAACGTGTTTGAGCGAATGGACAAGGTCAACGGGAACAAGGGCAATGGAATCCTTTCTTGAAAGGTTGACAAGCTGCTGCACAAGGTCCACTGCCCTCCTGGACGATTCATTCATCGTCTCGATGTAAACATTAAAGTCATCGGCATCGATGCTGCCCTGTTTTTCGATCGTATAACGTATCATAGAAAGCGGGCCTGTTATACCCGCAAGGATGTTGTTGAAATCATGGGCCAATCCGGCAACGAGGGTGCCTATGGTTTCCATCTTCTGCACCTGGAGCAAAGCCTCCTCTGTTTTGATTTTTTCCGTAACGTCGCGGATTATGCCGCGCAGCCCGGACACGCCGTTCTCATTATAAATAAATACAGCCCTGTTTTCACCGGAGAACGATCCCCCGTCCTTTTTGCATATATCATGGGTCCTGCTGAATATTGCACCCTCGATATCGTTGCACTTTTCACTGAAAGTTTTTATACTGCGGAAATCCTTTTCACTGAGAAGTGCAGAAAGAGAAAGGCCTGAACTGATATTGTCACGCGAATACCCGGCCAGGTTATACCCGGCCCTGTTCATATAAATTATATTAAGATCTATATCTGTCTCGTAAATTATATCAGGAAGCATATCGGCCAGTTCCCTGAACCTGCCGGCTGACCTGGCAATCTCATCCTGGTTCTCCCTTAACCTGTCTGTCATGGTATTAAATGTTCTTGTTATCTCGCCGATCTCATCCTCAATCCTGACGTCAATCCGGAAATCAAGCTCGCCGTCAGCAACCCTGTTAACACCTTTTAAAAGCGTGCTGAGCGGTGTGTACATTGTACCCAAAAAGAAGAAGGGATAAATTACGATCATAAAAATTATCGCAGTGAGTACAATAAATATCATGCGCGACGCGGAGTTTTGCATGTATTCCCTGTATAATAGATAGGAGAATCCTGCTTCGTAAACAATCCTCTCCGGCCTGTCGTAATAAATATATGATATAAAGTGCCTTCTATTATTGTCAGTCCTGTAAATCCTTGCACCGGAGGGATTCATAGGTTCAATATACTTTGCAACCTGAACTTTCAGTTCGCTGCCGTTTAATTCCGCGCTGCCGGCAAAGGCAAGCATCGCTTCTCTGAATGGTTTAAATCCGGCATTTGTCAGATTAAGGACACCATATAATTGATTCCTGAAATCATCATTATTCATCGATAATATAGAATTATACTGGAAGGTACTGTAGCCGCGCATACTTTCAAGTTCACGTGTGATCACCAATCCCCTGCCTGCCTGGTTAACCGGCAACGAACTGTTTATACCGAGGATAAAGTTCCTGTATCCCTTAAAAAATTCACCTCCGCCTGCAAGGAGAGTGTCAAGCTCTCTATTGAAAGTTTCATCTGGAATTCTTTTTATCTCTTCATACACAAATGTATTGAAGTATTCATTATTAAAACAAGGGGGAATACTTCCTGAATTTTTTGTGCCACTTCCAGTAAAGGCTTTTCCGGAGAAGCTGCAACTGTTAACAAAAACAACGCCATCATCCGGAGCTGGCTCTACCATGTGCAGCCTGGCATCCCTGACCTTAAGGTTATCGTAATTTTTATCCATATCAAGAAGTGTTAGATGGCTGTTCAGGATAAAAAATGCGAGGAATGTAACGATGCTGATCCCGACAATCTTGCCCATGAAGGTGAATTTTTCTTTAGTCGTGTTTAAATGCAGCAGGGCCATGAAAAGCCAGAAAAACAGATGGCACATATTAAGCATGATCTGGAAAGATTCACGTGTGATATAACCATTCATATTGAGCAGGTTAAGGACAGCCGGAAATGTTGCCCCGGCGACACATGGTATGCCGATAAGAACCATGCGCATCAGATCATCCCCTTTGAGCTGGAAGAGCCTGATGATAATGGCAAACAGGAAAATGGTTGAGTAAACCATGATCACAATCCCCATATATTTTCCCGCTGTTATTGCTGCAAGATCATAATAATGGCCATCAAATCTGAAAAAAATATCTGACCTGATTGTTTTGGAATAAAAAACAGCAGTGCTTATGAACAGCACAATGTACTGAACTAAAGTGGCAACCCTTGAAAGGCGCATATTCTGACCGTCAGGGTACTGCAGTATTAATCCCGTAAGGTGAATCTCTGCGGCAAGTATAGATGGAACAGTAATCCAGCGGTGGTATGCAGCAAGAGGATGATAAAAAGTGAATGAAATAAAATATGCTGCATGAAAAAATGACAGGAAAAGGTATGCCAGCCCCAGGTGCACGGTTGTACTGCTTTTCTTCCGGGGGCGAAGAAAAAAAACAGCCAGTGTCAATGAAAAAACAGTAAGTATTATCGACCCCACAGAAAGCTGTGTCGGGTACAGGGAAGCACCTATCTGTTTAAGCATTAATCCCATATTTTCCGCCATGTTAAACAATTATACTATTATACCAATAATCAACTATAAAACAAAAAATAATAATTGGGGGCTTGACTTAATAAAAAAACATGTTAAAATAGGGCAGGAAACATAAACCGTCCTTCAACTTAAAAAAATATCAATGGGGGATTTTTTTATATGAAAGAAGTTGTAATACTCGGTGGCAGCAGAACACCGATCGGGGATTACCTCGGATCACTCAGCTCTCTCACATCTGTAGAACTTGGAATTATAGCCGCGAAATCCGCAATGGAGAAAGCGGGGATTAAGCCTGAGCAGGTAGATGAACTTATTGCAGGTAATTGTCTACAGGCAGGATCCAAAGGTAACACAGGAAGACAGGTCGCGCTCGGTTCCGGCTGCAGGGTCGAATCAGTATCATGTACAGTGACTCAGCTCTGCCCGGCATCAATGAGGGCAACAGAAATTGCATCTCAGCAGATCATGCTTGGTAAAAATGAAATAGAGGTTGTTGCAGGCATTGAAAGCATGAGCAACGCGCCATACATGTCTCTCGGTGCACGTAAAGGACTCCGTATGGGAGACCAGACCTTTGTTGACCATATGCTGCATGACGGACTTGTTGATGCGTTCAACAACTACCACATGGGAGTCACTGCTGAAAACCTTGCAGAGCAGTACAAGATAAGCCGTGAAGAGCAGGACGAATGGGCATACATGAGCCACCAGAGAGCTGTTGCAGCAATTAAAAATGGTGAGTTCAAGACAGAGATCGTACCGGTTCCGGTTAAATCAAAAAAAGGTGATGTTTTCATAGACACAGACGAACATCCACGCGCCGACATAACAATGGAAGCCCTTGCGAAAATGAAACCGGCATTTAAAAAAGACGGAACAGTTACAGCAGGTAACGCATCCGGACTTAACGACGGCGGCGCATCACTTGTTCTTGCAAGCGCTGACAAGGCAAAAGAACTTGGACTCAAACCGCTTGCACGTATAGTCTCTACCGCATCTGCGGGAGTTGATCCGAAGATTATGGGATTCGGCGTAGTCCCGGCAGTGCAGAAAGCCCTTAAATTCGCGGGACTTCAAATGAGCGATATAGGTATCTGGGAGCTTAATGAAGCATTCGCATCGCAGGTAATAGCATGTAACAGGGAACTTAAAATTGATAAAGAGATCATCAATGTTAACGGTTCCGGCATATCCCTGGGACACCCCGTAGGCCAGACAGGCTGCAGGCTTATAATTACCCTGCTCCACCTGATGCAGAAAAGAAACATCAGGTACGGCTGCGCTTCACTCTGCGCAGGCGGCGGTCCCGGTGCTGCAACAATTATTGAACTGATCAAGTAGCAACAGTCATTCTGAAAAAGTAAAGGCGCCGCAAGGCGCCTTTACTTTTTCACGGATTATTGTATGAACTAAAGATCAGTTGTCATCCCGAACGCAAACTGCGTGACATTTTCCGCATCTGCAAGAGCCGCAGGCCCGACGATTACATCACCCCCAAAAAGAAAAGCAGCTTCCACAAATATTTCAGTGTTATACGCCACGGTGTATGACGCACCAAGATCAAACTCGGCACCTATCATTTTGTTTCCCGACGCATCCGCCTTAACAAGAGATGCGATACCCCCCTGCACAAAAAGTTTTATCTTCATGTACTCTGCTTCGGCAAAAACACCTGCAGACATGTAGCCCCTTGAATCATCCATGGTATCATAAGCATTTCCTGCAGCAGTTGAATTCGCAACAGTGGCATTCTCAAGAAGCATGAGCCTTCCGTCCGGCGCCCCTGTCTTTTTCGCAGTTGTTCCAAACAACATGTTCATCATATAAAAGTAACTGTTATCCTCTGATCCTGTTCCGTCGTCCCCTGAACCATAAGTACAGAAGCCCCCCGCCCTGATGCTGCCGAAAAGTTTTATCTCGGCAGATGCATCAAACGCATAGGCTGAAGCCGAAGTGTCGGCGTCAGCATCCCCTGTCATATACGCGCCGGTCAGCGCAAAATTCACGGCACTTATATCAGCAGTAACATTCAGCGCAAAGTTCAAAATCCTTGCATCAGAAGCAATTGTCGACTGTTCGCCCCCTGTTACAAAAATCAATCCGGGACGTACACCAAACACTCCGAACTTCAGCGGAATGTCAGCGGCAAAAGCATCGACGTCCCGGTTGTCCTCAACATTCGCAGCATCCTTTTCAACCTGTGAGTATTCATTGATCTTGATGTAGCTTACAACTGCCTTCCCTATGCCGAAATCATAAGATGCCCTGAAAAGCGCGAAATCATTATCAACAACCAGCGGGAAACTGTATGCATCAAGGCCGGCACCGGCCGTGATGCCCGCCAGGATCAGGTTTGAAACTTCAAGGTATGCCCATTTTACTCCAACAACAAAATTATCCGTTCCCGGATCGGCTCCAGTATCCGAAACCCCGGCCCCATTCCTGCCGAAATCCTGGTCAATTTCGAATTGTAAAACACCCCTGATATCGCCGGAAGAGAGAACAATCCCGGGATTCAGCCTTATATGCGCCACATCGTACACATAATCATCCTGTATTCCTGAGACACTGTAAGCTATACCATACAGGCTGTATGCAACATCCAGTTTCGGCGTTTCTGTTTTTACATCCTTCTTTACATCCCTTTTTACACCCTGTGCAAAAACTGCTGTAGAGAACAGAACTATAGCCATGACTGCCATAAACTTCTTCATTATAGACTCCTTATGGAATATATCAGAATGATAACATCTGCGTAGTTAAAGTCACTGCAGATGTTATCATATAAGAGGAATTTATCAACCAAATTATTTCGGAATACTATGCAGGTAACAGTTTTTTGCAGTGCGGATTTTTACAACATAAATCGTGCATTATGCTGCTGCAGAGGAAATAAAATAGCGGAATCTAATAAAATCTGTTCTATTGGATTCCCGTCTTCACGGGAATGACAGGTTTTGAACTACGGTATTTCACGATTTACTTAGTACTTGATTTGTCATCGAAGAAGCGGCAGCTGCTGAGAAATCTTTTTAAAACTACTTAAGAGATTTCTCACGTACCTTCTAAATGACAGGCGGTGCTAATTCAACCGTTAACCGCGCCAAACGAAGCCCTGGCAGCCTCGACCCTGCGTTTAATGGAAGGGTGGCTGTAGAAGAAGAACTCAACCACACGGTTCGGTTCCTTGTCTGAAAGATTTATGGCCGCGAGTTTTTCCATTGTTGAAACAAACGCCTCGAGGTTTCCTGTTGTCTGCAGTGCATACGCGTCAGCCTGGTACTCGTACCTTCGTGAAATAGAATTTGTAACCGGCATAAGCAGCAGTCCAAAAATGGACAGGTAGAGCATGAGTACCGGGAGTGCTGCAAATTCATGAATCTGCACGAAACCCATCTTAGAAACAGTCCACGCGTAGCTCTGTCCGCAGAGGTAGAATGATACGAATATTATAACAGTGCTGAACATGATATTTTTTACTATATGCCGGTACTTGTAGTGTCCAGCCTCATGCGCAAAAACCACTGCGATTTCATCAACCGAAAAGTTCTCAAGCAGCGTGTCGCTAAGTATGATCCTCTTTGTTTTACCAAGCCCGGTAAACCCCGCGTTAGCTTTTTTTGTGTCCTTGCTCATATTGAAAGAAAAAATTCCGCTGATCTTTATGTTCACATCAGCAAGGATCTTTTCGACCCGCTCCTTTATCTCGCCGTTGTCAAGTTCCTTAAACTTATAGAATATGGGAAAAATAAGCACCGGGGCTATGCGCGCAAGAACAACTGACAGTACAAAAACAAATATACCGAACCAGAGCCACCACAGGTTACCGGTTGACCGTATGAACCAGTAGAAGGCCAGCGCAACAGGCACGCCTATAACAATGTTGAGCGCGGTGGATTTAAGGTTCTCCTTTACCCAGTTCAATAATGACTGGTTAGACAGGCCGAACCTGTGTTCAACAACATAGCCGCCGTAAAAATCCATGGGTATGGATATTGCAGAGAACAGAAGCCCGCAGAGGAAAACAAAAACAAGAAAGTTAATATAATCATTTCCAGTTACTGCAGAAAGGGATGCTATTAATACAGCAAGCCCGCTGAATGCAAGGATCACGAGCAGACCCAGGTCAATGACCATCCCTGCTATGTTGAGCCTGATCTTTATCCTGTTATACGTTTTCTCTTTCAGTTCATTTTCCATTTTGACTTTCCTGTAATACCTGTATAAAATAAAACCTCCTTTATTAAAGGAGGTGGCCGAAAGGCCGGAGGATTTTTTTATGAAACACAAAGTATTTCAATTTATCTCTTGATCCATGAAATTAAAAATCCCCCTGCCGCTTACCGCGACATCCCCCGATGGGCACGGATGCCCAAGTGTCGCGACTGCATGGATGCAGAAGAGCGACCTTTTTTAAAGAGGGTAATCATATCCTGAAAAATCTCTCCTACACCAGCCCGCGTCCCAGGCTGAATGCCTTCAGGTTCTGCTCAAGAAACTTTTCGCTTACCATGGCCTTTATAGCAGCTTCCCAGTCCCCGACTTTAAAGTCCAGAAACTTTGACAGGCAGCCCAACATCATGATGTTCAGGGCCTTCTTTGTACCTGCCTCTTTAAGTGCTTCTGTCGTGTCAACAATTATGGTTCCGGGAAAATTCTTTTTCATCCACTCTTCAATGTCTTCGGGGTATTTCATTGCGCCGATCTCAACCGGTGCGGGATTGATCTGTTCCCTGTTTGCGATGAGTTTTCCACCCGGTTTAAGGTAATCGAGTTTTCTCATGGCCTCGAGAAGTTCAAGGCATATAATGTAGTCCGCCCCGCCTTTGGGAATCAACGGGGAGGCAACCTCTTTACCAAACCTTATGTGGCAGTCAACGCTTCCCCCGCGCTGTGCCATTCCATGTACCTCTGACTCCTTCACGTCGAAGCCGTTTTTCATGGACACTTCCATGAGCACCTTGCTCGCCAGTATAACACCCTGTCCGCCGACCCCTGCAAATATAATGTTTTTCATAATTTCCTCACTTCTTCAAAATGCACTTACGTCTTGTTATTATGACAGAGGGTTCCTTCGCGGCAACCTCCTCCTTTATAACACGTTCAAGTTCATCAACATCGCGCGGATCGAGCATCACAACACGTTTGACACCGCAGGCACGCGCCATCATTTCAAGGTCAAGCTCATATGTTGTTTCGCCCATGAGTGTTAAACCTGTCGCAGGATTCTCCTGGTGACCGGTCATGGCAGTGACACGGTTATCCAGTATCATCACTGTGCCTGTGCCTTTGTTGTAGACCATGTCTATCAGACCGGTTATTCCGGAATGAATGAATGTAGAGTCACCAATAACTGCAACCGAATTCCTTGTGATCTCGTCGCCCCTGGCCTTCTCAAAACCCAGGTGCATACCGATACTTGCGCCCATGCATCCCTGTGAATGCATAGTACCGTATGGCGGCAGAGCGCCAAGTGTGTAGCAGCCTATATCACCGTTAACGGTATAATCAAGTTTCTTCAGGGTATTGAACACAAAAGCGTGCGGGCATCCCTTGCAGAGTCCGGGAGGACGGCCTGGAAGATCACCAGTGTAATCCGGAACAGCCTTCTGCGCCTGCTTTTTATTGATCGCAAGGTCAACTATCTCCGGGGTAAGCTCACCGCAGATGGGGATAAGTTCCTTGCCTTTTACTTTAAACCCCAGCGATTTAACATGCTCTTCGATAAACGGATCCAGTTCCTCGACAACATAGAGTTCTTCGACCTGTGATGCGAACTCCCTGATCATATCATCGGGGAGAGGCCAAACCATCCCGATTTTAAGGATGGAATCATCGGGGCAGACCTCTTTGACATACTGGTATGCGACTCCGTTTGCGATAATGCCGCGCTTTTTATTCTTCCACTCGATCCTGTTCAGACCGGATTTGTTCGAGTATTCCTTCAGTTTGATCATCTGCTCTTCAATAAAAACGTGCCTCAGTCGTGCGTGGGCAGGGAGCATTACGTATTTTTTCGGATTGCGGACAAAGGGCTTGAGCGGAACATTTTTCCTTTCACCGATTTCAACCGGGCCCTGTGAATGCGCAATACGCGTTGTTATCCGGACAAGGACCGGCCTGTCAAACTCTTCAGATATTTCAAAAGCGAGTTTTGTGAATTCCTTTGCCTCTGCAGGGCTTGATGGATCAACCATGGGCAGCTTGGCCGCACGGGCAATGTGCCTGTTGTCCTGCTCGTTCTGGGAACTCCAGGCACCGGGATCGTCTGCATTTATGATTACAAGCGCCCCGTTCACGCCGGTATATGAAAAGGTAAAGAGCGGGTCCGCGGCAACGTTAAGCCCGACATGTTTCATCGCGGCAAGCGACCTGGCCCCCGCGATTGCAGATCCTGCTGCTACTTCAAGGGCGACCTTTTCATTCGGGGACCACTGTGATTTAATGTCGCGGTAGTCCCTTGCTAAAGTTTCAAGAATTTCAGTACTGGGGGTACCGGGGTAACCTGCTGCCACGTTACATCCCGCCTCCCATGCGCCACGGGCAATTGCCTCGTTTCCTAACATCACCTTTTTTGTCATTTGTTTTCTCCAATAAGGTCAATCTTCCTGACAATATTATAACCGCTGTCAGTGAGGGCGTTCTTGGCAGCCTCGATATCCTCGAACCTGAAAATCATTACTGCCTTGCCGTCACGTTTTTCTGTAAACGCGTACATGTATTCTATATTCAGATTCTTCTGCGCAAAAACATCAAGCGCTTTAAAGAGCGAACCGGGTTTATCATCAATCTCCAGCGCCAGGACATCGTTCACGGAACATGTGATGTTATTCTCACGCAGGACCTTGATTCCTTTTTCAGAATCATTCACAATCATCCTGAGTATTCCAAAATCAGAAGTCTCCGCGATTATAAGAGTCACAATGTTAATACTTTCGTCCGCCAGCACCCTGAGAACCTTCTGCAGGTGGCCGGGCTTGTTCGATACAAATGCTGAAAGCTGTGTTACATTCATTTTAGTCCTCCAGACCTTTATCAGATTTTTCTTTTATCAACGACACGGACAGCCTTACCCTCGCTCCTGGGTATGGTCTTCGGCTCAACCAGGGTCACCTTGGCGGTGATTCCCAGCACGCTCCTGAACCTGTCCGCAATCTTTTTCGACAGATTGTCGAGCACCCTTATCTCATCCGAGAAGATCTTCTCGTTAACCTCAACCATGACCTCGATGTCATCCATTGAACCTTTCCTGTCCACGATTATCTGGTAGTGCGGTTCAGTCCCCTCTGCCTCCATGAGAATTGTTTCAACCTGGCTGGGGAACACATTGACCCCGCGGATAATCATCATATCGTCCGAACGGCCTGTCACCTTCTCCATTTTCACAAGAGTCCTGCCGCATTTGCAGCTGTCATGGTACAACATGGATATGTCACGTGACCTGTACCTGATACCGGGGAAAGCCTCCTTGGTGAGGGATGTGTACACGATCTCACCCTTTGACCCTTCAGGAAGAACCTCCCCTGTCTCAGGATCGATTATTTCAACATAAAAGAAATCCTCCTGGACATGAAGCCCGGATTTCTCTGAACACTCGCACGATACGCCTGGCCCCATGACCTCGCTCAGCCCGTATATATCATACGCATCAATTTTAAAACGCTTTTCAATTTCCTTTCTCATGGCCTCTGACCAGGGTTCCGCTCCGAAAACACCCACCCTGAGTTTAATTGAGCTGAAATCAAAATCAGGCATGTTCTTCTCAATATGGTCGGCAATGTTAAGGGCATACGAAGGTGTTGATGCCAGTACTGTTGATCCGAAATCCTTAAACAGCATGATCTGCCGCGGGGTATTGCCGCCGGATATCGGGACAGTCAGCGCACCAAGCTTTTCAGAACCATAATGAAGTCCAAGCCCGCCGGTGAAAAGCCCGTAGCCGTATGCGTTCTGGATTATATCATTCTCGGTAATCCCGTACGACGCAAGGCTCCTTGCCACGATTTCTGCAAAAATTTCAACGTCATTTTTTGTTAAACCCACTACCGTGGAATTTCCGGTAGTTCCCGATGAAGCATGCACCCTTACGACTTTGCTCAACGGAACCGCAAAGAGACCGTAAGGATAGTTGTCCCTCATATCCTGCTTGGTTAAAAACGGGATACGCTTCATATCATCGAGCGACTTCAGCTGATCAGGATGGAACCCGGCCTTATCAAACTTCTTTTTGTAAAACGGAACATTGGAATATGCATGATTGACTGACCACTTCAGACGTTCAAGCTGAAGCTCCTTCATCTTCTTTACCGGCATTGTTTCAATTTCTTTATTGAACATGGAAATCCTCTTTTAAAACGTAAATATCCCTGGGGGGGTGAATTCCGGGGAGAGACGCTGAAAATCCCCTCATGAGCTTTCATTTTTCAATAAGTGCCGGAATTAATCAAACGATTATTCTGCGCATATTAAATATTTTTGCAAAAATACGCCTGTTACCGACTTCCGGCCTTTGACCCGGTACCCCGATTTTATTATGGACAAAAAAGAAGACTGTTCCACCCTGCCCATGTAATCAAAAATATGGAGGAAGCCATGCCGCTCTTTACAGTTGATGAAACAAAATGCCTCAGGGATAAAATCTGTATCAGGGAATGCCCCATGCAGATCATTATAATGAAATCCACGGAAGAGACGCCGGTACCCGCGGCAATGGCAGAAAAAATATGCATCAACTGCGGTCACTGCGTTGCGGTCTGCCCTGCAGGCGCATTAAAACTGAACACCATGGACCCGGCAGCATGCGAACCCCTTGGCGGCGACTGGAACCCGGGGCATGAAACAATTTCCAAATATATGAAGTCACGCCGTTCTATCCGTAAATTCAAAAAAAATCCCGTTGAAAAAGAGAAAATCGAAGAGCTTATCAAGGTCGCAGCTCACGCACCGTCAGGCCACAACTCACGGCCTGTGCAGTGGACAGTTTTTACTGATAGTGAAAAAATAAAAGATATTGCCTCATCTGTTATCGGCTGGATGAACTGGATGAAGGAGAACCAGCCTGGAACAGCAAAAGCGATGCACTTTGACATGATAACAAAGGCATGGGAATTCGGAATCGATGTGGTTACATACAACTCACCGGCAATAGTCATCGCACACGGATTAAAAAAGAATCCGCACGCGCAGATCGGGTGCACAATCGCACTGTCGCATTTTGAAATCGCGGCACCGTCGTTCGGGCTTGGATGCTGCTGGGGCGGATTCCTCACATGGGCAGCCGGCACATGGGAACCGTTAAAGGAGAAGCTGGGACTGCCCGAAGGGCATGTATTACACGGCAGCATGCTTGTTGGCTACCCGCAGTTCAGGTACCACAGGGTGCCGGTGCGTGAAGCGAAGATTAACTGGAAGTAAATGTTCCGGGCGTCTCACTTCGCACCATAGTGTTTTAAATAAAACGGCCTGTCATATCACAGGCCGTTTTTAATTTAATTGCATATTACATGCTCAGTGCCGGGCTCTCAACTCCAATAAAACGGTCTTAAAATTTATTCCAGCAAACTGGTTTATAAAAGGCCGTTTTATTCCGTCTCGATCCCTGACGCGGTGTGTCATATCCTTTTAGCATTTATAATGATTATGCAGTGTCATTCACTGCACTTTGTTTACCCGGCACTCCTGCCGGGATGGGATTGTCAGGTGTTGCAACACCTGCGGTGCGTTACTTTCTTTTACGGAAAAAGAAAGTAACCAAAGAAAGTCCGCTGCTCAAATGCCGCAGGGGCTTTTGCGCCTCGCCGGCGCACGGCTCACTCTCAGTTACATATATTTATACTGTATAGCAATCTTTGCTTAATATACTGGTGTGACTCACTGTCTTTACATTTACTTTTACTGGGCTGAGTCCTCGCATCGTGCGGGATTCAGCCATTGTCGCAAACGTCGTGTTTGTTTCATGTCCGTTGTGGCATAAACGTTATTCTCTTTTTATTGAACTGTCGGGTGAATACCGTCACTGTAAACTCTAAATGTACATCATATTCATTATAAACGCATTGTTATCACTGCCCCGGGAATCTACCAGGTTTATCAGTTGATTTCTGATTTATATAAAAACTATATGTAAAATATGGATCTTTCATAGTTTCATCAGGATTAATCTGAAATGGGGAAGTTAACTTACTATCTTTATTCCAGTTTTCATAATCCTCATTGCTTGCAAAAACTTCAATTTTTAAATAGCATGGAATTTTATTAACTTCAAAATCATATAAAATGTACCACCATTCATCTGAAATACCAACCCAGGTTGGTTTTTCAATATCAATATCTTTAAGAATATTTTTTTTGTAAAACCTGATGAAGTCATGCAGTGTAGATTTTAGTTGTCCTTTTTTGGCCTGTATAGCAAATCCACTTTCACGGGCATTATTAATTAGTAATTTGTTTTCATGACAATAATCAATAAATGTTTTATAATCAATATCTCCATTTATACCTTGAAAAATTGGGATTTTTATTTCATGCCCATCTATATTATAAATGATATTAGAAAAACCAATTTTAAAACAGTGGAACCCACCATATGGTGTGATGTTTTCCTGCATTCTTTTTTTGTCTGCACAACATATATTTAAAAAAATTACGGATATTATAAATAAAACGAGTAATTCATATTTTGATTTCATTTTTTTCTCCTTAAAATTGTTAGTTTCTTGTAGCTCTTAAATATCGATTAACAATTCTATTCTTATCATATTCTGGCACATTATCTTTAAAATTAAAAAGTCTTTTTTGCTCAGGATCGTAATAAGAATACCTGATTGAATCAGGTGAATCATCTGGATCTAACACTTTAAAATAAAGTTTTCCATTCATTACAAAATAACCATTTATTGTTACCATGTGACCGATCTTTTTGCTATTCGGATTTTTAAATCGTGCTTCTATTACTCCACCTTTATTAATAGTATCTACCATATCAGCCGTTGCACTGACAATGTCTTTATTGCTTGCATGTGATGTATCATCAATGTATGTTGCTGAATTTTCTATATTCACATTTATGGCGCCAGCTAAACGAGCAATGGCAGTATTGTCCTTAACCTCCATTTTTTCGGTAGTAATTTTACCTTCAGCAAGCTTTGCCACAGTATTAATATCTACCAGATCACCTCTGCCCGACACCAATACTGCCGACATATAATCAGATGTGAAAACGCATGCTGTATCCGGACTTTTACAATCAACTTTATTCTGATCCAGAGGTATATAGTCTTTTCCTCCGGTATACTTCTCATCATAGACTACTACCTTCTTCTTTACTTTATCAAGAAATGAATTAGATTTTACTCCATTAATATTCTTATTCCAAACACCAGCGCTAGTACCCATTTCTGCACCGTAGTCATGCAAACCGCGAACTGTTTCTGAGTTCTGTATATTACTTGTTACACCAGTTCCCCAGCGATTAGCCGAAGCCCCAAAGCTATGGAGCCATGTAACAAAATCACTCTCTCTTCCATTCGGGTCAGTTAATGTAACAGGATTCCCTTTCACATAACAATAAAGGTTCAATCCCTCACCATACACCTTGCCCCAGTACGCAGCCTCCTCATCCTTCCCCTTCGGCCTGTCATAAACGCTTGGGTTCTCCCTGAACAGAGGGTCCGTACTCATCCATCGCCCCAGCCAGCTTGCATAATACCTGGCCCCGTAGTAGTACAGGCCTGTTACGTCGTCCTTCTCTTTACCCGTGTACCTGTACTCTTTCAGCTTTACTTCTTTCTGGGCTGTGCCTGCTATGAGGCTTGTATCTCCGTATGGAAAATATTCCTCATATGAAATAATACTTCCTGTACTGCTTAACTCCAGTGATGCCGAATCTATGTGGTTTCCGTACTGGTAGCGGATCTTGTTTGTATTCAGTTCACTGCTGCTGTTTATTTCGCTTAAGGATCCGTCTATGCTCCAGTTGTGTACGCTTGCTATCCTCCGTGTGTCGTCCATTATGTGCAGCGTTGTTCGTTTCAGGTTTGTTGTGTATCCGCTGAATGTGGAGTATGTCCTTATCTTCTTTATCTCCACGTTTCCTATGTATACCTTCTCTGTGTACCTGGTGCTGTATACGTTTACGTACTGCCTGTACTTTTTACGTACCCTGTTTCCTGCCGAGTCATACAGGTAGTATTCGCCGTCGTCTATGGCCGTGGTTCTCTGGACGGTTGTTCCCACCCTTAATTGGTTCCTGTAGTTCCAGTTGATGTCAAGGAGCGTTTCAAGTTCTTGTATATTCCCATTTGCATCATAATAGTCGTTTATTGTCAATTCCTCTGGCGTCGACCTTCGCAAATTATGCGTGTTAAGTAAAACGACCTGTTATTAACAGGTCGGTGCTATATATCTGCATATTGCCTTGCTCAGTGCCGGGCTGCTCCGGGCTCCGCTTTCGCTTCGGCCCTGCGGGCTAAACCCTGCACATCCCTGACGCGGTGTGTCATATCCTTTTATCATTTATAATTATTATGCAGTGTCATTCACTGCACTTTGTTTACCCGGCACTCCTGCCGGGATGGGATTGTCAGGTGTTGCAACACCTGCGGTGCGTTACTTTCTTTTACGGAAAAAGAAAGTAACCAAAGAAAGTCCGCTGCTCAAATGCCGCAGGGGCTTTTGCGCCTCGCCGGCGCACGGCTCACTCTCAGTTACATATATTTATACTGTATAGCAATCTTTGCTTAATATACTGGTGTGACTCACTGTCTTTACATTTACTTTTACTGGGCTAAGTCCTCGCCTCCTGCGGGATTCAACCATTGTCGCAAACGTCCTGTTTGCTTCATGTCCGGTGTGGCATAAACTTTATCTGTTTTACAGGATAATTAAATCTATACTTTATCTCTCAGTTCTTATACCGGTTTAAAATTTCCGGCTTATACATGGTTTAACCGCACTGGCCGGAATATCCGGTTCCTAATAAGAAACCTTTCTGTTCAGAACGGATTTGTTGCTGGCACTTATGCTAATCCCTGGACATAAAATCATCATTGGGATAAAAAACATCACCGGCAGTGAGAAAATATCTCCCATTTATTTTACAAAATGTATAACTAAAACATTGAGGTTTATGTGGATCATTATATTCTGTCTTTATGACAAGTTCAAAGGCATGATCTATTTGGTTATTGTCAAAACTTGAAAGTGGTGATATATACCAGAAATATTTTTCCCATTCTGTTTCCTTTTCTGTAATTGGTAACAAGCTAATATCTAACCTGATTATCTGTGTATTGTTTTTAATTTCGTTAATCCATTGCGTTTTAAAATCATCTATGTTTTTATAACGGATTTTTTTATAGTCTTCCCACGAGTGCATTAAATCAATGACCTCTGTTTCAGGTATATAAGTATCAATTACAGCTTTTATATCTCTGTTATAAAGCATTTTTTGAAATTTAAGTACAACGGGCAAATATTCTTTAAAAACTGTTTCCTCATAGTTAACTTTATGCTCATGAAAAACTATAACTGATGCATCTACTACAGTCTTGTAGTAGATGTTATTTTTAATAAGTTTAGAATCTCCATCTGCAGAATAGGTATCTGTATTTGTTTGGCCTGAAGCAGTGCTTAACAGACCAATTATTATTAGTGAACTGAGTACTCTCTTCATCATTTACCACCCTTTTGTAATGTTGGTGCGTATATTTTCTTTAAAAAATAAATCGGATCAATATAATAATTACCGGTTTTTTCATCTTTAAACCAGTACTTCTGATCAATATTTACCGGTTTTGTACTGGTAAATATCTCAAAATGTGTATGAGCTCCTGTTGATCTTCCTGTAGTTCCAACTGTTCCTACCTGATCTCCTGCTTTAACCTCAGTTGCTTTACCATCTGTCTTCATATTAATAGGTGACGGTTCAGAAAAATGATAAATACCAGCTGTATAAGTGATGCCATCAATGATTAACTGGAGTTTAATACCATTGCCGCCTGATCTTAATTTTGTTTTATCCAGTTTGTCTTTATCTGCTCCGGTATATTCTTGAGGTGTGTTTTTGCTGTTATAAAAATATATTTTTTCATCTTTGTCATCATACCATAGACCTCTCAATTTCATTGTCCCCTTGCCGTCAACATCAACCATTCTTGCTTCACCATACCCCTTATCAAAAACTGTTCCAGATATTGGTGAAAACGCCATAACTCCGAGAACATCAATTCCTTTATGGTATTCGTAGCTACTACCAAGTTTTCTCTTCCCAAATCCACCCCCTTCTTTAACTGTAATGGTGCCACTGTCGGGATCATCAACAAGTGATTTAACTCCTTTTGGCAGTTTATTCTCACCTTCTACAGTTCCAGAGAATTCCGTTTCACCTCCACCACTTCCCTGAGAAGAATATTTCTCTTTTGAAGTGGTGCTCCAAAAATAAACTGCTTTATATATGGCATCCTGTATTCCTTTACACGAAATTCTTCCAGTCGGATCACTAAATGTTATAGGATTCCCCCTAACATAACAATAAAGGTTCAATCCCTCACCATACACCTTGCCCCAGTACGCAGCCTCCTCATCCTTCCCCTTCGGCCTGTCATAAACGCTTGGATTCTCCCTGAACAGCGGGTCTGTACTCATCCACCGCCCTAACCAGCTTGCATAATACCTGGCCCCGTAGTAGTAAAGGCCTGTTACGTCGTCCTTCTCTTTACCTGTGTACCTGTACTCCTTCAGCTTTACCTCTTTCTGTGCTGTTCCGGCTATGA
>DAONFG010000021.1:0-55452 GCA_035403465.1 Spirochaetota bacterium | reverse complement strand
GGGTAGAGGTTTTCCCGCCTAATGAATATATCATCAGGGGCAAAGCCAAAGAGATTAGGGTATGGGTTCTCGGCCGTAAGTTCAGGCATACATTATATGTAAAACTCAGGGACTATAAAGGAGAGATTCACAAACTCAAAATAGGCAGACTCGACTTCTGGGGATGGAGAGAAATGTCTGTGATTATTCCCGGATGGCTGCCCCAGTCATCAAATTATGCTGTAATGGATAAGAACCTTCATTTTGTATCCTTTTTTGTTGAATCCGACAAGTTCGAAGCGCCCGGTCCTTTCTACTTTTATGTTGACCAGTTCAGGGTGATTACAGACCTGTCAGAATTCACTGGCGATGACAGAATTAAGGATAACTGGTGATAGAGTTGAGGAGAATGGAGGCTATAGATGAATAAAATAAGCAGCAGAATACTTGTATTAGTCCTTTGTCTTACTGCGGCTTTCGCAGTAATGAAAAGTGCTGATTCTAAAATAATAACCAATGTTCCCGCAGACCTTTCAGGCGAGGAGCTCAAGGCAATAGTTGTCGAAGATTTTGAAACAGTCAAGATTGCAGCAAATCCTGATGATGACGGGTGGTTTATCTCCTCTTATCCAAAGGCTTATAACGGCGGTGGTGATGAAAACCTGAAAAAAACAAAGAATCCCGTGTTAAGGCTTCAGGCTCTGGGAATAGAGGGCGGACCGAATGATCTTAAAGTGGAGGATGAAACATCACCTACAAAGCTCGGTCTGCAGAAGAAAACAATGCTGGGAGTAAGGTTCAAGTTCAGATACCCGGGAGCGAACTCGATTTCACTCGATCCTCCAAAAGAGGTGGACTGGAAGGATAGAACTCCGGTTATGACATATAACCAGTCTCTCAGGCAGGAGGTTCAGGAAAGGGGCATACAGCTTCCAGGAAGGGCGAAGGCTATTTCAATGTGGGTTCATGGCAGGGGTTTCCCTTACACCATTGAGGTCTGGATCAGGGATCATAAAGGGGATGTCCATATTCTCCAGAAAGAATCTATCAATTTTGTTGGCTGGCAGCCGCTTATTTTCAAGATTCCTGAAAACATTCCTCAGACATCAGACTCATATCCGGCAACAAGGCTCACAAAGCTGGTGAAGATTGTTGTACGCGAGGTATCAACTATAGAAGGTGAATACTCAAAATCGAATGCGGCAAATTCATCTGATGTTTACTTCTTTATTGATCAGATAAAAGTGCTTACAGATACTTATGAAGTTTATTTTGACGGAATTGATCTGCATAAGACTTTTGACGGATCAGGAACAAAAAACGAAAAGTAGACTGATTTAATCAAATCATCTTTTTTTAATACCGGTTTTGCCGGTTGACTTGAAGAAAATACCCATCAAATTAGTGAAGATGGGTATTTTCTATTTTGAAAAATAGCGAAAATTAACCAACGGGATACATAAATGTCAAAAAGCAAAATTATCGAAAAGATAGAATCATTGTTCAAGGAGGAGTCCTGGGGAAGAATTGATCCGAAGGATATAGGGATTTCGAAGTTTAAAATTCTGGATGACCTGTTCAATTCCATTCTTGCTGAAGGGATCTCGGAAGATGTTCTTGAAAAATGCAGGGCACATATTGCTGAACAGCCGGCATCTATCACTGCTGCATATATCCTCGGTCTCACGGGATATCAACTTGAAAAGATTGATGAGAAGCAGCACCTCAGGAGACTTATAGAAAAGTTTCTTGAGAACCATAGGTGGGCAATTTCAGAATTCCTTTCAGAGAAGATTCTTGAATACGGCGAGAGCAGTTTTGCGCTCAGGTCCCTTGCGACAAGCCTTGAGAAACTCGGCAGAAACAAGGAGGCAGTCCCTGTCTGGGAGAATTTATTGAAGATCGACAGGTTCGACGCACAGGTTGCCAAAAAACTTGCACTGGCCACCGTGAACCTGGAGCAGGAGAAGAGCATCCAGTACATGAAACTCTCGATTGAGGGCTTCATCAAGTTAAAAAAATTTGATGAGATACAGCCACTGTGGCAGAAACTCGTCACAGTGTCATGGGAGGATGTGCAGTTTTTTGAAAGAATTGAAAGGATGATCGTTGATGCAAGGCAGCCTGAACTTGCATCTGACCTTCTAAAGATTCTTCTTAACAAGTACAGGGATGCGGAAAATCCCGACCGCGCGATTGGATTTCTGAAAAAAATACTGAGCTACAGGCCCGATGACCTCCATTCGAGAAGGGAGCTGATCAGGTTTTATGAAATCAAGTACGGCAGCCATTCACAGTTCCAGCAGTTCATGAGGTTGTCGAAGCTTAATAATTTTAAGGCGCCCGCTAAGTTCGCGATACAGGATTTTGAAAAGAACATTGTGTTTGATAAAGGGAACTACGCGTACCACAACACATGGGGGCTTGGCAAGATCGATGAGATCGACGGCGAAAATATTGTAATCAGTTTCAGGGATAAGGAAACTCATTCAATGTCAATCAAGATGGCGCTCCAGTCACTGAAGCCTGTTACAAAGGACCATATCTATGTAATGAAGTATGAGGACCCGCAAGGAATCAGGAACATGTTCGATAAGAATTTCATGGAGTTCTTTAACCTGCTTATAAAATCATACGGCGGCGAGATCCTTGTTAATGATATTAAGGATGAACTTATCCCGGAATTTGTTGAAGAGAAGAACTGGATAAAGTGGTGGAGCAAGGCGCGAACCCAGATAAAGAAGGACCCGTTATTTGGAGTATCGGATAAAAAGAAGAACCTCGTGTTTATGCGGGATAAACCGGTTACTTTTGCCGATGAACTACTGGGCAAGTTTACGGCAACAGAGTCGTTCAGCGAAAAACTGGACATAGCAATTGAGTTCATCAACAACATTGAAGTAAAGGAGGGCGGGGATGTGGCATCGTACCTTCAGGACTACTTTGTCGATCAGATGAAGGGAGATTCTTATACAAGGCAGATACTTTCTTACTTTATACTTTCCGATCTGGCAAAATATTCAGAGTCATCCAAAGTCAAGCTGGAGCAGTTCAGGGAAAAGGTTGTGGTTTTTGTCAAAGAGAGCCATGAGCTTCCGCTGCTGTCTATGAAGATAGGCTCATATGACTACAAGAAGAACCTTGTAAACCTGATTGTTGAAAACAGGGATGACTGGGCAGGAATTCTTTTTGAACTGCTTTTTGAAACTCCGGTGCGTATACATAAGTACATAATCAATATTCTCATGCGTTCGCATGAATACCATACTATTAATCATTTTATTGAAAGGTTGATCCCCGGGGCAAAGCAGTATCCTGAGATTTTCATCTGGATCGCAAGGAACCTGATGACCGGGACATGGAATTATGACTGGCTCGATTACTCTGAGGATACACTGACGCTTACATACTTCAGGCTGATGAATGAGCTTAAGAAAATTGAACTTGAAGGGAACAAGCTGAAAAACATGATGCTTGAATTCCTCTTCGTTGATGATGCCGCGGTATTACGCAGGATAACATCAAAGTCTGACCGCAACCATGTAAGCAAAATTTTTGACATATTCGAGAATCTGACGTACATAGAGGAATCGCAGCTTGTCAAGTTTGAAGAGGTTATAAATGAGCGTTTTGGAGATATCCAGAAGTCGGCCACGGTGGAAGACGAGGAATGGAAAGTTGACATTGAGAAACTGATAGTCTCAAAAGAGGGCTATGAGAGGAAGAAGGCTGAGCTTGAACATATGTTGAATGTGGAGTTGGCAACCCTTACCAGGGAACTGGCTGATGTCTCAGAGGCTTCAGGTGATATCCGCGAGAACGTGGATTACAATGCTCTTCTTGAAAAACAGACGGTTCTCAAGCTGGCTATTTCACGGATCGATGATGAAATGAAGAGGGCGGATGTTCTTGATATTGAAAAGATTAACGCCGAAGTTGCCGGTATCGGAACAAAGGTTGTTCTTGAAAGCTCCGCGAGCGGGACTTCTGTAGTTTATACAATACTCGGTCCATGGGATGCAGATTTTGAAAAAGGGATACTCTCGTACAGGTCACCCATTGCAAAGGCAATAATGGGTAAAAAGCGGGGGGATGATGTAGTGATTCTCATGGATGATGAGGAAAAAACTTTTAAATTAGTGGATATAGAAAGATACTGCTGAAATTTGTTTGACAAATACCGGCTTAAATTTATATGAATTGTATTCTGTGCCGCGATGGCGGAATTGGTAGACGCGCTAGGTTCAGGGTCTAGTAGGCGTACGCCTGTGAGGGTTCGAGTCCCTCTCGCGGCACATAAATATAACTTTTATTCACAACATTCCGTACACCATTCCTGTCAATAAATCATCCCCAAAAGCAGCTGCTTCGTGAACATGAGACTTTATTCTCATTTCGAACTTAAACTTTCCTCTGATTTATTAATCCCCCGGATGTGATTTTAATAAAATACTTAATTATGTCTCTAAAGCTGCCGATAAATATATGGAAGGATTTATCAGCGGAGGATGTTTATGAACATGAGAAGTTTCGGGCAGAAAGAAATACTGGACCAGATAAACACAATAATCAACGATATAACGGGCGGTGATGGAGGGATTATTATTAACCTGAAGAATGTTGCTTTCAATGAAAGCTGCAGATCAAATTTAGGGAGTTCAACCCTCGCTGTGAGCAACCTTTTTATCAATGACGACGGAAGGTTATGCGCTGATATATACAGGACCGGGAGCGGCGGTTTCTTTGAATTCATCTGCGGGATGGGGATCGAGGATGTGGGCAGCAGGGGGCTCGATGAAATACTCTATGCACTCCGCAATGACAGGTGGACCCTGAGTGAGCAGCCCCGGCCGCAGAAAAAATCCAGGAACAGGAAGATTCTGATGCCGATTAGAATGCCCTTTCATCTTAAAGGCGCTTGATGTCTTACCCGGTTCTTCTTATGAATATTGACCAGTTAAACCGCAGAATTATCGAGATTCAGGAGAAGCTCTTTGACGCAGAGATTCAGGTCACCCGTGTCGCCATTGACCTCTTAAATGCGTGCGGAGGAAAAATTGTCCTCAACATAGAGATACCCTATTTCAATATGACAACGGGCTACAGGACGTTTATGACAGAAACTTTCTTTTTTGATGAGGATGCAAACCGGTTGGCTCTTTCGGATAACGGCGGTATCATTGCTGCATGGGATGAAATTGATATCCAGTCCAAGGAGCTGATTGTAAACGAAGCGTATATGAAACTCACCTCCGACCGTATTTATAATAAACTTTCATCAAAAGATGATGTGCACTGACCCGGTAAAACCTGTACATACCCCCAGCAGAATAATTCTTTAATTCATAAATATATTCAGCATCCGCCCGGCCCGGCTGCATTATACTCTTGACAATCCTTTATTACGGTGAATTTATTCAGCTATAGCAGTTAACGAATGGAATAGGCCGGTCATTGCGAACAAAATGAAGCAATCTTTTCCGGAAGAAATCTGTTCAGTATAATAATTCGAGTATTCCCTGAACAGACTGCCGCGGCATTACATGCCTCGCAGTGACGCCTTGAATACTAATTCAATCGTTAAATGCTATAATAACTGATTATGAATCACCCGGAGATTGAATGAACCCTTCAGTCAGAATACCCAGCTCTTTCTTTATTTTGCTGTTTATCCTCACTCTTTCATGCGGCAGTAAGGGACCTGCTGCGGGTAGTCCTGAGGAGGTTCTCATGCTGCTTAAGAAGCACGGTGGGACTGATGATATCAGGGGACTCTATTCCGCGGCTACAATAAAGAACATGGAGCAGTACATGGATGCAAGCGGCATGGATGAGCAGGCTGCGATCAACACCCTGAGTTTTATTGCTGAAGATGCCGAGTACAGTGTGCAGAATGTGTCTGTTAAAGGGGACAGCTGTTCAATGAATCTGAAATTTCTTAAGGCCGGACCTGAAAAATCAAGGGGCCTGCTTGTAACGCTTACAATGGTAAAAGAGAATGGAAACTGGAGACTGGACAGGAGTGCTGATTTTAAAAAACTGCTGCAGGCTCAGAAAAACAGGGAGACCGAGAATTACCTGAACAGGATCAGGTGAGGGATATACCCATGCTGAGTATAATGTCTTCCATAAGTTCAATGCCCTCTTTATGTTCGGGGAACCTGTCAAGAAAACGCCTGCATGTTATGAAGGCCATGAAAAGGTACCCGCTGTCCATGTAGAGATTTATAAGGTTGAAGAAGGTTTCTTCAATTTCGGGATCAAGTTCAATCGACCTGACGTAGTAATGGATTGCGCTCTGGAACTCGCACTGTTCCCACAGGACTCCTGCCATGTTTGCCTGAATTACCGGGTCTTCGGGATTTGTCATAATCGCATAATCAAGAACTGTCCTGGCCTCGTCAAGTCTTCCCAGTTCGCATAAGGCAATGCCCAGGCCGTTAAGAATATCCGGATCTGTGCGGTCAATTTCAGCACCTGCTGTGAAAATTCTGAATGCCTTTGAGTATTCGCCCTGCTCAATGTATTCGTAACCGCGGTCAATAAGGCGTGTGGGATTGTTCCTCAGTATCATTAACTCGTCTGAGTCATAGAAACTGTCGCGGAGGAGCGCTTCCTTGAGGTTGAATCTGATTTTTTCTGTCATAGTTTTATCATCTATACTATAGGTCAACCATAGCCGGGGAGACTGTTTATGTCATCAAATTTTTTTAAAATAAATTCAAATACCGGCAGAAGATTTTTACAGGTGAAACAGTTTTATCCTGCCGACTTAAAAGTCTGAATGTCACTTTATGAGTACAGCCTGGAGTATGCGTTTTAAGAAAAAATAAATAAATGAAAATTGACAGGAGACATGTTAGGCAAAAAATCTTTATTGACTATATTTTAATACATTAATTCTGGTTATTTTCCGGATACTAAAACTGCACCGGCATGAAAATATAAGCGAATAGTGATCCGGCTGTTTTTATATATGGGAACCTCGGTAAATTACAATTTGGATGTTCCCTTGTGGGCACAACTGCGGTAAAAATCAGAATTTTTCACGTTTGTATTTCGGACAATTCTGATTTTTAGAGGTGCCCATAAAAAATATTTCTGTCTTCGGGCTGCAATGACCGGCGTATCCGGTTTTTTAAGGTAATTGAATCTTGTGAATTGATAAATTATATATGGGGAATAAGATGACAAGTATAGGAACTGCTTCAGGTAAATCCGCGACAAAAATTATGATGCTGGGTTCCGGGGAGCTGGGCAAAGAGGTGATAATCGAGGCGATGCGCCTTGGTTTGCGTGTCATAGCCTGCGACAGGTATGAAGGCGCTCCGGGGATGCAGGTGGCGCATGAAAATTATGTGTTCAATATGCTTGACGGCGCCAGGCTTCGGGAGGTTGTGGAAATGGTGAAGCCTGACTTTATTGTTCCCGAGATTGAGGCAATAGCCACTGATACGCTTGTGGAGCTTGAAAAGGAGGGGTACAACGTAATCCCGAATGCCATGGCCACAAAACTTACAATGAACCGCGAGGGGATAAGGCGGTTTGCAGCCGAGGAGCTCAAGCTTAAAACATCGGAGTACCTTTTTGCAGCGAATAAAGAGGAGTTCCTCTGCGCGGTTGACAAACTGGGAACCCCATGTGTTGTCAAGCCGATCATGAGTTCTTCGGGAAAAGGGCAGAGCGTTATACGTTCAGCTGCTGATATTGACAAGGCATGGAACTATTCTCAGTCAGGGAGCAGGAGCGGCGCAGGAAGGGTCATTGTTGAAAAGTTCATAAAATTTGATTACGAGATTACTCTGCTGACCGTGAGGCACAGGTCCGGTACGACATTTGTGGACCCGATCGGCCACCTGCAGATTGACGGCGATTACGTGGAGTCGTGGCAGCCGCAGCCCATGGAGCAGAACGTGCTTGAAGAGGCCATGCGCGTGGCTAAGACTGTTACTGACGGTATCGGCGGCTACGGTATCTTCGGGGTTGAATTGTTTGTAAAGGGGGACGAGGTCTATTTCAGCGAGGTTTCTCCCAGGCCCCATGATACAGGCATGGTCACGATGATATCGCAGAACATGTCGGAGTTTGAACTGCATGTAAGGGCGATCCTGGGGCTCCCCGTAACTGCATTAAGACAGTACGGTCCTGCGGCATCAGCCGCGATACTGGCTGACGGTAATTCCGGGGAGATTATTTATGAAAACATTGATGCAGCGTTGGCGGATGATTTTACCGGAATAAGGATTTTCGGCAAACCCGAGGTGCGCGGACACAGGCGTATGGGTGTGGGGCTTGCGCTAGGTTCATCTATTGAAGAGGCCAGGGCAAAGGCACGTAAAGTCAGGGACAGCGTGAGGTTTAACCTGAAATAGACTGCGGGTACTGCGCGGCAGGGATCAAGGCGTTACCCCGCAGCCGGACGCAGGATTATCAGGCATGGGCATGTCTGCACCTGCCGTATTTTGTGAATCATCGGCCGGCGAGGAGTTTAAGCCGCGAGCCCGACCCGCAGGGGCCGCCCGGAATTATTCCACGGTTCAGATGATAATCCCCGGTTTCCTTAACCGCAGCCTTCGCATTATATTTAAAGGATTCACCAGCGGTGTCATGGCGCTTGCAGACGCTTCATCGACATAAAGCTGCGGCCTTGTGAAAACCGAGAGTTTCAGTCTGCCCCGTTTGTGCATCTGCATGAAATTCCACACTGAGCTTGTGAACATTTCGCGCGGGAAAATTCCGCTGATACCGGAAAACCCGGATACGCGTAGAACATCGCGTATGATTGTCGTGCAGCTGTTGGTGAACATCCCGAAGTCCCTGTAGACCCCCGGCCTGCCCGGGTCTTCAGGTGTATTGTGAATTTTTTCCAGCTTCGCGTGCAGCGCTTTGGACAGCATGTCAGTATCATACCCTGTTATGCGGGCGACGTGGATTGTGCGCATAAACTGCCTTCCGAACTTGTCAAGGTATGGATGCTCCGGATCCATAATGTTGTATCCGCCCCCTGGCTCAGGTGCGAATTTCCCAAGTGCAGGCCTGAAGAAATACAGAGCTTCGTTCATCACCTCGCATTCGTTCAGAAGATGCGAAAAGTTGAATATTTCACCGTTCACGTTTATTGCAGTATGGCCCAGGTATGAATAAAAATATCTTGGAAGCCGTTCATTGTAGTAGAGTTCGATGAACGGCTCTGATGCCGCAGGTTGTTCAGGCCGGAGCAGCACTATGCGTTTCCCTGTGCTGTAATCTGTTTCAGGAAGGAGCTCTCCGCAGAGTTCCCTCGACTCCCAGTGTTTCAGGTAACCGTTCCAGATCGCATCATCTATGAAAAATCTCCTGCCGCTTCTATCTTTCAGGAAGACGCGGCTGTCTTCTTTTGTCAGTATTCCTCTGTGTGTTTTTTTTCCCGGCATGAGATCTCCTGTTGGATGAGTTGATTTATAAATATACAGCAGCAGTAAAAATTCAAGTAATTTTACATGCAATTTAACATGCGTGTAACAAATACTTTTCCCGGGAGGGATTAAAAAGTTTATTTTAAATATGGTCTGATTCTAAACCGGAGTATCAATTAGTAAGGGTGCAGATTATGCAATCAATCAAAGAAGTGAGTACCGGGCTTACGGGATTTGATAAAATCATAAATAACCTGAATCTGGGCGACAATGTTGTGTGGCAGGTTGACAGTATAGATGTTTACCGGGAATTTGTTGAACCTTACGTTGCCCAGGCATACAGGGATGGCAGGAAAATCCACTACATGAGGTTTGCCTCCCATGAACCGGTTCTTGAGCCGGATGATCGAAGGATTATTTTCCACAGGCTCAACGCCTTTTCCGGGTTTGAGTCCTTTGCGCTCAGTGTGCATGGAATAATCGCAGAGGCGGGTAAAGAGGCGTTCTATGTTTTCGACTCGCTTTCGGACCTGCTTTCAGCGTGGGCAACAGATTTGATGATTGGAAATTTTTTCCGTATTACATGTCCGTACCTTTTTGATCTTGATACAGTGGCTTATTTTGCGCTGATCCGCAACAGCCATGATTTTAAAACTGTCGCACGCATACGTGAAACAACACAGCTCCTGATTGATGTTTACAGTTTTGAAGATCATATTTATGTGCATCCGCTGAAGGTATGGAACAGGTATTCCCCCACAATGTTTTTTCCGCATATGAGGAGGGGCAATTCGTTCCAGCCGATTCTTAACAGCGCGGATGTTGCCGATTTTATCAGTTATATCCAGAAGATCGCATCCGAGCTGACAAAGAGAAACCTGGACTTCTGGGACAGGCTGTTTCTTGAGGTTGAGGAACTCCACAGGAAAGCATGTCCAGATGTTGAGAAAGACGTGATGCTTCGCAGGCTCTGCGCGCTCATTATAGGCCGCGATGAGAGGATTCTTGAACTTGCTGTTAAAACATTCACCCTGTCTGATTTTATCGCACTTAATGCCCGTCTCATCGGTACAGGTTTTATCGGCGGCAAGGCTGTGGGGATGCTTATTGCACAGAAGATGATGCTGAATGAAAAATCATCCGACTGGAGTCGCGTACTTGAACCGCACGATTCATTCTATGTAGGTTCCGATGTTTTCTACACATACATAGTCCAGAACGGTCTCTGGAAGGTCTTCCTTGAACATAAAACCGGAGAAGGATACTACATCAAGGCACCGGAACTCCAGGAGAAGATGCTTGCCGGGATATTCCCTGATACAATTAACGAGCAGTTTATGCAGATCATTGAGTATTTCGGGCAGTCTCCTTATATTGTGCGGTCCAGTAGCCTTCTTGAAGATACCTATGGTCATGCATTTGCCGGAAAGTATGAAAGTTACTTCTGTGTCAACCAGGGCAGCCCCCAGGAGCGTTTTGACGCCTTTATAAATGCAGTTCGCATGGTCTATGCAAGCACAATGAACGAGGATGCCCTCGCTTACAGGGAGCAGAGGGGCCTGGATAAACTTGATGAGCAGATGGCTCTTATCGTTATGCGTGTATCGGGCATACTCCGAGGCCGCTATTTTTTTCCTGACATTGCCGGCGTGGGACTTTCGTATAACACGTATGTGTGGCAGAAAGATATGGACCCCGAGGCGGGAATGGTGAGGCTGGTGTTTGGTCTTGGTACGCGTGCAGTTGACAGGGTTGAGGGGGACTATCCCCGTATTGTTGCACTTGATCATCCAATGGTCAGGCCGCACGGCAGCATGGATGACCTTAAACGTTTTTCACAGCACAGGGCCGATGTTCTGAACATTGAAGATAATGAAATCCAGACTGTCAATATTTCAAAGATTCTGGGTGAAATCCATGAAATGGACTTTTCAATGATAGGCACGTATGATCCGGAAACTGCACAAATGATCAGTTCCATGAACCTGAAGGATGCAACTCCCTGGTTTGTAAGTTTCGACCGGTTCCTTTCGGACACTGACTTCCCGGAAAAGATGAAATCAATTCTCACAATACTTAAAAAGAATTATGATTATCCTGTTGATATAGAGTTTACAGTAAATTTTCTTTCATCTGGATCATACAGAATTAATCTTCTACAGTGCAGGCCATACCAGGCAAAAGGGATTGATTCAGGGATGACCATTCCCGATGACATACCTGCAGAAAGAGTGTTGTTCCAGTCAACAGGAAATTTTCTCGGAGGGAGTACCCGTCAGCCGGTAAACCGCATTATTTACATAGATCCGGCTGAATATTCAGCGCTGAACCAGTCTGATAAATATGAAACGGCGAGAATTGTAGGCAGGTTGAACAGGCTGGAGCCAGGTAAAAATATCATGCTCATCGGCCCGGGCAGATGGGGCACCACGACTCCCAACCTTGGAGTGCCTGTCCGTTTCTCGGAAATCAACAATGTGAAGGTTCTGGTTGAGGTTGCCCGTATGGATGAAAATGTTATGCCGGAACTTTCATATGGCTCACACTTTTTTCACGATCTTGTTGAAACAGGTATATTTTATGCGGCGGTTTTTCCTGAATCAGATGGTTTTGTTTACAATCTGTGTATATTATCCGGGGAAAAAAATTTACTGGAGGGATTACTACCTGAAGCGGGAAAGTATATCAGTATCATAAAAGTGAATGATTTTACCGGAGATGGAATCATTTTAATGACAGATGTTGTTTCTCAAAGACTTGTTTGTTACAGAGGTGTAAATTTTTAATCTGCAGGATATATTCCGGATAAAAAAAATAGACAATTATTGTCCGGTTTTTTCTATAACATCAGTACTGATCAGGAACACCTGCTGTTCTGAAATCAGATTCTTTTCATGGCACGGTTTTCATCAACGGGCTGTTATATGAAAATGATTTTACTGCAAACCAAGTGAAGGAGAACTATATGTCAATTTTGAAAGAAGTTTATGAAAAAGTCAAGCAGAGGGATCCCAACCAGCCGGAATTTCTCCAGGCAGTTCAGGAGGTACTCGAGTCGCTTGAGCCCACTGTCGCCAAACACCCTGAGTTTGTTAAAGCAAAAATCTATGACCGGATAGTCGAGCCTGAAAGGGCAATTCAGTTCAGGGTACCCTGGGTTGATGACAAGGGTGAAGTGCAGGTTAACAGGGGCTTCAGGGTCCAGTTTAACAATGCAATAGGACCTTTCAAAGGGGGACTCAGGTTCCACCCTTCAGTAAACCTCAGCGTTATAAAGTTCCTCGGTTTCGAGCAGATTTTTAAAAATTCCCTTACCACACTTCCCATGGGCGGCGGTAAAGGCGGTTCTGATTTTGATCCTAAGGGCAAATCAGACGGTGAGGTTATGAGGTTTACACAGGCGTTCATGAGAGAGCTCTTCAGGCACATCGGCCAGTTCGTTGACGTTCCGGCAGGGGACATCGGCGTAGGCGGACGTGAGATCGGATACATGTACGGCTACTACAAGAAGATTGTTAACGAGCATGACGGCGTTCTTACAGGTAAAGCTCTTGAATACGGCGGATCACTGGTCAGGCCGGAAGCTACAGGTTACGGTTCAGTATACTTTGCAGCAGAGATGCTTGCTACAAGGAACCTTGACCATAAAGGCAAAATCGTTGCAGTGAGCGGTGCAGGAAACGTTGCGCAGTACACTGTTCAAAAAGCCACGCAGCTCGGCGGAAAAGTAATATCCCTCTGCGATTCAGACGGAACAATAATCGACGAGAAAGGTATTGATGCTTCGAAACTCGCTTTCATCCTTGACCTGAAGAATGTAAGAAGGGGAAGGATCAAGGAGTACGCAGATAAATTCGGCGCGACATATGTAGCGGGCAAGAGTGTATGGGATGTAATCAGGGAGCAGGGACTCAAAGTTGATATAGCTTATCCTTCCGCAACACAGAACGAGATCAGCAAGGCGCATGCGGAAGCGCTTGTTAAAAATGGATGCGTTTGCGTTTCTGAAGGTGCGAACATGCCCTCTACCCCTGAAGCGGTTGAAATATTCCATGATAATAAAATTCTCTTCGGACCCGGAAAAGCTGCAAATGCAGGCGGTGTTGCAACATCAGGTCTTGAAATGTCACAGAACAGCCTGAGGCTTTCATGGTCAGCAGAAGAGGTTGACCAGAGACTTCACGGGATAATGAAGAGCATTCATAAATCATGTATAGATGCTTCAGAAGCATATGGCATGAAAGGAAATTATGTCGCAGGTGCAAACATTGCCGGTTTCCTCAAAGTTGCCAAGGCAATGAACGCTTACGGTATAGTGTAACGTAAGAGAATATTTAAGTTTGTTGCTTATTACCATGTTTATAATACAGGAAATTCCGGCTGCGGATCGTGGACGGAATTTTTTTTATCACAGATTTTAAAATCATGCCGGAATTAATGAAAAAAAGTCCGGATTTATAAATCAGGTCGAAGTTCCCCTGTTTTTTATGTCAAAAATGACATATTAATTATTATGGCCTCTTTCCTGTATATGTTTAAAATATCAGGAAGGATAATATTAATAAATTCATTTTTAATGGAGAAATTTATGAAAAAGGATGTAAAAAGGGGACTTAACCAGGATAAGACAATCTCTATTAATCCCTCTACAGGTGAAGAGATCGGCGAATACGGGATTGATTCGATAGAATTTTTAACAGCAGCGATGAAGGCGGCAAGAGAGGCCTGGCCTGCATGGGCGGCATTGCCTTTAAAGCAGCGTATTAAGCACATAAAAAAAATCCGCACTTATATACTTGATAACCTTGATGAGCTGTCAGGGGCAATTTCAATGGACAATGGCAAAACACGTATTGAAGCATTAGGTACAGAGATTGTGCCCTGTGCAATGTCTTTGTCATATTACTGCAAGATGGCTCCGAAATTCCTTAAAGACAGGAAACTGCCCATGGGAAATATCATGTTTATTAATAAGAGGAGTAAAATAGCACGGGTGCCATTTGGTGTAGTGGGGATCATTTCTCCATGGAATTATCCCTTTGCTATTCCTTTTGCAGAAATAATCATGGCCCTGCTTGCCGGGAACACTGTGATCTTCAAAGCTGCATCAGAAACCCAGGTGGTGGGACATATGCTGAATAAATGCATCAGCTCTGCAGGATTGCCGTCAGGTGTATTTAATTATATCAACATGCCAGGGAGTGTTGCCGGAGACGCGTTCCTTGATGCCGGAATAAACAAGCTGTTTTTTACAGGTTCGGTTCCGGTCGGCAAGTACCTGATGAAAAAAGCGGCCGAGACACTGACTCCCGTATCCCTGGAGCTGGGAGGTAATGATGCAATGATAGTATGTGAGGATGCTGATCTTAAACGTGCAGCCGCAGGCGCCATCTGGGCGGGTTTCAGTAACTCAGGTCAGTCATGCGGAGGAGTTGAAAGGATATATGTCCAGCGGAAAGTTTATGATGAGTTCCTTGGTTACCTGAAGCAGGGTATTGAATCGATGCGGATAGGGCAGGATACGGACTTCGAGGTTGATATGGGTGCAATGTGCACAAAGCGCCAGGTGGATACCGTGAATATGCACATACAGGACGCACTGAAGAAGGGGGCGAAGATTTATGCCCAGAAAAAACCGTCTGCGGGTCAGGGCAGCCGGTTCCTGCCATGCACAGTACTTACAAATGTAAGCCATGACATGCTGGTTATGAAGGATGAAACATTCGGGCCGGTTGTCGGTGTTATGCCGTATGACTCTATTGATGAAGCGGTAAGGCTGGCAAATGATTCAAACCTGGGTCTCACCGGATCCGTATGGTCAGGGAAGAGGGGAAAGGCAATGAAAATCGCAAGGAGGATCGAGGCAGGCGCAATCACAATCAACGATCATCTCATGAGCCACGGTCTTGCAGAGACTCCATGGGGCGGGTTTAAGGAATCCGGAATAGGCCGCACCCATGGTGATATCGGATTTGCTGAAATGACCGAATCCCAGGTAATCGTAAATGACATACTGCCGTTTGCCCGTAAAAATTTCTGGTGGCATCCATACAGCCCGGCTGTTTATGACGGCTTGAAGGGGGTTCTCCAGGTTCTCTATGGTAAAGGTTTATTCTTACGGCTTTCAGGTTTGCTTAACCTGTTAAAAGTATTTCCAAGGACTTTCCGGTCGGACATTAAATAATATGTATACTGAATAAAGCCGACATTTTTATATAACTGATAAATTAGAAATTGTATTTCAATATATCCTTTTTTTAGAATGGATATATTGTAACATCAGGTATGACTGATTTTACTCATTCGTGAAACCAATTTAATGAATTACAGGGATAAAATGATGCATCGCATACATTCAAATGAAATAATCAAACCGACTCTTGGCAGAATGGTTGTCGAGGCTCCTTACGTTGCAAAGTACAGGAAGGCTGGCCAGTTCATAATGTTCATCATTGACGAGTTCGGTGAAAGGATACCGCTTACGATCGCCGATTCTGACAGTGAAAAGGGGACTATTACCCTGTTCTACCAGATCGTAGGCACATCAACTATGAAACTTTCACATATGAAGGCCGGTGAATCGCTCTTCAGTATTGTGGGTCCTCTTGGCCACCCGACCGAAGTTGAAAAGTACGGTACAGTTGTCTGCGTAGGCGGCGGTATCGGGATAGCGCCCCTGTTCCCGATTTCAAAGGCGATGAAGGCTGCGGGAAACAAGGTGATAAATATTCTCGGAGTACGTTCTGCCAACCTGCTGATACTTGAGGATGAACTTAACTCCATAGGAGACAGCAACATAACATGCACCGATGACGGATCAAAGGGACGCAAGGGCTACGTGACTGATATTCTTAAAGAGATCATTGACATTGAGCGTGTTGACCTTGTTGTTGCCATCGGGCCCGTACCCATGATGAAGGCCGTGAGTCACATGACAAAGGACGCGGGAATTAAAACTTTTGTCAGCCTTAACTCAGTGATGATCGACGGAACCGGAATGTGCGGCGGATGCAGGGTGACCGTGGGCGGCGAAACAAAATTTACATGCGTTGACGGTCCCGAGTTTGACGGACACCTTGTTGACTTCGACAGTCTTAACCTGAGGCTGAAAACCTACCATGCAGAAGAGACACAGTCGTACGATTCGTACAAACATAAATGCAGGCTTGACGGGGTAAATGCACATGAATGAGAGAACACCACGACAGAAGATGCCGGAACAGAAACCGGAAGTAAGAAGAACCAACTTTAACGAGGTATCGCTTGGATTCACCCCTGAAATGGCAAAGATCGAGGCATCGCGCTGCCTGCAGTGCAAGAAACCGCAGTGTGTAGAGGGGTGCCCTGTTAATGTAAACATTCCCGGGTTCATCGCGCAGGTTGTAGAGGGTAAGTTTGTTGAGGCCATAAAGGTAATAAAGGGGAGTAACTCGCTGCCGGCAGTCTGCGGAAGGGTCTGCCCGCAGGAGTCTCAGTGCGAGGCCAGGTGTATCCTTGGTAAAAAGTTTGAACCTGTCGCAATTGGCAAACTTGAAGGTTTTGTTGCGGACTACGAGCGTGAAAAGGAACACCTGCCTGCACACATACCTGCTGCGAAAAAGAATAAAAAGATCGCTGTAATCGGTTCGGGTCCAGCGGGCCTGACAGTTGCAGGTGAATGCGCAAAGGCTGGGTACAGTGTAACTGTTTACGAGGCGCTGCACACCCCGGGCGGAGTACTGGTTTATGGAATTCCGGAATTCAGGCTTCCCAAGAAGATTGTAAGCTACGAGATAAATGCGCTTGCGGCAATGGGAGTTGAGTTTGTAAATAACAGGGTTGTGGGACTCTCTGAAACTCTTGCTGATATAATGAGCAGGTTCGATGCTGCATTTGTCGCCACGGGTGCCGGGCTTCCCTCATTCCTGAATATCCCCGGCGAGAATCTGCAGGGTGTCTATTCCGCAAACGAATACCTGACACGCGTAAATTTAATGAAGGCATATAAGTTCCCCGAGTATGATACACCAGTCATCCGCGGTAAGAGCATGGCGGTCTTCGGCGGCGGTAATGTGGCAATGGATTCAGCGCGTACTGCAGTGAGGCTCGGGTGCAATGATGTTCACCTTGTTTACAGGAGATCAAAGGAGGAGATGCCTGCCCGCGCTGAGGAGGTTCACCATGCAGAGGAGGAGGGGGTGATTTTTGACCTGCTCGCCAATCCTGTAAGACTTATCGGCGATGAGAATGGAAGGTTATGCGGAGTTGAATGTATACGCATGGAACTCGGTGAACCCGATGAGTCCGGCCGAAGGAAACCTGTTGAGAAGAAGGGATCTGAATTCATCATAAAAATCGACGCGGCCATAATCGCGGTAGGCAACGGATCCAACCCGATACTTCAGAAAACAGCGCCTGACCTGAAATGCAACAAGTGGGGTAACATCATCGCTGACGAAGAGACCATGAAGACATCGGTTAAAGGCGTATTCGCGGGCGGCGACATTGTAACCGGCGCAGCAACTGTAATCCAGGCTATGGGTGCAGGACGCAAGGCTGCAAAGGGTATCATGGAATTCCTGGAGTCAGGGAACTGGTAGAACTTCCGTAAGGGCGTATCGCGATACGCCCTTACGTGCAATTCATATATCAAACATGCATCACATCTCGTCGAGCAGTATGTCTTTTTTCAGCCAGAGGTCATTAAGCCAGTTCTGGATTCTCTCCTGGAATACGGGATCGGTTGTATAGTCGCCGCTGAATTCATCTGTTACAGGAATTTTTTCAACAATCATTTTTACATGATGCACTCTCCCGCACAGGAGGCTCCAGAACCTCTTATCGTTTTCCGGGTACTTGATTGTTACATTCAGGATACTGTTAAGCTGTTCTCCCATAATTGTGAAAACAAATCCCGTACCTCCTGCTTTTGGTTTGAGCAGGTTTTTAAACCTGGAATTCTGTCTGTCGCGTTTCGATTCGGAAAACCTGGTGCCTTCAACAAAATTCATAATTGAAATCGGCAGGGTCTGGAATTTGGAACACGCTATCCGGGTAAGTTCAATATCCTTCCCTTTAAGGTGGGGATTTTTTTTAAGAAATTCCGGCGAGTACCTTTTCATAAAAGGAAAGTCAAGTGCCCACCAGGCTGCCCCCATAATCGGTACCCATATCAGCTCTTTTTTAACGAAAAATTTAAGAAATGGAATTTTCCTGTTGAACAGGGTCTGGAGCGCAATTATATCAATCCATGACTGGTGATTTGAAATAACCATATACCATTCATTCATCGGAAGTTCTTCATGCCCTTTAGCATCAATTCTGAAACGGAGCAGTCTGGTGAATAGAAAGGTGTTATTGGATATCCACATAAATGAAATAATGATGTTTATCCGGGTGCATATTTTTTTAATCATGCTGAATGGGATAACTATCTTAAGTATGGCAGGCGGCATAAGAAGAGGTACGAATATAATGCTGTTTATAATTAGAAATGTGAGAGAAAAAATACCTGCAAGATTATGCAGCATAGTTATAATGATATTTTCTTTTCCGGAATTCTTAATTTTTTTGCTGTTTTTAACAAAATTCATATTTTCTCCGTGGGTATTATGTAAATCATATTGAGCTCCCGGAAGAGGGAAAACCGGTCAAAGGAAGAAACAGGAAGGACTTGTTAAAGTTGCAAATAAACATGATAAATCAAAATATAATGACTTTTAAAGTATGATCTGGTACTGATAAGGCCGGTTCTGATGGAATGTCTATTATGAAGTTTTTTTAAAAAGAATCGGATATTAAGAAATATTCTGCTGATTAGCGGAGTTTTTTATCTTACGGATATACATCATAATAAACTGTCCCGCCATAATTACTGCGAATATTATGTAGAACAGACCGCCGCTGATGAATGCCCACGCCCCCTGGGACATGCATAACGCCGCGTATACTGTAAGTACAGTGTGGGCCGCGAAAATAAGCGCCATAAAAAGAATCATGCGCCTCATGGTTTTTATACCATTATCGTTCAGTTTCATCTTAGTGTTTTTCATGTACCGGGAACTTATCAGCATGAAAATTTTTTCGGGCTGCATTGCGGCTGCAGCAAGTATAATGCACAGAATGATTTCGAGCAGTGCGGGCTTGAGCTTGAAGAATATTGCATTATCAAGCATGATCGAAATTCCGCCAAGCAGCACAAGAAATGCCGTATCGAGGATAATGAATCCGTCCCAGCGTCTATCTTTTATGCGGGTGACAACAAGCTCAAGAACACCGAAGATTACAGCAACATAGAGTCCAATCAATGTTCCCCAGATTTCATCTGCGATAATAAATATAAACAGAGGCAGCAGTCCCGGGAGCATCTGTTTTAGAAACAGGGTTAAAGGCATGATTTGCTCCTTATATACACCATGTGTAAAATTCCGGACGGATATCTATCAAACAGATTCACGTGTGTGATAATACCGGCAGTTTTTCCGGTTAATAGTTCTGCAGACTAACCCCTATGGCAATAGAAGATTGATTTTCTCTGCGGATTTTTAATTTTTATGTTTTAATCATAGCGACACCGGTAACTAACAATTTTTCATAATATGTCCTAAAATAATCATTTTTTATTGACAGAAATTATCTCGATTACTATTAATCAGTGCATAATGATCGGAATAATACGCTCATTTTTTACTGACTGAATATTTAGCCGGTTTTCTGGTCGTAACAAATACAACACTGCTCTGGAACAAAAATACTTCGCTGGTAAAACACAACCTGGTATTATGTCGGGTGACAGCCTCTCCATAAAGGCGTGTTATGCCGGTTTGAAATATATAAACGAAAATATATTAAGGAGGACTCACATGCTTAATTCACTAATTGATACCAGGGATGTTAAATTTGTTGTTTTTGAACTTCTTGAAGTAGACAAGATGACTAAATACCCTGCGTTCGCTGATTTCGATCACGACACATTTGACGCAACAATTGACCTCGCAGAACAGGTGTGCGTAGAGGTGCTTGCCCCTACAGCTGAAGAGGGTGATAATGTTGGTGTAAAATGGGATCCGAAAACAAAAGCAGTAAAAATTCCTGAAATTTTCAAACCTGCACTTGACCAGTATTATGCAGGCGGATTCATGGGCCTTACCGACCATGCTGAAGACGGCGGTATGGGTATGCCCAACCTTATAGGTGCTGTTTCAACTGAATTTGCATGCGCTGCAAACTACTGCCTTGCAATGTATCCCGGACTGTCACACGGCTGTATGGAGATGTTATTCACACATGCTACTGAAGAACAGAAGAGGATGTATGCGGATAAAATCATGTCAGGCGAGTGGGGCGGAACAATGTGTCTTACAGAGCCCGAAGCAGGTTCTGACGTTGGTAACCTCAAGGCAAAAGCTGTTAAACAGGCAGACGGAACATACAAAATTACAGGACAGAAAATATTCATCTCCTCCGGTGAGAATGACTACTACAAAAACATGGTACACCCTGTTCTTGCAAGGATCGAAGGCGACCCGAAAGGAACAAAAGGTATATCAATATTCATAGTTCCCAAATACAGGGTAAACAAAGACGGATCACTCGGCGAATTCAATGACGTAGTATGCGCAGGAGTTGAGCACAAAATGGGTATCCACGGGCAGGCAACATCCCAGCTCTCATTCGGTGAAAACGGCGGCTGTATAGGCTACCTCATGGGTCAGGAACGCCAGGGTATGAAAATCATGTTCCAGATGATGAACTTCGCACGTAACGGCGTTGCTATGCAGGGCCAGGGTAATGCTTCTGCAGCATACATGCACGCTGTAACATATACAAAAAACAGGTTCCAGGGATGTGATGTAACCCAGATGCTCAATCCGGAAGCCCCGCTTGTAACTATAGTAAAACATCCTGATGTTAAAAGAATGCTCCTGTGGATGAAATCCCACCTTGAAGGACAGAGGATACTTTGCTACTTCCTGTTCCAGAATATCGACATCACACATGCTTCTTCAGACGAAGCAGAAAAAGCTGAAGCACAGGGCCTTGTTGAAATACTTACACCTATATGTAAAGCAGGCTGTACAGACAAGGGTGTTGAAATAACATCAATGGCAATGCAGTGCTACGGCGGATACGGATACTGTAAAGACTATCCGATCGTAAGGTACATGAGCGATTCCAAGATCCTCTGTATATGGGAAGGAACAAACGGTATCCAGTCCATGGACCTTACAATGAGGAAAATCCTCATGAACAAAGACCAGTTTAACTATAAAGCAATGGTCAAGAGAATGAAGGCAACTGCAGAAAAGGCCAAAGGCATAGTTGAAGATAAATATCTTGAGCTCTTCGCAGAAGGACTTAAAGAGCTTGATGAAGTCATCGAGATGCTCAAACAGCAGATGGCAACAGGAAAATTCCTCAACCTGTTCATGCACGCTACTCCTCTCCAGGAAGCGATGTACATGATCGCAATCGCATGGTGCCATATATGGTCAATGACTGTTACAATTCCTAAAATGAAACAGCTTGTTGGCGATGCTAAAGGAGCTGACAGGGACGCTCTCCTTAACGATAACGCTGAAGCTGCATTCTACACAGGTAAAGTGCTTGCTTCCCAGTTCTATGTCGGATCAGAGTTCCCCAAATTCTTCGGGAAAGCAAGAGCAATCAAGTTCAACGAAGGCGCTCCGATCAAAGCAACAGACGCAGTATTCACAGGCGCGCCTCTCGAATAATTCAGAATTACATAGAGTCAAAAAAAAGCTGCTCCGGGAGGAGCAGCTTTTTTTGTGTCCCCTCGGCGGCACACGTTCTCAGGATGAGGTGGTGCAGAAAATCCTACACATCAATATGCAGGAACTGTCTTATGAGTACACCTATAAGGAATGTTATTGCAGAAACTCCCAGGCTGATGAATGCCATCTCGAAGAATCTTGACTTGAAATCAAGGTCTTTGGCTACTGCTATATAGTAATTGAAGAGGAAAATTATGCATATGGCAATTGCAAGGGTTGCGCCAAGGCAGATCATGAAATGGGTGAATACAAGGTAAGGCGTGATGAGCAGGGCAACGGTAACCACGTATGCTGCACCGCAGTATAAAGCGGATTTAAGCGCGTTTTCACCTTCATCTTCATGCCTCTGTGAAAGAAATTCGCTTGCAGCCATTGACAATGATGCTGCAATACCCGTGATGAGTCCTGCAAGAGCAATGAGTTTTGTGTTCTGCAGCGCAAAGGTGAGTCCTGCGAGTGCTCCTGTGAGTTCCACCAGCGCATCGTTTAAACCGAGCACTATGGATCCGACATAGTCAAGGCGCTCCTCCTCGATGAGAGCGATCAGCTGCTTTTCATGCGCCTCTTCGTCCTTCATTATTTTTTTTGCATCTTTTACGTATTCGGAAATCGCCTCGTAGTTTATCTGCGCATCCTCTTCACCGTTCTCCATGAGTTTTATTCCGAATGTGAGCCCGAAGATTCTTGAAATCCAGAAGAACTTGAAAATTTTCCAGCGCGACGGTTTTACTTCAACACCGGTGTATTTTTTCCACACTTCGCTGTGCATCTTCTCATCGTTCGCAATTTTCCGGAGAACATCGCTGTTATGTTTGTCCTTAATTGTTTCAGAGAGCCGGAGGTATATCTGGTGCTCAGTTAATTCATTCTGCTGTGCCTTCACGAGCAGGTTCAGGATAGATTCAGGAATAGCCGTGTTTTTCATTATGTTCCCCCGTTTTTTAATAATGCTAATATAGCGGATAATTTTGTCAATAATGTTGCAGTAATATTTTTAATCCGCACGGGCTTGATTAAGAGTGCAGCCGCAGACCTGAGACTTCCGGGTTTTATTTGAATTTAAACCGCCTGTTATAGATAAAATTATTGTCGTTCTCCTTGGAGTGAATTACATTTAAGTAAACCACAACTTAAGGATGACAGGGATGACTATCAACATAAACCTTCCGCTGATACAGGATGCGGATCTTAAAGGTAAGATTGTACTTGTACGCGTTGACCACAATGTTGTAAAGAACGGCCTGATACATGACCCGTACAGGATTGATGCAACTATTGGAACACTCTACCATATAAATGCCCGCGGCGGGAAGATGATACTCATGACCCACGTGGGACGGCCAAGGAATAAAAAAACAGGCGAAATCCTGATCAGTGAAAAGACATCTGTGAAGCCGATAGTTGATTACCTGCAGCAGAAGCTCCACATTAAACTTAAAATTCCTGAATTTACAATGGATGAGAAGAGGGGATACACCGGGATCGAAACATCAATAAACCACATGATCCGTGAACTTCGCGAGGATAAAATTGACGGAATATACCTGCCCAATACGCGCTGGTTTGCCGGTGAAGAGGCGAAGGATGAAACTGCAGAGAGGTTTGCCAACCAGCTGGCTGGACTTGCGGATATATTTGTCAATGACGCTTTCGGGTCATGGCAGGCCCATGCATCAACAGTTGGTGTGAATAAGTTTCTCCCGTCATACGCCGGTTTCCTGCTTCAGAAGGAGATCGAAAACCTGAACCGCATTTATGAGCCTTCGAATCCTTTCCTTGCAGTTGTGGCAGGAGCCAAGTTCGATACAAAAATAGATCCGCTGTACGCGCTTATACAGAAGGCCGACTACCTGGTGCTTGGCGGTGTGATTTACAATGCCTACCTCTGCGCAAAGTACGGCATAAGGATAAAGGGGATCGACGATGATGACCTTGAACTTGCGAAAAAGTTTGCAGCGTTCGCCGAAAAATATCCGGGTAAGATCGTGGAGCCCGGTTTCATTGTCGAGTCCGACATTCCGGACGAGCGGCGGGAAGGGGCGTGGCGTGTTGTTGATATACGGTCGCTCAAGCCGGGAGACAGCCTTAATTACGTGTATGATGTTGCAGCTGAAAGTTTCAGGGAACGGCAGGTACAGGAGATATTCGGGAAGGCCAGGACGATATTCGTGAATGCGGTGATGGGTTATACGCCGTATTTTAACGAGGGAACGATCGCACTCGACCAGCTGATAGATGAGAACAGGGGAGCTGTAAAGTTATACGGCGGAGGTGATACAATGCAGGAACTTAAGAGGCTTCTGCCTGGTCTTTATATTGCCGCTATAGACAGCCCCGAATACTATATCTTTACCGGGGGCGGTGCAGTCCTCAAGGCAATTGAGCAGGGGACTGTGACCGGACTGGCTCCGGTAAAAGCCCTGTTGGACAAATAAAAATAAATGCCGGTTTTAACGATTTTTTACTGTACAATTGTGAACAAGTTTGTTAGAGAAGGTGCTATATTAGCAACCTGGCTAAGCTATAAATATAGATCACTTAAATGGATCCGTGAATGAAGCTGCTTTCGCAATTTTTTGTATCAGAACAGGAATGGATGACTCCCTTTGAAAAGAGATCCCACATCCTGAATAAGTATATTTTTATGTTTGCGTTATGCGGACATACTCTGTTTATTCCAATTTTTTATCTGTTGAACCGCGGCATTCCTTTTTACAATAACCTGTTCTGCGTAATGCTGGATGCATTCTGCCTGTACCTGAATTCCAGGAGGCAACTTAAAACAGCCTACACGCTCTTTGCTGCGGAGATTGCTTACCATTCATTTTTCTGCAGTATTATTTTCGGATGGAGTTCCGGATTCACGTTCTATTTTCTGACTATCTTGTTTTATATTTTTCTTTCCGGGAAACATTTAATTCAGCGGGTTACAATGGCGGCGTCAGTAATTATTCTGTTTATTATACAGTATGCTTATGTTAAAACATCAAACCCCGTTTATCCAGTAACGGCGATACCCGAATGGCTTGTTTATTTTTTCAATGTAGCTGCCAATTTTGCCTCAATTGCATTTGTTGCTATTTATTTTTCCGATTTTGTTGATACCGCAGAAAGTACAATTATCAGGGCAAAAGAGAAGGCGGAAGAAGGCGAACGTGCAAAATCGGTTTTTCTTGCAAACATGAGCCACGAGATACGTTCACCGCTGAATTCAATAATAGGAATGATTAATCTCAGCCAGCTTTCAGATGATGAGGAGAAGAAGCAGGAATACCTTAACATAGCCAGGGACTCGGCTGACCACCTGCTCACTGTTATAAATGACATACTGGATTATTCAAAGATTGAAGTTTGCAGGATGACCCTCAACTATGAGGTGTTCAATATACATCATCTTCTAAGAAATACGATGATGGCGATGGACTCCTCCATATATAAAAGAAGACTCGAAATGAAATACGAGATAGCGGAGTCTGTACCTTCAACGGTAAAGGGTGATCCTTCAAGGATACGGCAGGTGCTGATCAACCTTTTGAGCAATGCTATAAAGTTTACCGAGCAGGGGGAAATAACTCTGAGGTGCAGAAATACTTCAGTTGATGATGATTCGTGTATCATTGAATTTACAGTTGAGGACACTGGCGCAGGTATACCCGGGGACAAGCTAAATACGATATTTGACAGGTTCACCCAACTTGATGGAAAGGTGAAGTCCGACTATACGGGTACCGGTCTTGGCCTTGCAATTTCAAGGGAACTGGTTGAGCTTATGGGAGGATCAATCAGTGTAGAAAGCACTCCCGGTGATGGGAGTATATTCAGTTTTACTATACCACTGGTTAAAGCAGATCCTGTAGAGAAAAGCATCAGCCTTGAGTCCCGGGATGCTGAGATAAAAGGTTACAGGGAACTTAATATCCTTATTGCCGAAGACATGTTTACTAACTGGCTGTTATATGAAAAATATATGTTAATGCTGGGGCATTCGTTCAGGATAGTGGAAAACGGCTGTCTGGTTCTTGACGAACTTGAGCGCAACAGCTATGATCTGGTGCTTATGGATATTGAAATGCCTGAAATGGGCGGCGAGGAAACCCTGAATCATATAAGGAGCGGTGTCCGTGGAGTGAACAGGGATATTCCTGTAATTGCCCTGACCGGATATTCCGCGGGTGATCTGTATAATCCAGACTCCGGATTTAACGGTTATGTATCCAAACCGGTCGAACTCCATGAGCTTGACAGGGCTATAAACCTGGTAGTGTGCGGCAAGCTGAAAACACGAATAAATGAGTGAAACCTGGTTACATCATTTCCGGCCACCGGTTAAACCATGGTTTCGCCTTTTCAAGCTGAGCGGCAAGCCTGAAGAGAGATGCCTCCTCCCCGAATCGTCCGATAAACTGCACGCCGCATGGAAGGCCTTCCGGAGTCCAGTGAAGCGGGACCGACATTGCAGGCAGCCCGGCCATGTTGGCAACCTGTGTAAATGGATATTTTTCCATCGTGGCCCGGGCAAGTTCGCTAATCATGCCTGACGCTTTTACTATTCTGCCGAGACCAAGTGTATTGACAATACTGACCATAATCTTTTCTGCGGGCTTTGGTTGAAGTTCGCCGATTTTTAGTGCAGGATAGGCGGTCACAGGTGTGAGGAACATGTCGTATTTTTCAAAGAATCTGCTGAACGTTCTTGCCACTGTATTCCATGTCCTTTTTCCCCGGACGAAATCTCCCGCACTGTATGTTCTCCCCATGAGCCCCAGGCCCCATGTTGCAGGTTCAAAGTCTTTCCTGCGCGGTTTTCTTCCTGTAAGCATTGCGGTCATCTCGATATCTGCGGCAACCTCGCCCATGTAAAGCATCAGGAAACTGAAAGCGATAGATACACCGTCGAGTTCAGGTTCGTCCTGCTCGACAGTATGGCCCATCCTTACACATAGGTCAGCAGCCTCTTCGACTGCCCGTATGCACTCAGGGTGTACATCACTGTCAAGCATTGAACGGGTGCTGAACGCTATTTTAAGCTTTCCAGGTTTTTTTGTTATCTCCTTCAGATAAGGCAGCGACGGCGGCTGTATGATATAGGGTGCACCCGGGTCCGGTGACGAGAGTAAGTCAAGGGCAGCAGCTGAATCACGCACACTCCTGCTCAGTACCCCTTCAGTTACAGCCCCCTGCCACACTTCACCAGTGCCGGGACCAAGAGGTGTACGGCCCCTTGAAGCCTTCATTCCAAAGAGGCCGCAGTGTGCGGCAGGGATTCTGATCGATCCGCCGCCGTCAGTGCCTGCTGCCATGGGTACAATGCCCGACGCAACAGCGGCAGCGGCACCGCCGCTGGAGCCGCCCGGTGTCCGTAAAATGTCCCATGGATTCCTGCACGGGCCGTGAAGCAGAGATTCCGTATATGAGAGGAGGCCGAATTCCGGAAGGTTTGTTTTGCCCAGGATAACCAGGCCTGCATTACGGTACCGCCTGATCACCTCGCTGTCTTCAGCCGGGATGTAATCTTTAAGTGACCGCGAACCTGCAGTGCAGGGTACACCTGCAACATGGTGCAGCATGTCCTTGACAAGAAATGGCACGCCTGCAAAAATACCTGCAGGCGGCTTCCTGTCGTTTAATTTTTTTGCGGCATCATACATCTTATAGATTACAGCGTTTATTGCGGGATTCAGTTTTTCTATCCTTGATATAGCCTCATCGGCCAGTTCGGAGGGTTTAACTTTTTTTGTCCTTACCAGTTCGGCGAGTCCGAGCGCATCGTATTTTCTGTATTCCCTGAATCCTGCCATAAGATTATCCCCTGAGGTTTATTATGTCTGCCGGAACGGAATCTTTTAGCAGGAATATATCCGGTTAAACGGGAAAAAACAAATAATATCGGGGTGTGAGTGTGAATTATAAAAAGTCATTTACATAAATAAATGTTTTGTGTATGATATTTTAAGATGGAGGTAAATAATGAGTATTCTTCAGAAAATTGAAACCGGTATGAAAGAAGCACTTAAATCCGGGGATAAGGTGCGGTCAGGAACTTTAAAGATGCTAAAGTCAGACATGATGTATGAAAAGGCAAAGACAGGGCAGGATATAACCGATGAGCAGGCGCTGGATGTTATCAAGCGGGCGGCAAAGAGGCGAAAGGAGTCCATCCGTGAATTTGAAGCAGCAGGCAGAAACGACCTTGTTGAGGTTGAAGCAGGTGAGCTCAAGATAATCGAGGAGTACCTTCCTGAACAGCTTGGAGCAGATGAAATAGAAAAAGTCGTGGACAGGATTCTTGCGGGTGCGGGTGAAGTTACACAAAAGGATTTCGGGCGGATTATGGGCATGGCTGCCAAAGAACTTAAAGGGAAAGCCGACGGCGCCTTGATTAAAGAAATACTTCAGAAGAAGATGGACGGGAAATAGTTCCCGTCACATTCCGCTGAAGTCCAGGGTCGAAAAGTAGTCGTCAACGGTTTCGGCGCGGCGGATTTTCTGTACTGTGCCATCCTCTTTCAGCAGGAACTCGGCAGACCTGAGCTTGCCGTTGTAGTTGAATCCCATGGCATAACCGTGAGCCCCGGTGTCATGCATAACCAGGATGTCCCCTCTTTCAATAACAGGAAGCATCCTGTCAATGGCGAACTTATCGTTGTTTTCGCAGAGTGAGCCTGTTACGTCGTATCGCTTCACCGGCTTATCGTTTTCTTTTCCCAGGACCGTTATGTGGTGGTAGGCGCCGTAAAGTGCAGGCCGCATCAGGTCAGCCATGCATGCATCAACTCCGATGTAGTCCTTGTAAATCTCCTTCTTGTGTATGGCCGTTGTTACGAGAAAACCGTGGGGGCCAGTCATAAGCCTTCCGCTCTCCATGCATATCCGCAGGGGTTTAAGTCCCCGCGATTCTATTTTTTCTTTGTAGGCGTCATGTATTTTTTCCGAGACGTATTCAAGATCGAGCGGTTTGTCCCCGGGCCTGTAAGGTATCCCGAATCCTCCGCCAAGGTTAACAAACTCGAAGTCGATGCCCGTTGCTTTGCTCAGGTCGTATACAAGGTCAAAAAGAATCTCTGCTGTGTCGACAAAGTAATCGGCGTTAAGTTCGTTTGAAGCGATCATAGTATGCAGTCCGAAGCGTTTCACTCCGCGCTTTTTAACAATTTTATATGCGTCAAAGAGCTGCTCGCGTGTGAGTCCGTACTTGGCCTCTTCCGGTACACCGATTATGGCATTTCCGCCTTTAAGCGGACCGGGGTTGTACCTGAATGAAATAACTTCAGGCAGGCCCATCTGTGAATCAACAAAATCGATGTGAGTAATGTCATCAAGGTTAAGAATAGCACCGAGTTTTTTCGCGTATTCAAATTCCGACGCGGGCGTGTCGTTAGAGGTGAGCATTATCATCTCGCCCTTGATGCCTGCCTTCTCGGCCAGCATAAGTTCGGGGAGCGAGCTGCAGTCTGCACCGAAACCCTCTTCGCGCATTATCTTTACAATGTATGGATTAGGATTGGCCTTAACCGCAAAATATTCCCTGAATTCCGGTGCCCATGAGAATGCCTTTGTAAGGCGCTTCGCGTTCTCCCGGATCCCTTTTTCGTCATAAACATGGAAGGGTGTGGGGTGGATTTTTATTATCTCATCGATCGTCTTTTTGTCGAAAGGCAGAGTTTTAGTAAGATGCATGGGTTACCGCCGTATAACAATATAAATTGTTCTATCTCTTTAAAACCGGGAAGCGCAATGTCAAGAAATAAAATTTCAGCATACCAGTAACAGAACCGTATTTAGATTCATAAAATTTATAAAAGGGCTTGAATTTTCATATGAGTAGCGATAATTTATTTATAGGGAACGATTTATCCGCATATTTCCGGAGAGGCGGATATTAATAGCGTTTCACTGATCAGGATTAAATAAATATAATGGAGTTCATTATGTTTTTTAAACTAAAAAATAGCAAGTCTGGTAGTACAGAAAAAACTGAAAAAAGAAAGGGCCCCAGGGCTGGGTTCTACCAGGCATCATATTTTCTGCCTGCGAATGCAGAGGGGGAATCCTCAACGAATGAGTGCTGGTTCAGCAACATAAGCGAGGGTGGAATAGCTTTTGAAACAAAAGAGAATAACCTGAAGGAGGGGGATGAAATAAAGATTCTTTACAAGATCGGGGCAAAGCTGCGTAACGATGCTTTAAAAGTTCTTACCTCCCGTACCCGTTATAATAAATTTCTGTATGGATGTGCATTCATTGATTCAGACGAGAACAGGAATGTAATGATAAATGAATATGTTAAAACAGAGGCAAACGTTTCAGACTAATTTATTTATCAATACAGGCTGATGCAACATTATTGCGTCCGGACTGCTTGGCGTGATATAAAGCCTCATCTGCCCTGACATACCAGCTTTCGAAGGATTCATCTTTTTTTCTTTCAGCGATACCAAAACTGGCCGTAACAGATCCTATACCCGGGTGTTCGTTCTTTTCAATCGCCTCCCGCATCTTTTCCGCCACTGCTGTACCGCCGCCTGTTTCTGTGTGTGGCATCAGGACAATAAACTCTTCGCCGCCAAAACGTATCAGCATGTCTGAACTGCGTATTGTTTTTTTTGCTGTTAATGCTGTCTGTTTCAGCACAATATCTCCAGCAGGATGTCCCCATGTGTCATTTATCTCCTTGAAGTGATCAAGGTCAAAAATTGCAAGTGTAACAGGTTCATTGTACCGGTCAGAGCGTGTAATAATACTTTCGATGCTTTTTTCAAGGAAATGCCGGTTGTAGAGCCCTGTGAGTTCATCAGTAATGGCCATGATTTCAGTCAGCATTCTCAGGTTCCGTTCTTCATACATGCTCAGCTGCAGCATTTTAACACCTTCGGCAAGCTGGCCTATCTCGTCGGACCTTGATATTTCTGCAGCAAGATTCGGTACAGTCTCACCTGTGCGGATCCTGTCAAGTGCGTCGGTAAGGTTGGTCAGTGGCCTGAAGAGTCTGTTGCGGAAATACAGGATAGTATATATGATTACTAACATTGCTGCAATGAACTGGAGCGATGCCAGTGCCAGTGATATTTTAGCTCTCTGTTTCTGTTTTTTAATATCTGAGCTGATTGCGTTTTTTATCTGATCCTTCAATAAAAAAACCGAGTCAAAAGCTGGTACGGAAAGATCCTGGAGCTGTTTCGCTCTTCCAGGGGGAACCGCTCCGGAATAAGCCTGTTGTATGGTCTGTTCAAGCATAGGCCTGTATAATTCGTAGTATTTCTGCTGTACAATTAATTTCTGCCGGGTCAGACCGGGATCATTAATAGCTGCTGCCGCTACTTCAATCTTTGACCAGAGGTAATCTGCAAGGGCAAGATTTCCGTTAAAGTCCCTGTACTCCAGGGGTGTCATGCCCCTGCCTTTCGTAATCGCAGCTGTCATGACGCTTCCGCTCTGGCCGATCCTGTCCCTGAATTCAAGAGTGGCGATAAGATACCTGTAATAGTTTTCGAAATTTGCCGGCAGATTCTGGCGTTTTGCGATTATTTCTACTGTTTCAATAATTATATGGATTAATTGCGTAGCCTGTTTATACCATTGTTCGCGGATTTGAGATCTCGCTGATACTGCTGATGGACTTACACCGATTACTGCATCAGCTTTTTCCCGGAGGCTGATAAAGTTCATGTACCTGCCGTTTAATTGTTCGAACAGCTGCCGGTCAATCCCTGCCAGCCATTCGAGGCCTTTGCTTATATTTTCATTAACCGATTTGCGACGTGAATCAATAAATGATCTGTCAGATGCCGAGACAGGTTTTCCCGATGACAGTAGAACATTCGTACGTCCCCGCTCAAATGTCAGGTCCTTCAGTGCTAATATGAAATAATTTGCCCCGCTGATCAGTTGGGAAATTTCATCTGCCCTGCGGCTTTCATCCCATGCTTTGTTCAGCATGTATAAAGACTGCACTATCAGAGCGGTGCTTGTGATCAGTATAAATCCGGTAAGTTTAGTCTGTAAGGATAAATGCTTCATATAGTTGTCACCTTAACGGCATCAGGATTATACTTAATATGATACAGTCTGGAAAGCTGTCGATACTCATCAATAAGAAAATAACATCGGTGAGATCTATCCGACTTTCGGCATGAGCGTCCACCTGATATGCCACAGCGTCGCATCATTATCTTTGTCCAGACAAACGATTCCCCCATTCTGAAAACGGAAAACTGTGATATCGTCATGACCGGAGACCAGGAACGATGTCAGTTTCTCCATAAATGGAAGGTGGCCTATATACATGATATTTGAAGAATGGTCCAGGTCCCGGGCGAATGCTGTGACATCGTCCATGGGATTGATGCCGTTTATCTGTGCTATTCCCTGCGTCGGTGCAAGGATTGAACCGAATATTTCCGCTGTCATCCTTGCGCGTTCTTTCCCGCTGTGGCATATTTTTTTCACAGTTACGGAGTATCCCTTTGCAACGCCTGCAATCCGGGTCACGTCGGCTATGCCCGGCTCTGTCAGTTTCTGGTCAGGATCAATTTCTTTTGAATTGCTGAGTCCGTGCTGTACAAGGTAGATTGACATTGTTTCCTCCTGATGTCAGTTTGTATAGATGCTTTTTTATTGCGGGTATAAATTAATAAAAGATCCAGACGTATTCAAGATACGATTTATGTATAATATGCCCGTGTAACTGAAAAAATTTCCAACCTCCAAAAAAGTGGAATTTGCTTTAAGATCTGTTATATTTAGAGCAGGAGATGTATTGATGAGGTATATATAAATATAGTTAAAAAAAGTGAAAATGATCATATAAACATCCTGATAGAGTTTAAGGCGTTGTGTGTAATAATTATTCTGCACAGGCAATTAAACATAATAAGGAGGTGACGGACATGAAAAAAATATATAAAATCAGGTATTTAGCTATGCAACTGATAGCTATTATCTGCTTCGGATTGGCCGCATGCGTCAGCTCTGGTTCGGGAAGCAGTGGTGAAGAAACATTTAATGATGTATGGAAACTGACCCAGGAAACGTGGCGGTGTACATCCCAGGATGTAGCTTCAGGGGACTGTAGTACTGCAGGTCAACTCGTTACTGATGTGTATCCTCGCGTCGCAATCTATGGGGATTATGACTACGATGGGACGTTTGAATCAGTGGCAATGAATGGTTATATTACACTGACTAACTCAACTGAACGGATCTTTGTAGGCATAAATATGGATGACCCCGGTTCGGATACATCCACTTTCCCTGGACTTTTAAGCGAAGCAGGCATACCTGTTGGAACATTCTATTGCCCGGATTATGATTTTACCTTTACCGTAAATGGGAACACGTATACTGACCAATATGGTTATGATATTACAGTGGAATTCTCTGAAGACGGCAATACCATGACAATGACCAATCCTGATGATACAGGCGAGGTTGAAATTTATACAAGGCTGGACAGTATAACGGCGAGTGAAAACTGTGAGTGGTTTGATCAAATACTCTCAGACAAATCATCGGATAAGGATATAAAAAGAATTCCACGCCTGTCACTCAGGCACTTGTAGTAAACTCGATCATCACCCCGGATTATTTCCGGGGTGATGATTAGATTTGCTTAGTCATTTTTTTCTGCGGGCTAAAAGCAGAAGAATGCATATAACCGCAGCAGCCAGTTTGATTAACTGTCCAGCCTGAAGTCCCCGGATATTTACTGAAAGCAGCCTGTCAGTTTCATGAAGCGAGAATACCTGCAGAAGGTTTACGCCCCAGTATGCAGTAATGCAGATCCATGATAGCACCCTGTACAGCTCACGACTTGACGAGAGAAGGTAGATTGCTGCAATCATAAATACAAGGATGATGGTTAACGTAAGGAGCTGCTGCGGTATGCGCCGGTCGCTGTACAGGCCGCTGCCCTGTGCAGCCATGCGCATAATGCTGCTGATTGCTGTGCTGCTGTTAAGAACCTCCCACAATGATGATACTGCTGCGGCAGGAGCAATCCATCCTGACATGAATTGTTTCCGGAAGAGCGCTGCTGTTAAGGCTGCAGCCATCCATAACAGCGATATTGCTATGCCTAAAGCATGGGATTCCGGTTTGGCAACAGTAGCCTGTTGTGCAGTATCCCGGGCTCTTTTAAATTCAAGTTTTAAAAATTCATTCCGGCTGCCGGATAACGTAACCGGAACCGGTTCTGTGTCTGCCGCCGAAATCCTGCCTTTCCAGGTTCCATCCCTTGAAAGAATAATTACCGGGAATATGTAAGCCGGATTTTTATTCAGCGGAACAGTAATTAAAAACTCATAAACTTTTTTATCAGCACTAACCTGTATCTGCCGGCCGCCTGAAAGATACCCGGTCGATATTTTTTTTTCGTTCATACCGTGGATGTCGGCGCCGAGGTATGAACCCGATTCCGGTGATGTTAGTGTAACACGGACCCTGTAACTTTCACCTTTTGCGGCAAACAGTGGTGTTTCAACCTGGAGCCACTTCGCGTCACCTGATGTGAGCAGGTTCCAGCAGAGCAGTATTGCCGGGAGCGCGCAGCATAAAACTATAACAGGGGATATCCTCTTCATCTTTATCCGCAGTATGAATAAATTTAAAAAAATGAGATTCGGCTTCTGATATTGAATTGTATGTCATGCCCGGGTCATTGTGTCAAGCAGCAATATAGCTGTCATTACATCCGGGTAATCGCCCTTATCATGCTGAAAGCAGCGCTGCATACCGGAAAAGATTTCAGTCACCCGCTTTTTATTGGCAGATTTTTATTGACAGACCCGGTATTAAAGCAGAAGAAATGCTATTGTGAATGTGTGAACAGGTTTCAGTATTTTTTAGTGTAATGATACAAGTTTCAACTCCCGCTGAAGTCTGCGCTGGCGGTAATGTAATGAATTTAAGTTGTTATTGAAGCTTCTATAAAACAGAAAGGGGATCCATCATGGGTGGTATATTCGCTTGCAGTTCAAAATCAGCCTGTATCAATGAACTTTTTTACGGGACAGATTACCTGTCTCACCTGGGTACCAGGCGCGGAGGTCTGGCCACAATTAACCATGACGGAATACATAGATCTATCCATAACCTGGAAAATTCCTACTTCAGGACCAAGTTTGAACCTGAACTTGGAGAACTTCCCGGCAACATGGGGGTCGGGGTCATCAGTGATACTGATGCGCAGCCCATTGTTCTCTTCTCGCATCTTGGCCGTTTCGCGATTGTGATGGTCGGGAAGATCACAAATATGGATGAACTGGTCAAAGAGGTATTCGGCCAGAAGATCCACCTGGCAGAAACAAGCAGCGGCGGACCAAGCCCCACGGAGGTAACAGGCACTCTGATCAGCCTGAGCGAAAGCTTCGAAGAGGGTATCCGCTACGCCCAGAGCAGGATCAAGGGTTCATGTTCGATGCTGGTTCTCACTGACAAGGGGATTTATATAGCACGTGACAAACTGGGACGTACCCCCCTTGTAACTGGTAAAAGGGATGATGCATTTGCCGTAAGTTCTGAGTCCTGCGCGTTCCCCAATCTTGGCTTTGAGGTTGACCGTTATGTGGGACCAGGTGAAATTCTGCTTATGACTGCTGACGGAATTGAGCAGGTCAGGAAACCGGGAAGCCGCATGCAGGTCTGTTCGTTTTTATGGGTCTACTACGGGTACCCTGCGTCAACATTCGAGGGGATCAACACAGAAGAGGTCCGTTACAGGTGCGGGGCAGCCATAGCCAGGCGTGAGGATGTGAAGGCTGACCTGGTTGCAGGTATTCCCGATTCGGGGATCGGACACGCCCTGGGTTTTGCCCATGAGTCGGGCATACCCTATAAGAGGCCGTATGTTAAATACACACCAACCTGGCCAAGAAGTTTTATGCCTCAGAACCAGAAGACACGGGACCTGGTTGCACGCATGAAGCTTATCCCGATACGGGAACTCATTGCAGGCAGACGTATAATTTTCTGCGATGATTCAATAGTGAGGGGCACGCAGCTCCAGGATAATGTCCAGATACTCCACGATTACGGAGTCAGTGAAATACACATTCGTGTAGCCTGCCCCTGCCTGATCTACCCCTGCGAATATCTGAATTTTTCCACTTCACGTTCTTCGCTGGATCTTGCCGGCAGAAAGGCGATCCTTGAACTGGAAGGTTCAGAGAACGCTTCCCTTGAGGAGTACGGATGTGACGGTTCTGACCGCCACAAGGCCATGGTTGCCGCCATATGTAAAAGGCTGAAACTATCCAGTCTCCGGTACCAGACGCTTGATGACCTGGTTACTGCAATAGGGCTTCCGAAGGATAAACTCTGTACTCATTGCTGGGACGCTACCAGTTATTACTGAGAAGTATGATTTTTAAAATCATACTTCCCGTGACAGTTAAATTTTCTGCATGATCTCTTCAGCAAATAGACGCGCTGATCCGATTGCCTTTACGTCAGGATGGCCTGGGCCACTTTTTTTGTGTTCCCTGTCTGCGTCAGGTGTGTTACCAGCGCTTTCATTTAGTTAACCCCGGTAGTGAAATTCATCGGTAATTGTTCCTGAAAGAAAGATTAACAAACCGGCACTCCAACCTGCTGTGATGGCCTGTAAAATAAAAACTTCAGTTAAGAACCAATTACCATTTAAACTTATAGTATTCTGATTCGCCGGGTGTGACATTCCAGGGAAAAAGTATGGATTTTTTTAATGAAAAAAATGATTGCCACACCCGCTGATCTTGTCTGAATTGTAAGGACTTAAGCTATCAGGAGATGATATGGAACTTGGAATAATAGGACTTCCCCAGACCGGCAAAAAGAGCCTGTTTGAGCTTCTAACGGGGAGCAGGCCTTCTGAATCGGGGGACAAGGCCGTGGCAGGCGTGGCGGACATACGTGACGCGAGGTTTGACGCTCTTGTGAAAATGTACGCACCCAAGAAGGAGGTCCCGGCAAGGATAAATCTCCAGCTGCTGCCGAAGATCGAGAGCGATTCGATCAGGGAAGGAAAAATTTTTACCGACATCTCAAAGATGGACGCGCTGTGTCATGTGGTCAGGGCGTTTAATGATGACTCGGTCTACCATGCGAGCGGGTCTGTTGATCCGGTACGCGATATAGAAATGGTCAACTCCGAACTGATAATGCATGACCTGATTTTCATCGAAAAGAGAGTTGAGAGAATAGAAACCAGCAGGAAGAGGAAGGCTGACGCCAAACTTGATGTTGAAGAGGAGCTCCTTGGCAGGATGAAGGCGCACCTTGAACAGGACCTGTGCCTCCGCACATTTAAACTCACTGACGAGGAGGATAAGATTCTTTCCGGTTACCCGTTTATTACAGGGAAGGAGATGCTCATAGTTCTTAATGTCGGCGACTCGGAGATTAAGGATACAGCCCTTATGAAGAGACTCGCTGTTTCGTTGTCAAAGCTGCATATCGAGGTGATGCAGGTATCGGCAAAACTTGAAGCTGAAATTTCCATGCTTGAAAGCGACGAGGAAAAGAAAGAGTTCATGGAAGATGCGGGAATCGCCCGGCCCGCGCTTAATACGCTGTCGTTCCTTGCCATGAAGACCCTGGGTCTGATTTCATTCTTCACAGTGGGCAAGGACGAGGTGAGGCAGTGGCAGGTCCGCAGCGGTTCACCCGCACCTGTTGCTGCAGGAGTAATTCATACTGATATCCAGAGGGGATTTATACGCGCAGAGATCATGAAATACGATGACCTGATCGCCGCAGGCACTGAGGATGAAGTCAGGAAGGCCGGTAAATTTCATGTGATGGGCAAGGACTACATCATAGAGGACGGCGACATAGTAAACTTCAGGTTTAATGTGTAAAGTGCAGCTTTTATGTTTAATTGCAATCCGGGAAAACGCAGTTTTCAAGTGTGTAAATAATTTATAATATTCGGGTCCGGGGCGGGCCATGCTGACAGGACATCAGCCTATCGGTATAAAACAGGATGTTTTAATCAAGCCGATCCGCGACAGCCCTGCAGCATTCCTTGCGGACTGGAAACTCAGTCATTTAAGACAGATTAAAATTTTTTGTTACCGGGGTCCGGGGCGCAGCCCCGTATACGCCCCGCAGGGCTCACTGCGATTTGAAAATCGGAGTTTTTCAGATGCCCTGAAATTTTTTGTTACCGGGGTCCGGGGCGTAGCCCCGCTCATGCCCCTCAGGGCCCCTGCGATCCGGAATACGGAGTTTTTCAGATCGTCTAAAATTTTTTATTGACATAAAGTATCATAAAATGTTTATTGATTTTCGTCCTGATAAAAAAGGATTCAAGGGGTTGTAGCTCAGTTGGTTAGAGTACCTGCCTGTCACGCAGGGTGCCGCGAGTTCGAGTCTCGTCAACCCCGAACAAAGCCTGTCAGAAATGGCAGGCTTTTTTTATTAAAAGCTAATATCCTATGCTTCTTTTAGATTCTTCTTTGAGCATCATCAGCTGTTTGATCGCAGCAATTAACTGCTGAATTGCTTTGTCATGAATTCCCACCTTTTTATCAAGCTCATCAAGACGTCTGGCAATCTCTTCGTGTGAGGAAACAATTTCTCTTAATTTAACAAATGCCCTGACAACAAAAACATTCATTTTATCTGCCTGCGGGGAGTTTAGAATAGTAGCAATCATAATAGCACCATGTTCAGTAAAAGCATAAGGGTTGCTTGTTGAATGCTTTAACACTTTGAACCGGTCACAGTTTGTGACCAGTTCATTTTTTTCATTATCATTTAAAAAGAACATGAAATCTGAAGGGAAACGATTTATGTTCCTTTTTACAGCCTGGTTTAACACTTTTGTTCCCACTCCATAGAGTTCTGCCAGGTCGCGATCGATCATTACCCTTACATTCCTGATCAGGAATATTTTCTCTTTAATTTTACCAGCTGATAATATTTCTGTCATAAATCTTCTCCTGGTACTTCTATTACGTTTTGGAGTCAGAAATGGTAAAAAAAACAAAGGGAGGCGGAGTTATTTTAAAAATTATTTCAGCGGAAAATGAGTTGAAGAATTAAGGTATTTAACCAATATTATTTTAATAAATTTACCAGGACTTACTTGATAGTCCCATAACGGGAGGAACACCATGGATGACAAATTTTTCAGCAGGCAGAACCTTAACTTTCTTCTCTTTGAACTGTTCAGGATACAGGACCTTTCGAAACATACATACTTCGAGGAATACAACAAGGAGGCACTCGATATGGTGCTCTCTACTGCGGCAAAGATTGCCGCGGAGATGATGAGGCCCCAGCTTCGTGCCATGGATAAAAATCCGCCTGAGTACAAAGACGGACAGGTCTATGTTAATCCTGTTGTAAAGGAATACCTTAAGGCTTGCGGCGATGTGGGGTTCATCTCGGCATCTTTTAGTTTTGAAAACGGCGGGCAGCAGCTCCCGTACACCATAACTGCTGCGTGCAACTATATATTCTCTGCTGCGAACTATTCACTGAGCGTTTATCCAGGGCTTACTTCAGGCGCGGCAAATCTTATCGCGGCATTCGGCTCAGCAGAGATGAAGCAGTACTACCTGCCGAAAATGTTTTCAGGATCCTGGCAGGGTACAATGGCGCTTACGGAACCGGAAGCGGGTAGTTCACTCGGGGATCTGAAGACAAAGGCTGCGCGTACAGATTCAGGTTACTTCCTTGTGAAGGGCCAGAAGATATTCATATCAGCCGGAACGCATAACGCCGTTGATAATGTTATACACCTCATGCTTGCAAGAATTGAGGGTGCGCCATCCGGGGTGAAGGGCATTTCGCTCTTTGTTGTCCCGAAACTGCGCGGCGACGGCAAGGGCGGCCTGGAGGCTAACGATATTATTTGTGCGGGGATTGAGCATAAGCTGGGATACAGGGGCTCCCCGATCACACAGCTTTCAATGGGCGAGGCGGGTGACTGCCGCGCATGGCTCGTGGGAGAAGAGAATACCGGGCTTGCATACATGTTCCGAATGATGAACGAGGAGCGGATCAATGTTGGAATCGGCGCAACCGGTATTGCCTCTGCCGCGTATTATGATTCACTTAAATACGCTTCGGAGAGGCCGCAGGGGCGCCCCCTTAACAGTAAGAATGCCGCGGAAGGGCAGTGCGCAATTATAAGTCACCCTGACGTAAAGCGCATGCTTTTATTTCAGCGCGCGGTAACAGAGGGTGCGCTCTCCCTTGCGCTGCAGGTGGGGAAGTATATTGACCTTAAAAATATCTCGTCAGCAGACGATGTTGAAAAGTATGAACTCCTTCTTGATTTCCTGACGCCCATAGCAAAGACATACCCGTCCGAGGCTGGGATTCTTTCTACGAGCGCGGGACTGCAGGTGCTGGGCGGTTACGGGTACTGTGAGGATTTTAACCTTGAACTCTTCTACCGCGACGCGCGCATACATCCCATACATGAAGGCACAACCGGTATCCAGGGGATGGATATTCTCGGAAGGAAAGTGACGATGAAGAAGGGGAGAGCTCTGGAGCTTTTCCTTGAGGAAGTTGATGATGCTGTTGATAAGGCATCGGCATACGGTGACCTGAAAAAATACTCAGTGATGCTTGAGCATAAGGCTGCACTGTTTAAAAAAACCACGGAAAAACTGCTCAGCCATGCTACAGCGGCAGGGCCCGAGGCGTTCCTTGCTGACGCGACAATCTATCTTGAATTTGCAGGTATTATCACAATCGCGTGGCAGTGGCTGCTCCAGGGGATTGCTGCTTCTGAAGGCCTGTTAAAAACTGATGATCCCGTTCTTGTGGAATATTACAGGTCGAAGATCCATACAATGAGGTTCTTCTACAAGTATGAACTGGCAAAGGCTGAAACACTTTCGGCGATACTCCATGACAGCGATGTACTTACTGCAGGAGTCGAAATCAGCGTGTTTTATGACTGAGCGGAGACGCTCAGTCGCAGGGTACTGAAAGGTCGCGCATAACCATCTGGCAGGTGTGCCTTGACTTCTCTTCAAGGAGAATCTCCTTGCCCGAACTCACCCGGTCGATTGTCTCCTGGTCGTAATGCCTTATGGTTACAAGCTCCAGGCCCGTGTTGTACTTCACATCATAGTCTTTTTTAAGGGCTTTTATAAGTTCAGGTATTTTCCTTTCGTCCCAGTCCACGCTCATGGAAAAGCTGAGCGCCGTGTTTTCCATCACATTAATACTCACCCGGAACCTGGAGAGTTCATAAAAAATATCACCAAGGTTCTGCTCTGCAATAAATGAAAAGTCCTTTGTCGATACTGTTATGAGGGACTGATTCATCTTGAATATAAACAAAGGCACTGCAAGTCCCGTAGGTTCATTCTGTATCACCGTGCCCTTCTCTTCAGGGCTTATGAAGGATTTTACCCAGAGGGGAATTTTTTTATTCTGCAGCGGTTTAATTGTTTTGGGATGTATTACACTCGCCCCGTAGTATGCCATCTCAATGGCATCGTGGTATGACATGTGGTCAATCTTTACGGTATTGTCAAAGTACTTCGGATCAGCATTCAGAACGCCCGGAACATCCTTCCAGATTGTGACCTGTTCCGCGCCCAGGCACCAGGCCAGTATCGCTGCGGAATAATCGGATCCCTCCCTGCCGAGGGTTACCGGGATATTTTCAGCGGTCGCGCCAATGAAACCCTGGGTCAGGTATACGCGGTTCTTGTTGAAATCCATTGCCGAACATACAAGTTCCCCTGTTTTCTCCCAGTCTATCCGCGCGTCGCGGTATGTATTGTCAGTGCGGATTATACTTCTGGCATCGATCCAGGTGCTGTTGATCCCGGACTCGTTCAAGTATGCTGTAACAATCTGAGATGATATAATCTCACCAAGCGAGACTATCTGGTCATATTCATAGTCGTAATTGTCCGAAGGCTTATATGACAGCTGTTCTTCGATGCTGCTGAATGTATCTTCAATTTCAGTGTATATTCCATGCCCTTTTTTCGGGAAAAGTTTTTCAATAATGCCCATGTGGTATTCTTTAATAACGCTGACCTGTTCAGCGGTTGTACCTGTCTCATAGTAATAGGCATGAAGCAGCTTTTCCAGGGCATTTGTAGTCTTTCCCATTGCAGAGACAACAACTGCAATTTTTTTATCTTTATAGAGGTTTAGCACCCTTGCTACATTTTTTACAGCATCGGCATCCTTAACTGAGGCGCCGCCGAATTTGAATACTTTTATCATTATACTTCCCCCTGGTTACTTCGGGGTGTTATGACGAGTATGGATTCAAGCCTTGTAATTCCGTCAGTTACACCGGTGGATACGTCTTTAAGGCTCGACGACATAGCTGCAAGTTCGGAATAGAAACTGTTTATTTTTTTCATCATCTCCTGGTATGTGGCGATTTCATCCCTGTTTTTTTCAGTCAGGTCATTGATCATTCCCGTGTAGTTCACTGTCCGTTCAAAAAAGTTCATCAGGTCTTTGAAATTACTTCCAAGTGTCTGAATCATCCCCGAAAGGCTTTCCAGGAATTTACGGTTCTGCCCCATTATCCTGATTATATCCTTTAGTATAATTGAAGTCTCGGTTATCTGGTCCGATGCCTCAATGATCCGCATAACAGACATTCGTATAATATCGCTGATTTCCTTTGCCGAGGACATGCTGTCGTCCGCCAGCTTGGATATCTCGTCGGCAACAACTGAAAATCCCCTGCCATGATCGCCTGCACGGGCTGATTCTATTGATGCATTAAGCGCAAGAAGGGCAGTCATGTCGGCTATATCATTGATGGTTTTTGATATCTCGGCAATACGGGAGGTTTTGTCCTTAAGCGCCATGATCGTGGTTGATGAATTTTCAAGCCTGGAGCTGCATCGCGCTGCAAGGTCATCCGTATGTGCTGCGTCACGGCGTACAGAGTCGCTCGAATCGACAGTTTCCCTGAACTCGTTCTCCAGGGTCGTTATAAGGATTTTTCCTTTTTCATTGAATTCATTCTGCTCGGCTGTACTGCTGTTGATTCTTCCGAATGATTCGAGAATCCCCGCGGATGATGTCATTGTCTTTTCAACTATTGGCAACTGCTCTACTACTGATAAGTCTATCTTGGAAGAGAACTTATTCAGCAGAGTGGTGCTCTCTGTGACATTTTCAATAAGGTGCTTGGCCTCGGAAATTATCTCGCCCATCCTGTCTTTTTCACGTGCGGTATCTTTTCTGTTCTTTTCAAGCTCACTGGATTTTTTCCAGTTCGAATGCCTCAGCCTGTCGAGTACATAAACAAACACAAGGCTGAATATCACCACCATGATCATGTCGTTAAGGGTATATTTCTGCTTTTCAGTGACAAAGCTGAGACCGTTCTGCAGTCCAAGTATAAAGAATATTGCAATTGAAAATACAGCCATTGCCCAGAGAAGATATTTATAAATTGGAGCAACAATAATAAGTATTATTACAAAGAAATAGCCCGCAACGTAAACAGGGTCACCCCCGGTCAGGCCTGTAATAATACCTGTAGCAATCTCGAGGTAGAATCCAAGTGCTGACAGCAGGAACATACTCCATTTTTTAAAGTATGGTATGAATTGAAGTGTAAAAATCAACGCGGAAAAGATTGTAAGGCCATACCGGGCATAAACAATCAGGTGCTTGTCAGGGTAGATGATGCTGTCAGTCCTGATATAGCTGATCCATGCAAAGATGCATATTAACGATGCGGGGAAAACGATAAGGTTGGACTGGTAATTCAGCTCACCTGAATATGTTTCGGGAAATCTGTCTCTTTCCCAGAATAAAAGCTTCTTCAGGTTTTTCATTTTAGCCTTCCATTTTTAATGAATGCCGGACACGTCCAGTTTTATGATTGTAAAAAAACAGACCTTAGAAATCAATAAAAAAAATGTCCTGTTAATTCTGAGATTGGAGCGGGTGATTTCCTGCAGGTAAAGTTTCAGATACGGATTATCGATGCCGAAAATATAGTATGGCAGACAAAGGGGTGCGGTTTATGCTGAGGAATTTTTTTTTAATGGCGGTGTTTTTTCTCATCTCTGTCTCTATAGTCCCGGCAGATAATAAGTATTCAGAAGAACACAAAGATAGAGTAAAGAAGCAGCATGAATCTGATTTAAAAAACCGCAGTGAAATTTTGAAAAAAATGAATGCATTCATTTCTGAGAGTAATAAGGCAGTATTTGGAGCAGGCCTTGAATTGAAGATTCCTGTCAAATCAGAATTTGTAACTGATATAAAGGATACAGATGAAATTCACACCGGCGGGGTGATTGTTCCCGAAATTTACGGGTACGTAAACTCAGGAACACTGAATATGCGCTCCGGGGACAGTTCTTCTTCAACGATTACCGGAAAACTTAAATTCAGGGACAGGATCGAGATTATATATCAGTCGGATAAAACTGAAACAATCAATAACATGCAGGCGCCGTGGCTGCTGGTGCGCAGGAGTAATGGTGATGAAGGCTGGGTTTTCGGTGCATATGTTTCCGACGGTATCCCCTCGGAACCTGATAAAGAGTCGGGTAGGACTGAATGGAGCATGATAATACCTGCCTCGGGTAAAATATCAAGCAGGTTCGGGAAACGCGTAGACCCGGTGACAAAACGCAGGCAGACATTTCATAAAGGGATCGACATAGCTGCCCCTGCAGGTACACCGGTGTATGCGGCAGAGGACGGCGTAGTCTCAAGCGCGGAATTTGTTAAAAACGGCTACGGAAAACTGATAATTTTAAAGCACGCGGATAACATCGCCACATATTACGGACACCTGTCAGAAATATGTGTAATCAGCGGTATCCATATTCAAAAGGGTGATCTCATAGGCAGGGTAGGCAGTACAGGCAAATCAACAGGTCCCCACCTGCACTTTGAAGTGAGGCGCGGCGACCAGGCCCTGGACCCTGATAGTTTCATACGATAGAACGATACAAAAATCGCGCAGAATTATAAGCATTTCTGTGCGTAAAAATACTTTAAAAGTGCTTGATAAAAAATTGCAAAACCGTAAAATTGCGGTTGTTTATAATTAATGCAGGTTAAACCATGCAACATGGCCTTAACAATCTGAGAAATTTTAATTTTGACAAATAAAGGAGAGTCTACATGTCACGCTATTACAAAGTAACTGCCCTGGCAATATCTATGTTTTTATCGGTGATGCTTCTTCTTTCATGCGCGCCTAAAAGCGTTTCAGGCAGGACTGCAATAATTAGTTTCATAGGTTCAGTAGAAATAACAAGGGGTACTGAGGCGGCCAGGACGGTAGTGCTTGGTGAGGAGCTGAAGCAGGGTGATATAATAAAAACCGGTCCCGCATCGTTCATGGTGTTTAATATTGGTGAAACCGCAACAGCACGTATTCAGCCCGATTCGTTTGTTACATTGTCAAACATTGCTGATAAGGCAAACATCGACATAAGTTTAATGAAGGGAGGGGTTCTCAACAAGGTAAATAAGCTGGCTAAAGGCAGCAGCTATAAAATAAGTACGCCGACGGTTGTTGCATCAGTACGTGGAACCGTATTCAGTACATACTTTGAAGAGGGCACAAACACGGTTGCAGTTAAAAACGGTAATGTTGAAGTTGCAATGAAGGATAATAAAGAATCAGTATCTCTGAAGGACGGCAATACGGCCGTGATCAGGGACGGAATTATTGAGAGGCCGATTGACGAGGTAGAGAACATAGTACTGGAAAACATGTCTGTTCTTCCTGCTGAGATAAATATTGAAGACAAGGCGCAATCAGAACAGCTGAATCAGCAGATAATTGAAAAAGACAAAGAGATAAACAAACAGCTTGAAGGCAAGGCTATTCCGAAAACACTTGCCGAGATCAAGGAAAAGTATGAAAGAATAGACGAGGTCCTTCTCTACAGCGGAAAGATTATACGCGGTGTTATTGTCGAGAGGGGATCCTATTATAGAATTCTTACAACCTCCGGTTATGTAAACATTCCTGCAAAACAGGTGCGCAATACAAAAGTGCTGAGATAACTGTTTTCCGCTGCAAATATTCAATCCCCCCTGAAAAAAAGATTTCCGGGGGATTGATCTTTCATAAGCTATCCGGGGCATATCAATTCAAAAAACGGGTTGAAATATAATGCCTGTTGAACATTATGGATATTGAGCTGATTACTGAAAATTTAATCGTCATGATAAGCCTTTAATATCCTTCCGATAAGCAGATTCTGTAATAGCCCATTTATTTATCCCGGTACACGCTGCCGGGTGCACCATATGTTTATTTGAAGGAGAAATGATGAGACCTAATCCGTATAATGCAGAAAAGAGACGAAAAGAGCTTGAGAAGAAGAAAAAGAAAGAGGAAAAAAAGCTGAAGAAAGCTATGGGTAAGGATAACGATGAGCTTGACGAAAATGAAGAATCCGGTGAAGAATCCGGTGAAAACAATGAATCGGCTGAATAATCTGCACCCCCTGTTTCAAATGAATTATATCCTCGAATGAAACTGACAGAGATGATTTTTTAACGCTTTATGCCAGGCGTCCGGCCAGGCTTCAGCGGCCCGTATTGTTTAATAATCCGGTATAACTTAAAGATTATATTTTATTGCAGAGGCCTCTGTCTGCTTTCCTGTTGACATATCGCAGTCCTGAAAATATTTTATCATAAATGATCCCGGCAGGTGTTGGATGTACAAACAGGTTGTAATACGAAAAGGGAAGGAAAGGGCCCTGATTAACAGGCATCCCTGGATTTTTTTTAAATCTCTGGCATGGCTGCCGGAGTATGATAATGGCGAAATAGTAGAGGTGGTTTCATCATCCGGTGAAATTCTGGGCTATGGATTTTTTTCTCCCGCAAGCCGTATTGTGTGCAGGATGTTCGATTTTACAGGCCTGAAGTACGATATTCTTACTTCTGAATATTTCAGGGGAAAAATTTTCAGGGCGCGTGAACTCCGCAGGCGATTTATTGATGAAACTGCAACTGACTGTTACCGGCTGGTCAATGCGGAAGGGGACTATTTCCCCGGGCTCGTCATTGATGTCTACGGCAGTACCGCTGTTATACAGCTTCTCATTAAGGGAGCTGAGAGGCTGCTCGATGTCATAGTCGCCTCACTTGAAGAGATGGGATTTGTTAATATATGCCTCAAAAATCCGGGGCTACACCAGGCCGAGGATGTAAGCGTCAGGTTCGCGTGGATAAAGGGCGGCGCGGAGTCCGGACTGACAGTAAAGGAGAATAACCTGAAGTTTATCGCAGACCCTGAGGCAGGACAGAAAACAGGATTTTTCCTGGATCAGCGCGAGAACAGGCTCATGGTAAAGGAGATGGCAAAGGGGAGGAATGTGCTCAACGCTTTCAGCTACACCGGAGGTTTCAGCGTATACGCGCTGTCAGGCGGAGCTTTACAGGTGCATAGTGTTGATATATCGGCCCCGGCCCTTTCCCTGCTTGACGAGAATATACGCATTAATTCCGTTGACCAGGCAGCTCACAGCTCCTTCTGCAGGGACTGTTTTGATTTCCTGCGGACAATGCGGGATGATTTTTATGATCTCATTGTTCTGGACCCGCCGGCGTTTGTAAAATCCGCGATGAGCCTTGAAAAGGGGGCAAGGGGATACAAGGATATAAATCTCCAGGCCATGAAAAGAATAAAGGGCGATTCGCTTATCTTCACTTTTTCCTGTTCACAGCATGTTTCAACTGAACTGTTCAGGAAGATCGTTTTTTCTGCTGCCGCGGATTCCGGTCGCAGGGTGAGAGTGATTCGGCAGCTCCAGGGATCATGCGATCACCCGGTTGATATTTACCATCCTGAAGGTGAGTACCTGAAGGGACTGCTGCTTTATGTTGAGTAGGATCAGTCCACCTCTGTTTCGAAGAGGGCAAGGTTCAGGTTGTTGTAGTGTTCCATCAGCCCGGGAGTTTCACCCATCTGCCTGTACCCGGTCAGCTTGAATCCTGCACGTATATAATAGTCTATCAGGTGCTTGTTGCTTCCCCATGTGTCAATGCGGATGTATTTCCTTCCGAGAAGTTTTGCCTTGACGCGCGCCCATTCAAAAACAAAACGCGTCAGTCCCAGGCCGCGGAATTCAGGAGCGGTTACACCCCGGTGTATATAAATGGCGTCATCCCTGTCCCTGTCGCCCCAGATTGCACGGTCATTCATTGATATTGAAAAGCAGCAGAGGATCCTGTCGCCCGAGGTAAGCTTGAAGTTAAGTCCCTGGTCCATCTCTTTAAATATAAGGCCTTCAGGAAAATCAGGCCAGACCGGGTAGCCGCCCTCCTGCTGGAATTTTATGGCCCTGTTCCACAACCTGCGCAGAATTTCCATGTCGGAGGGAGTTGTTCTTCTTATTTCCATAAATTCGTCTGATGACTGTTATGCGTAAAAAGTTCCTGATTCTTTAAACAATATTAAATGGAATCCATTTTTATTTTGATGGATTCTGATATGGCCTGGATAAGAGGGTAGTCCTTTGTATTGTCAACAAAGAGAAAAACTGCAATATTTCCCTTTTCGAGAACAATCGATCTGTCTGAGTTGTATCCCGTGTATTCGTTAAGTTTGATCATCTCTTCTTTGGCTGATTTTTCATCATTGAACATGAAGATGTAGCATACGATGTCATCACCGTATGGATTTGCATTTGCGGCAAGTATAGTCATGTGTATGGATGAAATTTTTGTATATTCTGCACCGGGATATATGCGGTGTGCAAGTTTCTTTTTTGCTCCAGGGTCAAGCATCCATGGATTGGATTTAAGAAGTCCGGATGCAAAATCAGGAATGATCCCGTACCGGTATCCTTCAGGAATGTCACTATCGGAAAGCCTGATGGTCTCCACTGCCTGTATGCCCGACACGGCTGACAAACTGTTCATATAAAAAACTGCCGCAAAGAGTATTATGAATAAAGTTAATAATCTTTTTTTCATGGTTAACCCCGATACTATTTCACAATTGTGAATAAAATATACTACTCTGTTTATATTATCGGTCAGCCGCAGATTTTTATTAGATTTTTTTGTGAGACATAATATTTTTTCATTGACTTAAAGTGCGATTTCATACAAACTCATGAAAAGTTGATAATGATTACTACAGGTCTTACCTACATATACATTCAACGTCGTTTCCGGATTAAAGCAGCACTATTGCTGCACGTTACAACATGAGCTTTATTATTAGTATAGCAGGAAAACAAATATGGAAATATCATACATCAGGAAAAGGGATGGTCGAGTTGTTCCCTTTGATGCAGGAAAAATCACCAATGCTATCTTTAAATCAGCTCAGGCTGTTGGCGGTACAAGCAAGGAGATGGCCCAGACTGCTGCAGCTTCGGTTATTGATATTCTGAATATTGTATATAAAGACGGAAGGATCCCCACTGTTGAGAATGTTCAGGACCTTGTCGAGAAGATGCTCATTGAAAGAGGGCATGCCAAGGTTGCTAAAGCATTTATTATTTACAGGGAGCAGCACAGGCGGCTCAGGGAGAGCAAGGACCTTCTTAACGAAGGCCTTGAGCTAATAGATAATTACCTCGACAGGTCTGACTGGAGGGTAAACGAGAACAGCAACATGAGCTACTCGCTCCAGGGGCTTAACAATCATATATCCACGTCGATCACAGCAAAGTACTGGCTTGAAAGAATATATCCCCCCGAGATCCGCGAGAAACACGTTAATGGAGATTTCCACATTCATGACCTTGGACTGCTCTCTGCATACTGTGTGGGCTGGGATCTTCACGACCTGCTGATAAAGGGATTCTGCGGCGTTCCCGGAAAGGTCGAGAGCAAACCTGCAAAACATTTCAGGAGCGCGCTGGGGCAGATAGTAAATTTTTTCTACACCCTGCAGGGTGAATCCGCGGGCGCCCAGGCATTCGCAAATTTCGATACATACCTTGCGCCCTTTATATATTATGACAGGCTTGACTATGATGGCGTCAAACAGTCGCTGCAGGAATTTGTATTCAACATGAACATTCCGACACGTGTGGGATTCCAGACCCCATTCACAAATGTGACCCTTGACCTTGTACCTCCGTCAACCGTCGCATCTGACTATGTTGTGATCGGCGGCGAACTCATGGACAGGACATACGGCGATTTCCAGAAGGAGATGGACATTTTTAACTCCGCCTTTGCCGAGTGCCTCACCGAGGGAGACGCGAAGAACAGGATTTTTACATTTCCCATACCCACATATAATATATCAAAGGACTTCGAGTGGGATAATCCCAAGCTTGACAAGGTTTGGGAGATGACTGCCAAATACGGCATCCCGTACTTCGCGAATTTCATAAATTCCGACATGGATCCTGAAGACGCAAGGTCCATGTGCTGCCGTCTCCGGCTTGATAACCGTGAACTTAGAAAACGGGGCGGCGGACTCTTTGGCGCGAACCCGCTTACAGGCAGTATAGGTGTTGTAACAGTAAACCTGCCGCGCCTGGGTTACCTGTGCGAAACAGAGGAACAGTTCTTCGCGGAACTTGAAAAGCTCATGGTGCTTGCAAAAAATTCCCTGGAGATAAAACGCAAGGCGCTTGAAAATTTTACTGTAAGCGACCTGTATCCTTACACAAAATTTTATCTTTCCGGCGTATTTGAGCGCGACAAGAAATACTGGGGCAACCATTTTTCGACCATAGGACTTGTGGGAATGAACGAGGCGTGTGTAAACTTTCTGAACGCAGATATTTCTACAATTGAAGGGAAGACTTTTGCAATAAAGGTTCTGGACTTTATGCGCGACAGGATCATGAAATACCAGGAGGAGACCGGTCACTTCTATAACCTTGAAGCGACCCCTGCCGAGGGTGTGACATACAGGTTTGCCAGGTCTGACAAAAATCTCTACCCTGATATAAAGACAGCGGGAAAGAACGAGCCCTACTACACAAACTCGGTTCACCTCCCTGTGACATATACCGATGACCTTTTCGAGGTCCTTGACCACCAGGATGACCTGCAGACAAAATTTACAGGCGGCACAGTAGTGCACCTTTTCCTGGGAGAAAAGATCGATGATATCGAAGTTGTTAAATCACTTGTGCGACGGATAGCGGAAAGTTACGCTTTACCATATTTTACACTAACCCCCACGTTCAGTATCTGCCCGATTCACGGTTATTTGACCGGCGAGCATAAATACTGTCCCTACGACCATAGCCCGGAAGAACTATTGAAATACGGGATAGAGGTCGATATATAAAACAGATATTTTTAACTTTTTAACAGGAGACATAATATGGAAAAGAAGGAGTTAAAAGTCCAGGCTGAAATCTATTCACGCGTTGCGGGATATTTCAGGCCGGTCAACCAGTGGAATAAAGGGAAACAGGAGGAGTTTTCCCAGAGGCTTGAGTACAAAATCGACACAGTAATTAATGAATTAAACTATACCTTCAATGAATATAAGAGGGCTGTCTAAGACCTCCCTCGTCGATTATCCCGGCAGGATTTCATCTGTAATATTCACCGGGGGCTGCAACATGAGGTGCCCGTTCTGCCACAACCCGGAACTGGCCCTGGGGAGCAGCAGCCTGGAACAGATGAAGGAAGATGAAATCTTTGCATTTCTTGATAAAAGAAAGGGGCTGATCGACGGGGTTACCATCACCGGCGGCGAGCCGGCTCTTCAGAATGACCTTGCAGACTTTATCGGAAGAATTAAAGATAAAGGATTCCTTGTAAAACTGGACACCAACGGGCTTCTGCCTGAAGTTGTTTCGGGTATTATTTCTGCGCGACTTGCCGATTATGTTGCAGTGGACATCAAGTCATCACCTGAAAAATACCGGAAGGCTACAGGCGTCAATGCGGATTGCACCAGGGTTAAGGAGACGCTGGACGTGCTCAGAGCCTCAGGCATAGAGTACGAGGTCAGGACTACGTGTGTTCCGGGATTCGTGGATGCCGATGATATCGTGAAGGCAGGCGAATTTTTCGGTCGCTTCAAGTCATGGTACCTGCAGCAGTTTGTCAACAGGAACCCGATGATTGATTCCTCTCTTAGTATCCTTTCACCTTATCCCGTTGAATATATGAAAAAGATGCAGGCTGCAGGATCCGCCTTCAGCGAAAAGTGCCTGCTGAGGGGGATATGAATAAACTGGCTGCACCGCTGCTTATAACTTTAGTTTTTTCCTTGTTCGCATTCGATTATGTACAATCCTCAAACCCGGTGATTTTTTCCGCAAAGGAGAAGTCTCTGCTGCGAGATAATAATATCATGACATTCGTTTACATGAAAGGGAAGGGTAATGCTGTATATAATGTTGCTGACACTGCAGGATTCCTCGGCATAAGCGCGCTGCCTTCAAGCTGGGACAGGTACGATGTGGTGATCGTTGAAAAGGCATACCTGAAAGTCAGGTCTACTGATTCATCGCGGCTGAAAATCTTCAATACGATTTCAGCCCGTTCCGGGCTTAAGGGAATGAAGTACTATTCGATAACCGGCGGTAATGTTGCAAAACTGGTACTTGAAAGTTTCAGTGTAAAGTCATGCACTGACAGGACGTTTCTGCCTGACCAGGTTGCAGCTGTAATCCCCGAAAAGTACCAGTCATCCTTTATTATTAAAGACAACAGGATGGGTACAATCTGCTTCAATTCATCAGTGGAATACAACAATGCCGTGTTTACTGAAACTGATGTTTCATGCGGAAAGGTGTCAAGGCTGGGGATGAGGGTGTTTAATGACGGAGGTTATCTTATCAGGCATTACATAGTACCTGATGATTCAGGGGAGGGTTATTTTTACTGTTCCGTGCAGATCATGAAGGTCGAGAGCAGTATCATGAAAAAACTTGACCTGCTTAATCCGGAAAATTTTGGAAACAGGGTCAGGGGGGAAACAGTACACTTCTTCAGCCGCATGGGATATGATATATCCGGAAAAATTACCGCGTTCAGGTGATCAGCCTCCCACGCTTGACATCGATTTTATCTCGCTGTGGATAGCCCTGCAGCCGCCGTTGTCAGCCGAACATTCCATTTTATGGCCCTCCCATTTCTCCTTCACTGCCCTTGAAATAATCTCCATTATCTCTTCATCGGCTGCACCGTTCCGTAAGGGACCCTTCAGGTCGTATTGCCTCTCTGAATGGAGGCAGGTCTTCAGGTGCCCGTCGGATGTTATGCGGAGCCTGTTGCATGAGGCGCAGAACTTGTGTGTCATCGGCGGAATGATCCCCAGCCTGATCCTGCTGCCGTTATAGATCATATCGTAACGCATTGCCACACCGTGATCCTCAGCGCTGACGGCCTTAAGATCGCCAAGACCTGACAGGAGTTCAACCAGCCTGTCCGATGGGATAAACTCGTTGAATGAATCCTCTTCTGTCACAGGCATCCTTTCGATGAATCTGAGTGTCGCATCCTTGTCCTGGAAATAGTCAAGAAAGTCTTTCAGCTCCTCGAGCGTATTTTTAAGGAGGACCGCGTTGACCTTTACGTCAAAGCAGTTGCAGGCCAGGACTTTTTCCAGGTTGGCCTTTACTGCTGCAAAGCTGTCACGCCCGGTGAGTTCCATGAATCTCTGCGGCGACAGTGTGTCCATGCTGATGTTTATCTTTGTTACCCCGTGCTTTTTCAGCTGGTCTATGTGTTCTCCGAGTATAACGCCGTTTGTTGTTATGCAGAGTTCAACTTCGGGGTGGAGCCTGTGAGTTTCGGAAATGATATTCTGAAAGTCTCTGCGTACAAGCGGCTCCCCGCCTGTGAACCTGACTTTTTTTACACCCATTTTAATCATGATGCTGATAAGCCGCACGAATTCCTCATTCATGAGGATCTCGTCATGTTTCATGAATTCAATCCCCTCCGGCGGCATGCAGTATCTGCATCTCAGGTTGCACTTGTCGGTGATTGAGACCCGGAGGTAATCGTGGTTGCGTAAAAACTTATCTTTGAGCATTGATTTGTTTCCATTTTTTTTTAATTTTAGCATCGGACTGGAGTCCACTGTCCGATATAAAGCAGTATAGGTTTTTTTTAAAAAGCATGTTGTCGGGGCTTAGCAGCAGCGCAGAACTGTACATTGTAAATGCCGCGCTGTTTTTTCCTTTCAGCTCGTATATAATTGCCAGGTTGTTTTCAACCGCGCCGTTTTTTTCAGTCTCTTTAAGTTCCATAAAAATTGTTTCGGCCTCAAAGAGGTTGCCGTTGATTGCTTCGGTACTTCCCGCTTCAAGTATTGCCGTGTGAATCCTGGTGCTGCCTTCAGTGCAGAAAAAACGCTGTGTCTCATAGCGGGTCAACCCGGAATATGCATTTTCATCCTCTCCGGGGCGTACTGTAAGTACCGGGTTGCAGCGCAGTTTAATATCATTTTTAACAATGATTGATCCTTTCGAAGCGCAGCCGTTCAGCAGGATTGATATAATTATGCTATATGGCAGGAGAAATTTTTTCACACGTGTTCTCCACAGCTTTTGCAACATCAAGTATCTTCTGTTCCATGAAATGGTTCCCCATAACCTGCAGGCCTACTGGAAGTCCTGAACTGTCCAGCCCTGCGGGTACAGATATGCCCGGGATACCTGCAAGGTTTGCAGATATGGTCAGGATGTCCGACATGTACATCTGCAGCGGGTCGCTGGACATCTGCCCGATTTTAAACGCCGTTGTTGTTGTAACAGGGGAGATTATCGCATCGACCCTGCTGAATGCCTCTTTGAAGTCGTTGATCAGCAGTGCCCGGCCTTTTAACGCCTTTACGTAGTAAGCGTCGTAATAACCTGAACTGAGCGAGAAGGTCCCTATAATTATCCTGCGCTTGACCTCTTTGCCGAAACCCTGGCTGCGCGATTTCAGGTAAAGGCTTGCCAGGTCTTTTGTGTCAGGAGACCTGTAGCCGTACTTTACGCCGTCATACCTTGCCAGGTTTGATGATGCCTCGGCAGTTGCAATAAGGTAGTATACCGGTATGGCATACTGCGTGTACTTGAGGTTTATGGGGATTATTTCTGCGCCGAGATTTTTCAGCGCTTCAATTTTATTTTCGATGATTGATTTTGTTTCATGGTCTATGGCGTTAAAGTATTCTGCAGGTACACCGAGTTTCATACCCTTTACGTTTCCGGTAAGGGCTGATGCGTTTATGTCCACATCACGTTTAATGGAGGTGGAGTCCTTTGCGTCATGGCCGGAGATTATTTCAAGAAGTGCCGCTGTGTCATCAACGCTGCGTCCGAATGTTCCGATCTGGTCAAGGGAAGATGCGTATGCCACAAGCCCGTAACGGGAAACACGTCCATAGGTAGGCTTGATTCCTGTTACGCCGCAGAATGATGCCGGCTGCCGTATGGATCCGCCGGTATCTG
>DAONFG010000020.1:984-57372 GCA_035403465.1 Spirochaetota bacterium | reverse complement strand
CAGGGTGCTCAATTCCGACGGCACATACAGGTGGCATGAGGCTAACGGCATTGCTGTCTTTGACATGGACGGCAAATTTCATTCATGCGTTGGCGTTTCACGGGATATACATGAAAGAAAGATTGACGGTGACCTGCTCTCTGCGGCAAAGGATGCCGCTGATTCCGCCAGCATGGCAAAGAGCGAATTTATCGCGAAGATGAGCCATGAAATCAGGACGCCCCTGAACGGTGTAATCGGGTTTACCGGGCTTTTATGCACAACTGATCTTGACGAAGAACAGAAACAGTATGCTGAAAACGCATGTGTTTCGGCAATGTCGCTCCTTGACCTTGTGGATGACATACTCGATTTTTCAAAGATCGAAGCCGGGATGATGGATATTGACGAGGTTGAAACAGATATACCGCTGCTTCTGTCTAAAATTGAAGAAATGACCGGGTACGCTGCCCGGTCAAAGGGTATAGAGTTCAGGCTTGATATTGACGGTTCCATGCCCCGTTACTCAACAGTTGATCCTGTCCGGCTGAGGCAGTCCCTGCTGAACCTGGTAAACAACGCCGTCAAGTTCACGGATCAGGGCAGTGTTGTTCTGAAGGCGGAGTTCAGCATGGCGGGTGACGGTAACGGGCTCTTCAGGTTTTCGGTGATTGATACAGGGCCCGGTATCACAGGTGAGCAGAGGGCCAGGATTTTCAAGGCATTCTCCCAGGGCGATGCGTCCACAACGCGCAGGTACGGAGGCACAGGCCTCGGCCTTGTAATAGCAGTGAGTCTGCTGGAGCGCATGGGGAGCTCGCTTGATCTTGAGAGCGAACCCGGCAGGGGAAGCTGTTTTTCTTTTGAACTTCTCCGCCCATGGAGGGACGATTCCCGCGCAAACACCGTGCAGGACGAAACAGTGCCGGTCAAGTTCATAAAGGATACCCGGTCAATCTCCGTACTTAATGGAAAGTTCAGGATACTCATAGCAGAGGATAACGAAATCAGCCTTGAACTCGGGAAGGCATTTTTAAAACGCATAGCCCCTGATGCCGATATTATTGCGGCAAGGGACGGCGCGGAAACACTTGATGCATGGAAAGAAAAAGGCGCAGACATGGTCTTCATGGATATACAGATGCCTGTCATGAACGGGTACGAGGTGACAGCCGAGATCCGCAGGATCGAGAAAAAAACTGCGGGACATACACCGGTAATCGCGCTCACCGCGGGCGCGGTCAGGGGTGAGCGGGAGAAATGTCTTGAGTCCGGCATGGACGACTACATGGTTAAACCCGCGGATTTCCGCAAACTTGCGGCACTTCTGGAGAAGTACCTTATGCCGCATGCCGGGTGTACTGATTACCCGGAAGGGGGGAGTCAGTCCGGCCCGCGGTTTAATATTGATGAACTCCGGAGGCGCCTTGGCGGAGATGAAGAACTTCTTGGAAATATGGTTGATCTTACCTTCAGGCATTTCGGAGGATACATCCGTGATCTCGTGGACGCGGTATCCGCCAATGATCACAAAAAAACCGCCAGGCAGCTTCACATTCTCAAGGGGGCTGCGCTTAACGCCTGTTTTAACAGGCTTGCTGAGCTTGTGTGTGAATGCGAGAACCTTCTTCCCTGCGACGGGGAGAAAATGCGCAAACTGGCATATGGCATTGAAGAGGAGTATGAGTACATCAGGACTGAAATTTATGCTTCGGGTTTAGTGAGGGGTGATGTACAGCTTTCATAAACTGATGCAAAAAAAATGAAGCTGCGGCCATTCGGCCGCAACTGGAATTAAACACCTGCAGCATGTTTAAGGGAGCGAAGTTCTATGCTGCAGGCTTACGCCGGGTAATGATTGTAATAATACCTCTTACTTTAAAAAGCCCTTCACCTTCAGCCCGTCAATAATCAGCCTGGCCGCCTCTTCGGTCGAATAATGAAAATTATTGATGAGCATATCATAATTAAGCGGGTCAGTGAGTTCATGCTTCAGGAATTCCCTGAAGAAGCTTGCCCTCTGTTTTTCCTTCTCATCTATTTCCTTCAGGGCTGCACTTTTTGACATCTTCATTTTTTCAGCCATATTGTCTGCCCTCCACCTGAGCGGGGCAACTATTCTTAAGTGGAAACCGCCCTCGACATTCCGTGTTATCAGGTTTCCGCCCCGGCCTACGATAACAGCGTTGCCGTTTGCAGCAAGCATTGCAATTGTCTCTGCCATCCTCCTGTAAACAGCAACCTGGGGCGGAAATTTGCTGAAGGTTGTCTGGAAAAGGTTCGTCAGGCTGTTGCGCGCATTCCCGGTGAGCGTCTCTGTAAGGCTTGTTGAAAGTCCCATGTCTTCCGTGACTTTATCTATCAGTACCCTGTCGTATGCCGCCCACAGCGGTTCAGGTTTGTACTCCGCATTGATAATTTCGACTATCTTCTGCGCAACATCGTAGCCGCAGCAGCCGAATTCCCTTGATATGGTTATGAAGGGAAGATGGCTTTTTTTTTCAGGAGCTTCGATGGTCTCTTTCTGATGTTTCCAGAAAGTCACCTGTGCCGTTATGTATCTGTCAAGTGCTGCTGTCATATTGTATCTCCTGTCTGTATAAATTTTATAAATCCCTGTATTAAAGATACTGAAAATTGGACTTATTTCAACGGGTATTCAAACAATTTCAGAAAAATTAAAATAATTCATGTTTTACACAGGTGACTTTACTGCAGAATTTAATTGTAGAAATATATATTTGATGCGGGATGTGCATGAAAATGATTATGATTATTATTTTCGTAACAGCCGGATTTATTTAAATAGGACTATTGATGAATCGTGGTAACCGGAAGCAGGTATTCACCAATTATTATAGAAATAAATACCGGTTGTAATTCCCGTGCTATGCAGAAATGCCGGCCCTGACAGCTTCCTCAACTGCGCTGTTAAGTGATTCAACTGTACTGAATTCTTCCGGATTAATGATCCTGCCCACAACGAGTTTCCCTTTATGTGAAGAAAAAATACGCGGAAACATCCTGTCCCTGGGCCATATGCTGTATGCGCCGTTTACTGATATCGGGACAATTTTTTTATCAAGGTTTTTTGCCAGGTATGCGGCCCCGCTCAGGAACGTGTGTACGAGTCCGTCATCTGTACGTGTACCTTCAGGGAAAACAATCAGGGTCTTCCCGCTCCTCAGTATGTCGGCTCCTGCTTTCAGGACTTCGATGCTGTTGTTGTCATCTATATAGATAATCGGGAGTACGGGAAAGATGAATTTCAGAAATGAGAGTTTACGTTTCCCGGTAGCGTACACATCCTTTCGTTTTGCAACCGGTATTGAGAAGGCAATCCATACAATATCAAGGTACGACTGGTGGTTGGCTATAATTAGGTTGTTTTCAATTACAAGGTTTTCGGGATTCGTTACACTGACTCTCCACAGCAGTACGGAAATCATCTTGAATACAGCCAGAACAACATGGTGCATCGGGTTAAAAAAACGGTGGATACCTGTTGTTATTTCATCTTTAAGAATCCTTTCGTCAAGCAGCTGGCCTGTGCTTTTTTCCAGGGTCGCAAGCCATGCTGTAAGCTCGCCCAGGTTCTGTTTGCCGCGCATCTCCTCTGTGTTTATCTGTACACCGAGAACCTGTTCCAGGTAGACCACGAGTTCAATGAAGCGGAGTGAGTCTATGTTGAAATCCGCGAGTGTCTGGTTGTGATAAAGTTTTTCTGTTTTCAGCTTTGTTTTCAGGTGTGAAATGATGTTCTCAGCGGTTACGTTTTCGCCAGTAAGCAGCTGCCTTAAGACCGCGCTGCCGATTTCGTTCTCCTGGTACATGCCCTGGTCCAGGAGAGCCCTGATATCGCTGTAGAGTATTTTACGGGTTGTGTTTTTGGGCAGGTCATCAATTGATAGAGCGAAGCGTTGTATCCTCTTGTACTCCGGCAGGTTCCTGTTCAGTTCCCCGATAGTCCTCCGTATATCGCTGTATGATGCAGCGGCTCTTGCCGCAGGGACTATAACCGCATACACGCAGGGCCGCCCTTCTGACGGCCTGTCAAAAATCGCGATCTCGGCCAAAAGGGGGGACTGCCTGAAATAGAACTCCAGCTCCTCGGGGTAAACCTTTTTGCCGGATTCGAGTACTATTACATTTTTTACGCGCCCGGTAACATATATGTTTCCCTTCCTGTCGACCCTGCCGAGATCACCGGTGTTAAAAAAACCGGCGTTGTCAAAAACAGTACTGTTGGCCTCGTCGTTATTAAAATAACCGGGCATGACCGCATCACCGCGCAGCCATATCTCTCCGATCCCGTCATCGTTTGTATTTTTAATCATCACCTCGTTGCCGCCGATCGGTGCACCCACTGAACCCGCTTTCGATTTTTTGTAGTACGGGATCGCTATGGGGCCCGTGGTTTCGGACAGGCCGTATCCCTCCATGATGTTGAATCCCATATTTTTATAGTATCGGAAGATCTCCTGCTTGAGCGGTGCACCGCCGCTTATGAAGAACCTGTGGGAATGGCCGAACGCGTCATGCACGGGCCTGAATATTTTTTTCAGAATAAAACCGAGTCCCGCTGCCTTAATCAGCGGTGCATTATTTACAAAAAACATGAAGATGCGGTATTTGAATTCAGACTGGGCCTTTGCTTTGGCAGTGAGCCCGTTAAAGAACAGCTCCCACATCAGCGGCGCCGCAGGGAATATTGTTACAGGATTATCGGCCAGGCTTTTCATAATGTCCGGGCCTTTCAGTGAATTCTGCAGAACTATCATGCTTCCCGTGACAAACGGCGCAAGGAATGTGGCCTCAAGTGCGTAAACGTGGAAGAACGGCAGCATGGCAAGGGTCACATCATTTTGAGTGTACTCTTCAAGTTCTGTGCAGACACTCGCAATGTGGAGAAGATTGGCATGGGTAAGCTGTACAATCTTCGGTGATCCCGTGGTCCCTGACGTGAAGAGCATGGCGGCAATATCATCGCAGGATACCGCAGTATTCCGGAAAGAGGATACAGCCGGTCTTCCTGTATCAGAATGTATGTCGTACAGGGGGACAGAGCTGATGCCTTCACCATGCGTCCCCGAGGTGAATACTGCCTTTGCCTTTACCGAGCTGATCATCCCCTCGAAGCTTTCTTTCTGCAGGTTTATGTCCAGCGGAAGTGCTATTCCGCCTGTTGAGCATATGGCGAGGAAGGTTATGCACCAGTCAGGGGAATTATCAGCCAATATGCCTATAACATCACCCTTCCCGTAACCTTTTTCAGCAAGGAAAGATGCCCGGTTCATTACGCGGGAGAGGGTTTCACCGAAAGTAACAGTGTTTGAACCTGTTTTGAAGAGAATACTGCTGCTGAACCTGCTGCAGATGTCTGTGGCTGCGGTGTAGATATCTCTGCGGTAAGCTGATCTGTCCATAATTCCCCCGTGCTCTCAAGGCTGATTCCGGAATAGGAATTCACGGGGCTGAATGTTTGTCAAGAAAGAACTTTTCCGGCTCGTGTTATAAATTCCGCCCGCAGGATTGTTGTTGAATAATTCCTTGTTCCGGGGACTTTTTTATATTATATTATATCCGTACCACTGAATCTTTGGGAACGGCAAATCATTTATGAATCAGATGAATCTTATGACATTCAGGTTTGCCACCATACTGGAGAACGTCAACTTCGGGGTCATGGTGGAAAATGAGAAAAGAGAGGTCATACTTGTAAACAGGGTGTTCCTCGAGATGTTCGGGATTGACATGTCTGTTGATGATTTTATGAGCGTCAGCATAGAGACCGTTGTCCGTACAGCAAAGTCCATCTTTGCTGACGAGGATTATTTCATCGACCGCAAGGATTCCGTTATTGAAGGAAAAGAGGTGGTGCTTAACGAGGAGTTTACACTCAAGGACGGGCGTGTGTTTGAGCGGGACTATTACCCGGTATTCAATGAAGGGACATACCTGGGACATGCATGGATATACCGTGACATCTCGGACAGGAAAGACCTTGAGAATAAACTTTTTGAACTCGCAGTGACCGATGAACTTACACAGGCATATAACAGGCGCAGGTTTCACGAGGAGCTCAACAGGAATATAGAGATGTCCCGAAGGTTCGGCACCGCGCTTTCTGTCATAATGATCGACCTTGACTGCTTTAAATCGGTAAATGACAGGTTCGGGCATGAGGCCGGGGACGAGGTGCTTGCTTCGATTTCCAGTTCAATATTTTCAGGGAAACGGAAAGTTGACATATTCGGCAGGTGGGGAGGTGAGGAGTTCCTGCTGCTGCTGCCTGGAACCGGGATCGATGCGGCTGCAGGCCTTGCAGAGAGGCTTCGTGTTAAAATATCATCCATCAGTTACAGCCAGTGTCCTGAAACTGTAACGGCCAGCCTGGGTGTTGCACAGTTCAGGGATACAGAGGAGGATAACGGCTTTATAAAAAGGGTGGACGATGCTCTCAACATGGCAAAGAATCAAGGCCGCAACAGGGTCTGCCGCGCGCAGTAAAATAAAAAATATTTGTTTCCGGAAATGGGCTGAAGCCCGTTGTGTAGCGGTTATTTATAGTTGACATGCCGGTATGCAGGTGGTTTCTTTAAATATATTTTTACAGGTATAATATCCGGAACAAAAGGAGTATATAGATGGCATATCACCAGGTAATCGCATCAGGAGCATCAGAGGACAGGTTGGAGAGGCTTATAGAGGAGAGGCTCAAACCCGGAGCCGATAAGAAGATGATTGACCAGAGGATATGGGACCTCTTCGGCGAGGAGTGGTGCGTCATGTTTACCGATCTTTCAGGATTTTCCAGGGGGGTGGCCCAGTTCGGGATTATTCATTTTCTCCAGACCATATTTGAATCTGAAAGACTTCTCATCCCTGTTATTGAGGATCATGACGGGATCCTGCTTAAAACCGAGGGCGACAGTTTCCTTGTTATATTCCGCAAGCCGAATAAAGCAATCCAGTGCGGGATCAGAATGCACGAGGTGCTTTTTGAGTATAATAAGGATAAGGTCGCGGAGGAGCAGATCCTGCTCTGTGTGGGGCTTGGCTACGGAAAAATGCTCCGTATTGGTGATGCTGATGTATTCGGCTCCGAGGTCAATGCTGCAAGCAAGCTTGGCGAGGATACTGCAGATGCCTGGGAGATACTGGTTACAGGTTCCGTAAAAAAGATCTGTGACCTTAAAAATGTTGAATTTGTAAAGCTGGAAGAGGCTCCTCCCGGAGCAGATGAGGCTTACAAAGTTATAGTAAAAAAATAATATCCGCTGCCGCTTATAAAAAACTGAGGGGCAGATTGCTGTCCCTCAATGATTCTTTTTTCACCCGGCCGTTTATGCGCTGATATCTACGTTTTCACCCAGGCCCGGAGTTGTCACTTTTTCAATAACATTTACCTTCATGAGTTTATTCTCAAGACTCATGGCCTGGTCAGCTGCGTTTTTAAGCAGGTTACCCATGGCCTCGATGCTTTTTGCGACATCCGCTGCCGGAGTTGAAGTTATATTCATTCCTATCCTCCCTGAACAGAATTTTACATTTAATTATCGGCATCCTGACCGGAAAACTTTAATTGTCATGCTGCCTGTTTTTGTAACAAATTGTATAAAACTTATCTCAGTAGTTCAATAAACATAAGTCTCCAGCCTTCGTAACCTGAAGGAATTATAGTTTTCCCCCTCCGGGGGTTAGGGGGGCGGATGCAGTTCGGCTTCCGGATTTGCCCTGGAAGCGGAATTTTTATCTTGTTTTAAAGGCAAGTCTGTTTTAAAATGACACTGCTTGCTTTATGCTTCGCGTATAATTATTAAATGATGAATTGTTAACTTAAGGAGGTTTTCCTTCAATGATTACAGTCAAAGGTCTGACCAGGTCCTACGGTGATTTCAGGGCGGTCGATGACATATCCTTCACAATAAATGAAGGCGAGATAACAGGTCTGCTTGGCCCCAACGGTGCAGGCAAGACAACTACGCTCCGCATGCTCAGCGGTTACCTGAAGCCCGACAGCGGATCAATTGTATTCGACGGAATTGATGCCGCGGCTGATCCCATACAGATCAAAAAGATGATCGGCTATCTTCCCGAGTCAGCGCCGCTCTACAGCGACATGATGGTGTTTGACTATCTCTGCTACGTTGCAGAACTGCGTGCGATAGAAAATGCGGCAAACAGGATCAGGGAGATCGCCTCGCTGTGCAGGATACAGGAGGTGATGCATAAAAACATCAGCGAGTTGTCCAAGGGCTACAAGCAGAGGGTCGGGCTTGCTCACGCCATGATCCACGACCCGAAGGTGCTGATACTGGACGAGCCCACATCGGGACTTGACCCGATCGAGATAATCGAGATACGCAACCTTATCAGGGAGCTGGGCAAAAAGAAAACTGTCATACTTTCAACGCACATTCTCCCCGAGGTCGAGGCAACATGCGGCAAGGTTATAATCATAAACAGGGGAAAGATCGTTGCAGATGACGCCACGTCTAAACTTCAGTCTTCAGCAGGCAGGGACCGGAACATAATCATACGCGTCAGCGGAACAGGTTTTGATGGTCTTGACTCTATGCTGAAATCAATACATGGCGTGAGCAACGTGGCAAAAATCGACGACAGCGAACTGACATCAGCCATTGCAACCGTGTCCGGTGTGACCGACGTGCGTGCGGATATTTTCCGTGCCGTATGCAGCAGCGGATGGGTAATGTACGAGATGAAACAGGAACACACAAGCCTTGAGAATATCTTCAGGGAGCTGACAACCGGAGGCCAGAATGAACAGGTATAATGAAATATCCTCTGTAATGAAAAGAGACCTCCGTTCCTTCTTCAACAGTCCCATTGCATACATAGTAATCACGGTATTTCTTTCGTTTACCGGGTTTTTCTTTTTCAAGGACTTCTTTTATATTAACCAGGCCGAGATGAGGAACCTCTTTACGCTGCTTCCGCTCATGTTCTGTTTTTTTATACCCGCAGTTACCATGAAGCTCTTCGCAGAGGAGAGGCAGACCGGTTCGCTGGAGATACTGCTGACGCTTCCGGTATCTGCGCGCGACGCCGTGATCGGCAAGTTCCTGGCAGGGCTGATTTTTTCAATGGGGATGGTTTCACCCACACTGATCTACCTGCTTACTGTAATACTGAACGGTTCGCCCGACTATGGCCCGGTTATCGGCGGTTATTTCGGTGTGGTTTTCCTTGCAGGCGCGTACACTGCGATCGGGCTGCTGGCGTCATCAATAACACGAAACCAGATCGTGGCATTCATACTGGGGTGGGCCGGCTGCTTCCTCTTCTGGCTCATTGACAAGGTGGTTATATTCATCCCGTCCAGCCTGGGATTCATTGCAACGCTGGGTACCGATTATCATTTCCAGAGCATTGCAAGGGGGATCATAGATACGCGGGATGTCATATATTTTCTTTCGATTATCGCCATTTCGCTGATTCTTACTGCAAAGATTGCCGAGGAGAGGAGATAGCCCATGAATATACGTGAAAAGTTTTCCGGGCTGAAGGAATATCTTTCGGCCAGGCTTAACATGGAGCAGAGAAACATCCAGCTCATGCTTGTTATTCTTATAATTATCCTTTTTAATATTGTGATGGCTGTACTGCCGTTCAGGATTGACCTGACCCGGAACAACAACTATTCCCTGACTGATAAGAGCAGGGAGGTTGTTTCGCACCTGAACGAGAGGCTGAAGATAAAGGTCCTCTTTTCAAAGGACCTTCCTGCAGAACATGTGGCTGTCCAGCGCTACCTGAACGACATCCTTGAGGAGTATGATTTCTACGGAAACAAGTACTTTTCGTATGAAATTGTGCCCGAGGAGCAGCTTAAGTCGCAGGCTGCTGATTACGGGATCAACCCTGTTGTAAGCACTGAGTACGTGAACGACCAGCAGAAAAAGAGAAACGTATACATGGCCGTGGTTATCCAGCACGCGGACCTCACCGAAACAATTGATGCGCTTGCAACAACAGTGGGGATCGAATACGAGATAACCTCGAGGATCGAGAAGATGACAGCCAAGGTCGACCTGCTGCGGAACATGAAGGAGAACCTCATGCTGACGCTCTACCTGGACCCGAGGGTGTTCAAGCTGGGGATTGAGGAGATAGATAACCTGGAGGAGACCGTGCGCAAGGCGGTTGACAAGAACAACCTGATGAACTACGACAGGATCCGTTTCCAGGTTCTTGACCCGTCAGTCCTCCCGAAAGAGAAGGACCCGTCGGTCAAGTACGGGCTGACGCGTATCATGTGGAGGCCTGTGCCTGGCATGCCTGGCGGCAATACTCCTTTCGGCATGGTGCTCGAGGGGAACGGGAAGTTCAAGAAAATAGACTTTGACCTTATGCCCACACTGATAGGTACAACCGCGATAACCGGGCTTGAAACACTAGCTGAAAGGATCAACCTTGCCATAGGCGACATCCTGGGTTCCGGCCAGAAGGTTGTGTACGTGCGGGGCCACGGCATACCTGAACTGAGCGACATGCGTACGTTCCAGGGCGCGGGACTGCTCTCGCAGATGCTTTCACAATCATACGAAGTCGTCGAGGTGGATCTCTCTGCTGAGGATATACCCGCAGACGCAGGTGTTGTAATCATTAACGGTCCGCAGGAGGCCTTCACCGAAATCGAAAAGTACAGGATAGACCAGTACGTGATGCACGGGAAGTCCCTTATCTATTTTGTTAACAATTTCATGGAGATGCAGACGCAGGAGATGATGGGCGGTTCCGTTGTTCTTCCGGTGGAAACAGGACTCGACGAGTTGTTCGCATCATACGGCATAAAGATCAATAAAAACTGGGTGCTCGACAAAAAATCCGCTCCCATAAACTACGGCGACAGGATAATGGAATACCCGCTTATACCGCTGATCACACGGGACAGGCTGAACAGGGAATCCGTTATTACAAAATATCTTAACACCGTCCTTTTTGCAAAGGCCTCGTCCATTGACATTGACGAGAACATGAAAACGAAGGGCGTGAAGTTCACGGACCTTGTGTCCACATCTGATCAGAGCTGGATCATGGAGGGGCGCATGCAGAACAACCCACTATTCATGGTTCCACCCGAGGGGAAAGAGCTGAAGAGCTACCGGGTCGCGCTGCTTGCAGAGGGGCGTTTCGACAGTTACTTCAAGGGGAAGCCCGCACCTGCTGTCACAGGCGGCAAAAAACAGGGATCTTCTCTTACCTCTTCGTTAAAGCTTGATGCAACGGTCGAGTCGGGCGCCTCGCATATAATAGTTGTCGGGTGCAGCGATATTACCCGTTCAGGTGTAATGAACCAGGCCAGGAAGATGCTTTCAGGCAGCGGAATGTCAGAGGCTTATTCGAATGATATATTCATACACAGCCTGGTGGATTACCTTGCCGGCAGGGACTACGTGCCCGAGATGAAGAGCAAGAGCCTGGACTACAATCCTCTTGCCAAAACAGATGACGGTATGAGGTTCATCTACAAGCTGATCAACATGGGTCTTGTACCCGTATCTGTTGTGGTTACGGGCGCTGTTGTATGGAGGCGACGCCGCATAAGGAGAAGGCTTGTTGAAACTGAATTTGCGGGGGGAAATTAAATATGAGCAGGAATACAATTATCAGTTTCGGGGTCGTGGGACTCCTTGCCCTTGTAATACTGGTACAGAATGTAAAATTCGGAAATGATATCCCGAAGCTGAAGCAGTGGATTGATCCCGCGGATAGTATTGAAGTAAAGTCGAAGGACTATTCCATGCGCCTTTACATGAAGGAGGGTGCGTGGATGGTCAATGACGAAGCGTACCCTGCTGACGAGAACAGCGCCGGCAACCTTGAGATGAAGGTGCGCGACATCAGGCTTACGGACCTTGTCTCTGAAGAGAAGTCTTATGACAGGTATGAACTCACTGACGAAAAGGCCGTAACTGTTACTGTGAGAAAAGGGGAGGCAGTGCTGCGGACCCTGGTGATCGGGAAAGCCGGCGGCAAGAGCAGCCATGCATTTGTGAGGATCGACAGCAGGCCTGAAGTATACCTTGCAGCCGGAATCCAGCGCGAGGAGTTTACCCCTTCTCTGGACAGTATGAGGGATAAACGTATATTTGACCTGAAAGGGAAGGAAGTGGAATCTTTTACCCTGAGTTCAGGAGGAAGGACTTACAGCTTTTATAAAAAAACTGTTACACCTGAAAAAGCCGGTGCAGATGTAAAACCGGATACGTCATGGTACTGCAAGGGGTATGACGCTAAACCGCTTGATGAAGGGGCGGTAAGCAGCATACTGTATGTATTCTCGCCCCTGCGTGCAGTGAACTACCCTGAAAATAAAAAACCGGACGAACTGGGGCGGCTTTATGCGTCTGCCGTGATTAAATCCGGCGGAGTTGACTACGATGTAAAGATATTTTCAGGCAGGGAAAAAGAATATAATTATGCTGTTTCATCAAAAAGTCAGTATATTTTCACAATGGGGGACTGGCAGACTGAAAAGCTGGTCATTAAAAATATAAAAGATTTAATGAAGAAATAACATTCCGGGGGGAATAACATGTCCGAAGAGGTAAAACCACAGGAACACCAGATCATCGTTGCCCAGGAATTCAGGCCGGAGAAGATGACGATCATACCTGTATCGCAGCGGCCGATCTTTCCCGGAATGATGATCCCGCTGATACTCACCGGAGACATCATGATCGAGAGTGCACAGGAGATCATCGAATCTCCGAATAAAATGGGCGGAGTTGTGCTCATTAAAAACCAGCACGATGACATGGCCAAGTCTGAAGATCTCTATAACGTCGGCGTGGCAGTAAAAATAATAAAAATCACGCCTGTTGATGAAAAAACCGTCCAGGTGATGCTGAATGCCCTCGGCAGGATTACGCTGAAGGAGGTCATGCAGAATGGCCCTGTAATCCGGTGGAGTGTTGAGAATTATTACGAGGATGAATTTAAGCCTACAGACGAGATGAAGGCCTATTCGATGGCCATAATCAGTTCGGTCAAGGATCTTATCAAGACGAACTCGCTGTTCCAGGAGGAACTGAAACTTTTCCTGAACAGGTTCAGTGTTGAAGACCCGGGCAAGCTCGCGGATTTTGTCGCGTCCATGACATCGGCAGAATCAGGGGAGATACAGGATATCCTGGAGACCTTTGATGTGCGGCAGCGCGTAAAGAAGGTGCTTATTCTTCTCAAGAAGGAGATCGAGCTGAACAAGCTGCAGAAGAAGATAACGCAGCAGATCGAAGAAAAGATTTCCAGGCAGCAGAAGGAGTTTTTCCTCAGGGAACAGCTCAAGGAGATAAAGAAGGAGCTTGGGCTTGAGAAAGACGAGAAGTCAACCGAGATCGAGAAGTTCCAGGAGAGAATAGCGAAGCTGAAGCTTACGGAAGAGGCGGCAAAGCAGATAGACGAGGAGATGAACAAGATGCGGCTGCTGGAACCGCACTCGGCAGAGTACGGCGTAAGCCGCAACTACCTTGACTGGCTGACGTCGCTTCCCTGGGGGATATTCTCCGAGGATAATTATGACATAGATAAGGCCCGGAAGATTCTGAACAGGGACCATTATGGCCTGGATGATATTAAGGAAAGGATACTTGAATTTATTGCCACGGGTAAAATGAAGGGGAACATATCAGGGTCTATAATCTGTTTTATAGGGCCTCCCGGTGTGGGCAAGACCTCAATCGGCAAGTCCGTCGCAGAAGCGCTTAACAGGAAATTCTTCAGGTTTTCCCTGGGCGGTATGCGCGACGAGGCCGAGATCAAGGGACACCGGCGTACTTATATCGGCGCAATGCCAGGTAAGATCATACAGAGCCTTAAGACCGTTGATGTGGCAAACCCCGTAATCATGCTGGACGAGATCGACAAGATCGGCGCAAGCTTCCAGGGTGACCCGGCATCAGCGCTGCTCGAAGTGCTTGATCCTGAGCAGAACAACAACTTCCTTGATCATTATATGGATGTAAGATTTGACCTGTCCAATATACTCTTCATAGCCACGGCAAACCAGATGGATACCATCCCGCCCGCGCTTCTTGACCGTATGGAGATAATGAAGCTGTCGGGTTATATCCTTGAGGAGAAGCTTCAGATTGCGCGAAAATACCTTGTGAACAAGCAGCTTCTGGCGCATGGCCTTAAAAAAGGATCTGTTACAATTGATAATGATGCCATAAGGAGCATGATTGACAGTTATGCCAGGGAGGCCGGGGTGCGCAGCCTTGAGAACAATATAAAGATGGTTATGCGCAAAGCCGCGATGCGTTTTGCAGAGGGGAAGACCGATCCGATTGTCGTTACAGATAAAAATCTTGAAGAATTCCTTGGCAAGCCGAGGTTTACAGATGAGTCGCTGTATGATAAAAGAATACCCGGTGTTGTAATGGGGCTTGCATGGACAAGTATGGGCGGAACAACTCTCTATGTTGAATCCACGGCTATCCCGGCAAAGGCCGGGAGCTTTAAGCAGACCGGTCAGCTTAAGGATGTTATGCGTGAATCATCGGAAATTGCATATACCTATGTGCAGTCAAGAACACATGATTACGGCATAGACCCGAAGTTCTTCCCTGAACACATGATACATCTTCACGTTCCCGCAGGGGCAACACCCAAGGATGGACCTTCGGCTGGTATAACAATGGCCACATCGCTCTACTCCCTCGCGAAGAACAAGCCGATCAAGAAGAACATTGCCATGACCGGTGAACTTACCGTAACCGGCAAGGTGCTGCCGATCGGCGGCGTGAAGGAGAAGACCATTGCTGCGAAAAAGGCAAAGGTGAAGACCATAATCTATCCCTACGAAAACAAAAAGGATTTCGATGAGCTTCCTGACTATATAAAGAAGGGACTTGATGCGCACTTTGTTAACTACTTTGACGAAGTGCTTAAAATTGTGTATTAGCAGTGAGATTTATTGTATTCAGTAATCAATAAGGGGCTGACATTGTTGCAGGTCAGCTCCCGGATAATTTTGTTTAAAAAATAAAGAGACTAAAATATTTTTTGTTGACATAAAACACCTGTAGTTTATCTAGTCTTTATCTTCGACTGAAGTTTGCCCAGGTGGTGGAATTGGTAGACACGCATGGTTGAGGGCCATGTGGGAATTTCTCGTGTGGGTTCAAGTCCCGCTCTGGGCAATAAACAAAAAAGGCTGTCCCTGAAAAGGCAGCCTTTTCTGTTATTATTATACATGCTAATCCCGCCAGGAGTTGACTGAGATATTTGTAGTCATTCCCATCCCCGCCTGCGCGGGGATAAACTCCGGCGGGCGACCTTCGGAAGTCCCCTTGCGGGAAATTCATCAGGAGCAGATTCATGAGACAGGTCAATTTGTTGTTGCTATTGTCAGCACAACTGTTTTACTATGAAATGACATAGATCCCCGCATTCGCGGGAATGACATTAGAATTACAAAACAGGCTGGTATAAATATGGAACGTACACTCTCAATCATCAAACCCGACGGTATAAGGAAAAATAAAGTCGGCGAGATCATCCGCAGGTTTGAAGCAGCAGGGCTCAGGGTCGCAGCTGCGAAAAAGATTATAATGAGCAAAGATACCGCTGCCGGATTCTACGCGGTACATAAAGGTAAATTTTTCTATGATGAACTGGTGGAGTTCATGTCCGGCGGCCCTGTTCTTGTAATGGTCCTTGAAGGGGATAATGCAATTGCCCTTAACAGGAAGCTCATGGGAGCCACAAATTTCAAGGAGGCCGAAGCGGGAACAATAAGGGCGGATTTTGCGGAGAGCATCCAGTTCAACGTGGTCCATGGTTCTGATGCTCCTGATACGGCTGCATTCGAGATAGGATACTTTTTTGCGGCTTCCGAGATCTATTGATCCTGGCGCCGGTCTGAACAAAGGAAACGAGAAATGAATTTTACAGACGAACTGCTTTTTTTTACAAATACATTCATCAAATTCTTTTTTCTGCTGACTCCCTTTTTTGCTCTGACCATGTTTCTTGCAATGACAGAGGGGATGGACAACGCTGATAGGAAAAAGCTTTCGCTGAAGATTACCTTTTCTGTCTATATGTCATGCCTGGTGTTATTCCTGCTGGGTAAGGAGATATTCAGCCTCTTCGGCATTACAATCGACGCCTTCAGGATCGGTGCGGGTTCCCTGCTTTTTATCACTGCAGCCGGGCTGGTTCACTCAAAACAGGCCCAGGGACAGTTCAGCTTTGAAGATGATATTGCCGTAGTGCCCCTTGCGATACCTGTTATAGTGGGCCCGGCAACCATAGGAGCAATACTGGTTATGGGCGTCGAGATAGAGGAGTTCAGGCTGAAGATTATTGGACTGGCCGCTCTCTTCCTGGCTATACTTTTTGTGGGCACTATACTATACCTTTCAGCTTACCTGGAAAATGTCCTTAGGAAGAAGGGGATAATTATTATCAGTAAAATTACGGGACTCATACTCTCTGCGCTTGCAGCGCAGCTGGTCTTTACAGGAATCAAAAACTTCATGAAATAGTCTTTATCCTTTACCCTGGCTCCCGGTATCCGCAATCTGCATAAGCGCTGTGCCTGTAATAGAGAATACCAGGGCAAGTATCCCATAAGCAAAAGATGTACCCCACATGTCAAAAAATGACCGTGCAGGACGAGCTTCTGCGGGATCAGCCTTGCTGTAGCGTATCTTTACCGGGGGTACTTTAAAGAGCGGATTTGTGAATCCCGATTTCCAGGCCTTGATAAAAACAAAGACCTCGCTGTTCATGGCAGTATCGGAATTTATCCGATGTGTATTTCCTTTTGCGTCAGTATATTCGATAACAGGATAATAATTCGTTTCAGTTTTTCCTTCAGACCCGGTCTCATCTTTCTGCGTGTAGCCGACAATAGTCCCCATGGTCTCTGCCGAGTTGTTTTTAAAACTTAGTGTGCCTGAAATAAAGTAGAGCATGCCCGCAAAGAGAAAAGCGCTTGCGACAAGTAAAATTTTTCCGGTAAGTAAAAAGTTTTTTATCGGGAGGTTCATTGTTGTTTTCCTTTTGAAGTGAATTACACCGGATTAAAATAAAATTGTCAACCGGATTATTTGATATATCAGCCGTAACCGTTTATGCGGCGCCATTGCTACCACTTCTTATACCGCCAGAAAAGAAAAAAGGCCAGGACAGAAAGTAGCGCAAATCCGAGGATTATATAAAAGGCCTGGCCGTGACTGCTGAGAGGAATGTACACGTTCATGGAAAAAGCGCTTACTACAAATGTAGGCACCATGATCGCGATGGTAATAATGTTCAGTTTTTTCATTAATATATTCAGGTTGTTGCTTACAATTGATACCCGGGCATCCATGAGCCCCGCGAGAATGTTGGAATAAATTTCAGCCTGTTTATAACACTGGTCATTTTCAATCAGGATATCATCAATCATTTCAAGACTTTCGGGGGAAAACTTGATTTTTTTATCATTCTGTTTGATTCTGTTTATCAGGCTGCCGTTTGAGTTTATGGCGTTGAGATAATAAACAAGGCTTTTTTCAAGTGTAAACAGATTTATAAGGTACTCATTCTGCATCGAGGTGTTGATCTTCTGTTCCAGTGAATCGGAAATCATATTAATTACTTTAAGGTGGCCCAAATAATGATATATGGTGCCATACAGGATTTTTAATACAAGGTCTTCAATAGAACTGACTTTATTGAATATCTTGTTTTCAAAAAGATCAATATCTTCTGAGATGACTATTATCAATTCCTTTTTGAACCAGAACATCCCGAATGATGAAACCGAAAACAGGAACTGCTCACTGCCTGAATAGTTTTCCGGACGTTTGATTATAATCGCATGGTGGTCCGGTTCAAATTCAATCCTTGCAAGTTCATCCGGGTCTAATGCTGAGTTCAATGTATGTTCATCCAGGCCGTATTTATCTACAAGCCTTCTTCGGATCTTTTCGCCGGGATTGATATGGATAATTACATTTCCATCACCCTCAGATGCTGGGGAAAGCCTGCCCCCTTTTATTTCATATTCTCTGATCATTAAAATCCCCCATGGCAACCCCTGCAGGGGTAATGTACATATATTTAAGGATGCTGAATCAAAAAGATAGAAAAATTTTATTTCTTTCAATAACAATTTTCCAGGCACCTGCAAAAAGGAGTGAAAGGTTAATTTAAATAACTGAATTGGCGTGATGCAGTTCTTATGATAATCCGGGACCGGCCTGTCCGGAATGTCCAGGGCGGGAAATGGTTTCTGACTTGTTAAAAATTAAGATTCTATTTTTATGCGAGATCTCTTTTGTTATATTATCAGTATATGTGTATCAATACGCTTTTACGCTGATGTTCAATGTTATGCCGGAATTACATGGCGCACAACTGGTATGGAAATAACATCTCCGGCAGGATCAACCTGCTCTCGCTTAATGCCGCTATCGAGGCTGCGCGTGCATGTGATATTGCGGGTATGGCGGAGGGGCTTAACGGGAAGGTTTCGCTTTTCAAGGTATGATAGCCGGGTTAAGCTGAATCATTTCATGAAATTGTTTATTGACAAACATCAGGGCCTGTTTTAACAGGTATTCTGCTGTTAAGGAAAGGTGTCCGAGAGGCCTAAGGAGCACGCTTGGAAAGCGTGTGTAGCGCAAGCTACCGGGGGTTCGAATCCCCCCCTTTCCGACTAAATCACACACTGGCCAGGTCATCATGTCATATCAGGTAATAGCCAGGAAATGGCGTCCGCAGACCTTCGATGAAGTAGTTTACCAGGATCACGTATCAAGAACCATCCGGAACAGCATAAAGAATGGCCGGATATCCCACGCCTATCTCTTTTCCGGGCCCCGCGGTGTGGGCAAGACCACCATGGCCCGTATCGTTGCCAAGTCGCTTAACTGCATAGACGGACCCACTTCAACTCCCTGTGGAAAGTGCGAAAACTGCGTCGAGATAAAACAGGGGAATTCCTTTGACGTGATTGAAATCGACGGCGCGTCCAACAACGGTATTGACAACATACGCGAACTCCGCGAAAACGTGAACTTCGCTCCTGCCAAATCGCGTTACAAGATATACATAATAGACGAAGTCCACATGGTCACCACTGCCGCATTCAACGCGCTCTTAAAGACCCTTGAAGAGCCGCCTGCGCATGTAATATTTATATTCGCCACTACTGAAATACACAAAATACCGGACACCATACTCTCACGGTGTCAGAAATATTTTTTCAAGAAGATACCCATAGATGTGGTTGTCACTCACCTCGCATCGATTGTCGCGAAGGAGGGCTACCGCATATCGCAGGGCGCGCTCTACCCGGTCGCCCGCATAGCCGACGGCTCAATGCGCGACGCTCAGTCGCTGCTGGAGCAGGTCATTTCGTTTTCAGGGGCGTCGGTCGACGGCATCGAGATATCAGAGGATGACGCGCTCTCTATACTCGGGGTTGTTCCTACCGAAAGCTACGCAAAGCTCATTGAACTTGTATCAATGGCCGATGCGTCAGGCCTCATGGCCGAGGTTGACCACATCGTGTCGATGGGCATAGATGTTTCAAGGTACTCCGCCGGATTCATGGACATTATACGTTACGTGCGTCTCATTAACGCCGGTGTCGATGTAAAGTCCATGCTTGGGCTCTCCGTTGAGGAGACCGGGCTTCTCTCCTCGTCAGGTAAGAGGCTGGGGGATTACGAGCTTGGCGCGCTTTTCAGGATAGCATCGGAGCTTGTGAAGAACCTGCGATTTTCGGGCAACGACAGGGTTTACCTGGAGATGGCGCTCATGGATATGGTTTCGGTCATAGAGACCCCCTCAATCTCCGAGATAATAAAAAAACTGGAAGATTCAGGCGTCACGGCCTCTGTGACTGAACGGCCCCGCACAGCGCCCGTACCTGCGGCAGAGCCTCAAAAAAAAACTGAAAGTGCGGCCGGACCCGATGTCCTGAACGCATGGAACGACATGCTTGCGGAATTCGACGCAAGGAAGAACCGGCTCTACTATATACTCCGCCCCGCTTTAACCAGGTGCACAGGCGGTAAAATAATACTCAACTACCCTGAAGGGATAGACTCTTCGACATACAGTAAATCACTTGACTCGAAAACGGTTTCGTTTATAGAAAAAAACCTGTCAGAGAGGCTTGGAACAGCTATCGTGCTTGAACTCGATATGAAACCGTCCGGCACTGAAGCTGTACAGGCGCCTCCCGGGAAGGAGAAGCGCGGGGAAATCCCCGAACCTGATGATTCACCTCTGCCCGAGGCGGAAATGGATACAGGTCCGGAGAAGAATGACCAGGACGCAGAAAGCCATGCCGTGAAAAGGATACAGAATGCCTTTTACGGACAGATTGTAAAAAAGGAGAATGAAAATGCTTAAGGGACTCGGCGACATCGGCCAGCTGATGAAGATGCAGAAAGAGATGAAGAATATTCAGAAGAATATCCGGAAGGCGAAAATAGAAGGCATGTGCGCTGATGAAAGCGTAAAGGCCGTGGTAAACGGCGAGTTCAGCCTGCTGGAGCTGCACATTGACCCCGAACTTGTAAAGGCAGGGGACCATAAAAAGATCGAGAAGAATGTCTATTACGCGGTGAATGACGCTGTAGACAAGGCGCGGAACTATGCTGCGGAGGAGATGAAGAAGATGGCGGGCGGCATGGACCTCGGCGGGCTCTTCGGCTGATGCAGTTGTGGCAAAACCCTCGGTCTACATCGAGAAGGTGACTCGCGAGCTCTCCAGGCTGCCTGGAATAGGCGGCAAGAGCGCATCGCGCATCGCGTTTTACATGCTTGCCATGGACAGACCCTCAGTGGAGCGTCTTGTAAACGCTATTATTGAACTTAAAGATAATATTACCACATGCAGCGTATGCGGCGGTATCTCGGACAGCGATGTATGTGCAATATGCTCCGACCCGGGAAGGGACAAGTCGCTTCTATGCGTTGTTGAAGGTGCGCGGGACATCTTTACAATTGAGGCTTCGGGGGAGTTCCGTGGTTACTACCATGTACTTGGCGGACTCATAGCGCCTCTGGACGGTATTGGACCCGATGACCTGAATATACCCCCGCTCATTAAACGCTGCGGAAGCACACACCCGGATGAAGTGATACTTGCCCTTAATCCCACCATAGAGGGTGATGCAACTACGCTCTACCTTGCCGGGCTGCTTTCGCCGATCGGTCTTAAAGTAACAAGAATCGCACACGGACTCCCCGTGGGAAGTGACCTCGAGTTCGCTGACAGCGCAACAGTTGCAAAATCGATCGAAGGCCGTGTCAGAATTTAGGTTTTCTCCTGCCGTCGTTCCTGTCTTTACCCTGTATCTGTATGTAAACCGGGAGGCCTTCAAGATCGAATGCATCTTTCAGGGCCTTCTCGAAGTATCTGACCACATCCTTTTTAAAATATTCAGCGTGATTAACGAAAAGTTTGAACTGCGGCGGCACCGATTCCACCTGTACAGCGTAATAAACCTTCAGCTTTTCATTTAACTGCGGGATTCTTGCAGCGCTTTTAATCTGTGCCATGACCTTGTTCAGTGTGGGTGTATCAATCCGTTTCCTGGCCTTCACGTCCAGTTCAATCGCGGTCTCAATCAGCTTGTTGATCCTCTGCTTGTTTTTAGCTGAAATTGATATAATCGGGAAGTCCGCGGCACGGAAAAATTTGAAAATGAGCTTATCCTTGAATGATTCAAAGGTCTTATGGTCTTTTTCAACAGCATCCCACTTGTTTACTGCGATTATAATTGGTTTTTTTGCTGCTATTATCTCATCGGAAATCTTTTTATCGTTGTCTGTGAGCCCCACGGTTGCATCAATCATGTGTATTGTGACGTCGCTCCTGTGTATTGCCTCGATGGTCCTGGTGAACGAGTAGTACTCAATGCTCTCGGTAATTTTGCTTTTCTTCCTTATACCTGCAGTGTCAATGATCTGTATAAGGCGTTCATGGTACATGAATGTGTCATCAACTGAATCGCGTGTTGTACCCGGGATATCGGACACAACTGACCTTTCATAGCCCATAAACGAGTTAAGCAGGGTCGATTTGCCCGAGTTGGGCCTTCCCGTGATGGCAATTTTAAGTTCAGGTTCCCTCACAGCGGTCTTTTTCGCGGGGAGCATGCGCACAATATAGTCAAGCAGCAGGTCAATGTTGAACCTGCGAAGTGCGGATACGGGTACTATTTCGTTAAATCCCATCTCGTAGAAGTACGACATGTTCTCCATGCGGTCACTTCCATCCATTTTATTCACTGCAACTATAGTGGGGATCGACATTTTACGCACAATACCTGCCAGGTCATGGTCAAATGGCCCGGGTAAAGGGTACTCCATGAGGAAAAGTATCACTGAAGAACTGGCAAGGTGACGCTTCGCGTTTTCGATTATCTGCTCTGACAGCTCGGATGACTGCGCAAGGTCGAGTCCCGGGGTGTCGCAGACCATGAAGCTCACACCGTTATGTACTACATTGTGACCTATAATGTCCCGTGTAAGGCCGGGGAATGAGTCAACAATGGACTTTTTTTCCCTTACAAATGCGTTGAAAAGCGTGGATTTACCCACATTTTGACGTCCTACTATCGAAACAACCGGAAGTTTTGCGCTCATCATCATCTCCTGAACATGCGGCGTTGATTAATTACAGTATGTCAGCCGCTGTTGTTCAGAAAAAAACAGAGTAACATTAAGTCAAGACATTAATCCGCACAATTAATTGTGTATAACATGGTGAAGTAAGCTGTTTATGGTGAACACAGTGCCGTGATGCTCAAAATTAATTGTAATCCGGCACAACATTGAAATATAAATGCAGATGACTCATGCACGATGTGTCAGTGTCTGATTAGTTCACTGCAATCCGGGTGATGCAGCACCGGATGATGATGGTTCACACAGCGTTGACGCACCTGGTACACCGGGTGATGTTGATCATTAAAAAAATTTTTAAAAAATTAATCACTTGTTATATGATTTTTAAATTTTTTACTTGCAAAATTTTCTGTTACATGCTCGTATATAAACATCAAAGTCACAAAAAAAAATTTCGAGGTGTGGTCAATGGCCAGTGCTAAACAGTTAGAGAACATCATCAAAAGAAAAAATGTGAAAGTTGCGAAGCTCAAAAAAGAACTTGCAAGCGATCAGGCAGCAGTTGCAAAACTTGAGAAGGATCTTGTAGCTCAGAAAAAGAAAGAAGCAGACAAACCGAAACCAAAAGCTAAAGCAAAAGCAAAAGCTAAAGCAAAACCGAAGAAATAATTATTTTCAGATTAAAAAAAGAGGGTCTAACCCTCTTTTTTTTTGTGTAAAATTATTGAAATATCACACGATGACCGATATTTAGTCTGACAGCTAATTATTTTTTAACCGAGGTCTGCTTTGCTCAAGACGGAACAGCGAAAAGCGCGAACATTCAACTCTTTTGAGACTGTCAGTGACGTTATCCGGATACTGCGGGAACAGTTCAGCAGCAGGAAACTCTACATCAAGTACGATGTTGACAAGCGTGAAGTGATGATTAATGAGTATAATCAGGACAATACGCTCATGGTTGTCACTGATCCGGGATACAAGTCTGACGGTAATATCATTATCTACGGTCTTTCTGACAAGTATGTCGAGGTTGACCTTGAGGTTCTCCAGGATATGGGTCCCGGTTACTACAAGTGCAAGATCAGGAGTGCGCGCAGGGCAACAGAGGGCAGAAGGGATCTTCGCTTTAAACTTGCACAGGGTGAAGCTGTTGCGACTAATTTCCGTGTATCCAAACATACAATTGACCTTAGCAAGTTCAATATCCCCACAGGCATCAAGGTTGTCCTGGACCAGTTCCAGTCTGTTAATTCCAGGTTTGCCGACCAGTTCAAGGTCGATGTTCTGAGCATGGATACAAGGGATGCTGTTCTTAAAAACATAAAAAACACCGGAAAATCGCTGTTTATTCAGGATGTAAGCGACCCGGAGTCATACAGGGCAATGACCGATGATTTTGTTGATATCGCGGGGCTCTATGGTAATGATCTTGAAAAACTGATTAAAAAGAACATTGAAAAGGGACTAAAATCGATAATTATTGTCCCTGTTATTTATATTACCGAGGATCAGAACACGGTTACATTCGCTTATATACAGGCAGTATCAAAAACAGCCGCGATGGGTATTGATAAAGTAATAGATCTCAAGGATATGTCTTTTAAGCTTGTGGACAGGATCAGGGATGCCAATACGATGCTTATCCCGGTTCACCAGCAGATTTCGGATATAAGCCGGGGCGGGGCAAAGCTCAGGATTACAGACCCTGACCTCAAAAAGTATATCCAGAAATCAAGGGGTTTCATCTTTGATATAGTATTCAAGCTTCAGGCCCCGCTTACAATTTACGGCGATATCAAGTCTACATCAGCTGATCATGACGGGAACCTGCTTATTGGTGTCGATTTTGAAGGCAACTCCTCAAGAAAGGACGAAATGAAGCGGTTTTACGGGGTCCTGAAACCGATGGAGACTGAATATAAGGCCAGGCTTATGAAGAGCATGAAGGCAAGGAAAGCCTGATCAACTGTTTTTTAAATTGTACGCATTCTCTGCATCAGATAACCTTTCGTAAGACGGCAGCGTCTGTAAAAAATTCCCGTATGTTTCCGGTGACTCCTTAAATTTTTCCAGCACAAGAAGTGACGCAGCTTTACCGGATGGCATGAAATCATTTATTACGCTGCACGTGATTCCCTTTTCAGCTGAATAATCCGCCAGTATGTCATCATACCGTGTAAAACCGTCACCGATACATGTTATCATCCCCGTCGATGGTATCCTGTCAAGAAATTCATGCATGGTAAAGTCTCCGGGTTCAAGCAGTACGGATGTTTCACCGGCCCGTTTGCTGTAGAGTCCGGCGTAGACTTTCGATTTTTTCGCATCAAAGGCCACTGCTATGAGCCCGTTATCAACAGTATCACATGACGCGGCATATATTTCATGGCTTTTTACTCCGACAAGCGGTATTCCCAGCAGCTGCGAGAGCATCCTTGCCGTGCTTACTGCGATGCGTACACCGGTAAAAGATCCCGGCCCGGTACCCACCCCGAGCAGTTCTATCCCGCCGAGCGGGACCCCGGCCGATGTAAGCAGCGATTCGAGGTTGACAAACATGTCCGTGGAATGGGATAGTCCCGTCCTTTCGGCAAACTGGAAGAACTTCCCGCCCGAGGCCAGTGACAGGAGCTCAATATCCGTGGATGACTCAATCGTCAGGGTTTTCAATGGTAATCCTCCTGCTGTCAGGCCCGGTGTACTCTATTGTTACAGATATGACCCGGTGCGGCAGCCTCCCCGCCGCCCTCTCGGGCCATTCTATCACCGAAACCCCGTCCCCCTCCCAGTACTCCTCGAAGAAGAGTTCATCGAGTTCCGACGCTGTTTCAAGGCGGTACAGGTCAAAGTGATACAGGGGCGTGGTCCCTTCGTGAACTTCCATGAGGCTGAACGTGGGACTGGTAATGGATTCATCAATACCCAGGCCTGCGGCAATTCCCTTTGCAAAGACTGTCTTGCCTGCGCCCAGTTCACCGCTCAGTGTGATGATGTCTCCGCGTGAGGCCATGCTGCCGATTTTACCTGCAATCTTCAGCGTCTCTTCGCATGATCCTGATTCGAGTACTCTCTTCATTAATATTGTCCGTTTCACAGGATAGAAATGAAGTTCTTTTTTTGTCAAGGAATTAGCCCTGTCATCAAACATGTAATAATCCCGGTAAAACAGGCCTGTTTTTCAGTATCCCGAATTTTTTAATGCACGGATGTTTTTTTTATTGCATGATGATGTAATGCACTTTTTATAGACATAAAGGAGCACCGATTGTGATAGATAAAGAAGAAAAAGTAAAGGCAAGAAAGCGTAAGGTTACAGCGGCATTAAAACGTCTCCTGCAGAAGCAGGTCTATTCACAGATCTCGATACAGGAGATTGCAGACGAGGCCGGCTACTCAAAGGGAGGGGTGCTTCATTACTTCCCTTCAAAGGATGATATATATATTGAGCTGATAAATGAAATCTATGCTGTGCTTGATTACAACCACAGGCGCCTGCTGTCAATCGAAATGGACATGGATGAGAGGGCGCCCATATCGTCACTGCTTAGCGTTGAGAGCTTCCTGCTGGACAGGGCTAATATTATAATTCTTATCAACATCATCCTCTATTCATTTGAAAATGAGACGATGATGGCTATGATCAGGAAATTCTTCGCTAATCACCGTGCTTTTTTTGAGAGTATTATGAAGGATAAGGCGAGGGAAGCCGATGGTCCCATGGATATTGATGACAGGACAGCTGCAAGGATTATCCAGGTTATTGTCTTCTTTATCGGGCTGATCGAGGAGATTGATCCCATAGGTCTTGATTACACAAAAATTGTCAGACACATAACCCACCTGATCAAGGCGGAGTAACGGCCCGCACTTGAAGTTTTCCTGCGGAGGTTCCATATAAATTGCTTGATAAACCCGTTTATATCATAATTATGCACAGGTATGATGCATAGTTATGATATAAAATACACATCTCTTCCGGACTGCCTGTACCGCGGGATAATCCGCAATATGCCGTGTAGTAGAACCGGCAGGGTATTGTCATAATGGACAAAACAGAACTTTTTTCAACACTCAATTCCGGGATACTTGCTGAGCGCGGGGCTGCATTCAGGCGCAATCTTGAAAAAAATCTCCCTCTTATCAGAAAATCAGGCGGGCTCGGGCCTGTAATACCTATGCTTAAAGGGCGCCATGTGATAATAGCCGGAGCCGGCCCGTCACTTGACATTCACATACCATCACTTGCGGGTATTTCCGGCGACAGCAGGTTCATCCTTGTCGCGGCCGATATGGCGCTTCGCCCGCTTGTAAGCCGGGGTATCACTCCTGATTTTGTCATAACCTGCGAGGCAACTCCCGCTGATTTTTTTTCAGGAATTGATACTTCTCCGATGCACCTCCTGGCTTTCAGCTGTTCATCATTCTCTTCTATCAGAAAGTGGACGGGGCGCATCAGTTTTTACAACTGGATGCTTGAAGGTGATTTTTTCAATTCCCTGATGCTCGCAGGGAACGATATGGGTTTCAGGGAAAGGTTTTATGCCCTGGAAACCTCAAGGTTTGCACGCAGCCATCTTAAAAGCGGAAGATTTTCACCTGCCGCAGGGATTGAAATGAGTATATGCAGAAATAACAGGTGCTATGAGATTGTCCGTGATAACCGCACATTTTTTACAAACCACCAGTTTCTTGCTGCCAGGTACTGGCTTGATGAACTTTTCGGCAGGGAGCCGTTCCCTGTTGCGGACTGCAGTTTCCCGGGATGTTCACCGTCAATCGTATATAAAACCGGTCTTGATGAATATATTAATACAGTAAAAGTGAAGAGCGAGGAGAGGTTATGATAGAACTGCACAGGCTTAACGGAGAGGTGTTTACCCTTAATCCGCAGCACATAGAGGTAATGGAGAGTACACCTGATACGGTTATTACGCTGACCAATGACAGGAAATACATCGTTAAGGACCGTATCCCGGAGATTATAGAAAAAATCAAGGGATATAACAGGGAGATATTCGGTAATCTTGGCCGGAACGGCTGATTACAGCTGTTTTATTAATCAGTCGCGGCGATCGCCCTGGTGTATGCATTGTTTGAACCGGTTATTACGATGTTTTAATGTGCGCTAAAATGCCCATAAGTGAATAATTGATGATTTTTTTTACTTTCAGGTGCCGATAAATAAATAGGCGTTAACGCATAATAAGGATAAAATGAATAAATTAATTGACATGAATAAATAAAGTTTGTTATTATGTCGCATGAAATTTATCTGCAATCCTGAACTTAATGTGTACACGGCCAATAAACTATTTATGACGGAAAGAGTATGGGTGACGAAGAAAGAGATATAGTCGAGGATGAGGCGAAACCGGCGGAACCTGCGGGTAGTAGTGCCACTTCCAAGATAGTAAAGATTCTGCTCTATGTTGCGGGTGCAATAATTGTTGTGGTGCTCATGATAGGTATTTCCTATCTTGTTGCCAGGAATGTGCAGGAAAGCATGTACGATAAGAGCCAGGATATCATTGCGCAGCCTTCTCCTGATCCGCTGGCAACATATGAGCTTCCGCCTTTTTCCAGTACTACTTCAGATGAAGAGCCGCATTTCCTGAAGCTCACACTTTCCCTGGGGTATGTTCCCAGCCCTGAGTTGAACAACGAGCTGATCAGGAGAAAAGACGAGATGCAGCATATTATAAATATTCTGCTTCAGGGTAAAAAGTTTGAGGATCTTGATTCAGTCAGTGATTCTCTAATCCTTTCTGAAGAGATAAAGGCACGCATAAATCAAAGGCTCAATGCGGGGAAAATTAAAGAGGTTTATTTCAAGGAAATTGTTCGGAATTGATTTCTGCTCCTGGTTTCGGATTTCTTTTTTTACAATGGGGCCTGTATGGTGCAGGATTTAGTATGTTGATGACGGGGTGCCCGTTTCAGGGTGCTTTCAGTAAAATAAAGTAATACGTATATTCGGTATTCTGACTGGAGGGAAGTATGGGAGACGGCTCCTTATCACAAGACGAAATTGATGCCCTGTTGCAGGGAGCTGATGATATAACCTCCGGCCCTGATTCAATGGCCGGATTTGACATGTCGTCGTCCAGGGGCAGTTCGTCTGTTTCCCCGGCTGAGCAGAGCAATCTCAGGAACCTGTTCAATTCAGTCGCGTCATCAGTTGCTCCTTCGCTCAGCGGTTACCTTGGCGGAAGGGGTCTGGTTATATCAAATCCGATGGTCGAGGCAAAACCGCAGGAGGCTGTGCGTTCTGACTTCAAGGGTAAGTTCGTACAGGTCGCCATGAATTACAGCGGGGCCGTAAACGGCAGGAACCTTATAATTTTTAATTTTCGTGACGCTGGTATAATTTCATCCCTGATGATGGGGGATGACACCGGATCCGCTCCGGCCGAAATTGATGAAGCGCACCAGAGTACTATACAGGAATTCACCAACCAGCTTGTATCATCAATGGCCACGCAGTTCAGCAGTAAGATCGGCGGCGGCATAAATACAACTCCGGCAGTGGTGACAATCGCAAAAAGTCCGGCGGAACTCCAGATCCCTCCTGGAGACGTGGTAAAAATAACCTACGACCTGATCATTGATGGTGTAATCAATTCCAAGCTGTTCCATATAATTGATACGGGCATTTCGGGTACACTGGGAGTAGTAGGCGGAGCACAACAGCCGCAGATGCAGCAGCAGCAACAGTACCAGTACTCCACACCCCAGGCGCAGATCAGTTCTGTGCGCTTTCCGCAGATGGGCGAGGGGATCACTGCAGCGGGCTATAGTGATATAAGCCTGCTTCTCGACATTGAAATGACCATGACCGTTGAACTTGGAAGGACAACGCGTCTTGTCAAGGATATCCTGGGGCTTGGCGAGGGATCGATTATCGAGCTTGACAAACTTGCGGGTGAGCCTGTTGACCTCCTTGTAAACGGAAAGCTCATAGCCCGTGGCGAGGTTGTTGTTATAGATGAAAACTTCGGAGTCAGGGTAACAGATATAGTAAGCCAGGACGAAAGGTTTAAATCAGTAAACAAATAGTGACATTGTTATTTTGTGTTTAGCGATAACGGCAGTCCGGGATATACGGTTCTGCCGCAGCAAATGAAGTAAAAATTTTTTTTATCCGGAAAAAAATGAGACATAATATTCTACTATCTTATCGTAAAGATGAAAAGATGAGTTTAGCATTTTTTGCTGCAGCTTTCTGCATCTTTATGTTTTTTCTGCAGTTTAATCCTGTATCGGCGGTTTATGCCCAGTCGCAGAACGGCCAGACTTCAGGGACTGCGGTGCAGGCAGATGGAAGCGGTACGGCCGCGGATAACAACGCGGTCCCGGGAACCGGTTTCGGAGAAGGGGACTTTGGACCGCAGGTCGATGAGGGTTCTGCTTTCTGGGAGATCATCAAGGTCTTATTTGTACTCCTTCTTTTTGGCGGCGGATTCTACTTCTTCTACAGGTTTATCAGCCAGAAGGTGGGGCTGAATATTTCCGGCCAGGAGGCGATCCGCACTTTGTCAATGGTTCCGGTGGGGCCAAACAAGACTCTGCAGATAATTGATGTGGCGGGCAAGGTTTTTCTTATAGGAGTAACCGACAGCAGCATCAATATGATTACCGAGATAAGAGAGAAGGATGATATAGACAGGATAAGGCTGCTCAGTTCGCGCTCAACTCCTGTGCAGGGCAAGAACTTCCAGGAATTCGTAGCTGACCAGATGGGCTGGATTATTGATAAGATCAACGAGAAGAGAACCCACGGTTTCAAAAAAACCACAGTGGAGGAGATATCCGAAAAGGATATAGACATGAGTTACCTTGACAACCAGAAAAAAAGGTTAAAGAAAATAAACCATGAACATGAAGAGTAAAATAATACTATTCGCGGGCTTGTTCGTGGCTGTGCCTGTTTTGCTCTTCGGCCAGAATGTCACAATGCCGATTCCCAAAATCGCATTTGATATCGCGCCGGCATCGGGTCCTAAAGATGTTGCCCTGAGTCTGCAGATACTTTTTCTGCTGTCTATTCTCACTCTGGCCCCGTCAATAATAATAATGATGACCGCCTTTACCAGGGTGGTTATTGTTCTTGATTTCGTCAAGAGGGCGCTGTCGCTTCAGCAGATGCCGCCTAACCAGGTGATTGTGGGCCTTTCACTGTTCCTTACATTTTTTATCATGGCCCCGACCTTTACTGAAATGAACGAAAAAGCACTGAAGCCTTATCTTGACGGTAAAATCTCAAATGCCCAGTTTTTCGACAGGGGTATGGGGCCCATGAGGGACTTTATGTTCAGGCAGGTAAGGGAGAAGGACATAGCCCTCTTTGTCAAGCTTTCAAAAATCGAAAAGCCCAAGACCAGGGATGATATCCCCAGCTACTGCCTTATCCCGGCTTTCATGATAAGTGAACTGAAGATCGCCTTCGAAATAGGCGTTTTCCTTTTTCTGCCGTTTATCGTAATCGACATGATAATCGCAAGCGCGCTTATGGCAATGGGTATGATAATGCTCCCGCCTGTCATGATCTCGCTCCCGTTCAAGCTGATTCTCTTTATACTTGTGGACGGCTGGAACCTTCTTGTTTACGAACTCGTAAGGTCTTTCAGGTGACGGAGGGTACAGATGACTGATGTCCTTGTAATAAAAATAATGAGGGAATCGCTGATGACGATACTGATTGTCTCAACACCGATACTCGGTGTGGGGATGGTCGTTGGACTTATAATATCCATAATTCAGACAACTACATCAATACAGGAACAGACCCTTACATTCGTTCCCAAGATAATTGCAATCTTTGTTACAATCATACTTCTCGGGTCATGGATGATCCGGGTCCTGGTGAACTATACCAATAATATTTTTATGCTGATTGAAAAGATCGGCATGGGGTGAGCGGAGGGTGCAATACTTCGTACTTAATTTCCAGGCATTCCTCCTTGTGCTGGTAAGGATCAATGCCATGATTATGATAGCCCCGTTTTTTTCAAGTGGGGTTATCCCTTTTAGAGTGAAGGCGCTGCTTTCATTCCTGATTACCCTGGTGGTGTTCCCGGTTCTCTCTGCCACCAGCGTGAAGGTTCCGGGGAACATGGGCGCCTATTACCTGCTTGTTCTGCAGGAGGCAATGATCGGCATATATATCGGGTTTCTTATTTCGGTGATTTTTTCGGCCTTTCAGCTTTCGGGGCAGTATTATTCGGCGCAGATAGGTTTTGGTATAAACGAGGTGCTTGATCCGCTGGGACAGATTTCTGTACCGATTATTGGACAGCTGAAGAATTTTATCGGCCTTCTGGTTTTCCTGGCAATAAACGGGCACCATTTCCTGATAGAGGCTGTGTGCAGGTCTTTTGAACTGGCGCCGGTTTTCGGGATAGGCAAGGCTGCGGCCGGCGGATACCTGAAGTACATGGTATATGCGTTCAGCGGAATGTTTATTGTAGCGCTGAAGATCGCGCTTCCTGTTCTTGCTGTTTCGTTTCTTATCTCCGTGACTATGGGGGTGCTGTCAAAGGCGGCACCGCAGATGAATATTATGATGCTTGGATTTCCGTTCCAGATTCTCGCGGCGTACGGGCTGCTTATTATCACAACGCCGCTTATTGTCAGGATTATGCAGGTGGCGATCGAAAGGAGTTTTAAAATGCTGACAAAGGTGCTGATCTATTGGCCGGGTTGAGGGATAATCCCGATAATTCCGCACTGGCATACCTCCTGGCAGGGTGGCCCGGTGATGTTTTCCGTTTTGATCTTCAGCTTTTTGCGGCTGAGGATGAGGGGCGGACAGAGGAACCGACAGACAAGAAACTCCGCGAAGCCAGGGAAAAAGGCCAGGTTGCCAAGACACAGGAGCTTTCGCAGGCAATTGTTGTTATAACAGGGTGCCTTGTTATTTTTATTATCAGTTCATGGATATATGATACCATGGCAATGATGACGAGGTATTATCTTACTTCGTTTGCAGGCAGGGAACTTACTCTCGGCACCCTGAAGCTTGAGATGTTACGATGTCTCTACCAGAGCGCCAAACTTCTGCTGCCGATTTTTCTTGCGGTGAACATCGGAGCCATTGTGGCTGAAGTTTCCCAGGTGGGATTCCAGGTTTCTACCCATCCGCTTCAGATGGACTGGAGCAAGCTGAAGCTTGATCCGGCAACGATCATGAAGAAGGTGTTTTTTTCAAGGCAGATAGCATTTAACCTTGTTAAGTCCATTGTCAAGATAGTGGCGCTTGCACTGATCTCGTACCTTATCATATCCAATGATTTTGACGAGATACTCAAGACGCCTGATATTTCCATAACACTTGCAGTCAAGACAACGCTGATTATGGCGATGAAGATTGTTATATGGAGCGCAGTGCTCCTCATGGGGCTTGCAATCCCCGATTACTTTGTACAGAAAAAGGAATTCATTGAATCATTAAAAATGACCAAACAGGAGCTGAAGGAAGAACTGAAGGAGTCCATGGGCGATCCGCACATACGCGCCAGGATGCGCGAGATGCAGCGCGAAATAGTAATGCGCAACATGATACGCGAAGTGCCCAAGGCGGATGTTGTTGTAACAAACCCGACGCACTTTGCAGTGGCGCTTAAATATGACAGGGACACAATGGATGCACCTGCTGTTATTGCCAAGGGTGTTGACAGCATGGCGCTCAGGATAAGGGAGATCGCCAGGGAGAATGGAGTGGAGATAATCGAGAACCGTCCGCTTGCCCAGGAGATGTATGCCCGTCTTGACGTTGGAGACATAATTCCGGATGACCTTTTCCGTGCAGTTTCGTTTATTTACGCTGAACTATACAGGAGAAACCGGAAAATCAGACAGGCTATCTGATCTAAGGAGATGATATAATGGCCCAGACCAGAACACTATCACTTACGCCCGGCAACCGGTCGTGGATGCAGAAGACCGATATACTTATGGGTATTGGAGTAATATCTGTTGTTCTCATGCTCATTATACCTCTGCCCACATTCCTCCTGGACTTTCTGCTGGCAATAAGCATAATGCTCGGCCTGCTCATACTCATGATAGTCATGTTCGTGCAGCGGTCATTCGATTTCTCTGTGTTTCCGTCGCTGCTCCTGGTCTCCACTGTATTCAGACTGGCTCTTAACGTTTCATCAACAAGGCTTATACTTCTTGAGGGTGCGGGATTTGACGGCAAGATCATCCGCACATTCGGAAACTTTGTCGTGGGCGGAAACTACGTTGTAGGATTTATTATTTTCATCATACTTGTTGCCGTGCAGTTTATCGTTATAACAAAGGGTGCAACACGTACTGCTGAAGTTGCGGCGAGGTTTACACTCGATGCTATGCCGGGCAAGCAGATGAGTGTTGACGCTGACCTGTCTAACGGACTGATTACTGAAGATGAGGCAAGGAAAAGGCGTGAGGATATCCGGAAAGAGGCCGACTTTTACGGGGCTATGGATGGTGCCTCGAAGTTCGTACAGGGCGACGTAAAGGTGGGCATTATAATTACGATTATCAACATTGTAGGCGGCTTTATTATAGGCATAGTACAGCGTAACGAAACATTTGAGGTTGCGCTGAAAACATACACACTTTTAAGTGTAGGTGACGGACTCGTAGCCCAGATTCCTTCGCTTCTTGTTACAACCGCAACCGGTATTATCGTAACACGGGCCGTATCCGACGATAACCTTGGAGTACAGCTGGCAGAACAGATGGGGTCACAGCCAAGGGCCCTCTACATTACAGCCGGCGCCCTCGGTGCCGCAGTCCTTATCCCGGGGTTTCCGAAAATTTCACTCATTATACTTTCCGCCGGGCTTGCCGCTCTTGGTTACCTTCTCAGCCAGAACCAGGAGGATGAGCGTGAACAGTTCGAGGCCGAGGCAAAACAGGCCGCAATCAAGGACAGCAAGCCTGAATCCGTACTGCCCCTTATACAGATCGATCCGCTCGAGGTCGAAATCGGGTACAACCTTATCCCCCTGGTCGATCCTGAGCAGGGCGGCACGCTGCTTGACCGTATAACAAATATACGGCGCAGAAGCGCTCTCGACATGGGGCTTATAGTTCCCCCGATACGCATCAGGGATAACATGGAACTTGAACCGCAGATGTATTCAATACTTATCAAGGGTATCGAAGTCGGGCGCGGCATGCTTCAGATCGGCAAGCTTATGGCCATGGATTCGGGGGATGTATCGGAAAAAATAGAAGGTGTTGAATTTATTGAACCTGTGTTCAACCTGAACGCGATCTGGATAGATGCCGAGGTCAGGGATTCCGCAGAAAGCCGGGGATACACCGTTGTGGACTGCCCCACTATTATTGCAACGCACCTTACCGAGATTATCAGGCGCCACGCAGATGAAATACTGGGCCGCGAAGAGGTTAAGAAGCTCATTGACAACATCAAGGGCGATTACCCCGCAGTTGTCAAGGAAATCGATGACAAGAATATTTCCCTTGGCGACATCCAGAAGGTGCTTCAAAACCTGTTACGTGAACGTGTCTCGATCAGGAATATGGTTACCATTCTCGAGACACTGGCAACTTATGTTGATTACACAAAGGATCCGGGCATGCTTACGGAATATGTCCGCGCCGGGCTTTCCAGGCAGATAACCGGCGCGTATGTCAACAATGAAAATGTGCTTTCGGTTATAACCGTTGACCCTGAGATTGAAAACATCATCAGGGGATCTATTCATGATGATCCGGTTGAAGGCCGTGTGCTCGGACTTGATCCCGACACCCATAATGCGATTCTTTCATCGCTGTTTGACGCGTACCAGCGTTCAGGTAAAATGGGTTTCACTCCGGTATTTCTTGTCTCACCGCAGATCAGGAGCGTAACCTTCGCCCTGCTTGAACGCGAGATACAGGCACCGGCTGTTATTGCTTATAATGAAATATCAAAGAATATTAAGGTCAATGTTGTTGTATCTGCGCTTCTGTCGAGTGCAGCCTGACCTTTTTATATAATCAGGGAACTGGTCCGAAATACAAGTATTCAGGAGAGTGAAAAATGAAGTATCTTAAAATCACAGCTGAAAATTACAACGAGGCAATGAAAAAACTGAGGATGGATCACGGGGATGAGGCGATCCCGATCAGTCATAAATACGTAAAGCAGGGCGGTTTTTTCAACTCCCGGTTTTTTTCAAAAGAGGTTGTTGAACTTACCGCAGCAGTAAAGGAGAAGAAATCCTCGATAGCCGGCACCATGAAAAAAAGCACCATCGATTTTACCGTTGATGATTCAAGGGATATAGCAGCCAGGACTGCAAAGGTTCTGGATACCATGAACCGGGCAGCATCCTCCAGGGACGAGGTTGATGTTGATTCAATTAACAGGTCGATTGATACGCTGAACGACAGCCTTAATACTCTGAAGAAACCTCCGGTCAGCGTCGATCAGGCCCCTGCTGTGCAGCAGAGAACAATACAACCGGAAGTAAAAACGGCAGCAGCTGAACCGGTATCACGATATGCAGGGAATGACACCGATGTTGTGAAGCACATCGAGCGTGAAATGAATGATATTAAAAGCTCCCTTAACAGGCTGCTTGACACGCAAAAGCAGGGCCGCGGGATATTCGGGCCTGCGTGTGACGAAGAGGGCAGCCTTAATCCCTACAGGGAGATGCTTCGTTCCAATGATTTTGACACTGAAGACTGCGAACTGATCATCCGCGATGTTCGTGACAGTATAAGCAAAGAGGACCTGAAGGATAAATTCAAGATAGAAAAGAGCCTGAAGGACCTTCTTAAGAGCAGGATAGTAACAGCCGGACCCATAAAAAAGGGGAACAGGAAGAAGATAATAATGTTCATAGGACCCACGGGCGTTGGTAAAACAACTACCATGGCAAAGCTTGGTGCGATACATTCTCTCAGGGAGGGGAACAAGGTCGCGTTTATCACAATCGACAACTACAGGATCGCAGCAACAGAGCAGCTTAAAAAGTACGCCGAGATTATGCGCATACCCGTTCATGTTGTGAGCGACCAGCGCAGTTTCAGGGAGGTTCTTACAAAAGAGAAATCCGACCTTGTAATGGTTGATACCTCGGGACGCAGCCATAACAATGACCTTAAAATTGCCGAGATCAAAAGTTTTGCAGACTCAATTGAATATGATTTTGAAAAGATACTCTGCGTCAGCGCCAGCACAAAAAAAGGCGACCTGAAAGAGATTTTCAGGGCCTTTGATGTTATGAAGTTTGACAGTGTAATAATTACGAAGGTTGATGAAACTTCTTTTATCGGGAATGTGATCGATATTGCCGATAAGTATAACAAGCCGATTTCGTATTTAACCGACGGGCAGGAAGTGCCCAATGATATACATATCGCAGAAGCAGACAGGATAGTGGATATGATTATCAGGGAATCAGCTGACTAACATAAATGGAGGTCCGCGCGTGGATCAGGCGGCTAATCTCAGGAGACTTGTGCTGGAAAAGAATACTGAAGGTGCATCGGGGACCAGGAGTATCGTAATAACAAGCGGCAAGGGCGGAGTGGGCAAGACCAGTCTTTCGGTCAGCCTGTCAATAGCCCTGGCGCAGGACGGTAAATCAGTCACACTGGTTGATGCAGACCTCGGTCTTGCGAATATCAATGTTATTCTTGGTATTATCCCTAAGTATAACCTTTACCATGTAATCAAGGGTAAAAAGAAATTAAAGGATATAATAATTGAGGTGCCTGAGGGGATAAAGATCATAGCCGGCGCTTCAGGATTTCACCAGCTGGCCAATCTTGAACAGAAACAGCGCGATGAATTTATCAGTTCAATGAGCGAGCTTGGCAATGACGATTTCCTGATAATAGATACAGGGGCCGGAATTTCACAGAACGTAATCAGTTTTATCATGGCAGCGGACGAGGTGATAGTTGTTACCACCCCCGAACCAACGGCAATTACAGACGCGTACGGCATCATAAAGGCAATTGCCTCGCAGGGCAATGAAAAACAGATACGGCTGATTGTAAACAGGGTACAGTCTGTGGCCGAAGGACGCCGCGTTGCACAGAGGGTGATCAACATCGCAGGCCAGTTCCTGAATATAAAAGTAGAGGAACTCGGGTTTGTGTACGAGGACATGTATGTCCCTAAATCCGTGCGGAACCAGAAGCCCTTTATTGTAAGCTATCCAAAGTCAAAAGCATCAGGTTGTGTTAAGGTGATCGCAGACAGGATAAGCAATAAGGATCCGGAATTGCGGAAAGGTTCAGGACTTGCTTCATTTGTAAGAAATCTGCTCGGCAATTCCAATTTGGATGACGACGACCAGAAAAAGGCTTGATTTGTTTTGAATTGTGCATATTTTGTAATCGGGACAAAGGGTAAAGTATATTTATATGCAGCTTGAACAGATACAAATTGAATACAGGGTTGGCCTGTTTCTTTCTGTGATTGCATTTGTACTTTCTATTGCAACAGGTTTTATTGCGGGAATTCCGTTCGGTACAGTAATACTAAGGGGTATCATATTCGCCGTAGTTTTTTTTGCAGTAGGTTACGGGGGGCTGCAGATTCTGAAGAAACTTGTCCCCGAGGTGTACGAAGCGATAACCAGTCCGCAGCTTTTATCTTCAGGGAAGGATGAGGCCGGTTCGAATGATATAAATGCCGGGATGGATGAGGCAGATCAAGCCGTAGACAATACAATGGATGAAGAAGCAACCGGCAGCGGGTTTACGGAATTTACAGAGAAGGATTTTGACAGATATAATACTCCGGCGGATGCAGGCCGGGAGAGTACCCTCAATCCCGCAAAGGGCAAGATGGGTAAACATATAATGGTGCAGCAGCAGTTCAACGCCTATGAGCCTAAGATTATGGCTCAGGCCATCAAAACAATGATGAGCAAGGACAAAGATTAAATTATTCCGGGAAAGGGTGTATGAATAACAAGAAGTTCAAAGAGTACGATGAGCAGGATGAAGAAAAACTCTGGGAAAAGTTCACAAAGACCGGTGATGCACAGGTAAGAGATTTCTTGGTCATAAAATATGCTCCGCTTGTTAAGTATGTTGCCGGAAAAGTCTCCATGGGCATGCCGCAGAATATTGAATTTGAAGACCTTGTATCATACGGGATATTCGGATTGCTCGATGCTATAAGTAAATTTGATCCCAACCGGGGAATAAAATTCAAGACATACGCCATGACAAGGATCAGGGGTGCAATTTTTGATGAGCTCAGGTCCATAGACTGGATACCACGTTCAATCAGGCAGAAGGCCAAGCAGATAGAACTGGTCATATCGGAACTTGAAAACAAGCTTGGACGTACAGTTGAAGACGAAGAGATAGCAAAGGAACTCGGCATTTCGGGTGAGGAGTTCCAGTCGCTCCTGAGCAAGCTCAGCGGAACTTCAATGCTCTCCCTGAATGACATCTGGTATCTTGGCGATGATAACGACGAACTTTCAATACTTGAAACTCTTGAAGCTCCTGAAAGCATGAATCCTGATGTGCTGATCGAGAAAGAGGAGATCAGGGATTATATAATTGACGCAATAAGGAAACTGCCGGAAAAGGAAAAAAAGGTTATCGTGCTCTATTATTATGAAGACCTGACGCTCAAGGAGATTGGTGAAGTGCTTGATGTTACCGAGAGCCGTGTATCCCAGCTGCATACAAAAGCTATTATGAGACTCAGGGGAAGACTGGGCCGGATCAAGTCAAATATAGTTGGTTGATATGGCGATACTTAAAGATGTTTTTCTTGATTTTGCAGAAGATGAAGCAGGGAACCTGGATGATAATTCGGTTGAAGTCTATGCTGATTCAGTAAAGCAGGCTCTTGAACTTGCATCGGAAGAACTGGGAGTTGATATATCCGCCCTTGATTATGAAGTGGTAGAAAAGGGAACAAAAGGAATTTTCGGCATAGGCAGGCAGCCCTACCGTGTAATCATAACACCTCTTAAAGCCTCACATGAAGACGTTGACATGCATGAACTCGAACTGAAACTTGGAGGAAGCCATCTGCCGGGCGTCAACCTGTCGGACAGAAAGGACGGCGACGGTTCATTTAAGGTGCGGACAACAAAAACAGGAATATGGCTCATAGTAAAGGCTCCTTTCGGCAAGGGAACCGGTGTTACACTGGAGATGATTGAAAACAGGTGTATTGAACTCCGTATCGGGAATTATAATAAAAATGAAGTCATGAAAGCGGTAAAGAAAGCAAACGGTAAACCTGTGAAAATCGGTGACTGGCTGCCAAATCCTGTTTATGACAGTACAATGAGGGTAGAGGTTACAGAAGATGAGATGAAGGCTTACGTTCATCTGACTGCCCCTAAATATACCGGCAGGCATATGGATTATGATGATATTATTGAGGGCCTCAGGAACGCAGGAGTTGTTACAGGCATAAAAGAAAATGAGATAAAGGAATACCTCGAAGAGATGGAATACAGACGCCCACTGCTTGCCGCGGAGGGGGTGCCTGCAAGGAACGGGCGTGATGCGTCCGTGGATTACAAGGTCCGGCTTGACAAGACAGGAACCAGGTTCGAAGAGGATGATTCCGGCAAGGTTGACTTCAGGAACCTTGAACTGCTTGAAAACGTTGTCGTTGGCCAGCTTCTTGCAGTGAAGATTCCTGCAGAGGAGGGAATCCCGGGAAGGACTATTACCAACAGGGTAATCCCTGCCAAGTCCGGTAAAGATATACAGCTCAGGTACGGCAAGGGAACCATCCTGTCTGAGGATGGTACAGAACTCACCGCAGAGATAAACGGGCAGGTTGTTTTCAAACTTAACAAGCTGGCTGTTGAACCCATATTTATAGTAAAAGGCGACGTTTCGCTCGAAACCGGTAACATTGTATTCCTTGGATCAGTCATAATACAGGGGAGCGTGCAGGATAATTTTGAAGTCAAGGCAGCTGGGAACGTGGAGGTCAAGGGTACGGTACACAAGGCCTTTATTGAAGCTGAAGGTGACATTGTAGTACACCAGGGTATATCCGGCAAGGATGAAGCAAAGATCGAATCCACCGGCGGTTCAGTTTTTGCAAAATTCGCGCAGAACGCTAATATAGTAGCAGAAAAGAGTGTGGTTATTCCTGAAGGAATACTGCACTCAAGGGTGGATGCGGGTGAAAAGGTCTACTCAGTGGGCAGAAGGGCAAAAATTGCAGGCGGTGTTATCAGGGCCGGTGACGAGATAAACGCAAGATACCTTGGGGCCGAGAGTTCAACCAGGACAATACTTCGTGTAGGTGTGAATCCAAAAATCCTTCAACAGATAGATGAACTGTTAAAAGTAAAAACAGAGCTTGAGACCGAACTGACCAAGCTAAGGCTTGACATTAAAACCCTGACCACGCAGAAAAGAAATGCGGGTGGTAAACTCGCTGACGAAAGGGAGAAGATGCTTTCTGATTATACAGCAAGGGAAGAGAAGCAGAGTGAAAGGCTGCATGAGGTTTCTTCAGAATACGAAGAGCTTACTTCATACATCAGCATGCTCGATCACTCGGGTAAAATCTGCGCAGAAAAGACCGTATATCCCAATGTTGACATAATGATCAAGGATGATGTTTTCCCTGTGAAGGACAATTATAATCACGTGAAGTTCATGCTCGAGGGCGGATCGATCCAGATTTTCCAGTATGATCCGCCGGTATTTATTGAAGGGAGCCAGAGGATTACAACTGTTGTCAGGAGGAGGTAGTTCAATCTATGCCGATTAAACCTATTGATCTCCAGACTAATATAAGCCAGATGTCCGAAGTCAGCAGAACCGAACACACAAGACTGACTGCTCTTACGGACCAGCAGCTATTGATGGATAAGCAGGCTGCTGATAAATCCAACCTGGTTAACTCCAGGCTCGACGAGAGCGAAAAAGCTGAAAAGACAGATATCCGCGATGAAGCCAAGAAGCATGATAAACAGTCGACAGCCGGACAGGGTGAGGGCGGAGAAAAAAAAAATAAACCGCAGCCCCGCGACCGGATGAAAGATGAAAAAATGGGAAATATTATAGATATACTCAAGTAGTCAGCCGGGTTGAAATCCGATGATTACCCGATGTTTTTTCCTGGTAGAATTGTTGTATTATAATGTGACATAATGAGGTAGGGATGGAGATTCTGCTTTTATTTGTTCTGAATATTTTTACCGGGGCCCTGATATATCTTCTGCTGAGTCTCAAAATCGAAAGGAATTCATCGACCTTCCAGGAACAAAAGCTTAAAAAGGAGATGGGCGAAATTATTACCGAATTCAATTCGACGGCCGAAAGGAACATTACCCTCCTTGAAGCACGCATCTCTGGGCTTAAACGGCTCATGGGTGAAAACGGCTCCCTGAAGTCAATGGACATAACCATGGATCATAAACCTGAAATTGAAAAGATTGTTCATGACAAAATACACGCTGCTGATAAAATAAAAAAATCCGTTTCTATCGACCAGGGATTAACCGGTGACAGGATAATAACAAAAAATGCCGCAGATATCGCTGAAATAAGCTATCAGGGAACAACATCGGATAAAAAATCTGTCCCTGATAACCGGGATGACCGTTTGGTTGTAAAACAGGCCGTTGCATCCCCGGCTAAAAAACAAAATTTGACGAATTCATATATTCAGGCCGGTGTTTTTCCGGATGATTCAGGCGGCATTACATCTCCCGTAGTTTCAAGGGGAGGTCAGGTTGATTTTATTTCAGATGAGAGTATTGATATTCTTCCTGATGAACATTTACTGGTCCAGTTTGATAATCCAGCTGATCTGTTTCTTGCTGCTGAAAACAAGTATTCCCTGATTGCCGAGTTGCACGGCAAAGGGTATTCTGTTGAAGATCTTGCTGCTTATTCCGGACTGCCTGCTGGTGAAGTCAGGTTAGTGATAAGTCTGAATAAATAATCCGGAAGTTTAAATCCCGGATGAAATAATCCAGCATGTCCCGTAAAAATGTTAAAGAATTAACATTATGTTTTAGTTTATGTTTTGATATTTATTATATTGTAATATAAAGGTGTATTAATAAAGAAAATCGGATTTTTGCCGGGCAACATACCTTACAGTTTTTTAATTTGCATAATTATGCGTATTGTCATCTTATCATGTACAGGGTAGACTTGAGTATGGAATTTAATATTAAAAGGCTTACAGAAGAGGAGTTTGAAAAATTCGCAAAGCTTATTCATGATGAGAGCGGGATTTTTATGAAAGACAGTAAAATCACCCTTCTGTCCAACAGGCTCAGGAAGCGCCTTACGGCATTATCCCTTTCGGAGTTTTCGGATTATTATGATTACCTGCAGAGGCTTGCAGGGGAGCCCAAGAGGAAGGAATACGAAGAGCTCCTTGACGTGGTATCGACCAATGAGACCTATTTTTTCCGGAACGAGAGACATTTTGAGGCATTTTCCGATTACTGTCTTCCCGAGATCGCCAAAAATAAAAAAGAGAAAACCCTGAAGATCTGGAGTGCTGCATGCTCAACCGGCGAGGAGCCTTATACCCTCGCTATTTGTGTCCTTGAAAAGATACATCTTTTCCCGGGATGGAAAATTGAAATTCTTGCAACAGACATTGCTCCCTCTGTACTTGAATTTGCAAGGGAGGGACTTTATTCCGGCCGTAGAATAGAAAAGGTTTCGCCGGATCATCTTAAAAAGTATTTTACGCTTGTTGACCAGGAGAAAGGGGTGTACAGGATAAATGACCAGTGCAGAAAAATGGTCAATTTCTATTATCATAATTTTTTTAAGAGTACGTTCCCCGATCACGTTGATATTATTTTCTGCCGGAATGTCATGATCTATTTTGATAAGGTTCACCAGAAGAATCTTGTTGCCGGTTTTTATAAGTCAATACTTGATGATGGTTACCTGTTCATCGGACATTCGGAAACGCTTCATTCGATTTCTGATGATTTTACATACAGGAAGGTGCTTGAGTCTCCAATCTACATCCCCAGACCAAGGAGCTGATTAATGTCTTTTGAACTTATCAATATCGGAATTGCTGATCTCGGAGTCGGGAAATCCCCGAACATACTCAGGACAATACTGGGATCATGCATCGGGATCTGTATATATGATACATCTACAAGAACCGGGGGGCTTTCTCATATAATGCTGCCGTCCGGTAAAAAGAACGCCGCAAATCCCAGGAAGTATGCCGATACGGCAATCCCGCTGCTTGTGGATGACATGCTGCGTGCCGGTGCAATGCGCAACAGCATGATAGCAAAGATTATCGGCGGGGCTGCCATGTTCAAACACACTGAAAACTCATTCATGGGGGATATCGGCAAAAATAATATTTTTACCGTGCAGCAGATACTTACGGGAATGAATATAAAAATATTATCATCAGACGTCGGCGGTGATTATGGAAGAACAATTGACTTCTACCTTGAGACAGGTGAAGTAAAGATTAAAACTATCGGCCGTGATACAAAAATTATCTGAAGGTATAAAATGGAAAGCATGACAGGATATGCTTTTTTAGAAAAAAGCACAGACCAGTTTTCATATTCGGTGGAGATAAAATCACTCAATTCAAAATATCTTGAAGTGTTTGTCAACCTGCCCAGAACTTTAAGGAACGATGAGAACGAATTTGCGGCAATGGTGAAGAAAAGTTTTTCACGCGGGAAAATCGAACTTAACATAGACCTGTTTGACTGGAACAGCACCAAACCGGTTTCCATCAACAGGGATCTCCTGGAAAAATATTATCATGAACTTCAGTCAGTGCATAAGAGTCTTAAAATAAAGGAGCCGTTCCGGTTTGAGTCAATCCTGGCTCTTGAGGGTATTACACACAAGGAGAGGTCATCCATATCCGCAAAGTCCCGGAAAGATATAATTAATTCAATTGAAGGTGTAATCAGAAAAACACTTGAGATGCGCAAAAAAGAGGGGGCTGCACTGAAGAAGGATATAGTATCATCGCTCTCGCTGATCAGCAGTGATGTGAACAAAATAAGGGTGCTTTCCAGGAGTGCGGTTGAGGATAAAAAGGAGCTGCTGATTTCCAGGCTGAAAAATATAACTAACGGGACAATCGACAACACCAGGCTCTATTCAGAAATTTCCCTGCTTGCTGAAAAACTGGATATCAATGAAGAACTGGTAAGGCTTGGAGATCACATTGAAAAGTTCAAAACAATTATGAAAGATAAAGAACAGATAGGACGTAAGCTCGATTTTCTGTGCCAGGAGCTCTTCAGGGAGATTAATACAATTGCATCAAAATCGAATAATTCCGGTATTTCACAGCATGTGGTTGATGTTAAAAATAATATTGAAAAAATACGGGAACAGTGCCGTAATGTGGTCTGATCTTTTAATACTTAAAACATCTTGACAATAACAGACTGGGAAAAAGATTATACAGAGTATGGGGTATTCCTGAATGTTTGGATTATACACATCTCTGTTATTTGATAAATACTTTTTAATTGGGTAAGGGGTGAAACCCCTTACAACGCCCCCGCAGGGGCTCCCTGCGTATGGTAAACATTTTATGATTAAGCAATAATTACAAATCACGAAATGGTTTTTTTAAAATATATGAAAGGGCCAAAAGTATTATTATGAAAACTTCATTATTAAATATTGGATTCGGGAATGCCGTGATGTCAGAGCGCATTATTGCCGTAATCACACCATCATCCGCTTCAGGTAAGCGTTTAAGAGAGGAGGCAAGGGAGAATAACCTGCTGATAGATGCTACTCATGGAAGAAAAACAAGGTCAATTATAATAATGGACAGCAGCCATATTGTTCTCTCCGCAATGCAGCCCGAAACCCTCTCGAACAGACTATCCAGTAATCCGGAAATCTGAAATGGTACTTGTAATATCTGCGCCTTCAGGAGCCGGTAAAACCACTCTAATAAACAGATTGCTGAAATCTGACGAAAGCTTTATGTTTTCGGTTTCAACCACTACACGGCCCATGCGTAACTATGAAATGGACGGTTTTGATTATAACTTTGTCACCAGGAAAATATTCCAGGAAATGATCTACAGGGGGGAGTTTATTGAATGGGCTGAGGTTTATGGTAATTACTACGGTACGACGAAAAAAGAGGTTGACAGGATCAGAAAATCCGGCAAAATTCCTCTTTTTGATGTAGATATTCAGGGAACAAAAAATTTACGGTCAACTCTTAAAGGCGGTATTTATATCTTTATTATTCCGCCCTCAGCTGAAATTCTGAAAGAAAGGCTCGTGGGCAGACAAACCGAAAGTGATGAGCAGCTTTCGATCAGGCTTGAAAATGCCAGGCATGAAATTTCCGAGTACAGGATCTTTGATTACGTTATTGCAAATAATGAAATTGAAGAGACATTTACAAAGCTTATGGCGATTATTACTGCAGAAAAGTGCAGGATAAACAATATGGAATCAATAATCAGCAGCATTCTGGAGGGTTTTAATGATTATACCACTTGACAAATTGCTTATTTACAGCAATAACAAGTACGTTTTTACAAAAGCTGTGATGAAAGCAGTCGATAAAGTTGGAAATATAACTGATTATCCTGAGACAGATTTAAACTGGAAGGTCGTACCGAATGTTTTAAAGCTGGCTCTCGAAGAGAAGGTCAAATTTCTATATGACGAATCCAAGGAACTGTAAGATTTTACTTGTCGTTTAAAAAACTTGTAATAGTCGGGCCAACTGCATCAGGGAAAAGTGATCTTGCGATTGAGTTTGCCGGAAACATTTTTGAGATTGTTTCTGCTGACTCTGTGCAGGTTTACAGGTATATGGATATCGGCAGCGGCAAGCCCTCTGCCGGCGATCTTGCAAAAGTGCCGCATCATCTTATTGATATAGTTGATCCTGATTATCAGTTCACAGCAGGTGATTTCTGCAAATATGCTGAAGCTGCCTGCGAAAGAATATATAAAAATAAAAAAATTCCTCTATTTGCCGGCGGTACGGGATTATACATTGATTCTTTTTTTAAGGGATTGTCATGCATTCCTGATATTCCATCACAGGTCAGGGAATGCCTTATTCAGGAGATGGACGAGAAGGGTGCTGCCGTATTATACGAGGAGCTCTTGCAGGCAGATCCTGTTTTTGCTGCAAAGATTCACGTCAATGACAGGCAGCGGATTTTACGCGGGCTACAGGTTTTCAGGGGCACCGGCAGGCCGATATCCAGTTATTATGGCGGGAATAAAAGTTGTGCCGCAGATGACTGCCTGTTCATCGGGCTTTACAGGGATAAAGATGATCTTTCGGATAGGATCAACTTGCGGGTAGACAGAATGATTAAAGCGGGTTTTGTTGATGAGGTGCAGGGTTTAAGAAACCGCGGGTATACCCCGGATCTTAATTCAATGAAAACAATAGGTTATATGGAAATCAATGAGTTCATTGATAATAAAAGAGACCTTGCCTCGACTGTTGAAAACATCAAGCTGAACACAAGACAGTTTGCGAAAAAGCAGATGACCTGGTTCAAAAGAAACAGGGATATTACCTGGTTTAATCCGTCAGAAAAGGAAAAAATAAAAAATAAAATAAATAATTTGTTAAATATAAACTGAGGGGTAATTTTCAATGGCTAAACAATTAGGCAATCTGCAGGATGTTTTTTTAAACAGTACAAGAAAAAACAAGACAGAAATTACCGTTTTCCTGATGAACGGTGTCCCTATTAAGGGACGTGTGGTAAGTTTTGATAATTTTACCATACTTATGGAAGTTGACAAGAAACAGAATTTGATTTACAAACATGCCATATCTACCATGGTACCGGGCAAACTCGTTGCCTTCAGAGATGATGAGGAAATCTGACCGGAGAGGCGATCCCGATGAAAGCTATTATACAAATACTGATAAAAACCTCTTTTGTTCTCATGCTGATATATCTGTTTGTTTTCTGTTTTTACAGGCTTAAGGATGACAGAATTGGTGTGGTAAAACATGCAGGTTCTGGACAAGTGGTTCTGATTTTTAATGACAGGTTTAATTTTATATGGCAGGGGGCCCTTCCCTGGGTGTATGATCTGGGTATTGCAGATACCAGTACCACGGTTCTTATAAATGCGAATGTAATAATACCTTCCCTTTCGTCACTTAAAGATGACATTTATTTTGTGAAGATACCGTTTTCAGTTTCATACAGGATCGACAGGGAGAATCCACCTGATAAATCCTTCTTCAGCAGCAAGGAAACCACTGATTCCTATGTAAAGAGTTTTATTGAGTCAATCTGCAGCTCGGTACTTGTTAATTATCTTGAACCTGTGTATAACAGGAACGGAATACTAAAAAATGAGTCTGAATTAAACGGGATGATTATATCCAGGATAATGGAAAAACTTAAAAGTGCAGGTATTATCTGTGATAAACTTGAGATTGTTACAAGGGGTTATTTTCCTGATGAGGAGCTTTACAGGGAAGGGCTTGCAAGATGCAGGGAACTTCGGGATCTGGATTTTATAAATATGAAGCAGCAGATTTCTGTTAAAAACGGCCTTTTAAAAGACAGAAGCCAGTATGAGCTCTACTATGAAAAGCTTTTCAGGGTTTCGGCGTTGATCAAAGATAATCCTGATATTTTAAAATATATTTATATTGACAAAATGGGTGATGATATAAAGGTTATTATATCTTCAGATAAAACTGGAATTCCTGTAATGTTCGGAAATCCGATTGATGATAAAAAGTCTGATTTAAAAGGGGATATCGATAATTTCAGATAGGTATCCGGAAGCAATTATTAATAAGGAGTAAATTATGCCCTGCGGTAAAAAAAAGAAAAGGAAAAAAATCGCAAATCATAAAAGGAAAAAACGCAGAAGACAGAATCGCCATAAGAAGAAGTAATGTTCTTTATCAGGAGATTGGCTAATAACCAATCTCCTCTGGTATTCAGGGGGTATTGGAATGGCAGAATCAGCTAAAATACAGTTTTCCTGGAAAAGACGGCCTTCCGAGATTAAAGGCTTTGAACGAGCAATGTATACTACCCTCGATAATGGCGATTATATCAGGGTAGATTACAATATAGTCGATAGTATGGCAAGGGTGTATGTCGAGGTGAATGGTGACAAGGCTGCGTCATACTATGCAATAATAAATAATGGCAGAATTACCCTCGAAAGAAACCATGCGGGCCGCTCTGCAAAAGTCGCAGAGGTAATTTCCGCACGATCATCACAATTCTCCACCATACCTAACAAGGAAATACTAAAAATTATCAATAGAAATTACGGGATACTGGACCGTGATGCCAAACCCGTAGCAGAAAAAAAGACCGGGCTTATAACGCGCGAACAGGTAAGGCAACGGTATTTCAGGCAGGATTCAAATCCTTATGACGGCAGTGAAGCCCGTCAGACAGGAATCAGGACAGTTTCAGCGGGCATTTCTTTTATTGACCTTATTGATTTTATGTTCGGGATACTGCTTGTAGCCTGTACTTTTATTATCTTTAACAAGAGTGTTCCTGCAGCAGGAGCGATGGCTGTTTTCTGGGGTCTGGTTCTCGGTTTTCTTGATATCATGATCAGGGGCAGGGATCCGGTATTTTTAAAGATAATCATTTTCCTCTTTGGAGGTGCATTTATCTATATTTACGGATATTTTTATTATTGAGAGTCAGGGACAGTTTTTTTGTTGAAATGTTTTATGAAAAAAATATTATTAATTATACTGTAGATATATATTAAATCAGGAATATGACAATGCACCAGAAAACCCAGGAAATTTCAACATCCCTCCAGATTGTCTGTTTTAAAATAGGTAATGAGGAGTACGGGATCGATATTCTTCAGGTTCAGGAGATCTTGAAGATACCCAAAATCACCAAACTTCCCAAATCACGGGCGCATATTCTCGGTGTTATGGACCTCCGTGGTAAGGTTATACCTATCATTGATCTTGGTAAAAAATTTGGCATTATTGCAGACCTTGCCAATTCGAGCAGGGCGATTGTTGTTGATATTGACGGTAAACAGGTGGGACTTGCAATTGATTCCGTGAGCCATGTGATCAAGGTCGATTCGGGAGATGTTGAACCGCCGCCGCCTGTCGTGAAAGGTATTTCCGGAAAATATATCGTCGGTATTGCAAAACTAAAGACTGGATTTGTTGTTATACTCGATATTAACCAGATATTCTCTGTCGAAGAACTTGTTGCAATGCAGTCCTGATCAGTATGCAGCAATGAGTATTGTTTCAATTTCACCGGGGGACAAGGGTCTCGGCGTGTTGTTAATAAATGGATACGTGTAGGCCAGTTCGGCAATTTCTTTAATCTGACTTTGTGTTATATCAAAACTTGAGAGTCTTTGCGGTATATCCAGATCGATCTCCAGCTTCCTGACAGCCTCAACAGCTTTAATTGCAGCTTCGATAACCGTTATATCCCTTACATCCTCTCCCATAACCTTTGACATCTGGACATATTTACCGGGTGAAGTTGTCAGGTTGTATTCCATGATATGCGGAATGATGAGCGACATCGCAAGGTCGACATCAATGGCGGTTTTAGATGAAATTGCCAGTGATATGGCCAGGGATGTTGAAAGAAATGCCACAGAGAATGCAATCCCTGACATGGCAGATGCCGTGGAAAGATTTACCCTCGGTACCGGATTTTTCGGTTCCTTGTATATCACAGGCAGGTTCCTGAAGATCAGGTCTATGGACTTCAGCGCATATATATTAATAACGTCATTGTTCATTGTTGAAATGACAGATTCTGTTGCTATGGCAAGAGAGCTTAAAGCTGTTCTAAGGATCCTCTCCTCCGGTGCAAGGAGCGAAAGCTCCGGATCGATTATTGTTACTGCAGGGTAGAGGTCAGTGTTGAAGCTGACTTTTCTGGTATTACCATGTATTTCTTTAAGATAATAGAGCGGGGCAATTTCGAATCCGAATGCCGGGTAAGCCGGTATGGTTATCAGCTTAACCGGCGGATTGGGAAAGTCGGTCGTACTGAATGCCTCATAGCAGAAAATATAATTTGAAGTAAGTAGTGCAATGGCTTTGGCGCAATTCATGGAATCGATGCCGCCGAATCCAATAATGACATCAGCCTTTGTTTTTTTGATAAACGATACTGCAATATCGATATCTTCAGTGGTCGGATTTACTGGGATTTCGTCATAGATTATACAGCCAAGGTTCCTGATCTTGAAATACTTGTATATTTCCGAAAGGGTTTCATTGTAGATTTCAAAATCGGATGTAATAGTGATAATAACGACGCGAGTGCCGTGATTTGCGACTATGTCGGGAATATTTTTGCTGATACCCTGCCGGATATATATTTCTGTAGGAAGATGAAATTCAGGTAAAATCAGACCGTCCAAGTTATCCCTTCCGTGGTTCATTTAGACTTTTAGAATAAAAAAAGCGGACATAACTGATATACCCGCTTCTTGAATAATAAGCATTATAACGTGTTATTTCAGTAACCGGTACTCATCTAAGAAGAGAGTCAGCAATTTTATTTGCTACCATCTCAAGCATCTTATTGTCATTGAAATCGTATGAGCCGTCCTGGATCTTCTGTTTAAGCTCTTTTACTCGTTCAATCCTGATGTCAGAGGTTTCCTTTATCGCAAGGGTATGTTTTGCAATTTCTGCAGCTTGTTTTCCCTCGCTGGAAATCTGGATAGAGTCGCTTTTTTCAGCGTCTTTTTTTCCTGAGATCGGTTTGCTTTTCTTGGTTTCCGATATGTTATTTATGTTTCCGATTTTATCGATTACCATATTATATATCCCTTCGCTTTTGTATTAAATATATCGGTTTTATTTGTCAAATCTTTAATTATTTATTTCCCCGGGAGGTTTTTAATTCAAAAATAGCCCCGGGGCCTGTAAAAAACCGGCATATTGTTACTGCTGGTTTATATAAGCGGTGAATCATGTTGAATATTGCGCATTTATCTTTACGTAATCGTATGATATGTCTGTGGTGAGCATTATAGCATCGCCGCTGCCAAGTCCCATGTCGACCGTTACCGTATAGTTCCTGTTTTTAAGGACCTTCTCAAGTTGTGAGTAATCTGCTTCTGCGGGTATTCCATTAACCAGAAGCGGTATATTTTCAATTGATATCGACAGATTTTCCTCTTCAAGAGCCGCACCGGAATATCCCGCAGCACAGGCTATTCTTCCCCAGTTCGGGTCGTTTCCGAAAAATGCAGTCTTAACAAGGAGAGACTGCCCCACGGCCCTTGCTATGAGCATTGCATCATCATCGGTCGCGGCATTGATTACATGTATTTTTACGGATTTTGTCGCGCCCTCGCCGTCCTGAACAAGCATCTCTGCAAGTTTCATCAATACTGCTTCAAGCGCTTCGGTAAATGCGGACAGTGAATCCGCATCCTGGATGTATTTACCGGTATCAGGCGACAGGATAATGGCAGTGTCATTTGTGGATGTGTCGCCGTCAATTGTGATGGAGTTCAGGGTTTTATTAACCGCAGCCCTGAATATCTTTTCCAGATTTTCCCGGTCAACGGGAGCGTCTGTAACAAGGAATGCCAGGAGTGTAGCCATCCTTGGGGCAATCATTCCTGAACCTTTTGCAGTTCCGGCAATCCTGTATTCCCTGCCTCCGCATGTAAATGACACTGCTGCCTGTTTGGGAACAGTGTCTGTTGTCATAATAGCCTGTGCAAGAAGGGGGCCGTTTTCACCTGACAGGTTGGTTATCAGTTTGCCATGGCTTTCAAGCATTTTATCAAGGGGAAGCTGTCGCCCGATTATACCTGTTGAAGCCATAAGAATGCTTTCTTCGGCCAGGTTAAGTCTTTTTGCAACATCAGCTGTCAGGATCTTTGAGTTTGTGAATCCCTCGGCCCCTGTGCAGGCATTTGCGTTCGTGGCATTGACGAGGATTCCCCGGATGCTGCCGTTAATACGTTCCCTGCAGAGTTTAACTGGAGCTGCTGTCATCCGGTTTGTAGTGAACACGCCTGCTGCATTGCACATCGTATCGCTTAAAATGAGTGAATAATCCAGCCTGTCCGCATACCGGATGCCGCATTTAATTGATGAATAGCTGAAGCCCTTAACATTTTCAAGACCGCCGTCAAGATGTTTCATGAAAAAACTCCTTGCTTTTTAAAGAAATAGGGTTATTCAATGTTTAAATTGTATCGAAGCAATCATTTATTTAAATCCGTGAGGGTTTTTTGAAAAAAAAATACATTTTATTTTGAAAAATGTGTTTATTTATATCGATAGAATAATATAATAAGAAAAATCAATGATGGACAAATTCAGGTATATTTCAGAAGTGCAGATCAGGCAGAAGGGTAATGTGGTTACAGTATCTCTTCCCAAATATTTTTACATAGGGAACATAACGGAAATTGAGGAGAGTTGGGAAAAACTGCTGGGGATGAGTCCTGCTATTATTGGATTCGACTGCACACAGCTTGAATTTATCGATTCCTCTGCTATAGGCACGCTGGTAAAGTTCTTCAATAGTTCGGTAAAGAATAACATCGAGATGTATGTTTACGGGCTGAGAGATGAACTTCTTAAAATTTTCGATACAACGAAGATAAACAGGGTTATGACAGTCATGACTACCGAAGATTTTCAAAATAAATTTCTAGTCTGATCTTCAGCCGGGTATGCGTAATTTGATAATTTGGTATGTAAATAAAATAAAACTTCCCGCCATGATATTACTGGCCTGCTGCCTGGTTTCTTCCGCGTGCGCATCATACGAGAAATCCTCTTTCGGATTTCTTTTTTCAGGATCAACAAGATACAGTATAATCAGGACTGCTGAAAAATATATCGGTGTAAGGTATAAATTCGGCGGTGATACACCACATGGTTTTGACTGTTCCGGCTATACAAAATATATCTACAAGGTGAACGGGATTGATCTTCCGCATTCTGCCCGGCAGCAGTATTCCTGCGGTAAAAGGGTGGGGATAAAAAATGCGAAACCGGGAGACCTTGTTTTTTTTAAAATCTACGGCAGGAAGATAACACACGTAGGTGTTTATGCCGGCAATTTTAAATTTTTACACGCACCAAGACGGGGTAAAAGGGTATCATACGAGGATATCCGGACTGATTACTGGCGTAAAAGATATGCAGGCACCGTAACAATCTTCTGATCTAATTATTTATAAAGGGATTCAACAGCCCGACTCATTAAAAAATTACTGCAAGAGCGTATATGCAGGTGCGAGCTGCAGTTTCGCAACAAATCTGTTATTATGTCGCGATCGTTATTCACAATCTGAAAATACTCTACTTTTTCCTATTCTTTTGTTCAAACTTTACTAAAATATCTATTATTTCTTGACAGAATTATAATTAAATAATATTTTAATCTTGTATAAATTTTTTTGGAGAATTATGCGGATTGGAATTTATCCCGGATCTTTTGATCCTTTGACATATGGACATCTCGATATAATCGAGAGAGCAACAAAAATATGTGACAGGTTGATTGTCGGTATACTTGTTAACAGTGCAAAAAAGTCACTTTTCTCCCTTGAGGAAAGAACAGAGTGCCTGAAGCATTGCTGCAAGATGTATGATACAGTGGAAGTTATTTCTTTTAGCGGGTTGCTTGTAGATTTTTGCAGACAGAATCAGATTAATTGCATAATAAGGGGTTTACGCGCTGTCAGTGATTTCGAATATGAAATTACGCTGGCATCTATCAATAGAAGACTGGCTCCGGATGTGGAAACACTTTTTTTAATGGCCAGAGACGAAAACCTTTTTGTATCTTCAAGCCTTGTCAAGGAAGTGGCAACCTATAATGGTGATATATCGACACTTGTACCCCCATATGTAGCCTCCAGAATCCGTCAGACTTTCTCCGTATAAATTTATTCCCGTATTCATTAAATGAATAACGGCTTTTAATCACCAGGTATAACCTGCTGGTTGAATGAAATTAAAGGGTATATATTGCCCTTGAATAAATCTTAGGGAGGAAAAGATGCTTGTTAAAATAATACTTATAATCGCTCTCCCTGTTGTTGGAACCCTGGGTTACGCTCTAAGGGCTTATTTTGGCAGAATCAAATTGAATTCTGCGGAAGCACGATCGCATAGAATAGTGCAGGATGCGCTGAAAGAAGCGGAAAACAAAAGAAAGGAACTGCTGATTGAGGCAAAAGATCAGCTGCTGAAAGAGAAAAACATTCTTGAAAAAGAGGCCAGAGAGAGACGACAGGAGCTTCAGGCTGTTGAGAAGAGACTGATGCAGAAAGAGGAGTCGATCGATACAAAGCTTGAAGAGATTCAGAAACAGGAGAAGATCCTTGAAATAAGGGACCAGGAGACTAAGGAAAAAGCGGAGGAACTCAGGAAGGAGTTCGAAAAGCATAAACAGGAGCTTGAGAAAATTGCCGGGATGTCCTCATCCGAGGCAAAGGACCTGCTCATGAAAAATGTTGAAAATGAATCGAGATTCGATATTGCCCGCCTTATCAACAAGATAGAGGAGGAGGCAAAGCGCAGTGCTGAGAAAAAGGCCAAAGAGATAATAGTTTCGGCGCTTCAGAGGAACGCTTCAGAGTACACTTCCGAAAATACTGTTACAACTGTGTCACTGCCTTCGGACGAGATGAAGGGCAGGATCATAGGTCGCGAGGGAAGGAATATCAGGACACTGGAAAACCTTACAGGTGTTGACATGATTATTGATGACACACCCGAGGTTGTTGTTATTTCCGGGTTTGACCCGGTACGAAGGGAAATAGCAAGGCTTTCTCTTGAGAGGCTTATCCAGAATGGGAGGATCCACCCGGCGCGAATTGAAGAGGTTGTTGAAAAGATAACCAAAGAGATCGAAGAGACTATGCTTGAAGAGGGAGAAAAGGCGGCTTATAACCTTGGTATTCCCGGACTGCACAAGGATGCTCTCTACAATATTGGTAAACTCAAGTTCCGGACAAGCTATGGCCAGGATGTTCTGGCGCACAGTATTGAGGTGGCGAACCTTGCAGGCATCATGGCGGGCGAACTGGGACTCGACGTGCAGCTTGCCAAGAGGGCAGGGCTCCTGCATGACATAGGCAAGGGCAGCATTGTCGAGGGTGAAGGAGCGCATGCGATTGTTGGTGCCGAGATGGCCAAGAAGTTCGGCGAATCGGAGAAGTGCATAAACGTTATCGCTTCACATCACAATGACCGCGAGCAGGAATCGTTTGAGGCAGTCCTGGTACAGGTTGCGGACGCAATTTCGGCATCGAGGCCGGGTGCCCGGCGTGAATCTCTTGATACATATATAAAGCGGCTGGACAACCTGGAAAAAATAGCTTCAGAGTTTAAGGGTGTTGAAAAAACTTTTGCTATCCAGGCTGGAAGGGAACTCCGTGTAATGGTAGACAACACGATTGTTTCGGATGAAAAAGCGGAAACAATGGCGCGCGACATTGCGCAGAGGATTGAATCGGATTTAAAATATCCGGGTATTGTCCGTGTCACCGTGATCAGGGAGACCAGGATTATCGATTACGCAAGATAAGTAAACCAGATAGATTGAAAATAAAGGGGGTTTATACCCCCTTTATTTTTGTGTATAAAAAATGTTGTCACTGCGAGGCATGAAGGCAAGCATTATAGAAACATCATGTATCGTGCTTGCAGGCTGCCATCGTGGCAGCACTGCCGTGGCAGTCTGTTTTCGGGAACAACCATTTTATTATATTAAACACATTCCTGACTTAACAGATTGCCACACTTCGTTCGTAATGACCGGTGCTAATTTTTTAGTAAATAGCTATAGTTTAAAAAAAAAATTAAATGAATTT
>DAONFG010000020.1:0-974 GCA_035403465.1 Spirochaetota bacterium | reverse complement strand
AGGAACTCAAAATTCTCGCGATCGGCGATATCGTCGGCAAGGCGGGAAGGAATATACTGGCAAGCAGGCTGCAGGGTATCGCGGAGCGCGAGAGGATAGATCTGGTTATTGCCAACGGTGAAAATTCAGCGGGCGGCATGTCGATGACAAGCGAGGTGACAAGGGATCTTTTCTCCCTTGGCATCCAGGTCATTACATCGGGTAACCATGTGTGGAACAATAGTGACATACTGCAGATTATAGATTCAGAGAGGTACCTGCTGCGGCCTGCCAATTATCCAGAAGATGTTCCTGGTAAGGGTTACTGCCTGTTTAATGTCAAGGGGAGTAAAATCTGCGTGATAAACCTTATGGGGAGGGTTATGATGAATCCCCTGGACTGCCCGTTCAGGAAGTTTGACGCAATTTATGAAAAGGTGAAGGATGAATCCGCCGCGATTATTGTGGATTTTCACGCCGAGGCTACATCCGAGAAGCAGGCCTTCGGCTGGTACGTTGACGGCAGGGCGACTGCAGTTTTCGGTACCCATACGCATGTGCAGACCGCTGATAACAGGGTGCTTCCCGGCGGTACCGGATACATAACAGATATCGGCATGACCGGGGCCTTTGATTCGGTCATCGGGATGAAGAAGGAGAGGTCGCTTAAATTTTTCCTGACACAGACAAAGGCGAAGTTCGAACCAGCTGAAGGCGACCCCGGAATCAACGGTGTAATTATTAAGATTGATGCAAACGGGAAGTGTGCTGAAATGCGGAGGGTGATGGAGTAGATTTTATTCCGTTAAAAATATCCTGTAAATAAAAAATGATTTGTATCAATAAAGTTCAAATGAGGCATTCATAATCCGGATGCGACAGTTAATTGAACCCTGATTTTTTGTATAATTGAATCTTAAAACGGGAAGTCCGGTTCCGTTACATTTTTTCTCTCCTTCACTTCGGGCAGTTCAGCTGTTTCATGCGCAATGTTC
>DAONFG010000019.1:0-59971 GCA_035403465.1 Spirochaetota bacterium | reverse complement strand
TAAGGGGCATCCCATAGGTTTAAATTCTCCGAACCTTTCGTATAAAACACATCAATTGACCGCCGACAGCGGAGATATATTGATGCTCTACAGCGACTGCCTGCTTGAATGCCGCAACAATGAAGGTGTATTCTATGGAGATGAGAGGATGTTTAAAACATTCGCAGCAGCCGATGGAAATACTGCAAAGGAAATAATGGACTTTATTGTTAAGGATTTTTATGAGTTCGCCGGAAACAATATTCACGATGACATGACACTCATTGTTCTAAAAAAGAAATAGTTTTCAGATAACCGTATTCTCAAGGAGCCTGTTTTTCAGCTCCTCTGCCACTCCTTGAAGCTCCGCAGCGAAATCACCGGTTGAACCGAAGGGACGCGCAAGCACGATCCGCGAGCACCTGTCGCGGCCTATACCGGGAATCATTTCAAATGCCCTGGCAGGAGCTTTGTTGGGATTGAACGGTAAAGTAAGACCTGCAAGAGACCTCTCCCTGTGCCCGGTGACAATAACATCGCTGAATACTTTTCCTGTTTCACCAGGTACCTTTACTGTGATTGAATAGCTCGCTACCTGTTTACCAAGAGAGTAGCCGTCACGGTAATCGAGCATCAGGTTCCTGCGGAGGATTGTACCTGCGGGATATATGCTTTTAAGCATCCTGTTATCTATCTCGTCGCGGATTTTAGCCTTGTAGTATTCAAAACGTTTAAGCAGCGCCATGGGTGTCTTTTTACTTTCAGCGTATATTGGTGTGCCAGGGTATGGCTGCAGCCTTCGGATGTTAATCCTTTTCACCAGCAGCCCGGAATCTGCAATCCTGCTGAGCGCATCGTAGTTGGTCCTGAAAGTGTCCGCGGTCTCGCCCCTGAGTCCCTGTATCAGGTTAATTCCGGGGAGCAGCACGGGTATGCCGTCAACGCGCTTCCCGCAGATTTCATTTACCATGCGTATACTGAAAAGCGCCTCCTCCATGTTCACCTTCAGGTTGTTCATGGCCGCTACGTTTTCATCAAAGGATTCTATTCCGAACGGCAGTGTATCGCCGGGAGTTACTGCTGATGCGATGGCTCCGAGTATGCGCGCAGACTGGTCAGGCCAGTTTGCGATTGATCCCGGGTTACCGTTATCAACGTTGAGTACCTCAATAGCTCCGGTATCGCGGAGACGCTTAAGTTCAGTGAAGAGTTCTTCAACCGCTGAAGGTTCAGGTTGGGGGAATCCCTTTTTATATACCGAAAGGCTGCTCCCGTACTGGATAATATCCGGCTGCCTCCCGATCCGGAACCTGGTCACGCCATGCTTAATGAGGCTTTCTGTTTCATCAATCACACCGCGTATGCCCCTGAACTCTACACCTGTTACAAGGCCTTCGGAGCAGAATGAACAGTGCTGCTGCCTGGGGCAGCCCCTTCCGGTCTCCATTTCGCAGATGATATCCGGAAACCATGGGTGGCTCTTCACAATATATGATCCAAGGGCTGCCCACCTGTCTGTTTCAGTGTAGGTGCGGCATGAATCCTCCGGTCTGCCAAGGGCGTATTCATGCGCGTATTTTTCTATATCGTTCATTACGATGGTAAGGCTGCGGCTTTCGGAAAGCGCCCTGTTTACAACGCCCCCTGCAGCAATGTTAAGGCGGCTGTTCCGCTCTATGATCCTGCTGATTTCAGAGAGTGTGCCGATTTTTGTGCCAAGGTATTTGCCCGGTACAGAAGCGCCGCCGACAAGGAATACGCATGAATATTCACCATTTATCACGTAATCCGTTTCACGCAGGATGTCTATGGTTATGTAGGTTATCCGTGAAGGATCAGTCCCGGCATCGATGAGCGCGCCGGCAATATACCTGGGGTAGGGTGATATAAAGGGCGGTACTCCAAGGCATGCAGGTTCGTCAACGTAGCAGTCCAGGATCAGGTATTTTTTCATAAGCCTTTTAGTGCTGCGTCAAGACCGTTCTTCATGCCGGTTTCAATTTTCCGTTCAAGGGCAAGTACGAATTTTTTATTGTGAATAATCATCTCCCTGATCTTCTCTGTTTTTCCGTACCTCTCGACAAGGTCTGCTATCCGGGTATCAATGTCGACAACACGGTCATGCATAACACGCTTATCGGCGTAGAATACGATATCCTTCTCGTTTACCGGTGTGGTTTCACTGAAGTCATTATAGATAACATGGTTTTCGCAAATGTCCGCGATTTCCTCGTATCCCAGTTCCCTGAGAATCTCGCCCCCTATGAGGTCGTGGCGGAGTTCCCTCTTTTCGATTGATCTGGTTTTCGCTATATCGTGCAGGAGCGCGGCTGCGACAATAAGTTCCCTGCTTAGTGAGCCCGGGTCTTCAAGGTCACCATAAATGGCAAGGGATACGCGCATGACCTGGATAGAATGGTTCACGATATTCGGCAGCATATTGAACTTTTGTATCAGTTCATAGCATTCATCTTCAGTGGGGTATTTTGCAAGTCCGTTCATTTTTGTTTGTTTAATTCCTGATTATGAATTATGGCACCTGCCCGGATTAGTCAATTCAAAAAAATCAGCCGGCTTTATAGAAAAAAGGTCCGGCCTGGACAAATGTTTATAAATTGACTTTCAGGCAGCGGCAGAAGTGAAAAATCACATAAAAAGATCTGCCACGTTTCTGTGTAAAATATGCAAAAATATAAAAATAGTATTTGCGTCATGCATCATTTAAATAGATTTTTACTGTTCATTAACGATAATTATAAACTGAAGGTCTATGGAAAATAAAGATATAATTAAAGCTTCAATCCTGGGTAACCTGCCCATTTTTAACGGTCTTGTGGAAAGTGACCTGCAGATTCTTGCACCGGTAATGCAGACAGTCTCGTTCAAGGCGGGAGAGGATGTAATCCGCGAAGGTGAAAACGGGCATTCCCTGTATATAATACGCAAGGGTTCTGTTGAAGTTTTAAAAAGCAGCGGGAGCGGCGAGGAGGTAAGTATAGGTATACTTCCGGAAGGGACTTTTTTTGGTGAACTATCTCTGTTTGATGACCACCCAAGGTCTGCCACTGTAAGAACGATCGAAGATACTGATTTTTTTAAAATAACACGCATGGACCTGATCAATTCCCTTGATAACCATGTCGTGCTGGCCAATACTCTTTTGAGAAACACAATAGTTGAAATATTCGCAAGGTTCAGGAGGGTAACAAGCAATTTCACATTTTCACAGCACCACCTCCGTTCAAAGAATATCCTCATCAAGGAGATGGACAGGGATATGCAGGCAGCATCCGAGGTGCAGAATTATTTTATTGAAGCCGAAGATGACGAGGATATAAACAGGAGGTGCGGGATTCTGCGTGATTACCTCTACCTGCCCACCAAGGCTATCGGCGGTGATTTTATCAGCATAATCAATGATCCCGCGGGCAATATCTGCGCAATTATTGCCGATGTCGAGGGGCATGGAATCAGCGCGTCCCTGGCCACTGGTGTACTCAAGAGCGCCTTTTCATACCTGGCCCCGCAGTACGGCAGCCAGCCTGAGCTTTTCATGTCAAAATTGAACAACCACCTTTGCCGTGTGTTAAACAGGCTATATGCAACATGCTATTTTGCATATATTGATGTTCAGAAGATGCAGATTACCTTTGCAAAGGCGGGCCACCACCATCCTCTCTACTGGAGGGGCGATCTGAACAGGTTCGTTGAAGTGGAATTCACCGGTACTGTACTTGGACTGGTAGAAGGTGCAGAGTACGAATCCCGGACCCATGACCTGCATCCCGGCGACAGGATAATTTTCTTTACTGACGGAATAGTTGAACAGCATGACAGCCAGTCGCGCATGTACGGACCTGAAAGGCTCAGCACAGTAATCGAAAAGAATCTGGGAAAAGGCGGCGAGTATATAATCAATGCTGTTATTACTGACCTTAACAATTTTACAGGCTCAACAGCATATGACGATGATATAACCATGCTCTATTATGAATTTCTTGATACGAAGGGAGTCCGGCGGGCTGAATGATTCCTGCCCGCAGAACATACTAATATTTACTTCAGGTATGAGCAGCAGTAATCCGCTGCAGCTGTGACTTTCATTGTGAACCTGGAGTTCCCCTGGATGCTGAACGATTCCCCGGCCTGTACTGCTTTCCATGCATCTGTACCGGGAAGCAGCACCTCAAGTCTGCCTGACATTATCTCCATAACTTCGGGAACCCCTGTATTAAATGTGTATTCCCCCGTCTGCATAAAACCAAGGGTCTTCTCAGTCCCGTCTTTAAATTTTACAGTACGGCTTATAACTTTACCATCAAAATATACGTTTGCTTTCTTTACAACTGTAACATCTGAGAATTCTTTCATTTTATCCCCTATTGTAATATTTTTCCTTTTAAGATACATCATCCTTAATTCAGAATCCCCCTGCCTCCCTTAATCGACAGACAAGGGGGACAGGGGGCTGATCCTCTGGAAAGAAGATTATTCTATCAGTATTTCATATTCCGACAATCCTGTATGAGTACTGTACAGATCAACTAAAATTTAATTTTGTAATTGGCAAATTCCGGATTATGTAAATTATTGTGCCGTTAAGAGGCGTTATTATGAGAATTAAAAAATTCAGAAAACTTCTGCGTGAAAAGGGGCTTTTCCCATGTCTTGTAACTGATCTCAATGATATAAAATACCTTACAGGGTATTCGGGTACAAATGCCGCCCTGCTCATTGATGCAAAAAAATCATTTTTTATCTCTGATTCACGTTACGAGGAGTATATCTGTTCGATCCTGCCCCCGGGTTTCAGGTTTTTTCTGCAGAAGGGCGGGCTTGCCGATGCGGTGAAGGATGTGTTTATCCTGACAGACAATAAAGCCCTTCATGTCCAGGCCGGCCTTGTTACATACGTTTTCTTTTCGGAACTGAAGAAGAAGCTCAAGGGGGTAAAGCTTATACCTCTTGCAGATGATCCTGTCGCGGAACTGCGGCTTATTAAGGATGACCGGGAAATCGTCATTTTCAGGCAGGCAGCTGGAATCACCGATGCCTGTTTTAACCACCTTCTCAGGTTTATTAAACCCGGCATGACCGAATGGGAAGTCTCTATTGAAATTGGCCTGTTTTATAAAAAAAACGGGTGCAGGGGATGTTCTTTTGATTCAATAGTTGCATCAGGTGCCGGTTCTTCCATGCCGCATTATATACCGTCAATGAAGAAGATTATTGGAAAAGGGGATGCGCTTCTTATTGACATGGGATGTGTTTACGAGGGCTATAATTCAGACTTGACAAGAACAGTCTTTGTGGATAAAGTTGATGCTGAACTGGAAAGTGTATACAATATCGTATACAGGGCGCAGGCAAAGGCGCTCGCAGCGGTAAGACCGGGTATTGAAGCCCGTGAACTCGATTCTGTCGCACGTTCGTACATCGCTGAGCATGGTTATGGTGATAATTTTGGTCACGGCCTGGGACACGGGCTGGGTATCGAGATCCATGAAGCTCCGGCGATCAAGAAGAACAGCAGCTCCAGTCTTAAACAAAATATGGTGATTACAGTTGAACCGGGCATCTATATTCCGGGCAAAGGCGGGGTAAGGATCGAGGATATGGTCCTGGTTACTGCTGATGGTCCGGATGTTCTGACCCGCTGTTCAAAGTCACTCACAGTCATTTAAATATCAAGAGGTTATATGATTTCAGTTAATGATTTTACCAGGGGCGTTGTCATAAAGCTCGACGGTGACCTTTACTCCGTGATCGAGTACCAGCACGTTAAGCCCGCACGCGGCGCGGCATTTGTGCGCTCAAAACTCAGAAACGTACGTAAGGGGTCCGTCGTGGAAAGGACCTTCAGGGGCGGTGAAAAGCTCGAAGACGTAAAACTCATAAAGAGGCAGATGCAGTATCTTTATGAAGAGGGTGATTCACTTGTATTTATGGACGTCGAATCATACGAGCAGGAGTCTATCCCCAAAAAGGCTATAGGTGATGCGCTCAGGTTTATGAAAGAGGAGGACATGGTAGATATAGCCATGTATGAAGGCGAACCTATTACAGTAGAACCCCCTGCAACAGTAGTACTCAAGGTTACATACGCTGAGCCCGGCGCTAAAGGCAACACTGCCACAAACGTGCTGAAACCCGTTAAAGTTGAAACCGGTGCAGAAGTAAGGGTCCCGCTCTTTGTAAACGAAGGCGACTATATAAAGATAAACACTGAAACAGGTGAATACCAGGAGAGGGTAAAACAGTAATATGAGCCTCACAAGGTACATATCTGATTTTGTAAATGAGAACCCGGGAAAATCGGTCGGAGCTTTCTCCGGCCTGATCCTGGGTGTACTTATACTTACGTTCGGTTTCTGGAGAACTGTGGTAATAATCCTTTTTATAATTCTTGGTTTCATCATCGGTAAGATGATTGATGATGGCGATTCAGGCATTGAAGCAATCAAAAACATCTTCCGCAGAAGATAGCAGAAGTGCCGGCCGGAAGTCATGTCTGAACGCAGGCAGAATTTTAAAATTCTTAGAGAGGCATACAGGTCTTTCAGGAGAAAGCAGTATGCCAATGCGGCAGTTATTCTTGAAAAATCGACCCAGTCATTCCCCGATAATCCTTACCCGCTTTTTTTACTTGCAGTGACAAGGCTTTACAGCGCTGACCTCGCTGGCGCTAATACTGTAATGGAGAAACTGCAGCGTGTAAATTCAACATACGTTCCATTCCTCCAGCTCCGGGCATTCATGGGACTTAAGTCCTCGGTAAACAGGGAGCAGGCCATATCAGTATATCTTAACGCGCTCGAAAAGGCACCCCATGACAGGATGCTGCTCAAGGGACTGCGGCAGTGTGAAGACCTGAACAATTTTGCTTCATTCCAGAAGAATTCCCGCATCACCGATCTCGTTGTAATAAACGGGCCGGGAATTGTGAATATGCCGGAAGTATCATTCAGGCCGCGCAGAAGGGCGACCAGTAAGGGACACGGCGGGAATAAGCGGGTCAAAATCGCCGGGATTATAATTGTACTCCTCGCTGCAATAGCTGCGGGCCTTTACATTGCCGGTATACATATACCCGAAGGAATCAGGGATAAGGTTATCACAATAAACAGCGATGATGCTGCAAAGATTGATATGGTTGATGTTTCAGGTTCAGGTTACGGACTCCTGGACAGGATAAGCAGGGAACCGGCAAAGGAATTTTATACATCACCGGATGTCATGATATCCGAATTCAATGAAGCAAGAAAGCTCATGAAGCGCGGGGAATTCAACAGGGCTGCAATGATACTTAACAGGATAATAAACAGCAACGCAAGCCAGGTGGTCAAGGAGAAGTGTGAATTCCTTGTGAGGTTTATGATAGACAGTGATGAAAGGACCTATGAAAAGCCCGACATCAAGGGTATCCAGGATAAACCCTGGCTTTACAGGGGGGTTGCGTTTGAACTTGAGGGAAAGACCGCGAATGTGAAGAAGTTCAGCAATGGTACAGGCTTTACGCTCATGGTCGATTATGACGGTAAAAATTTCAGGTGGATAGCCCAGGTGTTCACTCCTGCTGCAGATGCGGTTGAGAACGGTGATAACGTGAAGGTCCAGGGAGTGTATATTGCCGGGATCGGTGCTGAGGGCAAGCCGTATATTTCATCTGCAAGGGTCCAGGTGACCGGTAAGAAGTAATAGTCTTAAATGAACATCATTCTGTATCCCTTACTTCCTCGCAGAAATCACCCAGTGCGATATAACCTTTGTTGTGTCGCCGACAATGCTCCGTTCCATGAAACCGACTTTAAGTCCGCCAAAACCGCTGAATAAACCATTCACTTCATCTTCACTGTAAAATGAAACCGTTGATCCGTCCAGGTCATTCAGACTTGTGCGCCATACGTTGTTACCAAGGTGCTCGCCTGTACGCAGGTATGTATCGTTGTCACGCCTTAGTGTGGCCAGGACTACTCCGCCGTCGGCAGTTATACGCAGCAGTTCATTGACCATGCGGTGTGTCTCATCTTTATGTGAATAATGGAGCGATCCCCATGCTATCACTATATCAAACGCAGAGTCCCGGAACGGGAGCGTACGGTTGTCACAGTTAACAAGAAGTTTTTCGCCGGACTTCCGGCATATATCAAGAGCATTATAGCTGTAGTCTGATCCCGCTGCAAAGTCTATACCGCGGTCTTTAAGCAGGAAGAGGTGCCTGCCGCTTCCGCACCCGGTGTCAAGAGCACGAAGCTGTTTCGTCCGGCGTGCAGCAAGTTCATGACTCAACATCCTTACCAGGTTTTCGTCGGGGTAGCTCAGTGCTGATTTTCCCCTCGTGTAGTGAAGGTTCCACTCCCTGCTGTCCATCAGTCGTTCCTGATCCTGATATTCATCTCTTTTTCAGCGGATTCTGCAGATTCGATAGCGGACTCGATGGTTCTTCCCCTGGCAACAATGACCCCTATACGGTCGTGGTTTGTCACAGGTGTGGAGATCCTGTCGCCGATGTGTTTGAATATTCTTGTAAAAAGTATGTTATCCATGCTTTTAACTTTATCCGTGCTGAATGACGTGAGTGTGCCGTTGGTACCTGTTATGTATTTTACCACTACAGGCGTATGGTTCATACGTTTCGAAGGTTTTGTGAAAGCAGCACCAGTTACAGCCGAGATCAGGCTGCCGATATGGTTGTAGCCTGTTGATGCAGGTATCATGATATCCGGGATAAATTCGCCGCCGAATTCAGGGATGGCTTCGATCAGGTACAGGTCTCCCTGTCTGTCAACGAGGAATTCCATTATCACTGGAGATGTATGTATGTTGAATATGTCTGCAAGGGCCTGACCTGTATTAGCAGTCTCATCGGCCAGGTTTGAGTGCCTTGATGGCATGATGTGCATTGTGTCAACAAAATGCGGTCGCGGTGTGGTTTTCTTGTCGGACATGGCTACATGGCTGTACCTGCCGTTGTGTATTATTCCGGCGCAGATAATCTCATCGCCGCGGATATATTTTTCTATGATAAATTCTGCCGGTGAATTTGTTTTAAAAAAAGCATCAAGTTCTTCCGGTGTATCAATCATCAGTACATTCTGCTTCGCGTGTCCTGCATAGGGCTTGACAACAACCGGGAACTGGCCAATTTTCAGACCGCCAGATTTTGACCTGGGCTTATATGTAAGCAGTTCAGGCATTTTTATTCCGCTGCCCGCCATCTGCTGCCGGGTAAGCCGTTTGTTAAGGAATTTCCGGCTCTCCTCGAAGGGCAGGAACGGGAGACCGAATTTTTCGCAGAGGAAACCGGCGGTAACAATCGCATCGCCGAATGACTTGGTCATAACTGCTGATATCCTGCCGTCTACAAGCAGTTCCCTCAGTTTAATGTATATGTTTTCGTAGTCCTGGATGGATTCCTGAATTTTCAAATCGCAGTGGTAGAATCCCGGAGCGGAAGGGTTCATGTCAACTCCGATCACCTGGAAATTAGCATGTTTGGCCTCAAGGATAAGCGGTATCTGGTTGATACCTGCTCCTACTGAAACGAAAAAGTTCATGGAGTTTTTTCTGTTTCTGAAAAACATTTTTACACCTTTATGTTATTAACGGCCAGGGAATGCAGAGTATCATTTATGAATTATGCTTTGGTCAATGTAAAGGTTCAGGCTGATACTGTGATACATTATAACATGCGAATATTTCTGTCTACCAAAAAGTGTTGACATGAACGGAAAATGCACCCGTAAATCCGGCATACTGTTTAATCACTGCATTACAGCGGAGGCCCAATGAAAAACAGCATAAGGATTTATGACAAGACCCCGGCAAGGTGGACTGAATATTTCGGGAACTGGTTCACAGATGAGGCTAATTTCAGGGGTGCTGCCATGGAGAACGAGCTGTATCCGTACACTGCGCTCTTTGAACCGATCCGGATCAATTCTGTGACCGTAAAAAACAGGATAGTTATGGCACCCATGGGCAATCTGGGGATGGCTGATGAAACAGGAAAGCCGGGAAACAAGATGATCCGCTATTTTGCAGAAAGGGCAAAAGGGGGGACCGGTCTTATTACCTCAGGAATTGTTCCGGTCAGCCATGTTATTGATCCATCCCTGGCCGAAAAAAACGGTCTTTCCATGCTGCCGCGTGTTGACCAGCGCAGCAACTGGGCAGGATGGCGTACACTTTCGGAATCGGTCCATGCCTATGGAGCTCTCTTCTTTATGCAGCTGACCGTGGGCATGGGGAGGGTCGGTTCACCTGAATGTGTCGTGAACAAACATAAACTCCCTGTATCGGCCTCCTGGAACCCCAATTTCTATATTTCGCAGATACCTGCAAGGCCGCTCTCTTTTCTTGAGCTCAAAAAGCTGGTTAGGAACACAGGACAGGCAGCAGCAAACGCAAAAGAAATGCATGTTGACGGTGTCTACCTTCACGGCCACGAAGGGTACCTGCTGGAGCAGATGTCAAATCCTGCATTCAACAGGAGGCTGCTTGGCCCGTACAGGAACTGGCAGAAGTTCGGTATCGAACTTATTAAGGAGATACGCAGGAGGTGCGGTAACAGCTATCCGGTGATGTACAGGATTGACCTTTCGCTCATGCTCAATGCAACGTACGGTGAAAGGATGAAAAAAGTGAAGTCGCTTAAAAAGTTCAGGAATGAACGTACTATAGAGATGACCCTTGGCTACATAAAGAATCTTGTTCATGCGGGTGTTGATATTTTTGATGTAGACCTGGGGTGTTATGACAACTGGTGGATGCCCCATCCTCCTGAAGGGATGCCCCCGGCCGCATTCACTGAGGTTTCATCAATCGTAAAGAAATTCCTTAAGGATAACAATATAAAATCAAATGCCGGGTTTGATGTACCTGTCGTCGGTGTGGGAAAACTCGGGTTCCCTGATATCGCTGAACGCGCGTTGAAGAAAGGGGACTGCGATATGATAATGCTGGGCAGGCCGCTCCTGGCTGACCCCGAATGGCCGAATAAGGTTTTTGCAGGAAGGAATAAAGAAATTATTCCATGCATCGGCGACCAGGAGGGATGCCTCAATTCGATAATCGAAGGGGGGCATATCCAGTGCGCTGTAAATCCAAGGACATCGTTTGAGGACATTTTTGAGACATTGCCGATGGCTGAAATAAAGAAGAAGATCGCTGTTGTGGGTGCGGGTCCTGCAGGGGTAATGTGCGCATGCATAGCCGCTGAACGGGGACATAGCATTACGATTTATGACAGGAACAGTGCCATCGGAGGACATCTTATCCCGGGTTCTGTGCCGAAGATTAAGTATGAAGTAGCAAACTACGTGAATTACCTGGGTAACCGTGTCGCTTTATCGGCAAAAAAATTTAAGCTCAGGGTAGAGACAGGTAAAGCGGTAACAGCAACATCTCTCCAGGCTGAAAAGTATGATGCCATAGTTGTTGCAACTGGCGGCTCAGCATCCAGGCCCGGCATCCCGGGAATTAACAGCGATCATGTTCATACAGCAGTTGATATTCTTAACAAAAGGGCACTCTGTGCAGGAAAAAAGAACGCGTTGGTTATCGGCGGGGGATCAGTGGGTTGTGAGACCGCGCACTTCCTGTCATATGAGCTTGGTATTGAGAACGTTACTGTTGTCGAGATGACGCCTGTTTTCATGAAAGGGCTATGCACCGCAAACAGGGGCTACCTGATCCATTACCTTGAGGAGAAGGGTGTGAAACTTTTAAACTGCACCAGTGTTACAGGGATAAAACCGGGATCTGTCTCAATAAAAAGGAACCTTCATAAAAGTGTTCCTGATCCCTACATCACATGGACTCCGCAGCCTCCTGATAATATCCCGAATCCTTTTGCAAAGAAGATCAGGAGCAATCACCACGAATCTGAAATCGCCGCAGATATAGTAATACTCGCCATGGGGATGAAACCTGACAGGGGGCTTTACAATGACTGCATAAGGAGGCAGGTGGCTCCTGAAATATACCTAACGGGTGACGTTCATGAAATCGGCGGGATACTGGAGGCTACACGGGGCGGATACGCAATTGGCAGAAGGATATAATATTAATTTTTATTCCCCTGAACTATCCTTGCCTCTACCGTCGTCGCATGGTTCACTTTTATCAGTGTTTCGCACCATTTCAGGATGATCGGGTGTTGTGCATTGATCAAGGGGATCCTTAACCATTAGTTTTTCACAGCAGACAGGTTGAGGTTTATCTTCAGAAAACATTTCTGTCCTGCCGCATTTACTGCATCTGTATGTATATTTAGCTGATGACATGAGTAATATTCCTCCATTTTTTACAAACTATCTTAAAGATAGATATTTCTGAGGTAAAAGTTTTTTAAAATATTAAATTTATGACAATGAAAACGTATAAAGAAATATCAAATGCAGTATGGAATTTCCCTGGTATAGAATTGATCCTGGGAGATATAGTTATTGATACCTGGAAAAAAGTTACCTACGATTTCATCTCCAGCAAACCTGAAAGTGAAAGATATATTTTAACATTAAACAGAGAACTTTCAATATACCCGGCAGGGTATATTGAAAAAGCCGGTATAAAAAAAATTGTCCTGGCAAGAGACCTTGCTTTTAACAGCGAATACAGGGCGGCAGTGCCTGATCCATACCGCAATGTACTGTATCTCTCGGTTAATGGTTCTTATGGAGATCATGATGAGACTTACCTTGTGCATGTGATTCACCATGAAATCCATCATATGATGGAATACGCTGTGTGGAAAAATATGTACTTCAACTGGGCTGAGTGGAACAGTTTAAACCCTGAAGGTTTCAGCTATGGCAGTGGAGGTGCTGTGCACGCTGATGAAGGTCCGGATTACTATTCGGTGACTCACCCGTTAAACGGTTTTTTAAACCTTTATTCAATGACAGGTGGTGAAGAGGACCGGTGCGAACTTGCAGCTTTTATCCTATCCGAAAGGGGGAAACCTGTACTGCTGAAGCATTTTAAAAGAGATTCTATACTGCGGAGGAAAGCACGGTTTTTATCGGATTTTATAAATCGATTTGCAGGTAAGGAATTTATTAATATCAATAAATATATGGAATAACTATGGCCGTCTGAAAAACTGCAGGTTAAAAGAGATATATTTGTTTTTGATCTCTGGTGTGTATATCATCTTTATAAAGCACATAGTGATGATGCCCGGGTATTGAAATCTGAGAAACCGGAAAATACCGGCACCCGGAACGCTTGAGGAGGGATTTATCCTTACACAAAAAGCTTTTAATGTTGCTGATAACTATCGTTGTAATAGCAGCTGAACTTGCAGCACCATTTAAAAATTTTTTTGCGGGAATAACCGGTCATCACTGGACAGCCAGGGGGATTTTTGGCGTTTTACTGTTTATTCTTTTAACATTAATTTTTAACGCAAAATCAGGCAGTGATGATTTAGGGAAAAGCATAAACCTGGTTATTGTTTCTGCGGTTTCCGGAACAATCGTACTGTTTTTGTTTTATACGATTCATTATGTGGTTTAATTTCAAATATAAATTCAGGGCAGCTGGTAAAGACCTGGAATAAAAATTATTTTAATAAAACGGGAGGTAGCAAAATGCGAAGAATTAAAGTTTCATTGTTAATTGGTTCGGTTTTAGCGCTGTTCATGTTTTCCGATTCTTATGCAAGAATGGGGATGTGGAACAGCGGGGGCTGGGGTATGGGCGGTTCATATTGCGGCATGTATAATAATGGTACGGTTGAAACCATTACAGGTGAAGTCATGAAAATTGATAAATTTTTCCCTTCACGCGGAATGCATAATGGTATTCAACTTATAGTTAAGACAGACAAGGAAACAATCCCTGTTCAGCTTGGACCTGCATGGTATATTGAAAAGCAGGATTTTAAAATTGCAGTTAAAGACAAAATAACAGTTAAGGGTTCAAGGATTACTTTCAATGGTAAACCGGCAATTATTGCCACTGAAGTCAAGAATGGAGATGCAGTACTCAAACTCTGGAGTGATGACGGTTATCCTCTCTGGAGCGGACAGGGCTGGAGATAGTTTATAACAATAGCAGGAAGTTAACATAATACTTCCTGCTATTAAATGTATGATGATTGATATTTTTTTAATAGATACATCATTGTGTCAGTAACTTGAATTTTTAAACTTTCCTGAAAAATAATAGCGCACTGTTTGCACATGAGAGTTATTATTATAAGTTATTATCTGTTTCGAGGTATGGATGTTTAATAAGACAACGGGTACTCCGCATATCGGCATATTTTTCAGGTTGTTACAATGAATTTATGCCCGCATTTCGAGCAGGAGACCCTGAGCTTACCTTTCCCTGCCGGCAACCTGAGTTTCTGGACGCATTCAGGACATTTTACAACATCAAACTTTATCATTTCATCAATACGTTTCCTGTCAAAACCGATTATAAATTTGCCATTTATTTTAAAAGCGGGTACACCCATGATGTTCGCTGAGGCAAGCTCAGAAGCCGATGCCCGGTCAGTTGAAATATCTTTTTCTATGAACCTGATACCCCTGGAAATGAGGTATTCTTTTGCGTCCCTGCAGTGAGGGCATGTTTGGGTTGTGTATATTATAATCTCCGGCATATTGGCATCCTCCAGGTAACCATTGATATTGGTCCTGATTGTATGATCTAAATGAAAATAACAAAATGTCATCCTTAATCATTTGTAAAAATGCATTAATACAAGATATAAATAAAACTGAATTTTCAGTACTTATTTTTTTAATTACCTATGTTATACATTATATTCATTTTACTATTGAAGAGAGTATGTGATAAAACTAAAGCGATCATCGATTATGCTCATGCTGGTAATTCTATTCATTTTTACCATTGCACAGGTAAATCAAACGTAAAGATCACCGCCCTGGATTAAACATTATCTTGTTAGATTAAAATTCATTAAGGAGAAGTATCATGAATATAGTTTCCGATCACCAGTTTCTGATTTATTTTACAGCAATTGTTTTACTTATAATTTTTTTTACAGGGATAAGGATCGTGCGGCCTACCCACAGGGGATTGATTGAACGCCTTGGTAAATATGTAAAGTTTGCCCAGCCGGGATTTCACTGGATTATTCCTGTTATTGAGAAGATGTTCCTGGTTAATATTACTGAACAAATGGTTGATGCCGAACCGCAGGAGATTATCACCAATGATAATCTCAATGCACGGGTAGATGCCCAGGTTTACTTCAAGGTAAAAGCTGATGAAGGCAGTGTTAAAAGTTCAATATACAGTGTCAATAATTACCAGTGGCAGATCGTCAACCTGGCAAGGACAACGCTCAGGAATATCATAGGTACACTGACACTCAAATCCGCCAACAGTGAAAGAAGTAAAATTAATTTTGAACTTCTGAAAACTCTTTCTACGGAGACAGCAAGCTGGGGACTTGAGGTTGTAAGAACGGAATTGAAAGAGATCGATCCCCCGAAGGATGTGCAGGAAACAATGAATAAAGTAGTTAAAGCGGAAAATGAAAAAATTGCGGCAATAGATTACGCTACAGCTACCGAGACCGGTGCTGACGGTCAGAAAAGGTCTGAGATAAAAAAAGCCGAGGGGATAAGACAGGCTCGTATACTTGAGGCTGACGGTGAAGCGCAGGCGATAAAACTGGTCAATGAAGCTGCGAATCAATATTTCGTGGGGAATGCACAGCTGTTAAAAAGGATACAGATGGTTGAAGAGGCCCTGAAGAATAATACAAAGATCGTTGTACCTGCCGGTTCTGACCTTGTGAATGTACTGGGTGAAATGGCCGGAATTATTCCTGTTAAAAGAAAAGAATAGACATTCAATCCGTAATCATACGCCAGGGATACCCCCCGGATAAAGTTTTCAATATGATAAAACGGAGTAAAAAAATGAATTTAACAGAATTGAAAGTCGGAGATACCGCACCGGATTTTAAATTAAAAAATCAGAATGGTGATGAGATAAGTTTAAGTTCATTCCGGGGAAAAAAAGTATTAATTTCATTCCATCCGCTTGCATGGACACCCGTGTGTGAAATACAGATGAAATCACTTGAGATTAAACATGATGTTCTCGGCAAATTGAACGTTGTAGCCCTGGGATTAAGTGTCGATGCACAGCCCTGCAAGCTGGAGTGGGCAAAAAATATAGGGATAAAAAAAACAGATCTTCTTGCCGATTTCTGGCCTCATGGAGATGTGGCGTCAAAGTTCGGTGTTTTTATCGAAAAGGCTGGAATATCGGGACGTGTGAATTTTCTGATAGATGAAAACGGGAAACTTATTTTTGTCCGTGTGTATGAAAAATCGGAAATACCGGACATAGAAGAGATTGTCAGATTTCTGCAGAAGTAATGTATAAGAGTTTTTGATCCAGATGGGACTTGTGCATCTATGAGATTCCTGATACATAGATGCACTTTCCGGGTGGTATAGAATAGAATATACGTGATTTGTCCGGGCTAATAAACTTCCTGCAGCTTTTTTTTGATCTCTTTTAACTTTTCAATATCATCTGCAGTTAAATCCCTGTCATTACTAAGGGCTTTTGATATAATATTAACCAGCAGCCCTTTCCCCCAGTTATCAAGGTTGATAATGCTGTTTTTACTCATTTTATTTTTATCCTTTTTATTAATCTACACAATCCTGTTTTGCAGGGTATAACGTATGACGATAAAATCAATCACTTCACCACGGCCTGATGATATACTTTTTTCCCCTTCCGGATAAGTATTTTGCCGTTTTTAAGGTCAGCCGATGTAACCACCATGGCAAAGTCGGTTAACTGTACATCGTTCATGTAGATTCCGCCCTGCTGTATCAGACGACGTCCATCACTGTTGCTTGCGATGAGACCGGTCTGCGAGAGCAGGCTTATGATATCGATGCCCTTTTCGAAGACTGATTTATCAAATTCCGTGGATGGTATAGATTCTGAATCGCCGGCGTTGCCGAAAAGAGCCCTTGCTGCAGCCCGGGAATTATTTGCTTCCTCTTCGCCATGTATCAGTTTTGTCACCTCAAAAGCCAGAACTTCTTTTGCGTGGTTAATGTCCGATCCCTCCATGGATCCCAGGCGGTTCACCTCTTCCATGGGGATAAAGGTGAGAAGGGAGAGGCAGTTCTTCACATCACGATCGTCCACGTTCCGCCAGTACTGGTAGAATTCATAAGGTGTTGTTTTGGCCGGATCAAGCCATACTGCCCCGGACTGGGTTTTGCCCATCTTGTTTCCCTCGCTGTTAACCAGGAGCTTGAATGTTAATCCGTACGATGAGGCGTTTTCAGCACGGCGTATAAGGTCAACGCCGTATATGATATTTGACCACTGGTCGTTTCCGCCAAGTTGTAGTTTGCAGTTGAATCGACGGTAGAGTTCAAGAAAGTCATAGGACTGCATGAGCATATAGTTGAATTCAAGGAACGAGAGCCCCTTTTCCAGGCGGTTTTTGAAACATTCGGCGGCCAGCATGCGGTTTACAGAGAAATGGCGTCCTATATCGCGCAGGAACTCAACGTAATTAAGGTTCAGCAGCCAGTCGGCGTTATTTACCATGATGGCCTTATCCTCACCGAAATCGATGAAACGTGAGAACTGTTTCTTGAAGGACTCGCTGTTTTTCCCTATCTGTTCCAAAGTCAGCATCTGCCTCATGTCCGTGCGGCCCGAAGGATCTCCCACCATGGCTGTACCTCCGCCAATGAGGGCAATGGGTCTGTGCCCGGCCTGCTGCATATGCATCATGACCATGACCTGGATGAAGTGCCCCACATGGAGACTGTCGGCTGTGGGATCGAATCCTATATAAAACGTGACGGACTCTTTGCCTAAAAGCTCGCGTATTTCATCTTCATGGGTGGCCTGTTCAACATAGCCCCTTTCTGTTAAAATATCATAAACGTTTTTCATACAGAAGGACTCCTATTCTTTTTTGTCACATTTACAATCCGGATCCGCAGGGGTAAAGCTAAAAAAGGATCTTTAAACCGGAAAACTTTCAGTTTTCATTTTCCTTTTTATATTTAATCAAACCGCCGCAATATTTACATGGCATATCCTTTAGTTCCTGCATAGTGCTTGAATCGTCACATTCAATATCCCGTTTAAATCCGCACAAACATTCTCCTGATACTTTTAACATTGGCAACACTTCCTGTAATGGTATACTATTTTCATCAGAGGATATATATAGATTTATTCCTTAAGCTGAATAACTTCGGCATTTATAGCACCACCATTTATATAATTAACCTTTACCTCAATACATGGATCACATAACTCTTCTGTTTTGGCACAGGCTTTTTTTATGGCAGTACATAATTGTAATTTTTGCTGATTCTTCAGTAATTTGATACCCGGCAATACCGTGATGTCCTTTTCTGATGGTTCAGGCAGGTTGATTATAGTTATTCTATAAGTTTCATAGAAGCATGATACTTCATATCTCCAGAAAACTTTTTTATTTTTACCTACCCACTCGCTGATAATTCTGGCCAATCTCTTCTTCTCTAAAAGTTCATGTCTCCTGTCTAAAATTTTCTGCTTTGTAGTGCTCATCTTTATTTCCCCGCTAATATTTTGTTCATATATTTCGAAATGGCAGCCAGAGATTCAAGAAACTCAGTTTTTTCTTTTTCTGAAAAATCTGATATTAATGACTCCCAGTAAACATCAAAATCGTTCCTGATAAGATTTGCAGCTTTGATTCCTTTTTTAGTAAGTGATAGTTTTATTATCCTTCTGTCGTTTTCCGGGGAATTCCTTGTTATAAAGCCGTTTCTTACCAGGTAATCAACAGACCGGGTGAACGAACTTTTTTCTAATCCGGTAATCAAGCTTATTTCAGACATTGATTTTTCATTGTTTTCGTTAATAAACATCAGGATATTTGTCTGTGTTTTATTGATACCAAGGTTCAGTTTTGATATGTCATGTTCATAAAAAATCTTTTTAACAAACTGCGGGAATACTGTTATTCTATCCCTGACCATATAGCCTCCCGGGTGTAGTTGCAAATACAATAGTTGTAAATACAACAATATTGAAAAAGCCTGAAATTTTGTCAATAAATTTTAAATTATTTTATACATCACATATTTTATCTATGTCATACCAGTCAGAGGCGAAGCTGTCAGGCTGTGCGGTATTCGCGGAAAATTCAAAACCCCGTGCCGACCCGGATAAAATGGTGCCCTGTAAAAATTATCTCTTCCTGACCGGGCGAAAAGAATTCAAGTCCACCGGAACATACAGATTCGAAATATAATAAGTCTCCCGAAAAATAATTTTACCATTTTTATTTTTGCAACGTATTGATTTTATAACGGATTATTAAAATTAAAATACCAGGTTCATGCTCTGCGAAGGATTGAGAGGCACAAGCTGCTCTTAAAGTAAAAATCAGTAAATTCTTTGAATGATCTTAAAATCTCATGTTTTATCATCAGGGAGAATGGATAGCCATGCATGAGACTGCGTAACCGGCTTCCTGTTAATAATCTTACTTTATATTCCTTGACACTAACAGGATATTTTTTTCTCCTGCATTTAATTATAAAACGGCAGGTAAATAATGTTAAATGTGTCTGATCTTAAGCTGGCTTACGGCAAGAGGATCCTTTTTGAAGGTGTAAATATAAAATTTAATCCCGGTTTCTGCTACGGCCTCATAGGCGCCAACGGTTCGGGAAAATCGACGTTTATTAAAATTCTTGCAGGAGAAATTGAGCAGAACGAGGGTTCTGTGAGTACAGGTCCCAGGGAAAGGATAGCGGTACTGCGCCAGGACCAGTTTGCTTTTGACGAGTACACGGTGCTTGACACTGTAATTATGGGGCATGAAAAACTCTACAATGTACTTCGCGAAAGGGAAGAGGTTTATGCCAGGGAGGATTTTTCCGACGAGGACGGCATAAGGGCCGCAGAGCTCGAGGAGATGCTCGACGAGATGAACGGCTATGACGCCGAATCAGACGCAGCGTCCCTGCTTAGCGGCCTTGGAATAGAGGAATCGCTTCACCCGAAAAAAATGAAAGAACTTGAAGCGGGCCAGAAGGTAAGGGTGCTTCTGGCACAGGCCCTGTTCGGTAACCCGGACATACTGCTTCTTGATGAACCTACGAATAACCTTGACCTTGAGGCTATTACATGGCTCGAGGAGTTCCTCTATAACTTCAACAATACAGTGATCGTTGTATCACACGACAGGCACTTCATGAACAGGGTCTGCACACACATCGTGGATATAGATTTCAGTAAGATCATGGTTTATCCCGGAAACTACGATTTCTGGGCAGAGGCGAGCCAGCTTGCCATGAAACAGAAGCGCGACGAGAACAAGAAGAAAGAGGATAAAGCGAAGGAGCTGAAGGCATTTATTGAAAGGTTCAGTTCAAACGCTTCAAAAGCAAGACAGGCTACTTCACGTAAAAAACTTCTCGATAAACTGACGCTTGAGGATATACCCGCTTCATCGAGGAAATTCCCCTATGTCGCTTTTAAACCCGAACGTGAATGCGGGAAGATAATCCTTGAGGTTGAAAACCTTACAAAGACTATTGACGGAGTAAATGTGCTTGATAGCTTCAGTCTCACCGTAAACAAAAAGGACAAGATCGCCTTTGTCGGACAGAACAACCTTGTCAAGACAGTATTTTTCCAGATTATCACGGGCGAGCTGAAGGCTGATTCCGGAACTTTCAAGTGGGGTGAAACAATTACGACCTCGTATTTTCCCAAAGATAACAGCACATATTTTGAAAGCAGTCTGAACATCATCGACTGGCTGAGGCAGTATTCAGAAGAAAAGGAGGAGGGCTTTGTCCGCGGTTTCCTTGGACGGATGCTTTTCTCCGGCGACGAATCACTTAAAAAGGTGAATGTCCTTTCAGGTGGCGAGCGGGTAAGATGCATGCTCTCAAGAATGATGCTCAGTAATTCAAATGTCCTTATACTCGATGAACCGACAAACCACCTTGACCTTGAGTCGATCACATCTCTTAACAACGGTCTCATCAATTTTCAGGAGGTGGTTCTATTTTCGTCGCACGACCACCAGTTTATCGATACAGTCGCCAACAGGATAGTTGAGATTACCCCGACCGGTGTAATAGACAGGCAGATGACATTCGACGAATATATAAATAATGAAGATGTTAAGCGACTGAGGGACGAGATGTACCGTGGCCACCAGAGGTTTGCACTTTAGAGGCACATGCCCAAGGCGCTGACACATACTGTTGCCGGGATCACCACTGCATATCTTTTCGCAGAATTCTCTTTAAACCGGAATAACTGCTGCATCAGAGTATCAGTATTTTTCCTGAATATAGTTTAGATGAATGTTCTTATACGGATTTTTCTGTACAAAATTGCGCATGTTCCATAAAGTGTTATAAACAATATCTTTAACGGTACCGTTAACAAGGCTTTCGGGCACTGAACCTCCGGGTTCATTGCGCAGCCTGTATGTAGCCCTGACTTTCCCGCTGCAAAAGGGTTCAAATTTATAGTATCCGCTGAGCGAAGCCATACGGACTCTTCCCTCTTTGCCGGGTATATAATCAGGCAGACCTTTTAATTCAATTGTGACAATCCCTGTTTTTTTATCCTGGGTAAGAACAGACTTCACTGCAATATCCCTGTTTTCAACAGGCCATGGGGATTCTGTTGCCATATATGTAATTCTTTCGTAGTCGTTTTTCCTTTGAAGAAGTTTTGCCTCTATGCATTTATAGTTCCATTGGGTATAGTTTGGAGTATCTTCAAGCAGGGCAACGCATGCTGATAGTGAGGAGTCAACAACGGTAACTGCCATGAATTCCTTTACCTGCGAATCCGGCACAGGGCGTACACTTAGCTGTATACCGTTGCCTTCCTTTACGGTTTCCCAGCCTGATGCAGGAAAACCTGATGTAAAGGATACAAGCAGTGCAATCAACGGTATTGAAAGTTTTTTAAAATGTTTCATAGAATGATTTTCAGGATTACTTCTCTGTCATGGATTGGAGAAGTGTCCTTAATTCCTCCAGTTTGTAGGGTTTCACAATGATACCGCTGAACCCGTAGTTTTTATAATCTGACATGACCGGGTCATTTGAGTAACCGCTTGATACGATAGCCCTGACACCGGGATCAAGTTCCCGTAGTTTTGCGACAGCCTCGCGGCCTCCTGTGCCGCCTGGAATCGTGAGGTCCATTATAACAAAATCGAATGGGCTGCCCGATTCAAGCGCTTCACTGTATTTTATGACAACCTCGGTGCCGTCCTTTGCTGCAACTGGTTCGTAGCCCAGCATTTCAACCATTTCCGAGGATACTGAAAGTATGATCTCTTCGTCATCCATGATCAGTATTTTCCCGGTTCCCTTGAACCTGTTTTCATCGTTGTCCGGTGCAGTTTTAATTGTATATTCTGAAGCCGGAATTAGAATTGTAAAAACAGTTCCCTTTCCCATTTCTGAGTTTACACTTATTGATCCGTCATGTTTTTTTATAATTGAATATGATGTGGCAAGTCCAAGTCCGTTACCTTTTTCCTTTGTAGTAAAAAACGGGTCAAAAATTCTTCCCAGGTTCTCTTTGGGAATACCTGTGCCATGGTCCTTTATGTCGATATGTACATAATCCCCGACCTGATTTTGATCACCGCTTACAGAGATCTTCTCGTTATAAATATTGATGTTTATAATACCGCCTTCGGGCATGACCTGTCTTGCGTTGATTATAATGTTGTTGAATACCTGGTTCATCTGACCTTCATCAGCCTCTACCGTTGAAACATAGTCATCGATAAAATATTCGCATTTAACGTTTGAACCGCTTAAAACAAATTTTGCCGATTCCATGACAAGCTGGACTATTGATGTTGTTTTCTTGATCGGTATCCCGCCCCGCGAAAAAGTCAGAAGCTGCTGTGTAAGATCCTTTGCCCTGATAGAAGCATTTTCTATTTCATCAAGCCTTCTCTGCAGTTTTGCCCTGTCGTCGATATTATGTTTGCCCAGTGAAACATTTCCCAGGATCCCGGTGAGCAGGTTATTGAAGTCATGCGCAATGCCGCCGGCAAAAATGCTGATTGATTCAAGTTTCTGTGTTTTGAGAAGCTCTTCCTCCATCTTATGCTTTTCTGTTATATCGCGGAATACAATTGCAGCGCCTATAAGCCTGCTCAATTCATCACGTATGGGTGCCGCAGACAGGGCAATCAGCATATTTTTATTCTGCCGGTCTGTCATTTTAAGACCGGTTTCCATTTCGATCAGTTCGCATGAAGTGAGAAGTCTGTTCATTATTTCATCACAAAGGTTCTTCCCGTTTTCACCTGATATATAAAATACATCGGAAAGTCTTTTATCAAAAGCTTCCTCCTGGGAATATCCTGTCAGTTTTTCTGCAACCCGGTTGATAAGTATTATGCCGGTACTGATATCGGTTACAATTACCCCCTCTCCAATACTCCGGAGTGTAACCGCAAGACGTTCTTTTTCAGCCATTATTTCAGCTTCTGCATTTTTACGAGAGGTTACATCCCTGAGAATACCTTCAATACCTGCATATTTTCCGTTTTTATCATAGTACATGTGAGTGTTTGTCGCTACCCAGAATGAAGTTCCATCTTTTCTTTTTAACTCGACTTCCCAGTCCTCTACAAAACCGGTTTTTTTCAGTTCATTCATAAGTGTATCCCGCGCTTCGGGATGAACATATAATTTACTGGCTATGTCCATCCCGCGGAATTCATCACTTGTGTAGCCGAATAATTTATATGCTGATGGCGACGATAATATAATTTTTCCGGCTGTATCAGATCTGTAGAATACATCCTGAATGTTTTCAAACAAAACCCTGTAATTCTCCTCACTTTCCCGCAGTATTTCCTTGATCCTGTTTGTCTCTTCAAAGTTAAGCGCGTTTTCAAGCGATATTGCGATTTGCGCGCAGAGGAGAAAAATCACATCCATGCGTGATGGATTGAAAATTTCAATTGAGAGCCTGTTTTCAAGGTAAAGAATGACCGACATACCGGTTTTCAACCGTACAGGAATACAGAGGATAGAACCGGGTCTGTTCTCTATGATATATGGGTCAGTTGTAAAAAGGCCGCGCCCTGTAGCGTTCCCCAGCAGAACAGTTTCTCCTGTTCTTTTTACATAGTTGATCACAGATTCAGGGTAGAGGGATTCAGCAATCTGTCTGTACTCCTGCAGTACACGGATTGTTTCACCGTCGGTCACTGCCTGTGCTGTTATATAGCCCAGGTTTTCATGTTCAATGAAGAGAATACCGCTCTGCGCGCCGGAACTTTCAACAATGATCTTCATCAAACGGTCGATGAGATTGTTCAGTACGATTTCACCTGATATCGCCTGAGATGACCGGACCACACTTATGAGGTCAATGATATCTGCAGGCTTACGGAAATCTTCATTTCCAGCGGCCGAATCTGCAATACCTTCACGGCCGATTCCAGGCCTCAGCCGCTGTTCTAAACGGATTATTGCCTTGGTGTGGTTTTTTTTAAGATTTTTGAGTTTTATTTCACAGCCCCATGCGGAGTAGAGGTTCATGGCATCATTCAAAAGTGAGTCGGAAAGATATTTATGATCCATATTCTCGTGATACTGCGAAGCAAGTTCGCAGCAGATTGCCTGTATGGCGGTAAATCTGTTTCGGCCTGCGTCGCTTATTGATTTGTCATAATAATCCGCTGCGGCTTTATGATCACTTCTTATTGAACATAATTCTGCTTTTACAAGATAGTACCTTGCTGAAAAATTATCAGGTGAGTTTTTATACCAGTATTCAAGCATCTCTTCATTTTTTTCCAGTATTGCAATAAACTCCTTCTGTTTATCTGCATCGGACGAATGAAAGAGCCTGGTCATGCATAGGGAGTAGTAAAAAATCATATCTGCTTCCTGTATGGAAGCGAATACAAATTTAAGATTCTTCATCCCCTCAACCGCCATACTCAGGGCTTCGGTATAATATCCGGCGATGTAGAGAGTCAGGAGTTTATAGTAATAATACAGGGCTATTCCCGTACCGTAATGGATCTTGTTCATCTGTATTATGTGTGATGTTTCGTCAAAATCGCCGGAACTGAGCAGTAGCGGGTCGGCAAGCTGCCCCATGAGATTCATTACAGCGTGCTTTATAAGTTTCTGACGATCGAGTGATGCATAGTTTTTAATTCTTTTGAAGAAGGACATTGTTTTATCAATTTCTTCAAGGACAACATTAAGCGGTTCATTACCAATAGAAAGCAGGTACCTTGGTATTGACGTGGCACAGAAACTTCCATAAATAAAATCACCGTTATTGATGCCTTCTTCAAATCCCTGGCGTAAATAACTTATACTATCATTTATATTTCCGCGCCATGGATTAATAAAGTTGCCGAAAACAAAGGGGACATTGGACTTTGTGGCAGGATGATTGAATCTTTCATTAAACCGGAATGCCAGCAGGCCGAATTCATACGCTGATTTATAATCCTTGAATCTGGATGCAAGGAATAATCCGCAGGTTGAAAACATAAACGTTGTGCTCGGACTTGCTCCGAATTCAAGTGAAATATTAAGTCCCTTTAGCACTGCTGCTCCGAGCAGTGGAGGATTGGAAACGTATGCGGATGAGAGCATATTCATTATAAGTTTAAGGCAAAGTCTCTTATCGGGTAATAACGTTTCAGGTAAGGATTCAAGTTCAGCTATCGCCCTGCCGGCCATGAGCTTTTTATATGTTCTCATCTCCCCGGCGATAGCAGTTTCTATCTGTTTTGGATCATCGGGATCAGCGATGTTCAGGTTGAATAGTTTAAGAGTTTCAAAACATGTTCGGGTGTTTTCGTAAAATTTACCTGCGTTTGCATACAGGATTATCCTTATATTGTTAATCTCTCCTTTATCAAGGTTTGACCGGGCCCTGTCCAGGATGAAACTGAACAGCTCCTCAGCCTTATCATTATTTCCAGACAGGTATTCACATTCGGACATCTCCTTGTAGAGATTAAATGTCAGCAGGTAATCGTTCTGCCAGCTGTCATCATGCAGCATTTTTACTGCTGAAGCGAGGAAATTCACAGCCTGTGAATATGCTCCTGTTGATTTTACTTTTACTGCAGCTTCAAGGTTCAGAGATGCCAGTTCTTTAAGTTTTCCGGGTTCAGTTATTTGTCTGTACCCGTTGTTCATCTGGACGACTATTTCAAATATTTTCTCCTTGCGCAGAGCTTCCGTTGTATTTTCAATAATGTATTGTCCGATCCTTAAATGCTGCTTTTCTTTTTCTGTCTGGTCTAGCAGGGAGTAGAAAGTTTCCTGTATTCTCGGGTGAAGGAAACTGTGCCTTGGAGCTTTTGAATTTATGTCGGTTTCGCCTGGTTCATATGCATCCTTGACCGGTACAATAAACCTTTGATTCTGCGCATATGAAATGATTACCGCGGTTTCCCTGAGGCTCATACCTGTTATCGCGGAGAGAATTTCCGGTGCGAAGCTCATTCCTATGCACGATGCGACAGACAGTGTGTACCTTGATTTTTCATCAATACCGGATATTCTGTCTGCATATATGCTGATTATATCATCCTCGGCTTCAAGGGCGCGTACCCGTTCATTATCCCATTGCCATTCCCCTGTACTGCTGTCCAGTGTGAAGATTCCTTCTGAACGTATTTTTTTAATGAAACGGTTGATATGGCCGGGATTACCCAGGGTCTTTTCGGCGATAAGCCTTGATAGTTCTCTTGAATTAGGCTGTTTTGTGCGCAGGATCTCCTGTATCATTACATTAATGGTCTCGTCATCCAGCGGCTGGAGGTCGATTGTATTCATCTGGAAATTCATTTCCTTTATACGATCAATCCAGTTCCGGACATACTGGTTGCGTTTCAAGGTGAAGGTATCGATTGAGCATATCAGCATGAGGTGCCGGCTCTCTGAGTCCGCCAGTATTGTTTCCACCAGTTTCAGGGATTCATCATCAGCATACTGCAGGTCATCAAGGAAAAGAACCAGGGGATGATCCTTTGCAGATATGCAGCTGAAAAAATTCTGCAGCACAATTCCGAAACGGTTGCTGGTTTCTCCGGGACCCAGTTCCTGGATATCAGGGAATCTGACTGTAACCAGCTCCATTGCCGGGAACAGGTCTGTTATAATGCTGCCGTTCTGACCAAGTACATTTATAATTGTCTCGCGCCATTTTTCAAACTTTTCTTTTTTTTCAGTGATGAGAAGCCTTGCAAAATCACTTAAAGCGCTTGTTAATGCACTGTACGGCGAATCGGGCTGTTCAGTAAATGCACCCTCAATAAAATAGCCTCCGCACTGCATGACATTTTTTTTCAGCTCCTGCGCAAGAGATGTTTTGCCGCTGCCCGGGTCCCCGTTAATTAGCAGCAGCATGCTCCTGCCTGAAGACGCTTTTTCAAACAGACCGGCAAGCATTGCAGTTTCCCTGTTTCTGCCGTACAGCTTCATCGGCATTGTGAGTGTTTCAGAACGGTCATCCTCACCGGCTTTGAAGCTGTGCACCTCTTTCCCTGATTTAACATGTTCAACGCATTTTTCAAGGTCAGACCTGATTCCCCATGAACTCTGGTAGCGGTTTTCAGCATTTTTTTCAAGAAGCTTCATTATGACCGTTGATACCGATGATGGTATGTTCTTTTTTATTTCTGAAGGGCGTACGGGTTTTTTTGATATATGGCTGTGGATCAGGCCGGTGAGGTCCTCTCCGCGAAATGGTGTTTTGCCCGTGAGCATTTCATAGAGTATAAGTCCCAGCAGGTAAAAGTCTGTGCGGTAATCCACAAGCCTGTTTATGCACCCGGTCTGTTCAGGTGAAATATATAGGGGGCCGGGGTAATAGAAATTTACCGCGGATACCTCGGTTTCGCCGGGAGGGAGGATGACTGCACGCGTAAAGTCAAACATTTTTATTGCGCCTGTACTGCGATCAGCCATTATACGTGAAGGATCGATATTACCGTTGATAATTCCTTTACTGTGAAGTTCGCCAAGTGTGGACGCAATGCTTATAGCGAATTTCAGAGAATCCTGTATCCGGAGAACTGAATCCTTTATGAGTTCAGTAAGAAGTGTCCCTTCGAACGGTTCAAGTACAAGGGCGATCCTTTTATCCGACTCGATGATATTCCTGATGCGTATGATCCCCGGGGAATTTATATCCCGGAGCAGCATATATTCATGCTGCAGGTAAGCATAGTACCTGTATGATTCGTTTTCAGGTAACGGAGTTTTTACTATTACTGGAGTCGATGAGGCCTGATCAATCCCCCTGTAAAAAATATATCCGCAGGATTCGAAGAACATGTCGGTAATATTATATCCCGGAATCTGTAGCAAGCGGACCTCTTTACCATCGATAATTTAATATCTGAAACCTACCCATATAAAACAGTCATTGCAAGTATTAAAGTAATACAGAATGCCATGCATGGCAAGTTATACCGGTAATTGTCATGTTTTTTAAAGTATTGACAAGTTCCGTGTCTCTCTTTAATTCATGAAAATCCGCCATTATAATGATAAAACGGAGGAATATATTGCAGATGAAAAAAAACCTGGCAGAGAAGCTTTCAGTACGCCGAATCTTGATATTCGCCCTGGTTTTTTTTGCCGCAGTGATCCTGTGGAATACGGTTTTATTTCCGGAAAACGGGGATTATAAATATATAGGTTTTTTCCCGGGGAAGGGTATAAGGGCTTATGACGGGGATTCCTGGCGCGATTATTCTGACGGGCTGCCATCAGGTTTTGAGGCTGTGTATATCATATCAGATTCAAAAGGTAATCTGTATCTTACAACTGAATATTCAGGAATATTCAGGCGCTGCAATAATGATTCAAAATGGAGAGACATATCTTCGTTCATGTTCAAACGCCGTACCCAGCTGGAGGGTGTGGATGAATACAGGAATATCTCCTCGTTCTGCATAGATCCTGCTGATGAATCCAGGCTTTACCTTGGAACTAAACATACGCTCTATGTGTCGCATGATTCAGGCGCATCATGGAATAGAATCAATATCCTGAACAACAAGAATTCATACTACTATACATCACTTGCCGTGGTAAACGGCGTGCTCTTTGCGGGGACTTCTTTTAACGGTGTACTGAAAATCATAAACGGCAGGGTTGATGAACTTATAGACGGCGTACCAAAGGAATACTATGTCGGGCCGTTTCATTTCTGCGAGGGAGTTTCTGCACTTGCAGAAGGTAACGGGGTGCTTTATTCGGGATACCTTTTCGGCAGGGGTGTTGTTGAGTCCGCTGACCACAGAAAGTGGAATCCTGTTAATGCATCTTTCAGTAAAACACCCACGGAGAGTGTGTATGGAATTGTCCCTTTAAAGGATAAACTTTTTATATCATCAGACGAAACTGTGTATGAATACGATCTGAAGAATAAAAAACTATCAGTATCAGGCCTACAGCGGGAACTTGAAGAGTCCTATGAAAGAAAGGGACCTGCAATGCTTTTTGTCCGCGCATCAGAAAAGAATCCTGCACTGTTTGTGAAAAGAAACACAGCCGTATACGATATCGAAAAAAATACAGATGCAGGCGAACGCCGTGCAGTTTATGTAAACTGGGGCATGATCGACAATAACTTCATGGGTTTCCTTGAACTGGTTGAAAGGAATAAATTCAATGCCGTAATAATCGACGTAAAGGATGACTTCGGTGTAATCAATGCGCCGGTTGATTCACAGACCGCCCGTGAGATCGGCGCGATAAAAAATACTAATATCATGGACATAATAAAAGCATTGCATGATAAGGATATCTGGGTTGTTGCCCGTAACGTTACGTTCAAGGATAAAAAACTCTACGAGGCATACAGCGGCAAATATGCCATCCTTGACAAGGTTACAGGAAAACCCTGGGTGGGGCTGCCGCGTGAAAGGTGGTGTGATCCCTACTCTAAGTTTGTACGAGACTATAACATAGAGATCGCACGTGAAACTGCAAAGCTTGGTTTCGACGAGATACAGTTTGATTACATACGCTTTCCCACTGACGGGCTCACCGGCAGGTGCCGGTTCAGGTACCGTGAAAAGGATGATACATTCAAGTCCGAGATCATGGGGGACTTCCTGCAGCAGGCGCGCAAAGAAGCGGGTGTCCCGGTTTCTGTTGACATCTACGGTTTCAACGCCTGGTACAGGTTCGGCAACATTATAGGCCAGGACATACAGTTCCTGTCGCGGTTTGTCGATGTGATCTGCCCCATGATTTACCCTTCCCACTTTTGTGCTGATTTTTATTCACGTTATCCTGTGGCCGAAAAACCTTACCATATTGTTAAGGATAGCATCATACGTTCCATTTATCTTTCGAATAAAAGAGTTGTTATACGGGGATGGATACAGGACTTCAATTACCTGTCGCCCACATGGGGCCCTGATTATATTTTAAAACAGATAAAAGGTGTTGATGATGGAGGCGCGTATTCATGGTCGCTTTGGAATCCAGCCGGTGACCACTCCATGTCAGACAGGGCACTTAGCGGAAAAAAGTGAAGGCCGGCAGAAATGACTTTTGAAGGGATAAAAAAGATACTGGTAAAAATAATTCCCAGGCCGGGGCTGCTGGCTTACAGCCTATTCGCTGTACAGGTAGTTTATCTTGTAATGTTTATGCACAACAGGCTGCCCGGGTTTTCGTTCTCGCCTGCTGATGTTGCTGCAATCATATTCAGTTTTTTTACACTGCTGCTGTTTGCCTCCAGTCTTGAGTTTATGCTTTTTCACAGGATCGCCGCATCCGTTGTGATAATTACAAGCGTGATTTCAGCCTGGGCTATGAACGCATATCACCTGACATCGGGTTCACCCCTGGACTATTCCCTTGTAAGGGACAACCTTGGCATAAGTTTTTCGCCCGAATCTTTTTTAATGATAAGTACAGCATTCAGCACCAGGGACCTGGTCATGCTTCCCGTAATTGCAGCACTGCTTTATGGTGCTGCAAAAATACCTGCAGAAGGCAGACCCGCATTAAAGAAGAATACTCCTGTAGGGCGTGCAGCTGCGCTGTTTGTGTGGATCATTATTATATTACTTCCCGTAAATGCCGGTGATGAATTTACGCTTTTTGTTAAAAGCGCTCTTGCATATAATGATACAACCGCATCTACTGATGCCGTGCCTGAAGGTTATCCGTACTTTACAAAGGACATCTCACAGTCATCATTCAGAAGGAGTGTCCCGTCAAGCCATGCCGGAAAACCTAACGTCTTCCTCATACTAATAGAATCATTTAATGCGAACTTCGTTGATGCAAAAGCACCGGACGGGCTCGCGTACACTCCCGAGTTTAACGCGCTTATCAAAAAGGGCCTTTACCTTGACCGTTTCTATGCCAACTCTGTCCAGACCTGCAAAGGGCAGGAGGCTGTTTTCTTTTCAATCATTCCAACCTATATGGGTAAACTCTTTGTAGATTACCCTGAACTAAATATATCAGGATTCCCGGATATTCTCACTGAATCGGGATACGAAACAGTTTTTTTCCAGGCTTACCATGACCTCCAGTTTGATAATACTTATAACAGCATGATCAAGGCCGGGTTCACAACCGTAAAATCATACAAGGAGTTCCGGAAACCTGCGGACAGGCCGTATATATGGGGCTGGGGAGTTGAGGACAAAATTTTCTACGAAAGGTTTTTCGGCATGCTTGATGACCTGCACTTAAAGTCACCGGGTAAGCCTGTGTTTGCTTCACTGATGACTGTAGGAACTCACATACCATGTGACGGTATGCCCCCTGAAAAGATGACAATCTATAAGAAACCGAAAGAAATAAAAGAAAAGTATTCCAACGCGCTACGTCTAAGTGACAGCCAGCTTCCGCGTTTTTTTGAGCTTCTTGCGCAGCGTGATTATCTCAGTAATTCAATTGTGATTATAACAGCGGACCACAGTTTTCCGATGAAGGAACATGGTATATACAATAACGAGAAGTGTTTCTACGATGAAACATTCCGTATCCCGTTTCTTGTTATCTGGAACGGTGTTGTTAAACCGGAAAGGATAAAGAACCGGACATACTCACAGATCGATATAGGACCCACAATAATGGATATGATTGGAATCCATAATTCTGAAAATACCATGACCGGTATTTCTGTATTTGATCGAAGAGGAAGCAATCCCGTATTCCTTGTGCAGCCGTATAACGGACGTTACCTGCAGGTTGTGGATTACCCGTACAAGTATATTCTGCATTTACAGACACAGAAAGAGTATCTCTTTAACCTTGACGCTGATTCACTTGAAAAGGTAAACCTTGCCCGGACAGGGGATGTAAAGGGGAAACCTGAATCCATGAAAAAGTCCCTTAACCGTGTACATATTAACCAGCAGCTTATTGACGAGAACAGGATCAGGCCCGCCCAGTCCATAAGCAAAAAAAAATAAATTATCAACCATCCCTGCCTTCATTTGTGTAAGACGTAATAGTTTAAAAAATCATAAAAAAAATTAAACATTTTAAAAACCCTCCCTTCTCTTTATTATATTAAACAGATGTTGTAATTTGAATATGTTTTAAATATATTTTAAACAGCAGGATTAATAGTACATACAGATCCGGAGCAGCAGATGAACAATATAATGCAGTGTAAAATAACACCCGAATGGGAGAATCTGGACAAGGTTCGTGAGAAAACTGGTGATTTTCTGAAGTTGAATCATCTGGATAAGGATATCATGGATGCCATTATGATGAATATCTGTGAATTAACTGAAAATGCAATCAAGTACGGCAAATTTGATGAGCAGAACAATGAAATCAGAACAAGGGTCACAATTACCCCCAGTGATATAATAGTCGAAGTCAGTAGTCCGTTAAAAGAAAACGACAACTATAACCCGGCGAGACTAGACAGGGTTGTCCAGTGGATAAGAGGTTATCAGAATCCCTTTGAGGCATACATTGAAAAACTCAAGGAGGTTGCTGTTCAACCACAGACTGATGGAGAGAGCGGGCTGGGAGTTGTGAGGATTGCATACGAAGGTCAGTCAATCATAGATTTTTACATCAATGAAAAGGGGATTATATCAGTATCAGCTGTTTATCATCTTCCCAAAAGGAGGTGCTGAATGCCGCACGTTGAGACTTATAACAGCAATAAACTCATCCTGACTGTTGAGGAGGACGGAACAAAAATCAATATTACTTTTACCGGGCAAAGTACCGAAAGGGAACCTGGAAAGTTCATAAATCCGATACTTACTGATGCAATCCAGAATAGCAAAAAATTTAACAAAGTAATCCAGATTAATTTTGAAAACCTTGAATATATGAATTCATCAACTATAACTCCGATAATCAGAATTCTGGAAGGGGCGAAGAAAACAGGTGAAGCAATATCTGTGAGATATGATAAATCCAAGAAATGGCAGGAGTTGTGCTTTTCAGCCTTAAAGATTTTTGAAACAAAAGATCATAGAATCGAAATAACAGGAAGCTGATCGATATGGACACTGCAATTAAGTCATTCAACGGTGTTTTAAATAGCGATAATCAGAAAATGGATGTTGAACTTTTTTATGCGTCAAGGTTTTCGCTTTTTGTAAAATTTCAGGATAGTTCGGGAATCAGGGACGGCAGGTGGTTTTCATCACTAACTATCAAGATTGATGATAGAGAGGTGGAACTGGGCTTCTGCAGGTTTATTCTTGAAACAAAAGTAACAGGGATCAATGGCAGGCTGGTTTTCATTAATGATGTCTACAATTTTGACGCCCTGTTTAAAAAGAAAGATTTTATAAACCTGGAAAGATTGTCAAAAGACCTGATGCTGCTTCTTGCTCAAAAGGAGAAGGTTAAAAACGGTTTCAGGGATTATATTTCAAGGCTTACGTTTGATTTAAAGGTGTATAAACATTTTTTTGACGGACTTGACAGGATGATTTCAGGTGAACCTGAACCTGTCAGAGAACATGTCTCCATGACTGTGATGAATACCGAAGGCCGCAAGTTTATGGATTTCTTTGCAAATTATCTTGCGGAACTTGAAGAACTTATTTCAGGATTCAGCCGTGAAGAGCATGAAATACACGGATTTTATTTAAGGAAACAGGTGTGGGACATCATCCTCAGCTCGGAGTTTATGACAAGGACAAATCTTAAACCGCGCGGATATGCGGGTGATTCTGAAATGATGAGAATGATATACGAAAATTCATACAGGGGAAATGGGACTTTTTCCAGGGCGCTTTACAAGTTTTCGCTTGAACATCCTGCTGCACAGGCTGTGAGAAACAGGCGTGTAATGGTCCCCAAAGTTTTGCGAAATGTGCAGAATGAATTCACCGCAGGCAACAAAGAAGTATTCAGATTCATATCCATAGCCTGCGGTCCCGCGTATGAGCTTAATGATATTTTTACTAATGAAGATGATGTACGGAACATGCATTGCACACTTCTTGACCAGGATAATGAAGCGATACATGAGGCAGGGGAAAATATCAACCAGATCGAGAAAAGGATAGGGTACAAGGTGAATGTATCATACCTCAAGGATTCTGTAAGGACAATGCTGATGACCGGCGACCTTGCGCAGAAATGGGGCAGGTTCAACTATGTTTACTCCATGGGCCTTTTTGATTACCTGACTCCGCCTGTTGCAAAGGCAGTAGCAGAGAAGCTATATTCACTTCTTGAACCTGGCGGCAAAGTCTTTATAGGAAATTTTCATTTTAACAATAAAAGCCGATGGTTCATGGAATACTGGCATGACTGGGTGCTTTATTACAGGTCGGAGGAGGATTTTGCCGCGCTGTTTGCCGATACTGATGCTGTTAATATTTCCGTTACCCTTGAGGATACAGGGTCACAGATGTTTCTTATAGCTGAAAAGCCTAAACAGGGATGATTATGGCAAGAAAGAACAGGGAACATTTTAAAAGGGGAATTGATCAGCCATTTAAACAATTTATACACCAGGTAGTTCATGAATGGTCAACCACTCTTGCAGCGCTTGCTTTTGTCCTTGTTCCGCTTTTTTTTATACTGGATTATTTTACCCTGCCGCACCAGCTGTTGCCAAAATTCGCCGTTTACCGGATAATAGGGACGTTTATCCCACTTTTCCAGTATTTTATTATTAAGCGCACCAGGCCGGGAAAATTATCGTACATCCACGGTTACCTGGTATCGCTTGTAGTGGGCGGGGTAATTGCTATAATGACCATCGACCTGGGTGGTTTTGAATCGAGTTACTATGCCGGAATAAATCTTGTGATTATAGGTGTAAACCTTCTGCTCCCCTGGGAAGCTATCCATTCAGCTATCAATGGTATAATACTTCTAATGATATATGTCCTCCTGAATCTATTCACCGACACGGACTATGAAACAACCAGCATTATAAATAATCTTTTTTTTATGAGCAGCACAGTCATAATCGCTGTCAGCATAAACTATGTAAGATACAAACTTATCAGGCAGGAATTTTTCCTCAGGACCGAACTTCGCAAGGCCAGGGACGCTCTATGGGGCGAGATGAAGCTGGCCAAAAAGATTCAGACCTCTATACTTCCAAAGAATGACAGGCTCGGCGAGTACCAGGTTGCAGCTCTTATGCTCCCGGCGGAAGAGGTTGGAGGAGATTATTATGATTTTTTTGAAACTGCAGCAGGAGAAAAGTGGGTCACGATAGGTGATGTTTCCGGGCACGGTGTGGAATCCGGTCTTATCATGATGATGACACAGACCAGCATAGTATCCGTGCTTGATACAAACCCCGGGCTTCAGCCGTCAAAGCTTCTCTCTTCAATTAATAAAATAATAAGAAATAATATAATCCGGCTCGAAGTTGAACGGTATATGACACTTATGGCAGTTCATCTTTCGGATAAAAGCATAACCCTGGCCGGCAAACACACAGACATGCTGATATTAAGAGGTACTGATTCATCTGTAGAAGTAATTTCAACGGAAGGGACATGGATCGGCATAACAGACGATATTGATGAATGCATGAAGGATGTTGAAATACCAATAAACAGGTGCGATATCATACTGCTTTATACTGATGGTGTTACTGAAGCAAAGAATGCAGATGGCAGGCTGTTCGGCGATGAAAATCTTATAAATTCATTTAAACACCATTCCAAACTTCCGGTAAATGAGATTGTTCAGAATATTCTTGTTGATATTGTTGAATACCAGCAGGGTCAGGACGACGATATAACATTGCTTGTTATAAAAAAGATTTTCTGAAACTGACAGTAACTAACAGTCCTGGTTACCTGTCCTTGATTTTTTCAAGTGAATGCATCAGGTTTATAAAACCTGCATATGCCCTGTAAGCGGACGTTTCTGTATCTGCGATCTCGCAGCCAGCCCTGGATATTCCGCAATCATCAATTTTATGAACGATCGATAACTGGAGAGGAATCCTGATGCTGCTGTTAAGGTAGAGGTAACAGTCAAGTTTTGCGCCCTCTTTTATTTTCATGCCCGGCTCTGCCCTGAATGACAACCCTTTCATGCTCATATCCATTATTGAGATTTTCTGTGATCCGAAATACGGGATTGTCATGAAAATCTGGAAAGAATCAAGTATGTCTTTTCTGATGAATTCACGTTCTTCATTCTTATTTATTCCGGTTTTTACCGCCATCTCAGGTTCTCCGTAATTCAGATTTCAGCTTTTTGATCGTAGATTCCAGTATGTATATTAATCTGAAAATTAATGTCTAAGTATATGTTTATTAATACCGGGGGGATAATGAAAAATCAAATAAATATTTAAACAGTTTCTATAATTAATATTTTTTTATTAACTGCATCATATTCGTCTATACGCTAATCAGAAAATCCGGATTTATAAGTTTGCCTTATCATTGCAGTTTTTTTGACTTTTACGGCTTAATTAGTTAAACATTTAATACATCAGACTTTTTAATTTCAGGATTAGTTTTAGAAAAAATCGGTATGACTTATGGGGGGTGCAGTTTTGAAATTTGTCAGGCGGCAGTTGAAATTTAATGATCCTGTACTCGAAACTGAATTCATTTCTGATTATTATGACAAGTCACTAATGACAATAAGGGTGGCGCTGATCATGGGTATAATCCTGTATTCGGTTTTCGGGGTGCTTGATTCCCTCATCACTCCGATTTCAAAATACAGGATATGGTTTATCCGGTTCGGTGTTGTTGATCCCGCACTTTTAATAGTATTCGGTTTGTCCTTTACCGTGGTTCTTAAAAAGTATATGCAGCTAATACTCTCGGTAGTTTCACTTATTGCCGGTTTTGGAATTGTTGTAATGATCGGCATTACTGTTGAAATTGAGGGGAGCCTCTTCTACTATGCCGGGCTCCTGCTTGTAATGATGTGGGCTTATACCTTTGTAAAACTAAGGTTCTTCTATGCTACGATATGCGGATGGATGATTGTCCTTGCATACGAGGTAACTGCTATCGGGTTCCAGGGACTTCTCAAATCACCGGATATGATTAAAATATTTATAAATAACAACTTTTTCTTCATCGCGTCAAATATTATGGGAATGTCCGCATGTTACCTCATAGAACTTTTTACCAGGAAGGATTTTCTCCTGAGGAAAGAGATAGCGGTTAAAAGTAATGAGCTTCAGGTAGAGAGAAACGCCCTTAAAAGCAGAATAGATATTATGAACGATGAACTCGAGATGGCCCGGGTAATCCAGCAGAAACTTATACCTGAATCCAGCCCCGATTCAAATATTTTTTCCATTTATAAACCGATGGAAGCAGTAGGCGGTGACCTTCTCGATTTTATTAAATTCAGTTCAGACCGGAAAATCGGTATTTTTATGAGTGATGTTTCGGGGCACGGTGTACCTGCAGCGCTGATAACATCTATGATCAAGAGCAGCATACTTGAATCGAGAAGGTATTCTGCTGATCCGGCAATGATGCTGCACCACCTGAATGAAGTGTTGGGCAACCGTACCGATGAGAGTTTTGTTACCGCTTTTTATGGTGTTTATGACAGGAGCAACAGGACAATTATATATTCAAATGCCGGGCATCATCCCCCGGCAATTGTTCTCAGCCACAGTATCGTGACGCTTGACAGGGCGCACAGCATTCCCCTGGCTATAATGAGCAATGGAGAGCTGGCTTCGGAAGGTTTCAGGTATACAAACAGCAGGGCAATACTTCCGGAAAAATCCAAACTGATACTCTATACAGACGGGCTTGTTGAAGCTAAAAAAAAGGACAACCATGATATAGATTTTGGTGATGATATTTACAGGCGAATGCTCGACATCAGGTCGCTGACTTGCAGGGATTTTGTTGAAACCCTTTACGGTGAACTTATTATTTTTCGCGGGAGCGAATCATTTGATGATGATATATGCCTTATCTGTGTTGATATTGTATAATTTTCACTTGAAAATCTGACAGAATTCAGTTAATATATTCATCAGCACTTCTTATTCTTCAACTCCGTATGACGAGGTCAAAATCTATGCTGCCAAAGAGGCGTTATCACCTGATCGCATTCCTGAGTCTTGTTGCTATGTTTTCAGCCATGATTATTTATGCACGGGCAGGTGGTGCGGGGGGTGATTCCGGTGGAGGCAGCGGCGGAGACAGCGGAGGTGACGGCATAGGATTTCTTATCTACCTGATAATACGGCTTCTTATTGAGCTGCCATTTCCTCTTAATGTAATTTCAGTTAGTGTACTTGCGGGCGGTTTTGTAATCTTTTCATATGTCACAAAGAAGAAGGTCAAGGCGCAGACAGTCTATAACCAGCTTCCCACAGGTGAAGGTGTAAAAAAGGCTAAGGGTTACGATAATTTCATCAAAAACAATCCAGATTTCAATGAAGAGAACTTCAAGGCTAATGTAAAGATCGCTTTCCTTAAAATACAGTACGCATGGGAAAACCAGGACATTTCCGGGGTCAGGAAGTTCATATCCGACGGAGTGTACCAGCGGTTCAATACCCAGTTTAAGATGATGCAGCTCCTTAAGCAGAGGAACACGCTTGAAGATGTCACTGTGAAGAACATATACATTGACCAGATCGATTCCGACGGGCTCTATGACATAATCCATGTCGCGATAAATGCATCGATCACTGACCGGTTTATCAGCGATATGGATCCATCGCTGAATTCCGGCGGTACCGGGGAGTTTGTTGAATACTGGTCATTCCTTAAAAAGCGCGGCAAACCCAGGAAAGACATTTACGAAACAGATAATTGCCCCGCCTGCGGTGCGCCTCTGCCTTCTGATATGGGCGAACTAAGCAGGTGCGAATCATGCGGAACGCAGACGAACTCGGGTGAATATGACTGGGTACTATCTGAAATTACACAGGCCGATGACTATATCAGTTCCAATCCCAAACTGGATAAGTCCGATGACCTGAATGAAAAGATCAGGGGACTCATAAACGAAAACGAGGATTTTTCAGTGCAGCTGGTTGAGGACAAGGCAAGCAACGGTTACCTGCAGATCATAACAGCGACAGCTTACAATGATCCGTCGATAATGAGACGTTTTGTCAGCGATAATGTATTTGAAAAAATAAAGTCACGGATGACAGGAGGTACAATGGCCTACAACCGTATCTTCCTTAACGATGTATACCTTGTGGGTGTCAGCGAAAGCGGAAACATGAATAATCTCTTTGTGGCAATAAAATCTTCTTCGCAGCGTGTCAGCATTGATGGAAACAGGGCAAAGAAGATTGACCAGGCCCTCATGTCCGGCACTGAAGTAGTGGTGATGAGCAGGGACAAAAATGCGTCTGCTTCAAAAGGATCAATCTATGCCCATACATGTGCAAATTGCGGTGCTCCCGTACAGAATTCGCTGAATATAAAGTGTGAATACTGCGACATGCCGCTCAACAGTACAAGTAATGAATGGATTATCACTGAGCTTATGACCATGTCCGAATACAACGACTTCCGCAGCGAGTTTAAATCTGATTTCGGATATAATGTTGATCCGGCAATGATTGACAAACTTATGGATGTACGTGACTTCGCGTTTAACAATATAATGGTTGTGATCGCAGCGGACGGCGACATGAGCGAAGATGAACATGCATTCGCACTTGACCTTGCTTCAACGTGGGGTTACAACGTGGATAAAATTGAACCACTCTTTGACATGGCGCTAAACGGAAACCTGGTAATAAAGATGCCGGAAGACCCGAAGAAGAGGGCTAAAATTTACAAGCTAATGGAAAAAGCTGCAGCCATAGATGAAGTAACCGAAGAGGAAAAAGAACTCATGGATTCCATCAGGGAGGAGTACGGGATCTCTGCCTGAGCACCGTGCCGGTAGTAATCATTAATAATGTTTGAAGATGAATCATCACTTTTGCAGCGTATCAATCTGTTTTTAAACATCACTTTAGATGATTATTATCGAACCGATATCCAGTACTTTCTGCTGTGAAAGAATTTTTACTTTTAGTCCCCTGGATTCAATAAATGCATGAATCCTGTCCCTGTCCGGGTGCCCTTCAATGCTCCCGGTAAAAAGGACCATGTCCATGAACCTGCCTGTCGCTCCGCCTATGAAACCATACTTATATCCGGGGAGGTCTACATGTCCCGCGCCTATGAGCAGCGAACTCATCCCAGCCTCACGTGCTGATTTATCAATAGACCGGTCAGCTGTGATAATACTCGTCTCATCGACTATCAGCGTTGAACACTTCGAGTACCCCTGCCTCGTATCGATCAGGCAGGTGCCTATATCTCTGAGATAATGCAGTATCGCAGGATCGGTCCGTTCAAGGCTGTGTATGGCAAACCTGCCTGTACATGCGACGTTATATGCTATGTCGCCGGGGTATTCAGGATGCAGTTCGGTTTTGCATAGAGTAGTATTGCAGAATTTTTCAAGTTGATGAAGGAATGATTTATCTATATGCGGTTGTACAAAAGCATTATTATCATGTATGAAAAGCTGCATGTCGGGATGAGCGGATAGCGGTCCCTGGAGCCTGTCCGTCGGGGGAATCCTCAAAATATGCAGACCGGCTTTTTCGAGGTTTATGCATATTTCATCAGGAGTGCGAATGTCTATTATTGCGGCATGTTCCATGCCGGTATTACATTGTATTAATAAATTCAGTCAACATGTTTATTCGGGAGATTGAGTACTGTGTATAATAAGTAGATGCGCAGTTCTCTGCGCATCTACAGCGAATAAACGGGCTCTATGAGTGTGTTTTATTCCGTTCCCTGTTGTGTATATCCATGATCTGTTCGTGGTTAAGTGAAAATTTGTGGTCACGGATGTGGTCGAGCCCGTGTGTCTGCCTGTTCTCATGAATACTTTGTTTCATGCTGTCGCCATGTTCATGAGGATGTTCATCTTTTCTGATAAAAATTCTTTTATAATCACCGGTTTTCATAAGCGCCTCCCGAGGATTAATGGTTAATTAATTGTAATATAAGTTGAAGGGAATTGCAAAATTTATTTCACAAAAACTGAAGAATCAGCGTCTATCACCAGTATCAAAAGATGCATATGTAATGAAAATATCTTGATATTTATATGCCGTTCATGATTTTATCCAGTGTTATGAAAAAGTTACAGATAAGCTCCAAAATTTTGTTTTTATAACATGAATATCAGAAATATACCAGAGGTTATTGTGTATGAGAGTCTCAAAATATATTCTTCCGACTCTAAAAGAGAATCCCTCAGACGCTGTTGTAATGAGCCACAGGCTTATGATGCGGTCCGGGCTGATCCGTAAGGAATCTGCAGGTATGTATGCATACCTGCCACTTGGACTTCGGGTCCTCCGGAAGATTACGGGCATAATCAAACAGGAGATGGACAGGGCAGGGGCACATGAATGCCTAATGCCTGAACTTACAAACGCGGATTACTGGAAGGAGTCCGGCAGGTGGTTTATCATGGGACCTGAAATGATACGCATTGAAGACCGGAACGGTCTTGAATACGCCCTTGGTCCCACGCACGAGGAATCATTTACAAACCTTGTACGTTCAGTGATCTCATCATACAGGGACCTGCCTGTAAATCTTTACCAGATAAACACAAAGTTTCGTGATGAAATACGACCCAGGTTCGGAGTAATCCGCAGCAAGGAATTCATCATGAAGGACGCCTATTCCTTCGACATTGACCAGGCGGGACTTGACCGGTCATACAACGCGATGGCTTTAGCCTACAGGCGGATTTTTGCCAGGTGCGGACTGGAAACAATCCCGGTGCAGGCCGATTCGGGAAATATGGGAGGCAGTACGTCCGAGGAGTTCATGGTGGCGTCCGAGGTCGGCGAGGAGACTCTGCTGATCTGCGATAAATGCGAGTACAGGGCAAACAGTGAAAAGGCTGAATATAAAAGACCGGTTCTGGAAAACGCAGTTTCAATGGACGAACTGAAAGAGGTGCACACCCCGGGTATAAAAACAATCGATGATCTTGTGAAATTTTTTAAATGCGAAGAGGACACCTTCCTCAAGAGTATTGTTTATGCGGCTGACGGTAAACCTGTGCTTGTTGTAGTTCCCGGCAGCAGGGAAGTGAATGAACACAAACTTAACAATTATCTCGGTTCACATGAACTCCACCTTACCATCGATTCGGTTGTAGAGGAATTCACCGGTGCGCCCGTGGGATTTGCAGGGCCCGTAACATCCAGGGATATACGCATAGTATACGACATTTCAGTTAAAGATATGAACAACGCGATTACCGGCGCAAATAAAACGGATACACATTATTCAGGAGTAAATCCCGGCAGGGATTTTAAAATTAATGAGGAAGCTGATATTACAACTGCACATGCAGGTGACATCTGTCCTAAATGCGGATCAGCATTGTACGAAAAGAAGGGAATCGAAGTCGGACATATATTCAAACTTGGCTACAAGTATACTGAGACAATGAAGGTCACGGTCCTTGATGAAAACGGTAAAGGGGTCACTCCTATTATGGGGTGCTACGGAATCGGCGTAAACAGGACAATGGCTGCTGTCGTGGAACAGAATAACGACGAGCGAGGAATAATCTGGCCTAAATCAGTGGCCCCGTTCCAGGTGCACTTTATCGGGATCGCGAAGACCGACGAAGAGACAGCTGCAATCGACAGGATTTATGATAAGATGCTCGACGCGGGGATCGAAGTGCTTTATGATGACAGAAAGGCCAGCCCGGGATTTAAGTTCGCAGATGCTGACCTTATCGGTATACCGCTCAGGATAACTGCCGGTAAAGGATTCTTTGCTAATGGTGAACTTGAAGTTAAGGAGAGAGATAAAAAGGAATTACAGAATATTCCTGCTGATAGAATAATTGAGGAGATAAGGCGGTTCTATACCGAATAAAAATATTTTTTTTCAAATACAATGTTTATAAAACAATATTGTTTATCTCTTAATTTTTGATGCAATGAAATATTTCAATACTCTGCCGGCGAAATTATTGGAAGAGAGAAAATATATTATTACTAAGTATAAAAAATCATGAATCTAAGAATCATTAATTATCTGATATTAATTTTTATCGTAGTATTTTCGCTTTCCTGTAATGTGAAAAAGCGCACACTGCATCTATATAACTGGGTGGATTATATTGATCCTGAAGTTGTTGCACAGTTTGAGACGGAATTCAATTGTATTCTTAAGATTGATTATTTCGATTCGAATGAAGAGTTGCGTGATCAGCTTAAAGCAGGTGCGGCATACGATGTGGCAGTCCCTTCCAGTTTTATGGCGATGAACCTGCAGAAGCAGGGACTTCTTCACAAACTTGATCATAATAGGCTGCCCTCCCTTAAAAATATTGACCCTGCTTTTGTTTCAAAACATCCCGACCCTCAAAGCGAATACACTGTACCATATATGATGAGTTTTATCGGTATAGGTTATGACAGCAGAAAGGTTAAAAACTTTAAACCGACATGGGGCCAGTTCGGCAGGCATGATCTCAAAGGAAGAATGACGCTGCTGGATGAGATGAGGCCTGCAATTGGAGCTGGACTTAAATACCTGGGTTTCAGTATAAATTCCACAAACGATAGAGAGCTTGAACTTGCTGGTGATGTTCTTATCGGATGGAAAAAAAATATTGCCCGGTTCGCAGTTGATGATGCAAAAACAGGGCTTGCCGACGGTGAATTTGACCTGATACATAATTACAGCGGGGACATTCTTCAGATTCAGAAAGAGAATGAATACCTGCTCTTCGCGATTCCTTCTGAAGGCACTTCGATAAATGATGATGACCTTGTTATACCAGCGTCAGCTGTTGAAATAAATCTTGCATATGAATTTATCAATTTCCTTCTGCGCCCGGATATCTGTGCAAAAAACATGACTTTTATATGCTACCTCGCACCTAATCCTGATGCAATAAAACTAATGCCTGAAAGTTTCAGGTCCAATAAATCTATTTTTCCCGGAATTGAGATAATGTCCAGATGTGAAGTTATGCGTGACCTGGGAAATGATAATGCAAAATATATTAAAGTATGGGGAAAAATTAAAACTTCAAGATAGTTATCCGATTTATTTGTTATCCTCAGTTCGAAGGTATAAATGAAATTAATATATTCAAAGTCTGACTGGAAAGAAATAATAAAGGCAATGGGACTTGTTTTCGGCGATATAGGGACAAGCCCTATTTATACACTTTCAGTAATTATACTCTTTATCAAACCGACAGAGGCCAATATTCTCGGTGTACTATCCCTTATTATCTGGACTCTTATAATCCTTGTCTTTCTTGAGTATGCCTGGCTTGCCATGCGCCTTGAGGATCATGGTGAGGGAGGTACAATTATTCTGAAAAAGATTCTCGAGAAAGGAATGAAAAAAGGGCGGAAGGCTTCACTGATGACTGTTCTTGCATATGCCGGAGTATCTCTTCTTATGGGTGACGGTGTAATAACCCCTGCCATAAGTATACTCTCTGCTGTTGAAGGTCTCGCAATTATTCCTGCGTTCAGTTCAATACAACAGTGGCATATACTTCTTATATCGATCTTAATTACAATTATTCTATTTTTTTTCCAACCTCGCGGAACTGATAAAGTCGCAATAGTATTCGGGCCGGTTATGGTTATATGGTTTTTCGTTCTTGCATTGAGTGGATCTGTATCAGTCTTCCATAATCCATTTGTTTTTAAAGCTGTAAATCCACTCTATTTTATTGATTTTTTCAGGAATAATGGTTTTGCCGGATTTTTAATACTCTCAGAAGTTATTCTATGCGCTACTGGTGCAGAAGCCCTGTATGCTGATATGGGACACCTGGGAAAGAAACCCATAGTCAGGGCCTGGTACATGATATTTTTAGCTCTTGTACTGACGTATCTGGGACAGGGAGCATTCATTCTTCGTAATCCTGAATCTAAAAATGTGCTTTTTTCGATGATTCACAGTGAATCAAAATTTCTGTATATACCGTTTCTAATACTCGCAATTTGTTCGACAATAATCGCGTCACAGGCACTTATAAGTGGCGTATTTTCTGTAGTCTACCAGGGTATAACAACAAGAATTTTTCCCAGGATAAAAGTTGATTTTACATCTACTAAACTTAAATCACAGATATACATTGGCGCTGTTAACTGGATGTTAATGATAGCTGTGATTTTTATTCTTTTAATTTTTAAAAAATCAGAGAAGCTTGCAGCTGCCTATGGACTAGCTGTTACTGGTACAATGTGCATCACTGCAATAATGATGATAACAATCTACTCCATAAGAAAAAATTACATCAGTTCAATTGCCGCATCACTTATATTCTGTGTTAACCTGGCTTTTCTGCTGGCCAACTTCAGCAAGTTCTCTCATGGAGGATACTGGTCAATTGTTCTTGCTTCATTTCCATTTATAATAATAATTATCTGGCGGAAGGGGCATAAAAGAATGTATGAAAAACTCATGCCCGCCGATCTGGAAACATTTCTTATAAGCTATGAACAGATTTATAATAAAGGAAATATGATTCCAGGAACCTGTCTTTTCTTTGTCGGTAATTACAGGGTAGTTTCACCTTATGTAATTCATTGTATAGTCAGTGCTAATATTATCTATGATACAAATATTTTTATTACCGTGGTAATTACGGATGATCCTGTGGGAATCTCAACAAAATTTATCAGTGATATAGGTCCAGGTCTTAATGCCTTCGAGATCCGTGCAGGTTATAAAGAAGAGATCGACATCACCGCGGAAATTGCCAAAGCCGGGATTAAACCCAAGGTGATATTCTACGGTGCCGAGGAGATTATAACCAGGAATGTTGCATGGAAGATATTCTCTGCCATAAAACAGCTTACACCGCATTTTGTTCAGTTCTATAAACTGCCAACATCTAAACTGCATGGAATTATTACCAGGGTTGAAATGTAATCCGGATATACTTAAAAAAGAAATAAAAGGAGAATTAAATGAAAAAAATTCAAATCAAACTGATCTTAACTGCAATTGCAGCGCTTATGCTCTATTCATGCACAAAGTTTTATACCCGTGATGATTTTGATAAAATGTCTGATAAAACATTTTACCTTCTTCCGGTAGAGAGTACATTTCTTGTGCCCTCATCAATCATTTCATGGCGAGAAATTGAGGAAAACATAGGTAAATCAGTAGCCGGTGGTGTTAAAGAACTTGATGTGCAGAAATTCAGGGAATGTATCGAAAAAAGGTATGGAATCATCGTCGATGTAACTTATTTCGAAAAGGCCAGGACCGATGCGGCTGAATCGATCAAGTATTTCAAGGCTTTGAAAATGGCCAATGCAACCGGAAGCAGTTCATTTACCGCTTTGCTATCATCAGGATACAACGGGTATCTTGATTCAGGTCTTTACATCGAGATTGAAGAAATAAAAAAAACAAAACCATGTATTATAATCAGTCATGATACTTCCCTGGATGAAAAGGAAATAACAACAAATATAAAAGTCAGTATACTGACAAATGATGAAAACAAAGGCTCTGTGAAGCTTGGCCGGTCTATGAAGCGGACTATGAGAAGTGGCGGTGATGATATAGATGCAGGTTCAATAAAGTATGATGAAATATATAGAGCATTGTCTAAAATCACTGAATATAAGTATATAGAGGATGGAAGTTGGGGATTATCCCGAAGTAATTACTTTTACCTTGATGGATCAATCTAGAATAGATAAGCATGCCGGAATGCAGATGGTGTGTATATAGTACATAATTAAGCATTATCTGCAGGCGCTTTTTATTACTTCGGGTCCAAAAGGTATTTTTCAGCCATTTTTTATATACTGGTATGGGGGAATATTAATCCAGAAGAAGCTCCCTTGATAGAGTTAAACACAAATATAGTATCTGTATATTTTAGTATTAAATTTAGATTTATATTGACATTAATTTTACTTATGCTAAAAAATGGAAACTGAATTCTTTATGCTGGTTGTAAATTGGTTTGTAACATGAATCTTTGATTGTCGCCCGCTCGTCGGCGGTGCTGAGTCGTTATTACATGGAAAACTTGTTTATTACCGGTATGACTTTATCGGCAAAATAAAAAAACATTTAAGGGAGTATCGTAATGAAGATAGTTGTCTGTCTGAAACAGGTTCCTGATATGGAATCTAAGTTTAAGATCGTTGATGACAAAAAAGTTGATGAATCCCAGATCGCTTTTAAAATCAATGATTTCGATAACTATGCTGTTGAAGCTGCACTCCAGTTAAAAGAGAAGCTCGGCGGTGAAGTTATTATCGTATCAGCCGGTCCTGAAAGAGCATCCAAGGATATCAGGCAGGCTTTCGCAATGGGAGCTGACTGGGGAATCCACATCAATGATGCAGCAGTATTTGACGGTGATGGTTTTGTTATTGCAAGCGCTCTTGCAAAAGCAATCGAAAAAATCGGGGGAGTTGACCTCGTAATGACAGGTGTTCAGAGCGAAGACCTGCAGGCAGCGACCACAGGGGTTATGATCGCTGACATGCTTAACATTCCGAGCTGCACTAACGTTGTAAAAATCGTTACAGCAGACGGTAAAGCTTTCACTCTCAACAGGGAGCTTGAAGGCGGACTTAATGAAGTTCTTGAACTCGCTGCTCCGGCAGTTCTTTCTATCCAGTCCGGTATCAACGAACCAAGGTATCCCACTCTTCCGGGTATCATGAAAGCCAAGAAAAAACAGCTTGATAACAAATCAGCTGCAGACCTCGGTGTATCAGCTTCATCAAGAACAGCGTTTATCAAAATGTTCGTGCCGGTATCTGATTCAATGGCAGAGATTATCCAGGGAGCACCTGCAGAAGCAGCAGCGAAACTGGTTGATAAACTCAAAAATGAAGCGAAAGTGATATAAGGTAGGAGGATCTGAAATGGCTAAATTACTAATAATTGCAGAACACAGAGACGGCAAGTTAAGCACCGCAACGCTTGAACTTTGCAGAGTAGCCAAAGCAGTTGCTTCCGGTCTTGGACTTGAACCCGCAGCTGCAGTATTCGCAAAAGATGATACTCTTGCGAAAGAAGTTGCAAAATACATACCCGAAGTATTCGCAGTATGTGACGCAGCTGTAGAAAAGTATACATCAGACGGATACACACAGGCTGTTAAAGCAGTTGTAGAAGCAAAAGATGTTAAAGGTGTTTTCATCCCCAATACATATGACGGTGTTGACTATGCTGCAAAAGCTGCTATGGCTATTAACGCCGGTATAGTTTCCAACTGTAACAAAGCTGATGTTGAAGGCGGAAAGCTTGTTCTCACAAGGAGTATCTATAATGGTAAACTCCAGGAGACAAAATCTGTATCAACAGATAAATTTGTTGTAACATTTGAAAAAGGCGCATTTGATCCTGCAGAAGCAGGCGGAGCAGGCGCAGTATCAACTGTAGCTGTATCATTCGGCGCGATAAGAACAAAAGTTAAAGAAGTTATAGCAACATCAACAGGCGGAGTAGATATTACTCAGGCTAAAGTTATAGTTTCCGGCGGAAGGGGTCTTAAAGACGGTGACAAATACAAAGAAATCGTTATTCCTCTTGCACAGAAACTCGGCGGCGAATATGCAGGATCACGTCCTGTAATCGACTCAGGCTGGACAGAAGCATCAAGGCAGGTTGGTCAGTCAGGCAAGACTGTTACACCGGACCTTTATCTTGCACTCGGAATTTCCGGTGCAGTACAGCACGTAGCCGGCATGAAAGGATCAAAATGCATCGTTGCAGTAAACAAAGACCCTGAAGCTCCTATCTTCAACATAGCTGCTTATGGTATAGTTGCTGACCTTTTCGAAGTTGTTCCCGGAATTATGGCTAACCTGTAATCCGCGAATACTGAAATAACTTTGCATGTAAAAGCTGCCTCCCCGTGAGGCAGCTTTTTTTATTTTTCAGTATGCAGGTATATGACATACACTTGACAAAATCAAGTTTGGTGATGCTTACTTATTTGAAAAAAGTATCATCTGTGCATAATCACATTAACTAATATACAAGTGGAGTATGAATGTCCCGTACAGAACCTGAAAATAATGCCAAAACATCAAGCATGGAACGAATGTCGCATTCACTTCTGATAGGAACCGGCATCTTCCTTAGCAGGATAATGGGCTTCGTACGCCAGAGAATTTTCGGATACTATTTCGGGATCTCCGACGCGGCAGATGTATTCAACTCGGCATTCCGTATTCCTAACTTTTTGCAGAACCTCTTCGGTGAGGGGGCCCTGTCGGCTTCTTTTATCCCTGTATATGCCAGGCTCAGGGCGGAAGGCAGAAATAAAGATGCTCTCAAAGTTGCCAATACGGTCCTGTCTCTCCTTACGTTAGCTGTTTCGATTATTGTTGCAGCAGGTATAATGTTTTCTCCGCTTCTTGTTACGCTCATCGCACCCGGTTTTACCGGAGATAAAAAGGAATACACCATACTCCTTGTACGCATACTCTTCCCCGGGGCGGGTCTTCTTGTTCTCTCCGCATGGTGCCTCGGTGTGCTTAACAGCCACAGGAAGTTTTTTCTCTCCTATGCGGCTCCTGTTATATGGAATATCTGTATAATTATCGCACTTGTTTTTTTCGGAAGGAGATTCTGCTCTTACACGCTTGCTGTGTATATAGCCTGGGGATCTGTCGCAGGCAGCGCGTTACAGTTTATAATTCAACTACCCGCTGTATTGAGACTAACAGGCAGCATAAAACCTGAACTTGATTCCGGTAATGAAAGTGTAAAAAAAGTAATAACGAATTTCTTTCCGGCTTTTGTCAGCAGGGGTGTAGTGCAGATATCGGCATTTATAGATTCTATTATCGCCAGCCTTATCGGTTCCGGTGCAGTGGCTGTTGTTGCATGCGCCCAGACCATTTATACCCTTCCTGTGAGTTTATTCGGTATGGCTGTAACCGCGGCAGAACTCCCTGCAATGTCAAGCGCGACCGGCAGCCGTGAAGAAATTGCATCTACGCTTCGGATGCGGCTTGAAAAATCCCTTGTGCGAATTGCTTTTTTTATAGTTCCATCCGCGGCTGCATTTTTTGCATTCGGTGATATTATAACGGCAGCTCTTTACATGACCGGCAGGTTTGATTCAACCGGTGTTTTTTTTGTATGGCTGACTCTGGGCGGTGCCTCTGTCGGCCTTCTGGCTTCAACATTCGCACGATTGGTTTCTTCTGCGTTTTATGCGCTTCATGATACAAAAACTCCGTTCAGGTTCGCATTAATCCGGGTTATAACTGCTGCGGGACTCAGTTTTGTTTTTTCAGTTAAAGTTCCCCCTTTACTTGGATTGGACTCAGTTTATGGTACGGCAGGTCTAACCCTTGCATCGGGCATAGCCGGGTGGGTTGAGTTCTATCTTCTGAAGAGATCGCTGGTTTCAGTTATTGGAGAATTTCATGTGGAAAAGATGCTGATGTTCAAACTCTGGTCTGCAGCTTTGGCTGGAATTGCATGCGGATGGGGTGTAAAAATTATTCTCGGGTTCTATACTCATTTTCATCCGGCGATTAATGCCCTTTTAATACTGGGTGTTTTTGGTTCTATATACATATTGTTGTTATTCATGATGAATAATAATGAATCGAAAGCAATTATAGGTAGACTAAAATATTTAATAGGATTATAATCTATAGAACATATATTCGAACAGTGCCGTATAAATTACAGGCTGGCTATTAACTTTTAGCCGGTTTATGTATAAAGTTTTACTGCGCTGAAAGAGAATCGAATTATACCAGATAACAGGAGAAAATCAATGGCTTATCGAATCAATTCTGATGAATGCATAGCATGCGGGGCATGCGAGTCTGTCTGCCCTGTGTCATGTATTTCGGAACAGGCTGAGGGAAAACGCAAGATTGATGAAAAGGAATGTACAAGTTGCGGTTCATGCGCTGCAGAGTGCCCGGTCGAATGTATTGCTGAAGTGAAATAGATTATTGCGGGCCGTTCTTTTGCGGCCCGTGTAATCACTTATTCATATGAACTTTTTATTCAGCTTCCATGATGCATGTGCCGTTAAATACAGAACCGCTTTCCATGACAATCTCCGGCGAGATCAGGTCTGCGTTGATCCTGCTCTTCTTGAACATTTCGATTTTTTTTGATGCCCTGATTTTCCCATTAACAGTTCCGCTTACTGATACGATCGCAGCATTCACATCGGCACTTATTGCTGATTCCCTGCCGATAATAAGCTGACCATCTGATATTATTCTGCCTTCAAATTTTCCCTTGATTTTAAGTGAATTTTTAAATTTCAATGTACCGCGAAACTCGATATCCTCGGCAATAACGGTATCAATTTTGTTCTCGTCTTCAACTATCTCTTTTATTTCAGACATTGTTTACTCCATAATCTGATTTTTGTAATGGTGCAATTTTTAGTGTGTGAAAGTTCTTTGTTATTCCTGATTGAGGCAAAGTATAAAGGTCTATGCATTTATTGTCAAACAAAAAGACTTATATGTATTACTGATGTATAATTATTTGTAACAAGATTTTTGTTTGTAACTACTATATAATCATCTATTCTTTGAAATAATTCTATAGTTTGAATCTTGACAATCAGAAAAATTTAAGCTAAGCAATGAATCAAAAAATTAAATCAGGAGGAAAATGCTTGGAAGAGATCCTTAATAAAGCAAATGAACTTGGAACTCTGATCGGTAATACAGAAGCGGCTTCTAATTTTCGTGAAATGGAATCGCGTGTTGCTGCAGATGCAGGCGCATCAATGCTTCTGAAAAAATATAATGAAGTTGCTGAAATGATCAGATTGAAGCAGGAATCAGGATTTGAAATTGAAAGCTTTGAGGCAGATGAATTCTCACAGATTACTGAATCAGTCTCATCTAACGTACTGCTCAGGGAATATATAAGATCACGAAACAGGTACATGGATATGCTCGTGCGAATTAATAATGCTCTATCTATTTGATGAAATCTGTAAATTTTAAAACAGGCATTTCTGGAAGACACCGTTCAATCACTGATTAAATTTTTATATTTTAAAAAAATAATTAAAACTTGACTGTATTGTTTTTTTACCGGTTATTATTATATTATAACTGTTGGTTTAATAAATCCGCAAAAAATAAAAAAATCAGGATAAGGTTAAAAACATGCAACCTGACTTAAACAGTTTAAAAAATAAGCTCCAGGCAAACAGGGATTTTATTACACGGATCGCCATAGGTATTCCGGGATTCAAGGGTTATATCGAAAAGGCTGAAAATTATGATGCCGACAGTATGATCAGGGCATTTATATCAGATAAGATTTCAACCGCCAAGAAAACTCTTGCGATGCTGTCGGGTGATCTCTCACGTGAAGCAGAGCTTTCTGCACTTCCTGAACTGGATTCGCTGGGAAATGTTCTTGAAGGTCTTTTTAAAAAAGTTCAGTATGCTGAGTATGGCGCATCCGGCCCATTTTCAAAGCTAAAGATTACTGAAGAAGACCAGAACCGGCTGCTTGAATTTGACTGGCGGCTTATTGCTCAATTTGATGAAGTTCTTACCCTTGCAACGGGACTTCAGACATTGAGAAGTGATGCGCTTAAATCTGCTTTAAAATCTGTAAAGACCAGGATTCTTGAATTTGAAAAAACATTTGATGAACGAAAATATGTTATAATGGAGGTCATATAATGGCATTACTTGATGTTGTACAATGGGATAATAAACCGGGTGAGGTGATTTTCAAATTCGAGGAGGGTGCAATTGCCCTTGGTTCGCAGCTTATAGTTAAAGAAGGGCAGGAGGCAATTTTCTTTAAAAACGGCCAGGCCCTTGATTCATACGGTCCGGGAAGGCATACGCTGAGTACGGGAAACGTACCGATTCTTGAAAAACTTATCAACCTGCCTTTTGGCGGCAAGACGCCATTCCCGGCAGAGGTATATTTTATAAACAAGACAGAGATTCCCAATCTAAAATGGGGTACAAAGCAGCCTATGCAGCTGATGGATCCTATTTACAATCTTCCTGTACCTATCAGGGCTTTTGGCGCATACTCAATCCGCATTCTTGACATAAAACCGTTTCTTATTATGGCAACAGGAACATGGAGGGCATTCACAACTGATGCAATAGGCTCGGCTCTTAGAGACCAGGCGATTCTGCCTAAAATACAGGACCTTATTTCAGAGTTTATGATTAAACAGAATATTACGATACTTAAACTTTCTGCTTATTATGATGAAATCGGTTCAGCAGGAAAGGCAAAGCTTCTTGAAGATTTTACAAGTTTCGGTATTGAACTTGTCCGTTTCGCAATTGAATCAATTAATATTCCCGATGACGACGAAAACGTAAAGAGGCTGAAGAAAGCTCTTGCCGACAAAGCCGAAATGAATATTATGGGTGACGACTACAAGGTAAAACGTACATTTGACACAATGGAAAAGGCTGCTTCAAATGAAGGTATGGCAGGCGGCATGATGGGTGCTGGTATGGGTGTCGGCATGGGCCAGCAGATGGGTCAGATGATGGGCTCAGTCATGGGTAATGCACAACCAGGCGCAGGACAGGCAGGCGGACAGGTTGCATGTCCTAAGTGTAATGCAGCAAATGTCGCAGGTGCAAAGTTCTGTCATTCATGCGGGTCTCCGATGGTTGTTCCCCAGGCGGCGTGTCCAAAGTGTAACGCTGCGAACCAGGCTGGCGCAAAGTTCTGTCATTCATGCGGTGCAAGCCTCCAGGCTTCCAACTGCGTTAAGTGTAAAGCACCGCTTGCCCCGGGGGCAAAGTTCTGTCCTGAATGCGGATCACAGCAGGGTTAAATGAATGTCATCAATGAACTGTGCATCGTGCGGAGCATCACTTGAGATAAAAAACAGATTCAGCAAGGTGTTTGTCTGCGAGTACTGCGGCACTCACCTTCGTGTAAAAGACGGGGGATTCGACATAACAGGCAAGTTTCCTAAACTCGCCGATTTTCCATCTATATTCACCGTAGGTTCAGCAGGGACTATTCTTGGTAAACCGTTTACCGCACTGGGACGCATGCGGTACAAGTACCAGGGCGGGCATTATGATGAATGGTTTATTGACCTTGACGGCGAGAAAGCCTGGTTCACAGAGGATGAGGGAACCTTTACTCTTTACACTGACCTTTATGAAGCAGTTGATATTCCGGATATAAACTGCATAAAACCGGGACAGAACATAATGGTCGGTGATAAAAAGGTTATGGTCAAGGAGAAGGGTATGGCTGTAGTTGACGGCGGCGAAGGTGAACTGTTCTTTTATGTTGAACCCGGATCCGAGGTAGTCTATCTTGATGCCGTCGCAGAAGGGAAGAAAGTCTCTGTTGAATACACTGAAAGTGAAGTTGAAATGTTCGCAGGCAGGCCTCTGCTTAAAAGAGATATAGTGGTAAACTCCTGAATCCCGTAGCAGGAGTATACATCAGTTAAATTATGCAGGTGATAACATGGGTACAGGGAAAGAAGAACTTGTTTCGCTCAAATGCTCCTCATGCGGCGGCGGGCTTGTAAAAAGTTCACGTACTTACTATGATAAGGAGGAAGAGGAGGATGTAACTGTTCCCCTGGCCAAATGTGTCCAGTGCGGAAAAGATTATGACCAGCATACAAGTGAGTTTTACCATGTTTTTGCCGATGACTTAACCTACGATAAAGATTCCACTCTCTTCAAACTTGGATTAAAAGGGAGCATAAACAATGTCGAGTATGAAATTATCGGCAGGCTCAGGTACCAGGAGGAAGAGGAATACGAAAAGTGTACATGGGATGAATGGGTTGCCATATCAGCCGACGGTGTATTTCACTATTTTGTCGAGGAGGATGGTGAAATCTGGTCTTACGAGGAGTATATTCCTGAAGCGATCGATATGGAATCTGACAGCAGTGCCATACTCTTTGAAGGGAAAAGGATCAGTAAATCTTCAGCTTATACAGGCAGAATAGTACTCATCGAAGGCGAGCTTCCATGGAAGCCCGAAATCGGAGAACCGTCAACGTGCTATGACTTCAAGAAGGACGGCATTCATTTTACAATTGAGCAGTCTGAGGATGAAGTGTCAATTACAAAGGGTGAAAAACTTAACCACGGCCAGATACTCAGCGCATTCAGTATCGATACTTATAAAGAAAAGTATGATAGTACAATAAAGAAGAGGACCTCTTACGGTAAGAAAAGTCTTGTTTACGCTGCAGGTGCATGCTTCTCGCTTATGGCAGCTTTTTTCAGCTGTTTTTCAACAACAGAAATTAAAGGTGTAATGGGTCAGAAAAAAGTTCTTACAACGAATGTACCTTTTGAAGAAAATGGAACAAAGGCATACCAGAGCCAGGTACTCTGGGGCCCCTTTGATATACCTGAAGGGAATAAGCTCTATGACGTAAGTTTTGCTGTTGATGAGAAAGTTCAGAAACTTAACCTTGAATGGCAGTCATTCAGGTTTATGCTTATCAGCGAAAAAAGGCTGCTTGACCTTGCCGGTGATAAAGTCAATGATCCCGTAGTACTTAACGATATCTTTGAAGAGATTGATGCAATGCCTGAACCTCTTGAGTCATATATTATAACCGCAGATTTCTGGGATGAAGAGGGCAGGGACAGTGACGGCTACTGGCACGAGTCAGATAAGAGTTACGGTTCAGATTTTGTTCTGGATGAAGCGGGCAAATATTACGCGTATATGGAAATATTTAGTGAAAATCCAAGGTCACCTGATTCCGTCACTATCGCGATCTCCAGGGTCAGGGGATACAGGTATTATATAGTAGTTTTTGCTATTTTTATTATTTTATATTTGATCAACAAATCAAAATCGAAATCATACAATGAACTTCCCTTTGAGATGGCTGATAAATAGGAGAGTGTAATGATACGGAGTATAATAATTGCAGCAGCTTTGATTTCGTCTTCCATTTTAATGACATCATCGTATATAGGTTATTCAGGTGCAGGTAAAGAGTACTTTAAGAAGGTCCGGGAGGAGAGAAAGTCCCTGCGTGCAGGGAGCGGGTACTACGCCCCTTATATGGGCGGATCGGGAAGCTTCAGAAGCGGCAAGTGAAAAGAAAAACTAAATATAAAATATTTCAGGGGGTTTTAATATGGAATGGACAGGGATTCTGCATGGAGTAATAGACACAGTAATCTATTCGGTTCTCGGGATTGTCCTGATGGGACTTGGATTTCTGCTGATTAATTTTTTCAGCCCGTTCTCGCTGAAAAAAGAGATCGAGGATGATCAGAATGTAGCGCTCGGTATTATCATCGGTGCAGTATTTATCGGTATTGCAATTATTGTAGGATCAGTTATATCTTCACCGAGCAGTTCATCTATGCCCGTTGAATCAAAGATTGAGCAGAAAATCGGGCAGCCTAAATAAGTGAAAATCAATCTTGCTAAAAATGAACAGAGAATACTTTTATTCTCTGTTTTTATCTTATCACTCTGCGGAATAATCTATGAGCTTGTACTCGGGTCCCTGGCTTCGTACCTGCTTGGTAATCCTGTTATGCAGTATTCAATCACCATAGGTGTGTTCCTCAGCTCAATGGGACTCGGTTCATATGTTTCACGGTATATTGAAAAGAATCTACTTAAGGCATTTGTTCGTATTGAAATTCTGCTCGGCCTGATCGGCGGTGTATCGGTTGTTATACTTAATTATCTTTTTTCGTTTTCGGAATCGTTTTACGCGCTGCATATCTTCTTCCTGGTTGTGATCGGAACCCTTGTCGGACTTGAAATTCCCCTTCTGACCCGGATTTTAAAAAATTACGGTGCGCTTAAAGATATCATATCAAATGTCCTGTCCTTTGATTATATTGGTGGACTTGCAGGGTCTCTATTTTTCCCACTGCTGCTGTTTCCTTTTCTTGGAAGGTTTCTCACCAGCATTGTTGTAGGTATGGCGAATATTACTGTAGCCTTTATTATCATTCTTGTGATTGATTACGGCAGCAAAAAAAAGGATTTCCTGCTTGCATCAGTATCAATGATGATTCTCCTGTTTATGGCGGTGAATTCCGACTGGTTAAATGCTATCATACAGAAAAAAATGTTTTATGATGATATTGTTTTTACAGAGCGGACAAAATACCAGGAGATTGTCCTCACACGGAGCGGGGATGATTTCAGGCTTTATCTTGATGGTTCCCTCCAGTTTTCAAGTTCTGATGAATACAGGTACCATGAGATGCTGGTGCATCCGGCAATGTCAGTTCACGGAAATCCGCGGAGTGTCCTTGTACTGGGAGGTGGAGACGGTCTGGCAGTGCGGGAGATACTTAAAGTCCCCTCTGTTAAAACAGTCGTTCTTGTTGAACTTGACGCGAGCATGATATCCCTGGCAATGAATAATTCTACGATAAGTTACATCAACAAAGGCTCATTGAAAAACAGTAAGGTACATGTTATAACAGGTGATGCATATGATTTTCTTCGCACAAACACTTTCGGTTATGATATAATTATTGCTGACTTCCCTGACCCGCATGATGAAACTGTTTCAAAGCTTTATACTATCGAATTCTTCAAACTTGTTAAAAGGTCCCTGTCAATGGACGGGGTATTCATTACACAATCAACTTCGCCGCTTTTTGCCCGAGAGGCATTCTGGTGCATTAACCTTACAATGAAACAGGTATTTAACAATGTTATTCCTTATCATCTCTTTATACCATCTTTTGGTGACTGGGGATATAACATGGCATGCGGTAATGATTTAGTTATTAAGGATTCAGTGATAGATGGATTAAAGTATTTTAATAAATCGACTTTTACTGCAGCTGAAAACTTTCCACCAGATTCAGGAGAAATTACAACAGAGATAAACACATTCAATAAACCCGTGCTTTACAAATATTATTTAAGGGGTTGGAAGAACTCGGATTATTAGAAGGAGCCGGTAAATAGGCTGGGCCCGGCTCCATGTTCTCAGTAATGAAACGATGAACTCATCTTTCCATCCGGAAAACTAAAACACAGTCAGTTAATGCCTTACCAGCAGAGTTTCGCATCCGTTTTTTTCACCGAGTTTTTCGGTTAAATGTGAAAACATATGCCACGCTTTATGCTCCTCATGAGGAGCAGCTACAAGAAGATCAATTTTTCTGTTTTTTACTTCATTCAGGATCTCATCAAAGTGATTTCCAAATCTTACAGTCTCTTTGATGGATACTTTCGGATGTTTGGGGAATCTTGTAAGCTGTTCTTTCATCTGTTTTTTTGCTTCCTTGAGCATTCTGGTTCTTGTGGCTTCTACATTTTCAGGCGGGATGCAGTAATCGGCAGTGCATTCAATGACATCGTCAAGAATATACAATAAATCAATTTTTGATTTATACTTTCCAGCGATATCAAAAGCTGCGCTTACCGCTCTGTCTGATTCTTTACTGAAATCTGTTGCAACCAGGATATTTGCTGGACGGAACATATCATACCTCCTTTCAAATATATTTTTAAAAGATATTATAATTTAATACTAAAAATTTGGAAAAACAAATTATTCTTTTATTAGTACAACGAATATTCCGGATGGATTTATTAATAAAAAAAGCTGCACAATGGCAGCTTTTTTTGTAAAGTCAGGTAAACGAGATAACTGTTAAACAGCTTTTGCTACAGAACCTGTTCTTATGCATCTTGTGCATACATTTTTCCTGATTACCCTGTTGTTTTCGAGTACACGGATTTTCTGTACGTTAGGTCGCCAGATTTTATTTGTCCTTTTATTAGAATGGCTTACGCTTTTTCCAAATTGAACGGATTTTCCGCAGATTTCACATTTTGCCATGGCATGATCCCCAGATTCATTGATTTGAGGCATAGTAGAAATCAATAATCTTATTTTCAAGTAAATTATGTCTTAAACTAAAAAAAATATAGTGAAAATAATGTCAATTATCCATAAGATACGGGCGAATTGACCTGTTAAAGTACCTGGTTGCATCGTGAAAGTTTATCTGAAAGTTCAAACTGAACTTCATTGAATTGAACGGCACAGTAAAATTTATTCTTCACATCATCAAAATGATATCTGTGTCTGGTTTCCGGTGTTTCCTCGTTAATTGAGCCGCATCGAAGAACTTTACCATTTGTTCTGTACTGGTTATGCTCATTGGTATTTGAAAGACCATTGATACTGAATGTCATATTGAGCGGTATTCCGGGGCGTATTTTGTCTTCAATTATCAGGTAAACACCGGCAAGGCTTATATTGACGACTTTAGCTGTGTAGTTCATAAGTGAAGAGGTGTTCGGATCTGATCTAAATTCAACTGACACGCTAAAATCAGCCTGGTAGCGCGGTATTGTTCTTCTCTCATCAAGCATAATCGGCCTCACGTTTACGGAAACACTTTAATAAGAATTCATGAATGTATGGCATTGTCAAATCAAAAATGACTAAAGCGTCAGTAATTCTCAAAATACATATTTCTTTATAATTAATTTTTTATGGTTGATAATTTAACATGTTGA
>DAONFG010000018.1:0-61581 GCA_035403465.1 Spirochaetota bacterium | reverse complement strand
AAAAAAGTCCAGGATGCAAACTGACCCGTCAGTTCATATCAGAACAGTACATTTGAGCAGCATTTTAAGTCAATGTTTTTTTGAAAAAATTGGACATAATAAATGAATTGTGCATAGAATTAACCCGACCGGATTACGTGCATGACAGGCAGTTTACAGGACATAATATTCTTTTTTTTATATTTAAAACAAAAATATTTTAGCACACAGCACCAGGCAGGCGCTTTTAGGATTGACTTTTATTTTAAACAATGTATTTTGGTACCGTAGCGGTTAAGTTCATAAAATATTCTGTATTTCTTACCAGATGTACCACGGGTAATCTTCAGGAGATTTTAACTAATTCGCACCGGGAATTCCCGATTAAAACTCAGGAGTAAATCTAATGTCTCAAGGCACAGTAAAATGGTTTAACGATCAGAAAGGTTTCGGCTTTATATCAGCCACAGATGGCAAAGACTATTTTGTTCATCATTCAAGCATAATGGGTACGGGTTTTAAAACTCTTAAAGAGGGTGCCCAGGTTCAATTCGAAATTGAAAACACAGACAGGGGCCCCAGGGCCATCGATGTTGCAGTAATATAATTTAATCTTGCATACTATTGATTAAAGCTCTCCGGAAGGAGAGCTTTTTTTATGCCTTCAATCTGAAACAGCATCGCCTGAATCATGCGGTTCGCCCGCCATACTGCTCCTGTCGTTCTTTTCAACCGCGATGACGCTCCAGAGTTCACTCTTCTCCATGCCCAGCCGCCAGAACGCCACTGAATCGGTGTAGCTCCTGTACATCATAAGCTTCTCCCTTGTTGCGGTCACATCATCAAAGTAGAGCACAACTGCAACTTTCTCGTCGCAGGTGATTACCCACCCTGTCTCGACCGAGTATTCAAACTTCGCATCGTCCCTGGATAGTATTTTATCGATCTCCCTGCCCCCCACTGCCCTGCTGTATCCGTTCTTCTGCCATGACCTGCCGTAGAGGGGCAGCCCCATGATCAGTTTGCTCTGCGGAACATTTTTACCTGAATAACGGGCCACCGCCCTGCACCACTCCAGTGACGCCACAGGCCCGGGGCGGCTGCTGCTCCAGTGCTGGTCATAGGCCATAATCATTACCCTGTCAGCTATTGATGCGATCACACCGTAATCATAGGCGTCAGTAACCTTTTTTCTCCTGGCAGGGAGAGCGACACTGAGCACCTTGCCCTGCGGGAGCCCGGCCTTCAGCAGCCTGAGGAACTCGATGAATGAATCCCTGTCTCCAGGCTGCACAGCCTCGAAATCTATCTGTACACCGTCGTACCCGCCGGAATGCCCCACTATATCAGCAACAAGCGTGTCACGTATGCCGTACCACGGGTCAAGGCAGAAGTGCATAAGCGCCGCATTGTCAAGGTTGGCCACCACAAGGTGTATGCGGCGTTTTATTCCATTATATGAAGGGACAACCGGCGGTTTAGCTGCTGCGGTGAGTTTACCCCTGTAGGTTATGCCCACGCTGAAGTAGCAGATGTCGGTTACAGGCGCGTCGCCGCTGAACTTTTTCTCTTCGCCGCGCATCATGTAGCCCCAGACCTCGCGGAATTCTATGGGAGCAAAACCCGCTGAGGCGCCGCCCGACACCAGGAACACAACCATGGTGCAGGCAAGGAGGATCAACGGGATTATATATTTCTTTTTATTCATAAAGATTCAACCTGGAAAATTGTCTTCTGCCATTGCCCCCGGCGGAGGATATATGGTGCCTTATCCTTATGTCATTTCGAACCCGCTTCAACGCTTCGGGTGAGAAATCTCAGTTAACAGGCATTTTTCGTTTAGAGATTTCTCAGTCGCTATCTTTTTATTCATAAGCATCTTTTACTTCAGCTCCATCGAAATGACAAATAGCCTCATGCTGCAACAACTCTTTGTTCACGCGTGCCAGAAAATGTTACTGCCAGTTTCCTGTTCCGACCTTGAAATAATTCATAAGATTGATAAGATTGTCTGTCATTGCAGTAATCTCGCCGGCAGAAGTGTTTACAGCCAGGGAAGCATCCATGTTACCCTGTGAAAGCCGGCTTATTGACCCGAGTGAATCCGCAATTGAATCAACAACGCGCTCATGCTCTTCGACCAGTTCATGGATATCGGTGATTACGCTTTTCATGGTTTCGGACTCTTTGTGCACCTTGTCGTTGTACCCGGACTGTTCGTTCATATAGGTGGTGATCTTCTGAATCAGCGCGGAGATCGAGGATACATCTGTAATGACATCGCTGAACAGCCCGATCATGGAATTAACGCTCAGCATTCCCTGTGATATAAGCAGCGAGTTATCGCGTATGATCCTGTCTATATCCTTTACATTATACGCGGTTTTGTCTGCAAGTTTTGATATTTCGTCAGCCACAACGGCAAAGCCCCTTCCGGCATCCCCTGCCCTGGCAGACTCAATAGCAGCGTTCAGGGAAAGCAGGTTGATCTGGTCCGATATATCGCTTATGATCCCTGCAATACCGGTCATCTCTTCCGAACTTTTACCTATGCTGGCCATTATGCTGCTTGCAGACTGGAGCGAGTCTTTACCTTTTATTACATTGCCGGTTATGGTTTCAGTAAGTTTTGACGCAAGCTTTGATTCATCGGCAAGGGCGGATATTGAGTTCGACAGGTCAACCAGCCTGTTGGTCAGGGATGTGAACCCGTCAGCCTGCACATCGGCGTTCTTTGCGAGCATTTCCACGCTCGATTTTATGTGTGTGCCTCCTTCGAACACCTCGCGTTCAAGGCCTGTCTGCTTAACCAGGTTATCCGAGAGCCCGTTCATTGAGTTCCTGATCGCGACGGATGCCGAGTCAAGGTCAACTGATATAATCTTGATTTCTGATATTACATCACGCAGCCTGCCCGTGAACCTGTTGAATTCAAACGCAGCCCTTCCAAGCTCATCGTTTGTGGTTACCGGAAGTCCCCCGGTAAGGTTCCCCTCCCCTTCGGCCATATCGTGCAGGCTGCTGACAAGCCGTCCAAGGGGAACGCTGATCATCCTGCTTATAAACAGGGAGAGTAAAACCGCTGCGATAACCGCGGCAAATGATATGAGAATATAAATAACCATCGTCTTCTTTAAAATCGCACTGGCATTTTTGTCAGATATATCAATTCCCAGCATGCCCAGGTACACACCTTCATCAAAGACCGGTGCATAACCGGAAACTATATTGAAACGCCCCTCCTCGTCCCATGCGAACTCCGTATCAGCCACATTCAGTTTTTTATCGGCTGCGCCGGCCATGACTGAATCAGGCCCGGCCTCGTAGAGCTTGGAGTAACGGGTTATCTCGTCCATTGAGCCGCCGGTCTCTTTTGCTTCGGCAAGAAGTTCAGGTGCATCCGCATCGGCCACGAACCGCAGCATGCCGGGTTCAGCGGTGGGTATGACAATGTACGCATAGATAAGCAGGTCCGGCTGCGCGTCCCTTATAAGGTTAAGGTCGCTGCATACACGCTCAAATTCCGGCGCAGATTCAATCCCCGATATCACTTCCTCTTCAAGGGGATACTCTTCCGCACCGTCAACCTTTGTGTAGTCATAACCCGGAGCCAGGCTGGAAACAATACCCGCGAGAGATTTCCGGTCAATCATGAACGAACCTGTATAAGCGATGTTGGTGAGCCTGGCCCTCAGCTCGGTGAACAGCTGCTTCTTCAGCATAATATATGATGTGAGTGTAATCCCTATACAGATTGCAGAGATCAGCACAAACACAATTATTGCAACCCTTGTGCGTAATCCCAACCTGGATAATTTTTCATGATTTAATGATGCCATAAACGCGCCCCGCCTGAGCTTTTTGTACAATATATCCCTGCAGCCCGGACGTGTCAAGAAAGCCCGCCACTGAACAGGACCCCGGTAGTTTTTTTTTAATTTTTAACGCCGGCTCCGTATAATATTTCCTTGACATGCGGTTTTTTTACGATCCCTGTATATAAGTGTAATTCTCACAATTAAAAACCAGATATAAGCCGGTAACTTGCCATGAAGCTGATACTATTTTCATTTGCAGTAACACTCTGCGGCATTATACTCGTTCTGCTGCTGCCGCTCAGGCTTAAAAAAAATGCCGCGCTCACAGCGGTAATCGCATCAGGAATACTCAATTTCAGCGCAGCCTTTACAGCCCTGAAATACGGCTCCCTTGAGCTTGTATTCAAATGCGGTTTTCCGTTCGGTATGCTACCTCTCAGGATTGATCTGCTCAGCGCATTCTTCATTATTGTCATAAACATTACGCTCATCACGGGCTGCTGGTACGGGTTCTACTACATGAAGATGTACACCAGCCGGTCAAAAGATCCAATTCACTGGGTATCGTTCCTGGTGCTCCAGTCTGCAATGACCGCTGTCTGCATTATGCAGAACATTATCGCCTTCCTGATGTGCTGGGAGGCCATGACAGTTGCAGCCTTCCTCCTTGTAACGTACGAACACGAAAAGAGGCAGACGCTGCGCGCGGGCATAAACTACTTCATCCAGTCGCATATCTGCGTGCTGCTTCTTATCACGGGATTCATATGGGTTTCGACTGCAGCGGGATCATTTGACATGCAGCAGATTATGAACCACGCACGGTCGCAGGCCGGCGCGCCCGGGCCGTGGCCGTTTATAATTCTCTTTACAGGTTTTGCATTCAAGGCCGGGTTTGTCCCGCTGCATACATGGCTGCCATGGGCGCACCCCGCTGCCCCTGCGCACGTATCAGGCGTGATGTCCGGGGTAATAATAAAAATGGGCATATTCGGCATATTCAGGGTTATACCTCTCTGCCAGGGAAACATGCTTGAGATGGGAAGGCTTATACTTATTCTTTCGACAGCCACGGCACTGTACGGTGTTATGGTTGCTATAGTGCAGCATAACCTGAAGCGGCTGCTTGCATATCACAGCATTGAAAACATCGGCATCATAGGCATGGGGATAGGGCTGGGGCTCATGGGTACAGGCATGGGAAACAGCGACATTGCAATGGCAGGATACTGCGGCGCGCTGCTGCACACGCTGAACCATTCACTCTTTAAATCGCTCCTGTTCTATACCGCGGGATCGGTCTACAGGAAGTCCCACACGGTAATTATCGAGGAGCTTGGCGGAATCATGAAGTACATGCCTTTCACCGCGGGCCTGTTCCTGGTGCCCGCGCTTGCCATCACCGGGCTTCCGCCCCTGAACGGGTTTGTTTCCGAATTCCTTATATACAGTTCAATGTACCGCGGGCTCACAGCGGGTGTACTCCCGGTATCCATGCTCATGCTCTGCTGCATTTTCGGCCTGGTAATGGTGGGGGGGCTTGCGTTCCTCTGCTTTACAAAGGCGTTCGGGATAGTGTTCCTGGGTACCCCGCGTCATCATCTGCCGGAAGGATGCGCCGAGGTGGAGAACATGGCGCTTGTTCCGCAGGTGATTGTGCTCTGCCTGATCGTCTGCATAGGTGTTTTCCCGGCACCATTTGTACGCCTGGCGTCCATGCCTGCCGCAGCAATGCTGAATAATGCGGCTTTAGCCGGGGTCCAGGCACCTTCAACATGGCTTATGTATTCGATATCCATGGCCGGGATACTGCTCATCCTGCTCACCGGCGTGATCCTGGCCATAAGAATGTTTGTGATCAGACGTTCAGCCGTGCGGCAATCGCCGGTATGGGGATGCGGGTACACCGGCGGAAGCCCGAAGATCCAGTACACTGCAACATCGTTTGTGCAGACATATACAAATATCGCCTCACCTATACTGAAGATACACTCGGAATACCCGGTACTCAACGGGATGTTCCCTGAACCAGGATCGTTCCGGACGCACTCGTTCGATAAAATAGAGGATATCCTGGTCGACAGCAATATGCGGCGCATGGGCAGGTTCATGACCCTGTTCGGTTTTCTGCAGAACGGCCTTATACAGTACTACATACTCTACGGTGTTTTATTTATTACTGCAATAATTGCCTTCACGTTCAGGCAGGCTATATTTTCATTCATAATTTCATTCCTGGCACTGGGGTAGAATCATGGAATCCTTAATACTTATCATAACAGCAAGCCTCTTCTTTACCGGAATAATTGGCCGGGTGAAGAGTATCGCAGCAGGGCGAAAGGGACCGGACGTGATACAGCCGCTGCGCGACATCCTGCGCAACCTTAAAAAAGCGCCTGTTTACGGCGATACCACGGGAATCATATTCAGGGCAGCACCCTCAATCTACATAGCCTCGCTTATTACCGCGGCGCTCTGTATACCGCTCGGCTCGCGTCCGGGCTTGATATCCTTCCAGTGGGACTTTGTATTCTTTATCTATACCATGGCACTTGGTAAATTCTTCATGATTATTGCAGCCCTTGACACCGGCAGCCCCTTCGAGGGGATGGGCGCAAGCAGGGAGGCCCTCTTTTCGCTCTTCATGGAACCTGCACTCTTTATGATCATGGGCTCATTCGCACTGCTTACGGGGAATTCATCGTTTGCATCCATAATCGCCGGGCTGCACGGTGCCGCAATCCCTGCCGCTGTAAGTTTTACAATTTCCGGCATAGCAGCTGCCATACTGATGCTCACGGGGATGGTCGAAAACAGCCGGATGCCGGTTGATGATCCGCGGACCCACCTTGAACTTACCATGATACACGAGGTCATGATACTGGATAACAGCGGGTTTGACCTGGGGATGATCATGTACGGCGTGTGCCTCAAGTTTTCAATATTCGGCGCGATCATCGCCAACCTGATGATAAAGCCGGGGACACATCTTGTTGTTTATACACTGCTCTTCCTTGCGGTACAGGCAATATTCGCGGTATTTACCGGTCTCGTGGAATCCTTCATGTCAAGGTTCAGGATGAAAAACAATCCGCAGTTCATATACACGATCACCACCGCGACTCTCCTGGTCTTTCTTGCAGTAATGCACGTCGCGGGCATAAGGGGAAAAATACCATGGTAAACCTGATCCTGCTCATAGTAATTGCATCGTTATTCTTCCTTGTTACCGCGTGGAGGCTCGTCACATATATACAGATACTCGCACTGCAGGGGATACTGCTCTTCTTCGCCGCGTTCTTTTCACTCACATCAATGCACTGGGCAAACTTTACCCTGATCCTCACTGAAACCGTAATTGTCAAGGCTGTTGCTATCCCGTTTTTTCTTTCCTACATCCTTAAACGCAACAACATAACACGCGAGGCTGAGCCCCTGGTCCCTACGTTCGTTTCGCTTGTCCTGATGATAATATTGATTATAATGATATTTTTCCTCTCATACGCGTCGGGCTACAGTATACTTGATAACCTTTTCTTCGTGGTTGCGCTCTCTACGATTTTTACCGGGCTGTATATAATCATGACACGGCGGAAGATAATTACCCACGTCATGGGGTTTCTTGTAATCGAGAACGGCGTGTTCATTCTCTCCCTGGCGGTGGGTAACGAAATGCCGATGATGGTGAACATGGGTATACTCCTGGATATGTTTGCCGGCGTACTCACGCTGGGGATATTCATAAACAGGATCGGTGACGTCTTTAAAGACGGGGATGTTTCAAACTTGAGAAGGCTTAAGGATTGATGCCATGTTAAAGCTATACTTTATCTGTTCTTTTCTTATAGGCGCCGCGCTTGCGTTCAACAGGATTCGTCCTGTAAAGATCGCACTGCTGTGCCTGTTCGTTACACTCCAGGGCGCGTTCACTTTGCATGTTATACGCAACAGGGGCGCGGGATTCTGGTACTTTTCGGCAGACAGCCTTGCCGTAATTTTCATCACCATTCTCTTCTTCATCTCGGCAATGTCGATCTACCACAGCTTTGCCTACCTTAAATGGAGGCAGAAGGAGGCGCGCGAAAGAAACTTCTTCTTCGCCGCAATGGTAATACTTGTATCTGCACTTACATGCGCGTACTGCGCCAACCACATAGCGATTACATGGGTATTTGTCGAGATCACGACAATAGCCGCGTCGTTCCTGATCTACTACCTTCGCACAGAACTCGCTCTTGAAGGGACATGGAAATACATATTCGTGTGTACAATAAGCATTACCTTTGTTTTCATAGGCATCCTGCTCCTGGGGATAGCAGCCGGCAATACCGGGATCACGGACCTTACATACGCGCAGCTTACGGCTAACGCCTCAAAGCTTGATCCCTTCTGGACCAAAATGGCATTCATCTTTATATTCACAGGGTATACAGCGAAGGCCGGGCTCTTCCCCATGTACACAGCGGGCATTGACGCAAAGGACAAGTCCCCCTCCCCTGCTGGCGCGCTCTTTGCCAGCGGCCTCATGAACGTCGGGTTCTGCGGTATATTCAGGACATACCAGGTCATAATCCTCACATCATCGGCAGAATGGGCAAAGTCGATTCTCATAATAAGTGCATCAATATCCATATTCATTGCAGCGGTATACATGATGAAGGTGGACAACTACAAGCGCATGCTTGCATATTCAAGCATTGAACACATGGGTATAATAATGCTGGGACTGGCCATGGGAGGTATCGGCGCGTTCGCGGCGCTCTTCCACCTTGTGCTCCATTCGTTCATAAAGGCAGGGATATTCTACCAGACGGGGATAGCCTACCGCGTATTCGGCAGCAAGCTGGTGAGCGAGACAGGGGGCTACTTCAGGATAAGCTTAAGCGGTTCCATGGTGCTTCTGCTGGCATTCATCTGCGTCACCGCTGTTCCCCCTTCGGGGTTATTTATCTCCGAGTTCCTCATATTCACTGCCATGTTCAGGTCAGGGTACATGTGGCTGATGCTTGCCGTAATGGCGCTGCTCACTGTAATTTTCTGGTCCTTCGGCAGGAAGCTGTTCAAGGTGATCTTCACGCCTGTCAACGGCTTCGATTATGAAAGCGCTGAAAAGCCGGGACTCATTGAATCACTCTCGCAATTTGCAATAATAATTTTTATCATGATCATGGGCATATGCCCGCCGCAGCCTATACTTGACATTATTCAGGCAGCGACAGGAACAGTCCTCCGCTGAAACAGGATAACGACATGAAAAACAGAAAACAATCCGCAGCAGAAATAAAGAACGGCGAAACAATCCCCCTCAGCGCAGTACCGGTACTGCGCTATGGTGAATTTGCAGAGATGAATTCATCACTTGCATCAGGTGAAGGCTTCCACTGCAGCCACATGTTTGCCGCAGAGCATGAAAAGGGTCAAAGGATATTCTGTATCATGGCAGACGACACCAACGGCACACTGCTGGTTTCATCCGCGGTTCCGGGACGCGGGGAAGTTCTAAAATCGCTCACTGCCATGCACCCGTCGTTCCACCCCTTTGAACGGGCAATGGCCGAAACTCCGGGCATAAAGTACGCGGACCACCCGTGGCCCAAGCCGCTCAGGTATCCTGAATCCCCCACCGGAGAAAAACACCGCATGGAGGATTACCCGTTTTTCCAGATTAAAGGAGAGGACCTGCACGAAGTGGGAGTCGGCCCCATCCACGCCGGGGTAATAGAACCCGGGCACTTCAGGTTCATCTGCAACGGCGAAAAGGTGCTGCACCTTGAAATACAGCTGGGCTACCAGCACCGCGGCGCAGAGGAACTCCTCGTGTCAAAAAAAGGCATGATGGAAAAGGTAATGCTGGCTGAATCAGCAGCCGGGGACACCACGGCAGGCAATGCATCGGCATTCGCGCTCGTTTATGAATCGCTCGCCGGTGCAAAACCAGACAGCCATGTATCATACTGCCGCACACTCGCGCTGGAGCTTGAACGCATGGCGATACACACCGGAGACCTTGCCGCACTATCGGGCGACGTGGCATACCAGCTGGGCAACGCGGTCTTCGGCAGGCTCCGTACACCGATAATCAACTACACCCAGTCATGGAGCGGCAACAGGCTGGGACGCGGCCAGATACGCCCCGGCAGGGTAAACTTTCCTTTTACTGAAAAGCTGGCCCTTTCCCTTGAAAAGATGCTCGCCGAATATTCACGCGACTACATAGAGATGGCTGACACGCTCTTCCACATGCCGGGCGTGCAGGCAAGGTTCCACAAGACCGGCAGGCTTACAAAGGATGACGCGCTCAGCATGGGACTTGTGGGTATGCCGGCCAGGAGCACCGGGATCAGGCGCGACATCCGGGCAACCCATCCCCATGACCATTACACATTGGTAAGACATGAGCCTGTGCTGCTCCCATGGGGCGATGTACAGGCAAGGGCACAGCTGCGCGACCTTGAAATTCGCCAGTCAATGGAGATGGTGTCCGGAATGATTAAAAACATTCCGCCGCAGGGCAGGCAGGCTGATCTGGACGGGAAGAAGCTCAAGTCCTCAAGCCTCTGCGTTTCACTTGTCGAGGGATGGAGGGGTGAAATCTGCCACGCCGCAATCACTGACAGGAAGGGTGAAATTTCATGCTACAGGATCAAGGACCCGTCAATGCACAACTGGTTCGGCCTTGCCATGGCGCTGCGGGGCCAGGAGATCTCGGACTTTCCACTGTGCAACAAGAGTTTCAACCTTTCATACTGCGGACACGACCTGTGAGGTAAAACATGTTCAGGACACTTTCGGTTTTTTTTCATAACGGCAGACAGTTTATACCATCGATAAGATCAGCCGAACTGCGTGAGCCATTCAGGGGACGGCCTGTAATAACTACTATCAGGATCGACGAGAAGAAGGCTGCAGCCCTGTGCCCGGTAAAGGCAATAGGCACCGCGCCGCTTTCAATCGACATGGGCAGGTGCCTCTTCTGCGGGGAGTGCGCAAGGGCGTTCCCTGAAAAAATAATATTCACCGCTGACCATAAGATAAGCGCGAATAAACGCGAAGACCTTGTGATACACGCGGGGAACGACCTGCCCGTGCATGTTGACAGGTACGCGGTGCGTAAAGAGATACGCAGTGTCTGCGGCAGGTCCATGAAGCTGCGGCAGGTGTCGGCAGCGGGCGATAACAGCACAGAATGGGAACTGGGCGCATCCGGCAACGTGCAGTTCGACATGGGGCGCTTTGGTATAGAATTCGTGGCATCACCCAGGCATGCCGACGGTATAGTGATTACAGGACCTGTATCGGTCAACATGGCCCGCGCCCTGCAGATCTGCCACGACTCGACACCGTCGCCGCAGATTATAATACTCGCGGGCACAGACGCCATCAGCGGCGGTATCTGGAACGGCAGCAGCGCCATTGACCGCAGCTTTATTGACAGGCATAAAGTTGACCTTTACATCCCGGGCAACCCGCCCCACCCGCTTACTATTATTAATGGTATACTTGATTTGATGACGTGGGACTGAAGGCCCCTATTCACTGAAGGGGGCACAAATAATACAGGCAGGTCGCGATCTGCCCTACCCGCACATCATCACTTCTTTTCCAGAAGAACTATCTTCCCTGATTCAAAGTAGAGTTTTACCGTATCGCCAGCCCTTAGCTTATCAATGGTAAACCCGCTGTTGATGAACTTCGGGTTTACCGGTAGTTTGTAAATACGAGCATTCCTGCCAACCTGAAGCACAAGCTGCCCTGAAGATTCATCCACAACAAGAACAGTACCGGACACATTGCTCTTCACGTCTTCACCCCAGTAATCAATTATGTGGACTATATTTTTACCATTTATTGATTCATAACGCAATCCCACGTAAAGGCCAGGGTGAATGTCTGCAAGCGACAGGTTTTTCTCACTCCCTGAAACATGAACATTTCCGAAAAAGATAAATGACTTATCAATATCATCATCCCTGTCTGTAACAATCATTGTACCGGACTTTACATCAATGGATTTAACAACTCCCCTGAAGCCTTCATTAGTTGTTCCTTCTGCAAACTTTTCCAGCTTCCTGGTCTGGCAGTTGAACCTGTAATAGAAATTCCTGATCTCATCCTCTTCAAGATTAATACTATTATCTTTTATCATGACTGTTTTTGTAACTCTTTTAACATCGCTCACACTGAGTACAGTTTTATCACACTGGCCATAGCTGGTTTCGGGAAATCCTTCATAACCTTCAATCGTATCTGCCTTTATAAAACTGTTCCCGGTGCCAAGCCAGACATCGTATGTTACAGTCTCGCAACAGCCGTATGCAACAATCATATCCGGGTGGTCATCATTGTCCAGGTACAGAAGCCTTGAAGTATTGGCATGCCCGATGTCATAAACCTCTGCAAACTGACCGCTTCCCGCGTTGTATCTCCATATGACATTACCGCTCTCCATGTCTGGTAGTGAATCAACACTGCTCGTTGGCATCTCGAGTATTATTAAGTCACCCAGGATGCCCTTTATTGAAACCGCGTCATCCTTGAACTGTGTATAATATGTGTAGCCGTATTTTACTACTGCATCACTCCTGCCGTATTTCTGCCTGTAAAATTCAGCTGCCTGTTTTATAAGGGGTGAAGGATTGAAAGGAGCAAGGAATGCGCTGAATACCCAGCCCGACTTTTTGCCATAACTCACGTTGGTCCACCTGCCATAACGCCCGTCTATGAAGACCCCGTCCCCCTGCTCTTTTATGACTGTCACCTGATCACCAAAGGGTACCACTGTCACAACCTTTGAGGATGTGTCAGGCGCAGACCTGAGACGTAACCCCGCCTTTGTGGCAATAAACATTTTGCCTGATGCCGTTAAATCAATATGGCCTGTTATTAAAAAGAGACTGACTACCGCAGTGATCAATAGAGTTTTTTTCATTTTATCCTCGTTCGTTTGTGTTAAATTAAAAAAATATAAACATATTCTGAATAGAGAAAATATGCCATAAGCACTGAACCAGATCCTTCATACGTTACCCGAACAACATTTTCCTGTCCAGGGCCATCTCCCGGAATACCTTCTCAGCCCCTGTCATCTCTTTGCGAAGAGAACGGGAAAGCTCGACCTTTGTGGAAGATACTCTCTGGTTTTGAGCTATACCTCGATCGGGCAATACCTTAGACCTCATCCCCTAACCCCTTCTCCGAACGGAGAAGGGGAAGTACAAACAGGTATTATCATGAAATTAATTTATCTCTAATCAAAAAATCTATCCGTCTACTCCCCCCTCTCCATGTGGAGAGGGGCCGGGGGTGAGGTCATTAAGTCACTCCTCCAGAATCCGTATCTAATCCTCAGTAAGACCATATAGTTCGTGCTCCATGCGGCATCTCGATACAACAGCGCATTATTCTCACCGCAAAAACCTTCACTCCGTCGCGCTGTCACACCTCGACGGGCTCGGCGCACCGCCCGATGACCGCCTTAATCTAAACCTGTAAATGCAACACCTTTAACTCTCACTACAAGTCCGGTCATCGAGCGCTGCACCGGGCTTGCCGAATGTGTGGGGCTTTAACCGAAAATACTTTTCAGGAAACGGAGCTCAGCAGTTACAGTCTGCTTAAAAAACTCCCCTTTGAATATTTCAAAATGCCCGCATGCAAGCTTTACTAAATCAAACTGCTTATTACCTTTAAAATATTTTTCAACCATGTTATTATCTGTTAAAGAATCCCTCTCTCCGGAGACCACAAGCCCCCTGCATTTTATCCCTGTAATTAACCTGAATGGCCTGAAAAAAGATGCTGCCAGCATTGACCTTGCAGGCATCTCATTTTTCCATTCCGAGCCTGCCGGTACGAGTGACAGGTAGCCGGTAAAGGTTTCCGGTGTATTCATTATGGCAAATTCACCCGGTTTACCGGCGATTGGTATATTAAACGGACCTTTGCCTATAATTGAAAACAGGAGGTCTTTATATCCCGCGAAACTGATTTTCATTGATTTTTTAAATCCGCTGATTTTAAATATAAACAGGGAATCCATGTACGGCATATGCGCGATAAATGCTTTTACATTATTATTGGAAGCTGCTGTTGCAAGAACATGCCCCCCTGAAAATGAATATCCCCATATACATATCCTGTCAGCATTAATTTTATCGAGCGTTCTGACAAACTCAACAGCTGCAGCCCAGTCTTTAAGCTGTCTTCCGGGTATCATGAGGTGCCTTGGTTTACCTTCACTTTGTCCATAATACCTGTAATCAAAAAGAAAAACCGCATAACCCTTCCCGGCAAATTCCTCTGCGAACACCGGAATTCCAAAGTCCATCTCAAGGCCCAGGCCATTAGCCATAATTATTACAGGCGGTTTCTTTACCCCTGCAGGCAGATATAATTTTGCGGCACACTTAAGCCCATCCACCTGGAAGTTCATACTGTTTATATTAAATCCCGGTTTTTTTAAACCTGCCGCGCTTTTCTTTGCATCAATACTTTTTTTAACTGCCGCTTTTTTTACTGCACCCTTTTTAACCGGCGCTTTCTTTGCAAATGTTTTTTTATTCATGCCTTTGCTGACGCTTTGAGTTTTCCGGTTCATAATTATTCCCCCAGATTATATCGAATGATTATAAATCTCAATCTGTTATAAAATAAAACTAAACCTTAGTTTGAATACAACAAAAATTTTAACCCTGGAACCATAACGGTGAGTGCAGGTTAGAAATGCAACGATTCATGCAGGTGGAAACGCTCAAGCAGGCTCGGGGAGCCGCCCGATGAGCGCCTTAAACTAAACCTGTAAAGGTGACCACCTGTACCTGTCACTACAAGTCCGGTCATCGGGTGTTTCGAGCGAAGCAGGAAATGTCCCGAGATGCCGGCTCACCGCAAAAAGTACGATAAACTAATTGTTTCTCATGCAGTCATCTCGATACAACAGCGCACCATACTTACCGCAATAACCTTCACTCCTTCGCGCTGTCACACCTCGACGGGCTCGGCGCACCGCCCGATGACCGCCTTAATCTAAACCGTTTCAATCCACGCGCCCGCATGGGGCGCGACGCAGCTTTGTCTTTTCCCCGCAATCGCCACCATATCGTTTCAATCCACGCGCCCGCATGGGGCGCGACTATTAGTTGCCTCAAGATGGGACACCGATTGGCAGTTTCAATCCACGCGCCCGCATGGGGCGCGACCTGGCGCTGGCCGGGCTATTTGCTCCGACCATATTTGTTTCAATCCACGCGCCCGCATGGGGCGCGACAAAATGTCTGGTGTTTCTTGTGAGTTACAAATTCCGTTTCAATCCACGCGCCCGCATGGGGCGCGACAAGGATTTTTTACAAATGTTATACACGGATATGTTGTTTCAATCCACGCGCCCGCATGGGGCGCGACTTTTTTACAGTTTAACAACCTGATTATCAAACATGTTTCAATCCACGCGCCCGCATGGGGCGCGACGTTTATGGGTCAACAGATAGTGCTCGGCATTTTTCAGTTTCAATCCACGCGCCCGCATGGGGCGCGACCAATAAATGCCTGGTCAAAAAAATGGTATGACAAGTTTCAATCCACGCGCCCGCATGGGGCGCGACCTCCAGTAAGCAGCCATGGATGCAGTGTTATCCAGTTTCAATCCACGCGCCCGCATGGGGCGCGACGCACGGACTCCCTGAAAAGCTGTTTCAGCAGTGTTGTTTCAATCCACGCGCCCGCATGGGGCGCGACCTATACTACCGGGATAAACTGACACCTCGTCAAGGTTTCAATCCACGCGCCCGCATGGGGCGCGACACATAGCACTCGGATTCAAGATTGGACTCAATATGCCGTTTCAATCCACGCGCCCGCATGGGGCGCGACATGTTGTTCATAATCTTTTGCATCATCTTCAGTTTGTTTCAATCCACGCGCCCGCATGGGGCGCGACCTCGAACTTGACGGTGCAGTTTACAGATTTACCGCGTTTCAATCCACGCGCCCGCATGGGGCGCGACGGGCAGGTTAAAGCCTTTATACGCATTTGAAAAAAGTTTCAATCCACGCGCCCGCATGGGGCGCGACCTTTTTCTATCAGTTCCCCAGCAGACATATCAAAGTTTCAATCCACGCGCCCGCATGGGGCGCGACTTCCATGAGTGCGCTGTAATCCGGTTCAGGGAAGGGTTTCAATCCACGCGCCCGCATGGGGCGCGACTTATCAAGATTATTCATTACACCACAGACAGGACGTTTCAATCCACGCGCCCGCATGGGGCGCGACCTACCTTTCCATTCTGATTTTATATGAGGATAAGTTTCAATCCACGCGCCCGCATGGGGCGCGACGAAATTCTGCAAGATATGATTTGCGGTATTTTCCGTTTCAATCCACGCGCCCGCATGGGGCGCGACGAAGGGTGACAGCCGGGAAAGACCGGCGCTATATATGTTTCAATCCACGCGCCCGCATGGGGCGCGACATATGCTTCATCCAATATTTCAGCAGGAGGGACTAGTTTCAATCCACGCGCCCGCATGGGGCGCGACAAAACTTTTGATGAAGCTACTACTCAGGCGATAACAGTTTCAATCCACGCGCCCGCATGGGGCGCGACCGTGGATATTATCAAGAATCTGATGCTTAATTATGCGTTTCAATCCACGCGCCCGCATGGGGCGCGACAAATAGTTACCATTGTTTTCTCCCTTGATAAGTTGTTTCAATCCACGCGCCCGCATGGGGCGCGACCGAGACAAAGCGGACAAACGGCGGAGGGAATAAGGTTTCAATCCACGCGCCCGCATGGGGCGCGACCTGGATCCGGTGTTGTTTTTCGTGAAGGATGTTGTTTCAATCCACGCGCCCGCATGGGGCGCGACGAACCGGTATCTTTTACGATATTCCTCACGCGTCAGTTTCAATCCACGCGCCCGCATGGGGCGCGACGATACGATCCGGAAGAGATCGGATACAACGTGCTTGTTTCAATCCACGCGCCCGCATGGGGCGCGACATAACAGAACAGGCAATAATTGACCCGACAGGTGTTTCAATCCACGCGCCCGCATGGGGCGCGACAATTTATTGTCGGGTTGTAATAACCGGACACCCTGGTTTCAATCCACGCGCCCGCATGGGGCGCGACGAACCTATTCTAATTGATTCTTCTACATCATTAGAGTTTCAATCCACGCGCCCGCATGGGGCGCGACTAAAAGATGATGTCTCATAAAGGGACAAATTACATGTTTCAATCCACGCGCCCGCATGGGGCGCGACATATTCTTAAATCTAAAGGAAAAAATTGTTTTATGTTTCAATCCACGCGCCCGCATGGGGCGCGACTTATATAATTTTTCAATTGTAGAAATGTAATAAAGTTTCAATCCACGCGCCCGCATGGGGCGCGACCATTGATTTAATAAATTGACAACTTCCTCATCAGTTTCAATCCACGCGCCCGCATGGGGCGCGACATCTATGATCTTGCCGTTAAAGTCGGCACTTACCAGTTTCAATCCACGCGCCCGCATGGGGCGCGACTAGATGGTGGAGATATACAATTTTCGTGTTATGACGTTTCAATCCACGCGCCCGCATGGGGCGCGACTATAATTGTTATCAGTCTTTGCCACTTAAAAGCGTTTCAATCCACGCGCCCGCATGGGGCGCGACACGCTTGTTTCATGGTTTCCGCAGCCGATAAAACGTTTCAATCCACGCGCCCGCATGGGGCGCGACTTTGAGATGCGTGGAACTACTGCCCGGCACTTAGTTTCAATCCACGCGCCCGCATGGGGCGCGACAATAAAGCTACAAAATCTTTTTCTTCTCTTATTAGTTTCAATCCACGCGCCCGCATGGGGCGCGACTTATTCAAACTGTAAATCAGTTGTTGTGTCGGATCGTTTCAATCCACGCGCCCGCATGGGGCGCGACTTGCAGTATGGGGCTTGATTTAACATAGCATCTAAGTTTCAATCCACGCGCCCGCATGGGGCGCGACATTCCAACCCGTTACCATTTCTAAACGGTGCGGATGTTTCAATCCACGCGCCCGCATGGGGCGCGACTTTTATAGCATATCTGATAATCCAGGCATCATAAGTTTCAATCCACGCGCCCGCATGGGGCGCGACTAGATCCATTTAGCGATTTAACAACAGCGCATTTTATGTTTCAATCCACGCGCCCGCATGGGGCGCGACAGTACCGTATAAAGCTGTTGAAATGGGACGTTATGGTTTCAATCCACGCGCCCGCATGGGGCGCGACAAACAAAAGAAATAATAGTAATAAATTCAGAATATGTTTCAATCCACGCGCCCGCATGGGGCGCGACGAATCAAAATGGATTGAAGTAATAAACTCAAAAGTTTCAATCCACGCGCCCGCATGGGGCGCGACTTCGAGGGCAGAGTCGCAGGGCCTTACTCATATGGAGTTTCAATCCACGCGCCCGCATGGGGCGCGACACAAAGCTGATATATACATCGAATCTGATAATGTGGTTTCAATCCACGCGCCCGCATGGGGCGCGACTGTTAAATTCTGCGTTACACTTGAGGCACTGTCCGTTTCAATCCACGCGCCCGCATGGGGCGCGACCAATCTATTTCTATTTTGTGCAGACACTAAAGCTGTTTCAATCCACGCGCCCGCATGGGGCGCGACATTTTTTGCCATTACATTTCAATGTAGTAACTACGTTTCAATCCACGCGCCCGCATGGGGCGCGACATTTCTGACATTGGATAAATGTTTCAAATTCATTGTTTCAATCCACGCGCCCGCATGGGGCGCGACGGATGACAAAGATAAAGACGATCCGATATATTCAAGTTTCAATCCACGCGCCCGCATGGGGCGCGACATACATCAATCGCGATTCTGGTATAGGAGGGTAGTTTCAATCCACGCGCCCGCATGGGGCGCGACTAATAATCGGAGACGATGCCGCTAAAAGTATAAACGTTTCAATCCACGCGCCCGCATGGGGCGCGACAAGCAAATCGCGCAAAACTTGAAAGACAGTGGAACGTTTCAATCCACGCGCCCGCATGGGGCGCGACATGGACATTTCAAAACAGGCAGTATTCAAAGCCATTGTTTCAATCCACGCGCCCGCATGGGGCGCGACAAAAATATAATGAAATTTTAAAACAGATTGATTCAGGTTTCAATCCACGCGCCCGCATGGGGCGCGACCTGGACTTGTAATTCTTTCTTGCGCATATCAGCGTTTCAATCCACGCGCCCGCATGGGGCGCGACCGAACTTGTAACCAAACACGCCATATACTTTCAGCCGTTTCAATCCACGCGCCCGCATGGGGCGCGACAAACAACCATCCGGAATTACATTCGATAAAGAACAGTTTCAATCCACGCGCCCGCATGGGGCGCGACTAAATGGCGGAGCTATACCGCGCGGAATCTTGCGTTTCAATCCACGCGCCCGCATGGGGCGCGACTTATACAATACAAGAAGAAAATTCATGTGTTAGAAGTTTCAATCCACGCGCCCGCATGGGGCGCGACGTTCAAGCCCCCGGATTTTCAGACTCGCTTTTAAGTTTCAATCCACGCGCCCGCATGGGGCGCGACTAAAGGAGTGGGAATGATATGGCAAAGATTTATTTGTTTCAATCCACGCGCCCGCATGGGGCGCGACTTACGAGGATTATTCGGATTCATCGCGTCTATCATTGTTTCAATCCACGCGCCCGCATGGGGCGCGACTCACTTTGCCTTTTATAACTATATCACAAAGCGTTGTGTTTCAATCCACGCGCCCGCATGGGGCGCGACACATCGGCATTCTGACATAGCGTCCTGCTCAAGAGTTTCAATCCACGCGCCCGCATGGGGCGCGACTAGATGCCCGCGTTCCTTTTGCGGGAGTTGGAAATGTTTCAATCCACGCGCCCGCATGGGGCGCGACTGCCTGATAATAACAACTGATTATATCAGGCTTAACTCAATATAAATGCTAATACAGATAATTTGTCAAGAAAGTGTTTTCAATGAACAGGCGCTTTAACGGATTTTTAAAGGATATAATAGAAGAAAAAATTTGCGCTAACCTCCTGATGTTTCATGTTCACTTGAGGTTAGCGTTTACACAATCATAGGCTCATCGTGTTCAAAACCGGATGAAAGCCCATGGTGCTCAACCCGTCTTTTCCAGTTGCTCCCGAGAAAATAAAAACGCAGACTGTCTTCACCTGGTTCAAAGATATCAAGAAGTTCTGACTTGAAAAACTCCCACTGCTGCGGTGCCACATTACATTCAAATACAGACTTCTGCACCCTTATCCCGTAATTCACGCATGTTTTGGCAAGTTTCCTCAAACGCCTTGCACCTGTTGAATCAAGAGTTGATACATCATAAGTAACAAGTACCAGCATACAGCCTCACTTTATATAAAATGGCGGGTATTCTTCCATATCACCCCTGATATACCGGGCAAGAAGCATTGCCTGGATATGCGGCAACAAACCGACAGTTGTTTTCTCTTCAAGAAACGGATGCTCAATAATTTCATCTTTCTTCTTCTGGTAAGCAACAAGTATCTCTTTTCTGCCGCGATCGCTGATCCTTATTTCTCCGGTTTCCCTGCGTTCGAAATCATCTTTGTTTAACTGCCTTAGATTTATAAGATTCAACACTACCCTGTCTGCAATATACGCGCGAAATTCCTCCATCAGGTCAAGCGCAAGGCTTGGTCGTCCAGGCCTTAACCTGTGCAGAAAACCTACCTGCGGATCAAGACCAGTTGTCTCCATCGCAGACCTCAGTTCATTAACAAGGAGCATATAAACAAAGGATAACAGGGCGTTAACATAATCAAGCGGCGGTCTTTTTGTTCTACCGTTCATAACAAAATCTTCTTTTTGAGAAGTTATAAGCTCATTGAAACAGCCAAAATATATAGAAGCGGCATCACCCTCATAACCACGCAGAACATCAAGATTATGAGCTTCTTTGACAAGATTGACATATCGATTCAGGGTTGACACAGCCCTTGCTACGTCATTATTTTCATTATCACCATGATTTCGAATGTGGCGCTGGAGAAGTCCGCGTGAATTGGCAATTTTTGCCGCTACAATATTTCGGGCTATTGCAACTGACTTATCTTCAGAATCATGCATTGCATACTGTGTCTTGCGAAGCAATACATTCCCTCTCTGTTCTCCGTATACTCTTGCCAGAAACTTCCCATGCATAGAGAGATAGCTTATCCCTATATTGTTTTCAACACAGAAAGCCATAAGTGCCGGAGTAACTGATTTGAAGCCGAAACAGACAATATTTTCGATAGTATGCACAGGCGCCTGGAGTGCTTTTTTATTTTCCACCTCGACAATAAAAGTCATTCCTTCTTTATGGATATACGCATCCGGGGATGTGATATACAATGTATTAAGATGTCTCTTCATGTTCCTTATATAACTCCTCTATATATCTGGAAAGTTTTCTGCTGCCGGATTTTGGCAGGCAATAATCATATAATGAACAGGAATCACACTTGCTCTCATACCTGGCATCAGGCACTATTCTTTCTTTAATCATATTATGAATTGTAGTTATAATTTCTTCGGTGGATCTCCTCAAATCATCATCAATCTCCACCTCAAGGCGCCTTCGCGGCTTACCGTAAAAAATAGCAGCTTTTCTTACAGGAATATTCATCATCTCTTCAATACATAACGCCTGGGCACAAAGCTGTGCCATATCGCTGATGTCATTTTTGGGCTTTCCGGATTTATACTCCACTGGATAGGGAGTGGCATTATCTTCCCTCCCCAGCAACTCGACAACATCACACCGGCCCGAAAGCCCGAGACGTTTACTGTAGATATTCAGGCTGCGAATGATCAGTTTATCACCGCGCGATTCATCTTCACCGGAATCCACCTTCTCATGCATAATTTTGCCCTTCGCGGTAAAGAGATTTTCATCCCATATATTATGTACATGTATCAGTGCGCACTGCCTGGGGCAGAATATGTAGTGCTGTATTGCGGAGAGTTGTATGTAGTCTTCTTCGTGGTACATCTGACTATATGAATGGATTAACAATTCTGATAGAATTATCAATTATCATTCCATTCTGCATATCTTCTGAATATAATATCTCAGCCCTGGCTGATATGGCGCCTGCAGCAATCATGGCATCATACCATGACAGTTTGTACCTGTCGACTATATCCAAAGCATACGATACATTACCCTCATCAACGGGTATTATATCAAGAGATTCACCCATTTCGAATATTATACTTCTGACTGTATCTACCGGGAATTTCATTTTTTTCAAAAAGACACTGGCCATTTCGGATAGTACCTGTGCTGATATTACTATATCAGAAGATTTCTGAAGCAGATTTGCAACAGTCTTTTTCTTCCTGACATCTTCAGGAACATCAGATTTACTAAAAAGATATACCCACATATTGGTATCGATAAATATCCTATCTTTCATTACGTTCGTCTCTTCCTGGAATTATAACTTTTTCAACGGGATAAGCATTTTTCTCAGCAAATGAGAGCAGTGACTCAATTGGTCTCTTTTTTTTATTTACCATTTTTATATTTCCGGGAACCGACTTAATAAGTTCTTCAAGTCCCTTCCGGTCTTCATCTGATTCAATTTCAAGTATTACTTTCATATATTTACCTCATAATCATTATTGATTTGGATAAAACAGGGTATTATCGGTTACAGTTTCCGGTTTCAATGTAATAACAACTAACGGCTTCTCTGTAAATCCTGTAAAAGTTTCACCATCGAAATGAAGCGCTATGGCCTCCCTGAGATTGCTCACTGTCTCATTAAGAGATGCACCCTGCGTAATAATAGGAATATCAGGGCTGGTACACACATATCCGGACTCATCACCTTTAAATATTACTGCATTGATTGTATGCTTTAGATTTCCCATGATAAACTGATTTACTTCATCCCGAATTCATTTTTTAAGTCATCGTGAGACACCCATTTTTTATTTTTTCTCTTTGTCTCTATTGCTGTATAATAATCTGGTTTGTCTTCAGCCATGGCTTTTAATTCCACGTATTCATTATAATCAAGCACAACCGCCACAGGTTTCCCTTCCTCTTTTATTATATGCTTTTTAATCATGATAAGCCTCCTGCCTGTGCTTAATTTCATAGATATTAATTACTGTTAAATTTTCATCAAATATAATCCGTTAATTCCCTACGTGCAACCTTTTTAACTCTTCGAACTGGCCTTTCAAAATTTTTATAGTATGATGATATGATGGATTAAAGCATAATCTTCTATGCCAGTGACAATCATGCGTGCAGATTTTTTGTCAGATTTGAATATCCTGCGCAGCTGTTTCGCTGCTTTTTCTGTATATTGTATCTGTTTTGACATTACAAATTGCTCCGCAAATGATTGATAATCTAACCTGCATCCTCCCTCCCGGCAAAGAAAGGGAGGATGATTAAGTTCAAATATATCAGGATACTTTAATTTCCTCAAATCTATTTGTTATTTTTTTTCCATCGAGTAAAATCTCATAATCAGAATAATCCCGAGCCGGGCCTTCTGTTGTTCTTTTCCAGGTAATCCTGTCAAATAATTCATGCGCAGGCTTGTTCCCGAGGGCGGTTTCATGTTCAAATACAACTATCTGTCTGGTGCTCATCAAACCTCTTGCCGCGGAGTGATCATGATCAAACATCTCCTGAAGGGCATTCCAAAAAAGTTTAAGATCATCTGAATTGAACTTTGTCTGTTCTGCTAAATGAGCAGAAATAAAACCATGAGCACGATAAAGACCATAAGGAACAGTGAATTTACGTCCCATAGTTCTATTATCACCCGACTGTTTAATTGATTCTGCTTCCGTTGCAACAGCCATTCTTGTTATACTATGTTCTAATGATACAATAGGTTCTACAGAACGAGCAAAAGTTAACTGTACAGGTCCTCTAACCTGCCCGCAATTTGGAGCAGATTTTAATGATAAAACAGCACCGAATGTTCTGATATCATAAAAGGCTTTACACATCCAGTCACGACCACGCTCAACCTCGTCAGCTTTTGGTTTTCTTGATTTCACACCTTTAATTGATTCATTTAAAAACTTTTTAACATCACTAGCAGGTTCATTTTCTTTAAGATACTCTTGAATTTCTTTAATATCAGCATCAGAAGCGACAACAAGCCAGCTTTTTTCATTTTCGTCTTCTTCAACTGTTAATCCATCGGGTAATGGATAATCCTGTATTTTTTCTAAAAGGTCAGCGTTTATCTCTTTACGGCTTTCTTCACCAAGAGAGATACCCAGTTCATTAAATGCTTTTACATGCGCTCTTCCCAGAACAGCTTTCTCTTTAATATAAATACCAAATCCATCTTTCATATCTTTTTTAGCTTCATCATATTGAGTCAATTGGACATAGTTCCTTATTTTTCTCTTTAAACAAACATCTGTAACAAGCCCCATACCTGTTTCAGCATCAATTCTCGGCAGATTACCTGCATCTGGATCACCATTTGGATTCCCATCTTTAACATCAAAAAAAATAACAAAGTCATGCCTCTTATCAATTTTATTCATATCTAATCTCCTTATTTCTTATTTATTCATACGCTGATGATAATACCCAACAGCAAATTTAGCCTGCTCCTGTAAAGTAAGATGTGCTGGAATATTGTTGGCATCTATATCTTTCATTATTTCACCAATCCTGTCTTCAAACCACTTCTGAAGACCTCCAGTAATTTTTTTGAGATGATTATTTTTTAATTTCATGAGAATGGTAAACACGGTTACCGGTGTACTCGAAAAAGAACCGTAATATCTGTCTCGTATTGTTGAGTTAAGTTTTCCAGCACCTCCCGAAGATTTTTCCTGAATCTGTTCAAGCACAGCAAACAGCCTTCCAAGCAGATAACCAATATCTTTATTTTCCAGATCTAAAGCCATTGAGACCTCCCTTGTATTTACATTATAATATCTTAATTTCCTATTTATACATGCTTTTAATATTGCAGCCCTGATTCTTGTTACATTCTGAATGCTATTCCCATTTTGGTCTTTTTTTGAGGCTTCAGCTCTTATTCTATTTATACAAAGATTCAGAAGAGTTTCTGGATAAGGAGTACCATCAAGTATACATTCAAGCATTTTCCCGGCAAGATTGGGTGGAACATTTTCCATTTTATAATCTAAAACAATTGAACGTAATATTTTTGAAAGAGATAAAAATTCTGGTTCATGCTCTTTATGAACAATAGAAAAATCATCGAAGTGTTGTTTAATCATAGTTTCAAATTCAACAATCGCACCAGTTTTCCAAAAACGGATAGAAATACGTGCTGCATTTGGTGATAAGCCTAATACGTAAAAACGACCATTATTTTTTTGTATCTTTTTGCCACTTTGTATTGATTCATATAAACCTTGTACTGCGTGTATACCTCGATCTGGATCATCTTGAGGTGAATCATCAATAATCCATTGAAAACATTTCTCTATATTAAAACTCTTATCTTGAATTCTTTTCTCTGCCCAAAAAACAGTTGTGATGTCACTTAATACAAATTTATTTGATGAATTTTTATCTAATAAAAACTTTAAAGCAGTTGAATAAGCTGATTCTGCACTCTGCCCAACTGGAGAATTATAAGCCTGTTCTTTACCGTAAGAATCAAAACCTGAATTTCTTTGGAATGATACAATCTTCGCATTACTTTTCGATCCTTGAATTGGTGTAGCAGTGTGCAAACGAGTAATAAATTCATTATTACCAGTTATCAAACAAAATCCTTTAATTTTATCTTCCTTATCTACATTTTCTGTACATAGCTGATGCATCTGATATGTCTTAACAATATCTCTTTCAGGAATTAGAATTAACTCCTCATTTAATTTAAAGGTCATATTGCAATTAGGAATGCTTTTACAATCATTCCATAGAATGTGTTTTTTTACTTCTTCAGTTTGATTCTTTTCATAAAATTTTAAAATAGCATTTATACCTTTATCATTTTTCAATTCATCGGGAAGATATTTAATGTTATTTATAAAAGTTTTATTCTGCTTCATAGCCATTTCTAGCGAAGCAGGTGTATCATCTTTTGGATGAGATAATATATATCCATAATGATCCCAAAGTAAAAATGTTGTATGCCAAGCATTCGCTCCTGAACGACCTATAGATTTAGGTAATATATAAAAATGACCAACTTTGTCTTCCCGAGTATCAATTAAATCAATGAAAGAACCGTCTTTATCAATCTGAATTATAAATTTAATTTCCTTTTTCTCAAAACCTTCGGGTGCTAATTCTTTTGCTTTTCTCTGATAGTATTCATACAAAGCTTGCAATATCATCTCCTCACCTCCTCACTATTCCTATCAGGTACTTTGATGACTCCATTCTCAATATTGACGCGATAAAATGCTGGCATTATATTCTGTGGATCAGTGAAATCCATATCATATAACATAAAACCCAAATCACGAGTTTCTGTAATAGATGGTTTAATCTGCTTTTCGTTATCCGGATTATCAATCAATCTAAAGTTGCAACTGAATTCTCTACATCCCAGAAAAGGTTGGTTAAAACATTGCCCCTTTTTTGCCCGACGTTCAAACATGGCATAATATTTACCTGGATTTTCATCTCCATTTAATTCATTCTTTCCACTGTCGTTAATCAAATAATCAGGTATAACTCTTATTGTGTCTTTACGATTATCAACTGATATAAAAACCAATTCAGCATGAATTCTATATCGAACATCTTTTAAAAACAAACCTGCCTTTTGTTGTCTATATTTTGGTTTTCCATCATTACGAAGATCATCAATATAAATACCTTCAACAGATGATGCAAGTGCTGAAAGTTCATTCCTTCTTACAGATATCCACCTTATCGGATTAAGCACCTCTATCTTTGTAATTTTCCATTGAATCGCCGGTTTCCAGAAAATCGCTTCAAAGATTGCCCGCGCAGCCGACGGTGTTATTACATCATAACTGACGCGCTCAACCTTCATCTCCGGCCTGGTGAAACAGGCATAATCACCCCACACTTCAAGACAGAATGTTTTATTAAAATATTCCTTTTCCAAATACCACCTCCATATTAAAAAACAAGTGACGATGAATCCCATGCAGGGTCATACATAAGTCCTGTTCCAGCCCGGTACAACTCCTGCCTGAACTGGACAGCATAACCGTGAGTTTCTGTATCACTTATAAAACCATCTTCCATCAGATTTTTAAATATTCTTTCAGGAACATTAACAGTAAATCTCTGAAGCTTTCTTAAAAGATTATAATCCGGTCCTGATTTAATTAATTTTTCAATCAACTCCCGGCTATCATTTCTTTCGCCTTTATAACAGACAATTATTCCCTTTTGCTTTTGATCATCTATTAACTTGAAATCCTGTGCGAATGTCCGGAACTGGAATTTGAAATCCCCTGATTCTTTAACAAGTCGATCACTAAACCTTGCCCTGTCAAAATCATTAACTGATGCATAGAATATTCTGAAATAGTCATGAAATATATCAGGCTTAAGCTCAATTTTATTCCGCAGTCTTATTAATGATTTACTGGCATCTTCTCCTTTCCGAAGCAATCCAACAGGTGCAAGCTTAGGTGGATTAAATACAACTACCTTTCCCAATTTCCCCTCATTGTTCAACATTCCTTCACGGTTGCATCTCCCTGCTGCCTGTGCTATGGAATCCATACCCGCAAGGGCACGGTAAACAACAGGAAAATCTATATCAACACCGGCTTCGACAAGCTGCGTACTTATAACCCTTACTGATTTTCCTTTTCTCAGATCAGATTTAATACCTGATATAATTTTACTTCTCTCCTCTCCACACATTAAAGCAGAAAGATGAATCGTCCCTTCAGGCATTAGTGAATGCAAATCCCTGCAATCATTACGTTTATTCACAATACAGATTACCTGTTCATATTCAATCAATTCTTCTGCAATATTTTCCCAGGATGTTCTTATTGTTAAATCTGTTGGTATTATAATTTCTACCCTTTTAAACTCATCTGCAAGCTTTTCAGGCTCTTCAATTATTGGTGCAACATTCTGCAATCCCTGAAATTGAACGCCCTGAGAGCCGATATTCCCTTCAAGTGCCGGTTGAGTTGCTGTACATAGCACAACCGTAACCCCGAAATATTCAACAAGCCCCTGAAGGACTGATAGAATCGGTTTTAAGTATTCGGGTGGAAGCATCTGTGCTTCATCCAATATTATAATACTATTTACAATGTTATGAAGCTTTCTGCAATCTGATGGTTTACTGGCAAATAAAGATTCAAATAACTGCACATTCGTTGTAACAATAATCGGAGCATCCCAGTTTTCTGTTGCCAGACTGCTTTCATAACTTTCTTTTTCAGGATCAATATTGCTATGATGTTCAAGTACAGCCTCTTCACCAAACAACACTTTTCCCGATTCAATATTTTTCTTAATCTCTTCATCATTGTCAGTACCATACTTATACACCTTCGCTGTCTGCTCAATAATACTGGTATAAGGTATAGCCATTATAATCCGTTTCTTATCATACTTAAAAGCATGTTCCAGTGCAAAGGCCATTGATGAAAGGGTTTTCCCTCCGCCTGTAGGTACATTTAGGGAGAAAAATCCGGGAGCTAATATAGCTTTATCCCGACATGATGATAGAATTAAATTGCGCTGTCTGTTGATTGATGTATCTTCTGCCGATTTCTGTTTAAAATCAATAAAATCATCAAAACGTTTTTTCAATTCTTTAATATCATTATAATTCCCTCTCAACTCTGACTGTTGAGGCTTCATGAATGATTCAGTATCAAGGTAATCAGCATCAACAAGGCAGGAAAATAATATCCTTATCCAGAGATGAAATACATCATTTTGCTCTTTACCCTTCTTAATGCCAATAGGCGATGTGGACGGTAATGATTTATTTATAAATTCTAATGATTCATCTATACTCTTAATGTTATTTAATTCTTCAATCCTTAACTGATTATCAAGAAAAACTCTATTTGGAAGGCTCTCCCCAGTATAGTTATAATACCAGTCTGGTAATCCCGCGTGATGTCCTGCAATAATATAGCCCAGTATACTCCCTATCGCCTGACCATATTGTGAATTATTCATAACTTCAATAAATCTCTGAAATGATAATATCGCGCCTGTGGTACTATGATTGGGTCGACCTCCCACAGTTTCAATATGGGCTTCAATATCATATCCAGTTTGTTTACGAATATATTTTTGCCATTCTGGAAGATATTTGCCAAGGTCATGCCAATAGCCTGCAAGTTCTGCCCAATCTGAGTTTCCAAAAACTTGTGCAAACTCACCTGACAGCCGGGCTGTTTCAGCAAGATGCTCTGTTAATAAATGCTCCTTCCATTCATCGTTATTATCTTTCTTGGCATGAGCAATATATTTCAAATAATTATCCCTCATCAATTCTATATCCCCTCAACCGTATGTGCCCAATACTTCATGCCTTAAACCATCCCGAATCTTTACTGAACCTCAATCCGACTAAAATATTAAATCCATAATACCGCACCATGTACGACACACAGTGACCTATACATTTGTTTATTGTTAAAAATATGATTTATTATCCCGTTTATACAATAGGCAAGTGCCTATTGTATACTATTTTTACTGATCAAATTATTATATATAACCTGTATCGACATAAATCAATTCATAAACAATCGATTTTCCGCATAACAACGCCTTGATTTTAATTATGATTTCATAAGTATACTACCCCACCTGCGACATACAGTGTCCTACGCGTCTGTGTAGTGAAAAAACTTAACTCACCACCCTCCCCCAGCCGTCAACTAGCCGTCGACTAGCCGTCGACTAGCCGTCAGAACCGCTTATCAATGAATTAAAAAAAAATTTCATTTTCCTGAAAAAATTTTTCATTTTCCCCGGCTCAAACCGTATTACCTGTGAGCAGAAGTGCTCAAGGGCGGTTATAAGAACCATGTTGTTATAACCATAATTGCCCTTACCATACATTACAGGAGGCCTTATATGGCCAGGATCAAGTTACCTTCATACATCAAGGAAGGAAGCGGCAGGATGGAAGATGCCGTGATAGTAACAAAAAACGGAACATCATACATGATGGTCTACAAAAAGTATTCAAGGGGCAACACTGCAAGCCAGGCCGCAGTGAACAACGCATTCCGTACGGTTATAGTGGACTGGAAATACCTCAGGGGAATAATCAGGAAGGCATGGGATTCATCATCGGAAAACGGGAACGTATCGGGCTACAATCTCTTTATTGGCGAAAACATGAGCAGGCGCCGTAGCGGTGAACCGATCATGCTCTGCCCCGGCATGGGCGAGGAGATACTAATGAACTTCACTGCTGAACCGGGTACCTGCGCTGGTGAAGTCATATGCAGCTTCCTTGCGGCTGAACCGGGGTGTCACGTAACTTTCTTTTCACGTAAAGAGACAGCGCCGGACGAGAATTCCATAATAACACGCCATGACGCAGGCGCGGACCTCGCATCGACCTTCACAATTACAGGGCTCGAACCGGGCGCGCAGTACCATATTTACGCGGTTGTCACAGACGCGGCATATGAAGAAGCAGCAACAATATCAGCATCGGTCGCTGCAAAAACAGAATCGGGTAAATGATGAGTAGAACACTCCCCCGGCCGCTGACCGACGGCCGGGCGGGGCGGACTCTTCACCATTACATCTCTTCTCTTTGCGCCGTTGCGCGACACGCACGGAGGCGTTAGTGTCGAACACTGGCATGGATGCCATTTTGTGTTCGACCCTTTGCGAGAGACATCCTTTAATCCTTTCTCCGTGCGCTCCGCTCCTCCAGCGCAGCGGGTGGTAAAATACTTTACAGGTTTCCCCTTCTCCCCTTCAGTTCTTCAAAACGGGAGGAGGTGCCCGAAGGGCGGAGGAGGGCATGCGGTTAAGGCCGCACCCCGTACCATGCGCAACATATAGATCCCCGTCTGCACGGGGATGACAGACTTTCTCCATTACATCTTTTCTCTCCGTGCGCTCCGCTCCTCCAGCGCAGCGGGTGGTAAAATACTTTACAGGTTTCCCCTTCTCCCCTTCAGTTCTTCAAAACGGGAGGAGGTGCCCGAAGGGCGGAGGAGGGCATGCGGTTAAGGCCACACCCCGTACCATGTGCATCATATAGATCCCCGTCTGCACGGGGATGACAGACTCTTCACCATTACATCTCTTCTCTTTGCGCCGTTGCGCGACACGCACGGAGGCGTTAGTGTCGAACACTGGCATGGATGCCATTTTGTGTTCGACCCTTTGCGAGAGACATCCTTTAATCCTTTCTCCGTGCGCTCCGCTCCTCCAGCGCAGCGGGTGGTAAAATACTTTACAGGTTTCCCCTTCTCCCCTTCAGTTCTTCAAAACGGGAGGAGGTGCCCGAAGGGCGGAGGAGGGCATGCGGTTAAGGCATCAGCCTATACCATGCGTAACATCAAAATCCCGTCACAAAATACCAATTAAAACAAAAAGGTTGTAGAGCCCCCGCCGGGGGACGACGAATACGGCATATGAACAAGCGAAGTTTATCGGCTGGGGGCGTAGCGGCTGGTATCGGAAAATTTATCCTTCTAATTCCCCCCTCTCCATGTGGAGAGGGGCCGGGGGTGAGGTCCCCTATCTGAAGAATATCAGCGTAACCAGTATGAATGTGGGTATCAGCACAAGCCCTGAGTAGAGCATATACCCGAAGAAGCTGGGCATCTTTACACCCTGCTCCTCCGCGATTGAGCGTACCATGAAGTTGGGGCCGTTGCCTATATAGGTGTTCGCCCCCATGAATACGGCGCCGCATGAAATAGCAGCAAGTATTGGTGTCGTGAGCGTTCCGCCGTCATTAAATACAAAGTTGAGCGTGTTGGGCAAATGCAGGGACTTGCCCACAGAAACAAACGTGAGGTAAGTAGGCGCGTTGTCAAGGAACGATGAAAGCCCGCCAGCAGCCCAGAAGAACTGCCAGGGTTCAACTATTCCCAGGGACGCGCCCTTTGTCTCGAGTATGTAGAGCGCGGGGATCATTGTGGCAAATATTCCTGCGAATATAAGCGCTACCTCTTTAATAGGCTGGAACGTGAATCCGTTCTCGATCCTGAGTCCGCTTTTTGCAGGGGTAAATACAAGCGACAGCCCGAGCATTATCAGCATGCCGACCTCCTGCGGTCCAAAGTGGGGCCACCATGCAACCTTCTTCAGGAGGAATCCCTGCATGAAGACGATGAATACAACACCCGCGAGGAATACAAGGTTGATCTTTCCCTCAAGCCCGATAGAGCTTCCTGCAATACCGGTCTCATTCAGGGTTTTGATTTTTCCCCTTGCGGAAGTCAGTCTTTCATTTACGCTTACAAGCAGCCTGCGGCTGATAGTCCCCTGTACCGCGTGCTGGTCAGGATTGAGCAGGTCTATGGCGGCATTAATATCACTGCCGATGGATTTTATCAGGTCACCGCTGTCACTCCCCTCTGCGGCTTCACCGGGCGCAGCGGGTTTTTCCCTGCGGTACATAATATTGTCATACACAAAGAATATCACCAGCACTATTGACGATGTGAAAATCCACTGCGGGAAGAGTCTGAATGTCCATTCAAAGGGAACACCCTGCAGGTAGCCCAGGAAAAGCGGCGGATCGCCAAGAGGTGTAAGTACTCCGCCGATGTTGCTTACCAGGAAAATAAAGAATATTACAATGTGCGCCTTGCGCTCCCTGTTCCTGTTGGCCCTTATGAGAGGCCTTATGAGCAGCATTGACGCGCCTGTGGTTCCGACAAAACTCGCGATGATGCTCCCCACAAGCAGGAATACACTGTTTAAAACAGGGGTCCCGTTCATTTTGCCCTTAACAAGAATACCTCCCGAAATAACAAAAAGCGATGCAAGAAGTATAATGAATGAGAGGTACTCAAGCAGCTTTTCAATTGTCTTCTCCCTGAGAAGTTCACCCATAAAAACCCCGAAAATAATCGCCATGGGCAGGCAGAATATGCCCAGTGAAATCCACCATAAATTCTTTTCCCAGAAATGCGCGTTGATCAGCGGGATAATGGCGATACACAGGAGTATTCCAACAAAGGGGAGCGACCAGAGGGCAGAAATATTTGCCGCAGGGGCAGCTGCCTGGGATGATGATGCGTATAGTGCCTGCGTTGAAATCATGCCTGTTATTAAAAACAGCATAAGCAGGGGGAATGCCGGACGTTTCATAATTTTTTCCTGGAATTAAATTTATAGCGGTCCACGAATGAATAGCGCTTTGTCATCGCGTACAAAGTGAAAACCGCTCATTGCCGTAAAGCAGTTCGATATTGCCGGTATAAACCCGAATCTGTCGATTACAATTTGGTTTGCAGCAGAAATTTCTGTATAGCTAATACTTCATCCCTGTTATAAGATTTTCAAGGTTCCTGTCCATGATGCCCACAAAATCTATCCCCGAATCAAACTCCTCCTGTGATACATTGTGGCATCCGTGAAGCAGAAGGATCTTCATCCCGGATTGACCGGTAATAGCCTTTGCGACTTTCATGTCTGAAAGCTCCTCGCAGAAAATACAGCCTGCGCCCATGTTGCCTGCACGGACCGAAATGCCGGCTATGCTGCGCTGGGTCGCATCAGGCAGAGATGAGTAGTCCCTGTATGGTGAATACTGCTTCAGCCTGTACTTCCTTGCCATGTAGCCGAATGTTGAATGGCCCGAGTAAAGGATGGTCCTGTTGTTGTCCTGCGCCAGCGTCTCTTTATATTTTATTTCAAGCTGGCTCAGCCTTATCCTGTAGAACCCTGTATTAGAGTTATAGTAATCAAAATCTGCAGGGTCCTTTGCGCACATGCTTTTCAGTATTTCATTAATCACCAGCGCGTCAATTTCAAAGTCGAGCCAGATATGCGGGTCAATACCCGCAGGGGGGATCTCATTCATTTCACCTGACTCATCTATCCTTGAATCCGGCTTAACCGATATTATACGTTTGCCTGCCACGTCAGACGCATTGATAATGATCATCCCGGATGTATCGATGGATTTGAGAACGTCGTTTATCCAGGGTTCAAGCCCGCTGCCGTTGTAGATCAGGATGTCGCAGCCGGAAATCTTTCTGATATCCGCCTTTACAGGTTTATACCTGTGGGGGTCGGTTCCCGGAGGTATCACCATCACGGCCTCTGCGTGTTCACCGCCGATATTCTTCGCAAAATCATAGTACGGGAAGATAGTGGCAGCCACCCTGAGCTTATCGCCTGAACCGGGCTTTCCGCAGCCCGCTGCTGAAAAAACCAGGAGCAGCAGACAGATAATCTTTTTCACATAAACCCCGTTTACGACACCTGTTGAGCCGGCTATATTCATCTTCTCTTCTCCGGGACTGTAATCCTGAACAATGTTGTATTCTCTACTAAAACATCAATCCTGCCCTTGTGCTGCATGGCAAGGCCGTTGACAAGCTGCAGCCCCAGGCCAGCAGCTTTCTTTATATCAAAGTTATCCGGCAGGCCTGTGCCGTTATCCTCGACCTCAATAATAATATTCATCTCGTCGCTGCTGAGCCTCACCTCTATCCGCCCGTCTGCGGAACCGGCCTTTGCGTATTTGCAGGCATTTGTCACGAGCTCGTTAAGTATGAGCCCCATTGATGTGGCAACACGCACATCAGCCTCGATACTTGCGCATTTAGTTGATATCCGCATCCCGCTGTTCCTCACAAGCGTGAGGTCGAGCGATCTTGTGATATTTTCCAGGTACCTGTCAAGCTGCACGACCTTTGCGTTTCCGGAAACATACAGGAGAGAATAAAGCTCGGAGAGCGTAAAGACCCTGTTCCTTATGCTCTCAAGAGACTTCACGGCAGGACTTCCCTTAAGGCTGTCGCATTCTATGTTGATTATACCCGTGATAATGTTCATCGTATTCTTGACCCGGTGCTGCAGCTCCACGTAGAGAGTCCTGTTCTCTTCAATCGCGGCAGTCCTTGCGGCCTCAGCCTTTTTCATGTCAGTTATGTCTGTGATTACGCCGACAATTCCCTCTGCCTGGTTTTCAGGGCCGACGAACGTTGACTTGCTGAACATTACATCGCGGTATTCACCGTACCCTGTTTTCATCTTACCTTCGTAATACTGGTTGCCTGTTAAAGCCAGGAGTTCACGGTCTGTTTCATCGTATTTTCTTGCAAGCTCGTATTCGAAGAGCTGGAAAACAGTTTTGCCGGTAATTTCATCACGTTTTTTCCCGGTCAGTTCCTCAAATGCCCTGTTGCAGCCCATATATTTAAGTTCAGAGTCTTTATAGAATACGGGGTTCGGTATTGTTTCGATCAGTGATTCAATGAACCTGTGCTGTCTCTTGCGGGTAGCCTCATCTTTCCGCCGCTTTGTTATATCCATGACAAAACCAAGACAGCGGTTATCTGACAATGCCACTGTTTCAACGGACCAGTAGCGGACAGCTCCGTCCCCGCGCAGTACGGGAAACTCGCCGCTTGTCCTGTCGCGCCTTACGGTGTCCAGGAAAACGTCAAGCCCCGCGCTTTCAGTCCCCGGGGGAACAAGCTCTTTCAGGTTTTTTCCTATAAGTTCCTGCTCGGTGAATCCCGCGATAGCAGAGGCTGCCGGGTTTAGCTCGAGGAACCTGCCGCTGTCATCCGTAATGAACACGCCGTATGGCGCGTTCTTCACATACTCCATGTACCTTTCCCTGCTGCGCCGCAGGCTGCTCTTCATGTGATTCTTTTCGGATTCATCCGTGAAGAATACTGCCATGTTTCCCGGCGATATGCCGAAGGCGCAGATATCGAATACAAAATTCCTGCTGCCGTTATTGTAAATTAAGCTCTCCTGCTGATACACTCCCCCCTCAAGTGCGACCATTTTGTATATCGACGGGATCTTGCTTCCCTCAAGGTCTGGAAACGCATCTTTAATCTCACTGCCCACCAGTTCTTTCAGGTTTTTTGTGCTTATAGATTCCGCCGCGGGATTATGCCCGGTAAGAATAAGTCTGCCGCTCTCATCTACCCTGTAAAGGATACATCCGAACGGCGCGTTCTTCATTATGGCCTGGGTGTAGAGCAATGATTCATGCAGCTCCAGGTTCGCGGCCTCGAATTTTCTGTTAAGCGCTTCCAGTTCGGCGCGCGAAGAGTTCAGCTCATTCCTCTGGCGGATGATATCCATCCTTGCCTCGTACAGCCTGAACGCCATGCTGATTGACGCCAGGAGGACAGTGTCACCGCTATCCTTTACCACGTAGCCGTACGATGATATCCTTCCGGTTTTATCAACAATCTCTTTATCTGTATAACTGGAAAGGAAGAGTATAGGCACATCCTTCCGGGCAAGTATGATTTCAGCGGCCTCGGTGCCGTCCATGCCCTCGCCCAGGTCTATGTCCATGAGGATCAGGTCCACATGTGTGCCTGATAACGATATTTCAACTGCCTCTTCACCGGAGGAAGCTGTTACGACCCTGTACCCGTTCTCCGAAATAAACTGCGAACGGGCAAACATTGTGATTGCCTGGTCATCAACAAGCAGGATAGTTTTTAAATCAGTCATGCATACACCAGACCGGATACTGTAAATTTAAATTTATATTTTTAAAAAAAGTTTAAATACACTAATCCATTACCGGGTAATTTACCCGTAGATACATTGTTCCGGAACAGGCTTCACAATTCCCCGGATGACGCCTGGCGGAAATAATTACATTTAAGATATCATTAATTATTCCTGAAAACATATATTATCAGTTTTATTTCAGTGATTTCCGCTGAATTTTGTATTGTCACGATACCCCGTTGTTCACCGGAACCTGCTCTATTAAAGATGTCAAAACCCGGAGTTAACAAAAGCAGGGAGCACACCCTGTTTCTTGCACAGTTTAAACTCTATGTCAAGAATAATCCGGAGTAATAGCCGCGTGCAACGGGGCTTCAGATTTCGGACAGATATTCCGATATATGATTAATAGGTTCACAAAAATATGATTGACATTCCGGAAATATGAATGATAAAATAAACAGGGTTCAGCCATGTCAAAATTCAGGAGTCTACAGGTGCAAAAATTTTATGTGGTAATCACAGCTCTTCTTTTCCTGCATATACCCGTTAAAGCAATAACCGCTCCTGTCAATATTATTGATGATAACTTCAGCACTATCTCAATCGGGAAAACAATGGAATACCTGGAGGACAGGGCCGGCTCCATGACCCTGGAGGATGCACAGAAAAGCACCGCATGGAAGCTCAACACGGAGAAAGGAATTAACCTGGGATTCCCGAAATCCGCATACTGGTTCAGGTTCACATCAGAGAACAGCCTGGCCAGTACCGAATCATGGTATTTTGAGATTTCATACCCCATGCTCGATTCACTGAAGCTGTACGCTCCGGACGATAACGGCTTATACAGCATGATCGAAACAGGGGACCACCTCCCCTTCATCAAACGAGATGTAGACAACACCGGTTTTGTTTTTCACTTTGTAGACTCTCCCGGCGTTAAGACCTACTATTTCAGGATCCAGACAACCAGCGCCATAAACTTTGTTCCGGTTATGATGTCGCAGAAAGCCTTTTTTAAAAAGCTCAACACAGAACAGCCCATACTATGGATCTACTACGGCCTGATGATCGTAATGGCTATCTATAATTTTCTAATCTTCCTTTCGACAAGGGACAAGGATTATGTACTATATGTATTATTCATTGTATCATATATACTTATGCAGATGACTCTCAACGGCCACGCGTTCCAGTACCTGTGGCCCAATTCTATCTGGTGGGCAAATAATTCCCTTCCATTCTTCATCTGCTCCTCGCTGTTTTTTGTCGGTCTTTTCATAATTAGCGCTCTTGAAGCAAGAACAGCTTTTCCCGGACTCTTCAGGGTCATGCTGCTGCTCGTAGTTCTGCCTGCACTGGTTATATCAATACTGAGCCTTCTGATCAAATATACGATTGCAATAAAAATCGCCACAGCTTTTATCGCTATAGGTGCCGTTACCTGGTACATAGGTATTATCTATGCGATGATCAAAGGCTCCAGGCCTGCACGGTTTCACGTCCTGGGATTTTCAGGCCTCATCCTGGGAATAGTTCTTTTTGTGCTGAAAACATTCGATATACTCCCGCTCATGTTCGCCACACAATGGAGCCTTCAGATCGGCTCATCACTTGTTGTCGTACTGCTCTCTCTCGGACTTGCGGATAAAATCAACAACATGCAGTTCAAGCTGAAGAAGCTTCTTGAAAAACAGAAAAAAGACGAGGAGTACATAAGGGAGAGGGCTGAAACCCTTGAAGGAATTGTATACACGGCCAATTCTCTTACAGAGGAATTCCTGAAGATTGGCGATGAGCTGAATGGAATAGCCGGAATGTTCAACAAGGTTTCGATGGAGCAGGCATCATCGAGCAGCGAAATGTCGGCAACATTTGAAGAGCTTGTCGCAGCCACCGACAACATCTATGATTCAAACCTGAACCAGAAAGAGGAGGGCCGTAAATCCAAGGAGCTGGTCGGAACCCTATCCGACGCACAGCAGAGCATGATAAAAGAGAGCGTGCAGGTGCAGAAGAACATCGGCAGCATACTGGAATCAACACGCGAGACTGAGAACAATATCCAGATGATGACCGAAAAGATGGGCGTCATAAATACCGGCGGGCGGGAGATTGTCCAGTTTGTATCGATGATCGATGACATATCAGACCGCATAAACCTCCTTTCACTTAACGCCGCGATCGAGGCAGCCCGCGCAGGGGATGCAGGACGGGGATTCGCCGTTGTAGCCGACGAAATCGGGAAACTGGCGCAGGCAACAAGCGACAACTCCAAACAGATCGGTAACCAGGTCTCAAAGATCATAAGCGATATCGAAGAGGGTGCCAGCATCATGGGCAACACCAGGGCATCCACAGACATAGTGTTCAATATGATCGGCACCATTCAAAGCAACATTGAGGCAGTCAGGAAAATCATGGTAAGCCAGAACACCGCGCTGGAGATGGTCATCAAGCAGAGCGATATAATCGAAAAGATGTCCGGCGAGATTGTAAACTCCACCACTGAACAGAAAACTTCAATGGCTGAAACCATGAAAACAGTTGAAAGGCTTTCAGAAATGGCGCAGGAGATAGCCGGGGCAAATGAGAAGATAATGACCTTCATCCAGCTGATAAATAACAAAGCGAAAGAACTCCAGAGGGTAGTGGATATGGATGCCTGACCTTAAGCGGGTCACTCTTCAGTCAAAGGCTCACTTCTACTTTTTGACCCCCCTTCCCCCTTGTCTGTCGATTAAGGGGGCGGGAAAATACAGACATAGAACTATCTTTAATGAAATCTTTAATTCTTCCAGGAACCCGGGAAAAAAAGATCACCACGTCGACCTCTGGTCGCCTCGCAATGACGTTTACTTTTCAGTCAACCGCTTCTTTGTTTTAACCGCTTTCTTCGCCTTTGAAAAATACGGCAGAATAATCCCGGCAAGTTTTTCCGCATTCAGGCCGTAATCATCGAACAGCTCGGATGATGTACCGTGCGTGATGAAACAGTCAGGGAACCCGGCCAGCACTATTTTTTTAACACATAGTGCAGGATCAATATGGGAGTATATGTACTCGCCAAGCCCGCCGCTTACGAATGCGTTCTCAATAGTGATAAACTTTCTGCATCCGTTTATGACTCTCTCTATCCCCTTCACATCAAGGGGCTTGATCGAAAGAACATTCACCACTGTAGAACTTATATTATGTTGTTTTAGAAGAGCCGCAAGTTCAGAAGCATTCTGCACCATGTCCCCTGCCGCCAGTATTGCCAGGTCAGTTCCCCTTGAGAGCACTTTGATCTTTCCCGGAACAAACTCCCCGTGCGCCGAAACATCAAGCCGTTCACTCGCTGCAGTACCCCTGGGGTAGCGTATGGCCACGGGGCCGCTGTCATGCTTCCACGCGTAGTATATCATGTCGCGCAGCTCGGCGCCGTTTGAGGGCGCGAAGAACTGGAAGTTCGGGATATTGCGTATCATGGATATATCAAAGAGCCCGTGATGGGTCTCGCCGTCCTCGCCCACTATGCCTGCTCGGTCAATCAGGAAACGTACAGGCAGGTTCATAAGCGCGGTGTCATGTATCACCTGGTCAAGCGCGCGCTGCATAAACGTGGAGTATATTGCGATAAAAGGCCGGGCGCCTGTGGATGCAAGTGCCGCCGAAAAGGTTACTGCGTGCTGTTCGGCGATTCCCACATCAAAAATCCGTTTTGGAGCGACCTTCTCAAATTCGGCAAGGCCTGTCCCCTCTTTCATCGCGGCAGTCACTGCTACAACTGACCTGTCTTTTTTAGCGATCGCGGCAAGGGTCCGCCCTGCCACAGAGGAGTAGTTCTCGCCCGAGGCTTTAAGCGACCTCTCGCCGGTACATCTTTCAAACGGGCCTGTACCGTGAAATGTGCATGGGTCGAATTCAGCCGGCTGGAAACCCTTCCCCTTTTTTGTCAGCACATGGACAATCTTGGGGCCGGAATTAATCCTCTTTACCCTGTCGAGTATGTCGACCAGCTTAGCGATGTTGTGGCCGTCAACAGGACCAAAGTACCTGATACCCAGGTTTTCGAATAACTGCCCTGGTATCAGGAATCCTTTTGTTGTGCTTATAATCCTGTATATAAAACGGTAGATAAAATCACCTACAACCGGTATCGACTGCACAACCTCCATCGACTTCTTCCTGAACCTGTTGTAAAAACTTCCGGAAATCATCTCTGTAAGGTATGTTGATATGGCTCCCACGTTCTGGGATATTGAGTGTTCGTTGTCGTTAAGAATTATGATTACATCGTTGCCTATGTGTCCAATGTGGTTAAGCGCCTCGAATGCCATTCCCCCGGTGAGCGACCCGTCACCGATAACCGCCACGACCTTATAGTTTTTCCCGGCCAGGTCACGTCCCACGGCCTCGCCAACCGCAAGGGAAATGCTTGTGCTGCTGTGTCCCACGTCGTATGGGTCATAGGGGGATTCGCTGCGTTTGGGGAACCCGCTGATCCCCCCTTTTCTGCGGATTGCGCGGAAATCCTCGCGCCTGCCGGTTACTATCTTGTGCGCATAGGCCTGGTGACCAACGTCCCAGATTATCTTGTCAACCGGGGTGTTGAACACATGGTGAAGGGCCAGGGTCAGTTCGACCACGCCCAGGGAGGATGCAAGGTGTCCGCCGTTCACGGAGATAACATCGAGCATGTAACCGCGCACCTCCTCCGACAGAAGGGTCATCTCTTCAACTGAAAGTTTTTTCAGGTCCGCGGGGCTGTTGATTTTTTCCAGGATCATTTCAGGTATACCTTGCTATTACACAATCGGAAACCCGATCCAAAATGTCAATTTTTTGTTTATGGAATTCTGTGATTATTTGGGCATATCAGGGAGTTTGACACTCGAAAATATCGCTCAGAAAGAAGCTCCCCTCCGGTCACAATCAACACATGCCCCCTCCATGCCTGACAGGAATTATTAAAAGCTTTACTGCTCATAAGCTTCTTTTGGAACATTGTAAAATTTTTTTTATATCTTCTGCCTGCCCTGATGAGAGTCTCTTTTTTAAGTCTTATATAATACGGGAATGTCCTGTATCCAAGGAAGGATATGCCATCACGAGTAGTACGTATACAGGCTTTATTGAGGTGTATTTTCATGCGGTATTGTTCACAGAAAATTTCTATCTCATGTATATACCGGTTAAGCTGGTTTTTATCATCTCCGAATATTACAAAATCATCAACGTAACGCATGTAATTCCTGATTTTCAGTTTTTGTAAAATATAGTGATCAAGCGGCGTAAGGTAAATATTGGCAAAATATTGTGAGGTTAGATTGCCTATGGGGAGCCCTTTTTTCCTTTTAACAGGATCGAACAGATCATCGCCCTCAAAGTAAAAAAAGGGGCAATCCTGTTCGTTTGAATTGTCAATAATGAGATCAATAAGGGTAAGGGTTTTATTGCACTTGATTTTTTTGCGAATAAGCTCTTTAAGAATTAAATGATCGATTGAAGGGAAATACTTCTGAATATCGAATTTTACATAGTATTTATTCTGTTTAAGATAGCTCTGACACAGCAGTACCGCTCTATGCGTATCTTTGCCCGCACGGTTGGCAAAGCTTGTATCAACAAAAGTTTTTTCAAACAATGGCATGATAATATTGCATATGGCGTGGTGAACCACCCTGTCCCTGAACGGGGCAGCACTTATTTTGCGGAGCTTTTTATCGTAAATGTAAAATTCCCTGTATTCACCGGGCTGGTATTGCCCTGATACAAGTTCATGTCGTATCGCGGCGATGTTATCAATGAGGTTCCTGTTAAAACTGATAATATCAGGCCTGTGCCGCTTGTTTCTTGAGGCTCTGTACGCGGCATCTATGAGGTTTTCCGTGGAGATTATCGCGTCAAAAAGGCTGCCGTAGCGTTTCATTCTATAAAAAGACCCTGCCCATCCCGTCCGGTTTCCCTACCAGGGTACGGCAGGGTAAATATATTTATCTTCGCATAATGCGAAGAAAGGTATACGGGTTCATGTACCAACTCGCGTCCATGAACCCGTGAGCGCATGGCATCTCCGGAAGGTATTATAGAAAACGGAGCGGGCAATGCGAAAACCGTTGTTGTTGTTACGGTTATTCGCCCTGTTTTTGTTGCGATTGGCGGACCGCAGATTGTTACCGTTATTGTTCCAGGAGCCGCCGCGCAAAACGTTCCATTTTTTACCGGTATTCCTCTCAACCGGCGGATTTGATATACCCGCCGAGCATTGAGCCAATTTCGTCACAGCGTTCAACAGCATACGCAAAGCTGTTTTTCGCAATGAGTTTCGCATCGTAACTTATTTTAACAAGCAGTTTCACTTCGTCAAATTTTACCGAAAGCATATAAAGTTCACGTCTGTTCGGTTTTGAGTATTGCAGATTATTGAGCATAATCACAAATTCGAGCATTGTATTTTCAATACGCTGCCCCACTGAAAACCGTTTTGACTTTGGAAAGCCGTCTGTTTTATTAAACAGCCAGAGCATAAAATCATAAGATTTCTGATATAATTTTAATTCTGACATAGTTTACCTGTATAAGGTTCTTTTTCTTTAAAAAGAAAAAGAACCAAAAAGAAAATTCCAGTAATCCGGTTGGCCAGCAGCCCAGCAGACCCGTTAATAAACGGAGCGGGCAACGCGAAAACCGACGACGTAGTAACGGATAATCGCCCCGTAGTTGCGAAAGGCGGACCGCAGACTGTAACCGTTATTGAACCAGGAGCCGCCGCGCAAAACGCGATACTCGCCGCCATCAGCGCCTTCCGGGTCTTTTGCAGGACTTTTGCTATAGTAATCACTATCATACCAGTCCCAGCACCACTCCCATACATCGCCATGCATGTCGTACAGACCCCAGGCATTGGGCTTAAAACTGCCTACTACCGTTGTTTTTTCCCTGTATGTTCCCTTACCGCTATTATAAGGGCAATTACCGTCAAAATTTGCCATGGAACTGTCAAGTTTATAGCCGTAACAAAATGCAGTTGTTGTTCCTGCCCTGCAGGCGTATTCCCATTCAGCCTCTGTGGGGAGCCTGAATCCGTTGCCACCTGCAATTGTTACTGTCCATTTTATATTATCATTTTTATTTGTATTGCCGGGATCTTTCCGGTTTTTATCTACATTGTAATAAAGTTTTAAACCATACTTTTCGCTCATTTTATTACAGTACTCCACAACATCATACCAGCTCACATCTTCTACAGGAAGATTATCCCCTTTAAAACTGGAAGGGTTCGTACCCATTACATCCTCATACTGCTTCTGAGTTACCTCGTATTTACCTATCCAGAAAGGAGAAACAGTTACAGTATGCTGCTTTTCATCAGTTCCCCTTTCTGCCTCGCTTTCGGGACTACCCATTGTAAATGTGCCATCTGTCACCAGCACAAATTCCATATGGCCAAATGTAGCTGTTTTACCTGTCTTATAATCCCCTTTTTTCTTTAAATCAGCAATATACTGCTGCTGTTTCTTCTGCTCCTCTGCCTGCAGCCTTTGCTGTTCGGCTTCTTTTTCATTCTTTATTTCTTCCTGTATTTTCGCATATAGTTCCGGCTCAGTATCGCTGTTAATCCGGTCAACTTCAAGGACCTTTGCCATTGCATTATATTTTTTAACTGCCGCTAATGTGACAAATTTCATCATGCCGCCAGTCATGTATTTACGGGCTTCTTTGAGCATACTTTTAGCATCAGAGGTCTTATCGTCAAAGTTATATATCTGCGCCCTGTCTGTATATGACTTCACCTTGAATACAAGATAGTTTTGGCCTGTCTTCTGCGTAGCCTCAAGTTTGGTATTGTACCTGGCCTCGATTGAACCCTTTGCTTCGCTTTTTATTTTACCGGCTGCCTCAAGTGCTTTTCTGTACTCGGCATAACCCTTATCAAAGCTGTAATCTCCACAGGCGGAATCACCCAGCTTTTCGTGCAGGCCGCATATTGCAACATAGCATGAATCGACAGTGCCGTATATTGCAGATTCAAGCTTCTTCACATTTTCTCCGTAAAACTCCGGCGGTATCTCCTTCTTCATCTCCTCTTTAAGGTCATTATATTTGCCTATTATTTTATTTAAGGATGACTCATCGGCCTCGCTTTCGGATTTAAACTTTGCGTCGATGTTCTCCATCTCCGGCTTGTACATCATGGCATAGGCGGTATCGCCCCGTTTAACAACCTCATCCCTGAAATTTTTTATCTTTTCCCTGTTTTCATCGGTCAGCTTTGTATCAAGCTTTTTCACTACAAGGGTGTACTTCTCTATGGCATCCTCATATTCCTTTTCAGCGAAAGATGTATCCCCCTCTTTCAGGTGCTTCTTTGCGATCTCGATTATGCTCTGAACAGTAGTATCATCTGATTCAAACTGCAGGACCTGAATGTTAAATTTCTCGGAGCCGGATATTTTTATAGTCTTTATATCCACACTGGAATTAAAATCAGTTGGAGCCTTTGAAATATCAATTTTGTATTTCGGATTTATCAGCTATTTAGCGGCTTCCTCTGCAAACCAGTCTGTCTGGCTTTCCTTAAAAGTCTGGCTAACCCTCGATGTAATGCCCATTTCAAGGGTCTTACGGTTCCTGTCCACGCGCTGTACGGATATGGTGATATTCCCGCCGTCAATACTCACCTCGCCGTGTATAATCACGTCGGCATTGATCCCTTCCGCTATCTGGCTAATGCAGCTTTCATCGTCGCAGCCCGATACCATGATCTTTTTAGCCTGGTCATACATTGCTATTACAGTATCGTCATCAAGTATGTTGTACTCATCGCCGCTTATGTCCATGATAGTACTGAGCATCTTTCCCCTTATACGTTCAAGGAGCTGCTTCTTTACACCCTCGCCTGCAAGGTTTTTAATATACATTTTTTTCTGCTTCTGCGGGGCATTTTCATCTTTTCCGGCCATTACCGCAGCAGAACTAAAAAGAATTAATCCCGCGATAAGAATTAAAGTTATGTTCCGCAGGGGCAGGGTAGTTGCGTTATAAATTTTTAGTATGGTAACGTTTTTTTTACCTGTCATTATATAATCTCCTATTTTACACCGCAGAGCTGTTTTATCTTTTTGATATTTGATTCATTGTAACCTTCGAACCTGCCGAGTATTTTGTACTGCTTATCTATAATAAATGTCACGGGATATTTCCTTACATTATATAATTTCTGTATATTGCCGAAGGGATCAATGTAGGCGTTTTCAGCCACGCCAAGGGATTCGGCACTGAGACCTGCTACATCTGCAGTCTCGGCGTATATGCACATGAGCGATATGCTGCCGCCGGACGATACGGAAATACTTTTAAGTTCGGGGAGTTCCTTTCTACATGGAATGCAGTTTACAGAGGTGAAATTGACAAGCAGTGTTGAATCGGCAGGCATGGAGTCAAGCATCTTATAAAATATAAAGCGTTCACCTTGAATATTGTAAACAGCGAAATTTTCAGCTGTTGTATCGGCCTGTATTATACCAACAGAAAACAGAACGAGCATAACAGCAGGAAGGACCCTTAATACATGTAAGCGTTTCATTGTACACCTTCGGGTTAAAAATTATTTCCGGGCAGATACTTAATGAGTTATTAGTGTAAACCTGATGAAAGGAATAACGAAAAGTCAAGGAAAATTAAAACCTGTCAGTTAGATTGAAGAGGACACGGGAAGTGAGGAGTATCATCTGTTCGGGAAGGTATTTGATTGTAAATTGCAGAAGCCCGTTTCATACAACACTGCTTTGCAGAAAGGTTTTCCTTACTGAACGGATATTATATTTAAAAAGCGGGTAAGGCGTGCAACCCCTTAAAAATCTCCTGCATCTTATAGTCGTCTTATAGTCGTCTTATAGTCGTCCTATAGTCGTCTTATAATCGTCCTATAGTCGTCCTTCACAAACCGCAGAAAATTTGAAAATTCGGCTCTTTCCGGATTGTTGGGGAAACCAGCAACATAGCTGATTTCTCCCTGTCCCCCAAAGGGGGCACGTAAATGGAAACAATTAGTGATTCAAGGAACAAGAATAAATAAATGATTTTTTATATTACCGGGTTGCCAATAAATGTTTTAAATACCAGGGAACCTGTTTAGAAATGGTTTAAAGAATATTTATCATTTGAATAATTCCGGACACGTGCCCCATCCGGGGGACAGGGGGCTGGAGAATGCCGGCATTGAGTTGTCTTTAATGAAATCAGTAATTCTCCCGGCAATCCGGAAAGAGTGATATTTTTAATATCAGACAGATACCCGTGAACCTCGCCGCACTGCTCCATTTTAATTTCCGCTGTCATGAAATTAATTTGACACTTACCGTTTAATTTATAGAGTTTAAGTTCTTCAGTAACCTTCACTGAAAGACTTCTGCAAATAAACGGGGTGCTGCATTTCAATGAGGAGAATCGAAACTGACATAATTGTAATCGGCGGCGGTGCAACGGGTGCTGGTATTACCCGGGACGTTTCAATGCGCAACCTCCGCTGTGTTCTGATCGAAAAAAACGACCTCGCATCCGGAACCACCGGAAGGAACCACGGCCTGCTCCACTCCGGCGCGCGCTACGCTGTCAAGGACCTTGAATCAGCACGTGAATGCATCAGGGAAAACCGGATACTTAAAAAAATAGCACTCCACTGCGTTGAGGATACTGGCGGGCTCTTCGTTACACTGCCCGAAGACGATCCCATGTACCACAGGGACCTCATCGAGGGGTGCAGGTTCGCGGGGATACAGGCAAAGGAAATCCCTGTGCGCAGGGCCCTGCAGATCGAACCGAACCTGAACCCGGCCATACTTTCAGCGCTCCATGTACCTGACGGCACAATAGATCCATTCAGGCTGACATCGGCGAACGCACTCGACGCCTCTGAACGCGGCGCGATCATACTTACACATACGCGCGTTACCGAAATCCTGCGTTCAGGCACAAAAGTCGAAGGTGTACGCTGCATCGACAGCAAGGGCGAACAGCTTGACATATACGGGCAGCTTGTGATCAACGCTTCAGGGGTCTGGGGACAGGAGATATGTGCGCTTGCCGGCATTGAACTGACGATGTTCCCGTCAAAGGGCTCAATGCTGATAATAGACTACAGGATCAACAGCGTCGTTGTGAACAGGTGCAGGCCGCCTGCGGATGGAGACATCATTGTTCCGGGCGACACAGTCTCACTCATAGGCACAACCTCACTGGAGGTGCCGTACGATAAAATTCATGACAACAACGTAACCGACGAAGAGATAGAGGTGCTCCTCTCCGACGGCGAGAAGCTCATACCCAATGTATCAAAGACAAGGGCGCTGCGTGCATACTGCGGGGTACGTCCGCTCATCGCGGTTTCCGGAGAGAGCACCGGCCGGAACATAAGCCGCGGGATTGCGCTTATTGACCATAGTGAACGCGACGGTCTTGACGGTCTTATCACTATCGCCGGCGGCAAGCTCATGACCTACAGGCTCATGGCCGAAAAGGCGACGGACCTGGCATGCAGAAAAATCGGCGTTAACAGGAAATGCACAACCCACAAGGTACCTCTCCCGGGATCGGAAAAGGGGATCAGCCGCAAAAAACGTATTAAGGAATTCAGCGGCATACCGGACTCTGTAGTGGGCTCGACATTCTACAGGCACGGCCAGCGCCTGCAGAGTATAATGACCAAAGAGAAACGCAACTACAGGCTCATCTGTGAATGCGAAATGGTAACAGAGGGCGAAATTGAGTACGCCATAAAAAACCTGAACGTAAAGGACCTTGTTGACCTGCGCAGGCGCACACGCATAGGCATGGGTCCCTGCCAGGGTGAACTCTGCGCGTACAGGGGGTCCGGCCTTCTGCAGGAGTACGGCGGTGCTTCGCCCGAGGAATCGGTCGAACTCCTTCACGACTTCCTGGAAGAGCGCTGGAAGGGTGTACGGCCGGTACTCTGGGGCGACGGGCTCAGGGAGTCGGAATTCACCTACTGGATATACCAGGGGCTCTTTGGAATCGCAAGGCCGGTTAAAACTAAAAAGAAAAGGACAGACAACAAGTGAAATATGATGTTTTGATCATAGGCGGCGGGCTCGCCGGTCTTACCTGCGGGATAAGGTGTGCCGAAAAAGGACTCCGTACTGCCATAATTTCAGGCGGCATGAACTCGCTCCATTTCTCCTCTGGATCCATAGACCTTGCGGGTTATGATGAAGATGGCGAGGTTGTGAAAAAACCCTTTGACCAGGTGAAAAAAATATGCAGGACGCGCATGGACCATCCCTACGCAAAGGCCGGGCTGCCTGTGATAAAGAAGTCCATGGACTTCTTCATTGATAAAACATCCAGTGCCGGTCTTACCCTGAACCATAACGCGGACATGAACCACTTCCACATAACAGGACTCGGCATGCTTAAGCCCGCGTACCTTTCGCAGGAGAGCGTCTTCAGCCCCCGGGGACTTGAAGTTGTAAATTCAAGGGAAAAGATCGCGGTAATGAACTTCAAGGGATTCCGCGACTACTACCCGGAACAGACAGCGGCATATTTAAAGAAAAACCGCATCTTCGCAGACAGGGAGATCGTGCTGGGAGAGGTATCGCTCCCCTGGTACATGAACACGCAGAAGAACCTGAACGAATTCAGGTCAACAGACCTTGCAAGAATCTTCGAGACTGAAAAATACCTTCCCCGTATAGCCGAGGAGATACGCAGGGCAGCCGGCGACGCCACAACTGTTTCGCTCCCGGCCTTCCTCGGAATAAACAATTACCGGGCCATACGCAAACGCCTCGAGGAGATGACGGGTAAATTCATTTACGAGATACCCACGCTCCCCCCCTCAATACTCGGCCTGCGCATAGACCATGCGCTAAAGGATTCCTTCATAGGCCACGGCGGAGAATTCATTGCAGGCGAACGCGCGGAGTCAGGGCCTTCGGACTCAGGCATGCTTGAATACATAAACACCAGGAATACGGGCAGGGAACCCGTGAGCGCGAAGTTCTATGTACTTGCAACTGGAAGCTTTTTCAGCGGCGGACTGACATCTGACTCGCAGAAAATAATGGAGCCTGTATTCAACTTCAAGGTCAATGCGGACGGCAAAAGGAGTAAATGGTACAGCTGGTTCTTCTTCGATGCTAAGAGCCATCCATTCCTTTCATACGGAGTTGAGACTGACAAAAATTTCAACCCGGTGAATGACAGGGGCAGAACCGTAGAAAATGTTTTCTGCGCAGGCGCAGTACTTTCAGGCTACGACCCTGTACGCGAAGGATGCGGAGGCGGGGTCGCCATTTCATCGGGATTTGCATGCGCCGAAAAAATAACCGGGGAACTGAAAAAATGATTAAACTTGAAAATATAAGCTTTGACCATTGCATCAAGTGCACTGTTTGCACCATATACTGCCCCGTGTCCCAGGCCACTCACCTATTCCCCGGACCCAAGCAGTCAGGGCCCGATTCCGAACGCCTCAGGATCAAAAACCCCGAACTGGTCGACGCATCGCTCAAGTACTGCACAAACTGCAAACGATGCGAGATTGCATGCCCGTCAGATGTAAAAATTGCCGAGATCATACAGAACGCCAAGTGGAACTACCTGAAGATAAACTGGTTCAGGCCGCGCGACTGGTTCATGAGCCGCACGGACTTTGTAGGGAGCATTGCCACACGCATGAGTTTCATAACAAACTTTGTCCTTAAACTCAGGGCGGTACGCGTCTTAATGTACCTGCTGCTGCGCATACCTTACAGGCGTACATTCCCGTCATATGAAAGTTCAGCTTTTGAAAACGTGTTCAGGAAGGAGATCGCCCCGACACAGAAAGACTATGAAAAACGCGTGGTCTATTTCCATGGATGTTTTGTTAACTACAACAACCATGCCCTGGGCAAAGACTTTGTCAAAGTAATGAACGCCATGAATTACGGCGTTGAAATAATGAAAGAGAAATGCTGCGGCGTTCCTTTAATTGCAAACGGCTACCTTGAGAAGGCCAAAAAAAACGCCGCCTACAATATTAATTCGCTCCAGTCCGCGGAAGAGGGAAAACGTATAGTAGCCACATCTTCAAGCTGCGCATTCGCGCTGAAGTACGAATATTCAAGCTTTCTTGAACTTGACAACTCGAAGATTATCGAAAGAACAGACTACGCGACACGTTTTATCAGTGAGGAGTTCCTTTCCGGGAACATGCCGAAAATGAAGCGCCTGGGCATCAGGGCTGCATACCATTCCCCGTGCCACCTGGAAAGGATGGGCGGAGTAATGCACACTCTTAATGTCCTTAAAATGATTCCCGGGCTTGACCTTGTTGTCCTGAACTCCGAGTGCTGCGGCATTGCAGGGACTTACGGATTCAAAAACGAAAACTATGAAATATCACAGGCCGTAGGGAGCAGGCTCTTCGACATGATTCACAGTGCAGACCCGGAATTTGTTATAACTGACTGCGAAACATGCAAAATGCAGATCGAGATGAATACAAACTACAAGGTGCTTCACCCTGTAACCGTAATAGCCATGGCACTGAAAGAGAAATAGAACAGAATCATCCCCTTTAATAAAGGGGATGTCGCGATAGCGACAGGGGATTTTTGAATTTATGTTACAGAAGACTAACTGATAAACTTTCAGTTCCATTAAAAAATCCTCCTTGTATGTCGGCCACCTCCGACATACAAGGAGGTACTAGTGGTGGCGGGCGCATGGATGCGCAGGAGCCGGCCTTTAGTAAAGGAGGTTATATCAAACTTTATAATTCGTATGCAATTCTGAAGTTAGAAATATTCCGGAGCAGAAAATGAAATCACACACGACCTACTTTACATTCAACACTAAAGCCCGCAGGGAATACATAAACATAACCGGCCGCGTTGAGGAGGAGCTTGTGAAGAGCGGAATAAAAGAGGGGCTCTGCCTGGTGAATGCAATGCATATCACTGCAAGCGTGTTTATCAATGACAACGAACGGGGCCTCATGCAGGACTTTGACGATTTTCTTGAAAAGCTGGCTCCGCATGATCCCGTAAGCGCGTACAGGCATAATAATACCGGCGAGGACAACGGCGATGCGCATATCAAACGCAGCGTCATGGGACGCGAGGTTGTGGTGGCGGTCACCGCGGGGAGGCTTGACTTCGGTCCATGGGAGCAGATCTTCTACGGCGAGTTTGACGGGCTCAGACCCAAGAGGGTCCTTGTCAAGATTATCGGGGAATAAATAATGAAACTCGTTGACTGCCACTGCCATCTTGAGAGCCCCGAACTCCTGCAGAACATCGAGGCGGTGATTGAACAGGCTGCCGCTGCAGGCATTGCCAAACTCATAACATCATCGGTAACATCAGACGAGTGGAACATATCACGCTCCCTGTCAAAGCGTTTTGAACAGGTTGAATACAGTGCGGGAGTCCACCCGTGGTATGTAACCGAAAAGGACCTGTCAGTGATGGAGCTCCTGCATTCCGAAACAAAAAAGGGAATGATCGCAGTGGGTGAGATCGGTCTTGATAAAAAGATAACTTCTCCCCCGTTCGACCTGCAGTACAGGGTATTTGCAAAACAGCTCCGGTTCGCAGTGGACTGCAACCTTCCCGTAATCATCCACTGCCGCGGCGCGTTCAATGAGCTGGTCGAGTGCATAAACAGTATCGGCGTTCCGAAGCGCGGCGGCATAGTGCATGCATTCTCGGGGAGCGTCGAAATCGCCGAAGCGCTCATACAGAAGGGACTTTCATTTTCAATGGGCGGAACGCTGACCTACCGCAACAGTAAAAAAAGAAGCGATGTTCTGAAAAAAATCTATCCCGAACATTTCATGCTTGAGACTGACAGCCCGGACATCCCGCCTGCCGGAACAGAAAAGCCGAACATGCCGCACAACATACTGCTGTTCCTTGCCGCGGCCTCGGAGATACTCGGCATAAGCGAAGAAAAAATCGCCGAAAGCACAACGCTCAACGCATCACGAATATTCGGTTTAAATTTATGATGGACCTCTCGCGCAGCAGGATACTCATTGGTGACGAAAGACTTCTTAGACTCAAAGAGTCCACGGTCGCAGTGTTCGGACTGGGCGGGGTCGGAGGGTATGCTGCAGAGGCAATTGTGCGGGCGGGTGTCGGCAGACTTTTAATCGACGACTTTGACGTATTTACACCGTCAAACATAAACAGGCAGTTACTTGCATTGCAGCCCTGTATGGGACGGCTCAAGACAGATGTGGCAGATGAAAGATACATGCAGATCAACCCTGAACTTGAAATTATAAAAATTACTGAACACCTTACACCTGAAAACATCCCGTCGATAATACCGGATGGGGCAAATAACTTCTACGCGATTGATGCCATTGACGAGATTGCTGCAAAGACCGCACTAATTGCAGAACTCCACAGGCGCGCCATACCTTTTGTGTCATCAATGGGCGCCGGGAGCAGGCTTGACCCGTCACAGGTGAAAACCGCCGACATATCGAAAACATCACACTGCCCCCTTGCGCGCGTTATACGAAGAAATCTTAAAGACCTGGGGATAGAACGTGGTGTACGTTGCGTCTATTCAACTGAAAACCTTAACAGGGTCGAAGAACCTGAAACAGGAAACGGCAGGCGCACACAGGGGAGCATATCGTTTATGCCCGGAATATTCGGGCTCACACTGGCAGGTATAATAATCAACGACATCATAACACGCGATGGTAAAAATCATGGATAAAAAAGACAGGATATACGCGGACGCTGCCGATGTTACACCGTTCGAATTCAACGAAACCGTGGCCAGCGTCTTCGATGACATGATCTCAAGGTCGGTCCCGCACTACAGGGAGGTATTAACACAGCAGGCAGGGCTCGCGGCAAAGTTCTACCAGGCCGGTACGCAAATATATGACCTTGGCTGCTCCAACGGTAACTTCGCACTGACACTAATCCAGCAGATGAACGGCAGACCGTTTAAAATGACCGCGGTGGACAATTCCGCGCCCATGGTTGACCTCTTTAAAAAAAGAATTTCAGGTTTCGATTCACACAGCGGCATAAACCCGGTGCTGTCGGATATCCGCGGAATAAACATGGCGGATGCCTCGGTGATCGTGGCCAACCTGACCCTGCAGTTCATACCCGCGGCTGACAGGAGCACGCTGGTCAGTAAAATATACAACGCACTTCTGCCGGGCGGAATATTTCTCCTTACTGAAAAAACAGTAAACAGTGACCCGCAGTTTTCCGAACTGCAGCAGGAGTTCTACTACAGGTTCAAAGAGGAGAACGGGTATTCCCTGTTCGAGATTAACAGGAAGCGCGAAGCGCTCGAGAACGTCCTTGTTCCCGAAACAGTGGAAACTCACATGGAGAGGATGCGCGGTGCAGGATTCACCGCGATAGAGATATACAACAAGTGGTTCCATTTCACTTCGTTCGTATGCAGGAAGGATTCATGATAGAATCGGTTGAACGATGGATGAGTTACGGCTACAAACGGGAAGAGGCTCTTGAAATACTCCGTATCAGCCGTGAAAAGCACGACTACATAACCCGCACCGATTCCAAGGGGATAAAACTCGCAGAGGCCGCAACGCCATTCATGAACCTGAAGGCCGCATACACCGATTTCACCGGCGACTCAGTGGTCATCGGCAGGAATAATGAACTTGACAGCGATACCCTGAGTTCTCTCCGCACTGCGCTCATGGAGATGTGGCCCTGGCGCAAGGGGCCATTCACCCTATTCGGCATAGATATAGACGCGGAGTGGAGATCAAACCTGAAGTGGGACCGGGTCATACCGCACATTACACCGCTCGAGAACCGGCACGTACTGGATATAGGATCAAGTTCAGGATACTACATGTTCCGCATGATACCGCACAGACCCGCTGCGGCAATCGGGGTCGAACCTTACATAAACTTCTACTGCCAGTTCAACCTGCTGAACGCCTTTGCCGGGACAGAAAATATTCACACGCTTCCCCTGCGCCTTGAGGAACTCCCTGCGTCAGGAAAAAAGTTCAACACCATATTCTGCATGGGAATACTGTACCACAGAAGGTCCCCCATAGACTTTCTTAAGCAGGTAAAGAGCATGCTTTCGGGAAAAGGTGAACTTGTACTGGAAACAATGATTCTTGAAGGGGAGAGCCACTTTACATTGACACCGGTTGACCGATACGCCATGATGCAGAATGTATACTTTATACCTACGGTTGCGGTGCTGCTCTCGTGGCTCAGGGCTGCGGGATTTGCCCATGCGCGCTGCGTTGATGTAACGCCCACCACAGGTGATGAACAGAGAAGGACCCCGTGGGTAAACACCGAGTCCCTTGCGGACTTCCTTGACAAATGCGATAACAGAAAGACTGTTGAGGGTTACCAGGCTCCGGTACGGGCAGTGGTTGTGGCAAACAACTGAGGTTTGTTTCTTTTAAACTGCAATTCTATTCTTATCATGCTTCTTCACCACTCCGATCAGTCCGTCAATTGACAGGTCCTCATCTAAATCCGGCCAGTGGATTCCGTAGCCCGATCCTGAAATTATATAATTATTTTTCTCTTTGTCATCCGCCACTAATAACTTTTTTGACTGTTTTCTTATATCAACTTTATATTCCAGGTCATCTACATTGAGAATCAGATAATTTCCTTCAAATTTCAACTTACCCACTTTATGATATTTTTTCATGATTTTGCTCCGTGAAATTTTTTCCACTCATCCACTATATAGTCAAAATTCTCAAAAATTATTTTTCTGACAACTCGTTTATCAGAATCAGATAAATTATAGGAATAATCCTCAACTATATCGAATTTCTTTTCGATAATCCAGAACTTGACATCCTTCTCTCCCTTCTGGCAATGAATATGAACCGGTTCATTCCTTTCATTGGAATAAAAAAAGAACCTCCAGCCGTATAGATACAGAATTGTCGGCATAATCTTTCAGTTCCCCGGGCTCCACTCTATCGGGTTCTCTTCGGTCACCTTGTCCGGCACCTTGTCTATTACCTCTTCAGCTTCCCAGGTATATGAAGATTTGCCGTTTTTTGTTTTGTCACTCTGTGTGCATGTTTTATATTTTACACTATCTGCATTGGGCATAAAAGCATTTTTTTCACTGTGGTAGTAGCTGTCTATTGCAGTGATGTACCTTGTTCCATCGGCCCATATCTTCAGTCCCTTGCTTTCGCATTTACCTTCATTAAACTGGCCTATAAACCTTGATCCGTCCACATAGTACCATACGCCGTCGCCGTGGATCCTGTCATTTTTAAAACCGCCGACATATTTATCACCGGAGGGAAGTATAAGAGAACCCTGGTTAGACTTCTTATCACTCTCAAAGTAGCCAATATATTTCGCGCCGAACCACCTGGATTTCCTGCCCCAGGTATATTCGCCGAAACCATGTTTTTTCCCGTTTAACCATTCGCCGGTGTAGGTATCCCCGTCACCCGATGATGCCGATTTCTCCTCCTGGAAAGCCCCGTCTGCCCAGCTGCCGTAAACCTTGCTTACCAGGTTGCCCTTTGAATCATAAGTGAAGAGTGTACCATTACCATGCATGCGCCCGTCTTTAAACTGTCCTGTATATTTTGAAACAACGTTGCCGTTTTTATCATAGACGAATAATGTCCCTTCTCCTGAAGGGACCCCATCGACAACCTGTCCCAGGTACTTCGAAACCAGCTTTCCATCCTTGTCGTATACGAAGAGGACCCCCTCACCCGTCATCTTGTCATCGGTGAACATGCCCAGGTATTTTTTAACCAGTACCCCCTTTTCGTCATAAACAAAAAGCGATCCCTGCCCATGACGTTTGCCTCCCTTAAAGTCTCCTGTATATTTTGAACGGAGCTTCCCATTCTCATCATATTCCGATAATGTTCCCTCTCCATCCTTTTCGCCGTTTTTGAATGAACCTTCATACTTACTGATCATTTTACCTTTCGCGTTGTACTCAACAAGTATACCTTTACCATCGAATTTCCCGTTTTTAAATGTCCCGGTATATTCCGACTTTACCTTCCCGTCTTTGTCGTATACTACAAGCTTCCCCTCGCCATCAGGCTGACCGTTTTTAAAATCACCCGTATATTTAGATAGAACTTTGCCGTCCTTGTCATATGTAACCAGCACACCTTTGCCGTTTGGTTTGCCGTCAACAACCTCGCCGGTATATTCAGATATCTTTCTGCCGTTTTCATCATATGTAATTATTGTTGCGGTACCGTATATTTTACCGTTCCTGTATTCACCGGTGATTGTACTAATAAGCTTTCCATTGCTGTCATAATTTGAAATCGTCACCTTGCCGCTTGGGCGTCCCTCGAAAAAATTACCCTCGGTTTTTCTTACCAGTTTTCCATCATTGTCGTATTCATAAAGAACGCCTGCACCATCGGGCTGTCCATTGGTAAAATTGCCGGCATATTTACTCACAATCTTCCCATTGCTGTCGTATAAGGTAAGCTCACCTGCACCGTGAGGTTTGTTATCCCTGAACGCGCCCGTATATGAACTGGTTACATTTCCCTTCGAATCATAAGTCACCAGTGTACCCTTGTCGTATTTATCATACGAACCGTCCTTCATGGTGCCTGTGAACCTGCTGGCAACTTTACCATTTTTGTCATAATTGGTGACCTGCATTTCACCCCTGGTCTTCCCGTTTTCGAATTCACCCTCTACAGTTGAAGTCAGGTTGCCGTTGTTGTCATATATTGAAAGCTTCCCTTTACCGTGGGGTTTCCCGTCCCTGATATCGCCTTCATATTTATAGTTACCCGCTTTCAGAACACCTCTGGTTGAACCGGACTTACCGTTCACATCTGACGATAGTTTATCATCAGATTTTATATCCGCCGGCTGGTCTTTAATGACCTGCTCGCCGGTATTTTCAGTCTTTTTAACCTGCTGCTTTGTTGTTTCACAGGCCGCTGCTGTAATCAGGGAAATTATAATAAAAGCATAAATAATATTTTTCATTATCCTACCTGTTTAATCGGGTTTAAATTTTTACTGGAGCAAGATGAAAGCTAACTATAATAGCGCAAAACATTTGTGTCAATAATTATTTAAGTGCCGGTGTAATTCACCCGGATTTTGGTACCGCTGCCGGGGTTATTTTCATAGAAGATGACACTTTTTTATTTGTTAACTTAATTTCCCGGTTATCCGATACTATATAAAATAATATATCATCTAATTAATGGTTAAACAAAGGTTAACATATGCGGAAATTTAGATATGCCTTAGTAATACTTCTTCTGAGTATACTCTGTTCAGGGATACTTATCTCAAAAGAAAAAGAATACCTGATCCTTGACGTTGATAAAATTACCCGTTACAAGGAAGACCGTATAGTCTACCAGAGAATTGAAAGGCCGGATGTGCAGACTCAGGATAATTCGGTTGAGATACTCCTGGTTATCAAGGACAGCAAATCCTATTTCATAGCCGACGGTTTTGACAAGGTCGATGAAGTAAAGATGAAGAGAATTGTCATGGATGCTGAAAACAAGTATGTAGATAATAATGATTTCTGGCTCAACAAGATCAACGGAAAACCTGACTGTGTCAGAATTATATACAGGCGCAGCGACCTCCTCAGGAATATCAACGAAGAATTTGTCTCGAGCAACTTCGGTCAGTTTTATAAATCCGTAAGAGACGGATTTATAAAAATGCATGTTGAAAAATTCAGAACACTGATGAAGAACCGCGGTGAATCAGGTCTTCATGTCAGGAAGAAGCAGATTTCAATGGAAGTGAACCCGGATAATTCAAATGATGTAAAGCAGAAATTCTTCACATCGGCAACCGGGAAGTCAGGTGATGAAGTTGTCTACTATTGCGAAGATGCAGATGGCGACGGGATAACCGAAACATTTATGGCATACCGCAATGACGGCTTCGACTGGGGCATCGGTTCAGGACCGAATATCCTGATGATTTACGGCAATACCGACAAGGACATTGAGACACTGATAGGCAAACTTGTAAATGAATCCGAGAACGGCACAGTTGAAGAGGAAAAAAAGATGTTCCAGGAGTTCCCCCAGGAGGGCGATATCCTTAAGATGATTGAAGATATAACCCCGCTGGACAGGTTCTATGAATAAAACGAATCATCCGCATAACATGTAGACTACAGGCCCCGGTCAATTGCCGGGGCTTTTTCATTATATTTTTTAAACTTCAGCAGGATTCAATGTTACACGGTGGTGCTGCTGACTGGAGGATGCAACTGATTAATCACATCGTGTGCCTGGCGAATACCGGATGATATTTTTTTTAAATAAAATTCAAGCATACTGAACATTATACCGATATTCTTAGTGTTATTGTTTATTGAATTGAAAATAAAACATTTAAGGAGTATGTATGGCAACTGCTAAACAACTGGCGAACAGCCTCTCAAAGAAAAAAGCGAAAGTAGCAAAGCTTCAGAAGGAAGTTAAGGCTGAGACAGCATCAATTTCTAAACTTTCAAGTGACTTGGTTGCTGCAAAGAAAAAAGAAGCAGCATTAAAAGCAGCTAAACCCAAAGCAAAAGCTAAACCCAAAGCAAAAGCTAAAGCCAAAGCAAAAGCTAAACCGAAGATGTAATTTAAGCTTTTCGATTTAAAAAAAGAGGGGATAACCCCTCTTTTTTTATTTCCGTCATTACTCACCTGTACATTCACAGCAACAGTAAAACATTAAATCATATCAGATAGATTTTCCCGCCTGCTGGTTAAGCTTCTCTGCCACCTGCGCGAGCTCCTCTGCCGCAACTAAAAGGTCGCCCGCAACTGATGTGTTGGACTGGATAAGCGAGTTTATTTCCGATATCTTCCCGGCAATTACGTTCAGTACCTTCTCCTGCTCGCCTGTATCATCCTTAATCTCGATTGACCTTTTTTTCAGGTCGCCAATCTTGACTTCTATCTCGTTCTTGATCTGTTCCTGGTTGTTTATATGTTTAAAAATCTCGCTGGAACTTACTTCAAGGGTGTTAATCGTGTTGAATATCTGCTTGATGAGCCGGATGATGACCTCAATATTCTGGCTCCCCTCCTCGGCTCCTGTTACGTTCGAGCTGATAAGCTGGTTGATCTCCTTCAGACTCGTCATCGATTTTTCCGAGAGCTTGTTAACCTCGTCAGCTACAACAGCGAAACCCCTGCCCTGGTCCCCTGCCCTTGCAGCCTCGATCGCGGCATTAAGGGCCAGGAGCTGTATCTTGTCAAAAAGATCCTCCAGTATCTCCATGATCGATGAAAGTCTGGAAGTGCTTTCGATAAGATCTTTCGAGTTCCTGTCGATATTAGTGACGGCTGTCTCTCCCGCGCGAGCCAGGTCTACAACCGAACCGAATGCCGAACGTACATCGGCAGATCCCTTTTTCAGTTCATCGGTCTCGGCCGACAGCTTTACTATTGAATCAACGAGAGTCAGCACCGAGGAATACTGTTCCTGTATATTGTCGGCAGTCCCTGCAACACTCTTTGCCGTCTGTGCAGTTGAAATGTTGATCTCATCGGTTGACTGCGCCTGGTTGTTGAGGTTTTTCGAGAAGTTCCGGGTCTTTGAAAAAAGATTCTCTGCAAAGGATGAAAGCTTGCGGGCGCTCTCAAGTATGATTCCATGAAGATTCTTCATTTCATTCATCTGCGCATCATTTTTTGCCTTTTCTTCATTAGTAAGGCTGATGGAATTCTGCATCATTGTGATAGAAAGAAGGCTTATTATATACGCAAGTAACAGGCCGGCCAGGCTGTCGATCAAGCCGACCTTGATTACTGTCTTGACCGCAGGATCCTGATTAGCACGGTGAAGCATGAAGTAGATTACGTCGGATGCAACAAAAGCTGTCATAACAATCGAAGTTATAAACTTTGATGAAAAAGCTGCAGCGTATATAAGCACAACAAACATAAAATATACCATGGTGTTGTAGGCAACCAGCGGGTCTTTTCTGAAAAATCCCAATACTGTAACCACAGAGCATGCAATGATCATCACATGCGCGGCAATCCGCGCCTTGCCTGTCCGTAGAAGAATAAGCACAATGACTGACGTGACTGTCGCACCGATAGCTGATTCGAAAAAATTTTTTGCCCGTTCTACACTTACGGTAAGTGACAAAAGAGTGGCTAAATTCAGCGCTATGGCAATCGCAATTGCGAATAACATCACAAGCCCGGCTTTTTTTCTTGTCAGATAATCCATCCCATCATAGGGTTTTAAAAAATACCTGGTTACGGGATTTGACATGGACTTACCTCGTTATATTCAGATTATTCAGACTCAGCTGCCCGGCAACAGAAATCATTCAGTTTTCAGTCTAAACTGATTATGAAGAAAACCAAGACTGAATTTTTTTAATTTGATTATGCAAAAAATCAAGCACTTTACAGGCATGGTAGATAAAAACATTATTCCATGCAGAAAAATCGGAGATTTACAATTTGTGATTACAAAAATCCCGGGTGTTCCTCTGTCATTCTTCAAATTTCAGCTTGCAAAAAAATAAAGACAGACCCGATAAATCTGAAGAATCCATCAAAGAGAGAGGTAAAGACATGAGACATCAGAGTCAATGAACCCGGACTGTAATTTACTTTACAAAATCAGTATCAAGCTGTATACTATATATAAACTACGTTCCTGATTCCATCTCGGAGCATAAAAATGAAAACATACATATTCAGAAGCATATTAACTGAACACGTTGAACGTGTTATTCCCAACACTGTCTTTTCACGCATGGAGCTTGACTTCAAGGAATCAACATCTGCACAGCATAAAATTGAACTTTCACTTAAAGATATTCTTACTGACCGTGCATGGCGGAGCGGACTCTTTATATCCATACTGTTATGTCTTGGCGTGTTTGGTTTAACCTACGGGCTGATGCTTATTGTAATGAAGAAGACTCTTGCAGGTGATTCAGGTTCAATGATCACGACTCTATACGTATCTGCATCAATTACAGTCTGTCTTATTCTCTGGCTGATTCTGACTTTAAAGATCGGTCTCTCCAATAAAAAACGGGACGTGGTCGAAAAAGAGAGGGGTAAGGGAAACTGGCGGATAGTGGATGAAAAAGACTGGGATAAATTCATACGCCTGCTTAATGCCG